>NZ_JAIEPC010000014.1 GCF_019749955.1 Sphingomonas sp.
TCATAGGTCGAATAAAAGCCCGTCAGGCGCGTGCGGATATCTTCCGCGAGTGGCACATTGACCGCGCCGCGAAAGCGGTACTCGCTGTCGGTGAAATAGGCCGCTTCGCCATAGCCGCCAAAGGTACTGGTCGGCCGCTTCGACGTGATCGTGATGACACCTGCCGACGCGTTCTTGCCGAACAGCGTTCCCTGCGGGCCGCGCAGCACTTCGAGCTGATCGATATCGACGAGTTCGCTAAAGGCTTCACCAGACCGGCTGTAGACAACGCCATCGACGACGGTCGACACCGATGGCTCGCCCGCGATCGAGAACGTCGCTGTACCGACACCGCGCAGGAACAGCGATTGGTTGAGCGTCGTTCCCGATTTGAGGACGGTGAACGACGGCACCAGATATTGCGCGCTTTCGAGATTGGCCCGGCTGAGGCTGTTGAGCGCATCGCCTGAGACGACAGTGACGGCGACGGGCACGTCCTGCAGCCGCTCGCTGCGCTTTTGCGCGGTGACGACCACCTCAGGGGGGGCGTCTGGATCCGTCGCCTGTTTCGGCGCAGCGGCATCGGCGGGCTTCGCTGGATTGGTCTGTGCGGAAGCGGGCGTTGCGGTCAGTATGGCGAACGTCGCCACCCCCGCCATCAAAACTGTCTTGGTCATGTCAATTCCTCCCTCTTACTTATTTGATCGAATTTCGTCGGCGGTGCAGCATTATGCTTTTTTGGGCGCCGCCAAGTCTTGCTTGCTCGCTAAATCCCCATTTCGCCCATGTCGACCACGCGGTGCTCCCGCGCGCTCAGCTCCGCCGCCGCGCCGATTGCGACGGCCATCAATCCGTCATGGGCGGACACCTCGACCGGCCCTTCGCCGCGCACCGCCGCGATGAAGCGCTGGTGCTCATAGAAGGTCGAACCGTGGTGGCTGCCCGCCGCCAGCGCGGCCTGATCGACCTCGACGACACGTCGGCTCGGCTGCTTGGGATTGCCGAAGCCGACCCGGGGCGAGCGGGTGATCGCGCCTTCGGGAATGAAAACGTCGAGCCGCGCGGCATCGCCGACGGCGGTAATCTCTTCCTGATTTTCGGCGCCATCGGCGAACATCGACAGATCGAGCATCGCCCGCACGCCATTGGCGAAATCAACGGTGGTAAAGCTGTTGTCGATGATGTCGGGGCGGCGGCCGTCATAATCTTCGTCGAGGTGGTTCACGTCCATGCTGCCCGAGCAATAGACGCGCACCGGTTCGCTGCCGGTGATCAGCCGCATCAGATCGAAGAAATGGCAGCATTTTTCGACCATCGTCCCGCCGGTGTTGGCGGCAAAGCGGTTCCAGTCGCCGACTTTGACCAGAAACGGAAAGCGGTGTTCGCGGATCGACAGCATTTTCAGCGCGCCAATCGCACCGCCATGAATATCGGCGATGAACGCGGCGGCGGGCGGCATGTAGCGATATTCCATCGCGGTCCAGAAAATGCCCGGCGTCTGCGCTGCCCGATCGACGATCCAGCGCGCGTCTTCGATCGTCGTCGCGAGCGGCTTTTCGCACAAAATGTGCAACCCCGCGTCGAACAAGGGCACGAGTATGTCGCGGTGGGTGTGGTTGGGGCTGGCGACGATCACCGCATCGCACCGGCCCGATGCGGCGAGTGCCACCGCGCTGTCGAACGCCTCGACGCCGTCTGCACGCGCGCCGAGCGCCGCGCGCGCCCAGCCGAGCGAGCTTTCGACCGGGTCGGCGATTGCCGTCACGACCGCGCCGGGGGTAATCGCGAGGTTGTTGAGATGCTCGACACCCATCATCCCGGTGCCGACCAGGCCATATCGCACTTGCTCTACCAACGCCTGCGCCTCTATGTATGACAACGATGTCCTATAGTGATCTTACACCCGATTCCCGTCCCCTCGGCAAGAGCGGATTGGCCGTCAGCCCGATTGCCTGGGGGATGTGGCGCTTTGCCGGTCGCAGCGCCGCTGAAGGGCGCGCGCTGATCGACGCCGTGTTCGACGCCGGGGTGACGCTGTTCGATACCGCCGATATTTATGGCTTCGACGGCAGCGGCGGGTTCGGCGATGCCGAGGCTTTGCTCGGCGATGTTTTCGCGGCGGACCCTTCGCTGCGCGCGCGGATGGTGCTGGCGACCAAGGGCGGGATCACCCCGCCAGTGCCCTATGATTCGAGTGCCGCTTATGTGATGGGCGCACTCGAGGCTTCGTTGCGGCGGCTGAAGACTGATTATGTCGATCTCTACCAGATCCACCGCCCCGATATCCTCGCGCACCCGCAGGAAGTCGCGCGGACGCTCGAAGCCATGGTGTCGAGCGGCAAGGTGCGCGCGATCGGCGTGTCGAACCACAGCATCGAGCAGCACCGCGCGCTCGCGACATTTCTGACGATCCCGCTTGCCTCGACCCAGCCCGAAGTCTCACCGCTCGCGATCGAGCCGATCGAGGGCGGGTTGTTCGACCTCGCCATGGCCGAGGATATGGCGGTGCTTGCCTGGTCACCGCTCGGCGGCGGGCGGATCGGCGATCCGCAGGATGACCGCGCCCGCGCGGTCTGTGCGGCGCTCGATGTGGTGGCGCAGGAAGCAGGCGTGTCGCGCGCTGCCGCCGCCTATAGCTGGATCATGGCGCATCCGGCGCGGGCAATCCCGATCGTCGGCACGCAGAACGCCGCGCGCATCGCCGAAATTCCTGAAGCGTTCAAATGCCGCTGGACGCGCCAGTCCTGGTACGACGTGCTCGTCGCGTCGCGTGGGGAGCGGCTGCCGTGACCGACCTGCCACCGTGCGAAATCAGCTGGTTCTCGGCGCTGTGCGATGACGATTATGAGTTTCTGGGCGTCCCCGATCCGATGCTCAAATCGAGCTGGGAGCATTGCCGCGACATTGTGATGCAGGCCGAAACCGGCGGTTTCGACAATATCCTGCTGCCGTCGGGCTATGCGCTTGGGCTAGACACGACCGCCTTTGCCGCCGGGATTGCGCCGATGCTCCGCCGCCTCGCGCTGCTGATGGCAGTGCGAGTCGGCGAAAGCTGGCCGCCGCAGCTCGCGCGCCAGATTGCGACGATCGACCGGATGCTCGGCGGGCGGCTGAAAGTGAATATCATTTCGTCCGACTTGCCCGGCGAGACGCTCGCCTCGGCGCCGCGCTATGCGCGCACAGTCGAGGCAATGCATATCCTGAAGACCTTGCTCAACGGCGAGCCGCTCGATCATGTCGGCGAGTTCTGGAAGTTGAAGCTCGACCCGCCGCGCATCGGCACGCTGTCGGGCAAGGCGCCACAGCTCTATTTCGGCGGCCTGTCCGAAGACGCGCGCGAAGCCGCCGCCAAGGGCTGCGACGTTTACCTCATGTGGCCCGACAAGCGCGAGGTCGTTGCCGAGATCATCGCCGACATGCGCGCGCGCGCGGCGAAATACGGCCGCACGCTCAAATTCGGCTACCGCGCGCACATGATCGTGCGCGAAAGCGAAAGCGAAGCCCGCGCTTACGCCGCGCGGCTGTTGTCGAAGCTCGACGATGCGCAGGGTGCCGCGATCCGCGCCAAATCGCTCGATTCGACCTCGGCGGGCGTCGCGGCGCAAGCGGCCTTGCGCGAAGGTGCCGATGACGAAGGCTATGCCGAGCCGCAGCTCTGGACCGGCATTGGCCGCGCGCGCTCGGGCTGTGGCGCGGCGATCGTCGGCGATCCCGATCAGGTGCTCGCCAAGCTCAACGATTACCGCGCGATGGGGATCGAAGCGTTCATCCTGTCGGGCTATCCGCACGCCGCCGAGGCCGATCTGGTGGCACGTCACGTGCTGCCGCACATCGACCACGGCTTGCTCTAGCACCGTGCTTGTCGAAGCGGCTGGGCTCGCCTATCGCGGACTCGATGATCCACGGAGCCTTGGCGTGAGCGATTTGGACCCTTCCCCCCGCCCGCTCGTCGTCGGTATCGGTGGATCGATCGGCGGCGTCGCCTCGACCGAACGCGCGCTCCGCATGGCGCTCGACAGTGCCGCGCGCGAAGGGTTCGAAACGCGCCTGTTCGGCGGCGATGCACTGGCGCAATTGCCGCTCTATAATCCGAAGACAACCGATCGAACCGAGGCCGAGCGCGACTTTGTCGATGCCGTGCGGCAAGCGTCAGCGCTGATCATCGCCAGCCCCGGCTATCACGGCAGCCTGTCGGGCCTCGTCAAGAACGCGCTCGACCTGCTCGAAGAAACCGCGCGCGACGAGCGGCCTTACCTCGCCGACGTGCCCGTTGGCCTGATCGCGACGGCCTATGGCTGGCAGGCGACCGGCAGCACGATCGCCGCATTGCGCTCGATCGTCCACGCCCTGCGCGGCTGGCCGACGCCCTTTGCGGCGGCGATCAATACGCAGGTCACCAAATTCGACGACGAAGGCGGATCGAGCGATCCTGCCGTCGGCGAGCAGCTCGCGCTCGTCGGGCGGCAAGTCGCCCGCTTCGCGCCGCTCGCCGCCAATGGCTGAGCTGTCGCGCCGGGCCGCACTGGGCGCGCTCGGCGTGGGCGCCGCCACCGCGCCGCTCTGGGCGCAGCAAATCGCCCAACTCGGCTTCGACAACGGCGCGCGGCCAATCGCCAGCGACTTTCCCGAAAAGGGCGCGATGATCGTCCAGCGGACGCGCGCGCCGCTGCTCGAGACGCCGTGGGATGTGTTCGGCCAGCATGTCTTTACCCCGAATGATCGCTTCTATGTTCGCTGGCATTATCCCGACATTCCGCTGTCGGTCGACACCGCCGCATTTCGCTTGCGGATCGGCGGTGCGGTGGCGACGCCGCGCGCGCTGTCGCTGGGCGAGTTGCTCAAGCTGCCCCGCGTTGAAATTGCCGCCGTCAACCAATGTTCGGGCAATTCGCGCGGGTTTTTCACCCCCCGCGTTGCGGGCGCGCAATGGGGCCACGGCGCGATGGGCAATGCGCGCTGGACCGGCGTGCGGTTGAAGGACGTGCTCGACCTCGCCGGGGTGAAGCCGGGTGCGGTCGCGGTTCGGCTGTCGGGGCTCGACCGCCCACCAATCGACGGCGCGCCGTGGTTCGCCAAGTCGCTCAGCGTCGACCATGCGCGCGACGGCGAGGTGATGATTGCCTTTGCGATGAACGGCGCAGCCCTGCCGATGCTCAACGGCTTCCCGATCCGCCTTGTCGTGCCGGGCTGGTTCTCAACCTATTGGATCAAGGCGCTCGACCGGATCGACGTGCTGACCGCGCCCGACGATAATTTCTGGATGGCCAAGGCCTATAAGATCCCGACGGCGCCCCATGCGAGCGTCGCGCCCGGCACCAAGGATTTTGACAGCACCCCGATCGGCGCGATGGTGCCGCGAAGTTTCATCACCAACCTGCGTGACGGCGCGACCTGCAAGGCGGGGCAGCCCTTCTCGCTGGTCGGCTTGGCGATGGGTGGTGCGGTGGGCGTTGCGCGGGTCGATTATCGCATCGACGACGGGCCGTGGAGCCCGGCAACCTTGGGCATCGATTATGGCCGCTACAGCTTCCGCAGCTGGACCGCGATCACGCCGCCGCTGTCGCCCGGACGCCAGACGCTGAGCGTGCGCTGCACCGCCAGTGACGGGCGGGTGCAGACGAGCGACCCGGTGTGGAACCCCAGCGGCTATCAGCGCGGGACGATCGAAACCATTACGGTGCAAGCGTCATGACGCGCACGGGGGCAATGCTGGCTATGCTGTTGCTGTCGGGCTGCGGCGAGCCGCCCACGGCGCAACCTGCCCTGGCGCCGGGCTTCACGTTCGCCAGCAAATCGATCACTCTGCCCGAGGATCGCACGACACTCCCCGTGGGCGCTGCTACAGCATTGGTCGCGCAAAACTGCACCGGCTGCCACTCGGCCGAAATGCTCACGACCCAGCCGAAGCTAAACGCCAAGACCTGGGCCGCCGAAATTGCCAAGATGCGCACCGTCTATCACGCGCCGATCGACCCTGCGGATGACGAACGGCTGGTCGCGGGGTTGATGGCCTTGCCAACGCAGGGCTCCCCAAGACCCTGATCAATCCGATCCGGAGCAATTGCTACCAAAGTTTAGCGTAACAGATTCTTGTCGGCGGTGTCGATTTGGGTTAACTGCTGCGTCAGACAACGACTTCGGGGTAATGCAATGCAGCAGCAGAATCAGGTTAATCAGGTCCAGCCGCGCGCGCCGTGGGCCAAGCCAACCGTACAAATTCTTGGCCTGAACAAGGCTCAGATCGGGCCCGACGCCAGTTTTGACGGGACGTGCATGCGTTCTTAAGCGCTGTCCCGTGGCGTTAATGGAGCGCCACTCAGCGCGTTGCTGTCGCTTGGCCGGTGATTATATCGCGCATGGCTGATGTCGCTAATCTCTTGCGTTGTCGGCCTTGCGTGCCATCTGCATTGACGTGGCTATCATTTCAATAGTTTCCGTTCGCTTTGGTAAAACCGGCGGTTGACCATTTCGGAATCGCAATGATAGCTTGACGACAAATATTCGTCGAAGGTCGACTTTGGGAGATAGCGCATGTCCGACCCCTTTATTGGCGAAATCAAGCTGTTGCCCTTTGCTTACGCGCCCCAAGGCTGGGCGTTGTGCAATGGCGCGGTTCTCCCGATCCAAAGTTACGCCGCGCTTTATTCGTTGATCGGCACGCGCTTCGGCGGTGATGGCAAGACGACTTTCGCGCTACCCAATTTCAACGGTCGCGTCGCGGTACAGGCGCCGAATATGGCGTCGGGCGGAGTCGGTGGCGCAGAAACGGTCGCGCTGACCCCCGCCACCATTCCACCGCACCTCCACGTCCTGAACGCGGTCAACGCGCCCGCGACCGCGCTCAATGCGACCGGTATGATGCTGGCGGTCGCGGGTGAAAGTACCGCCTATCCCGGGCCACGGCCAATCTACGGCACCGGCGCGGTCGATGCGCAGCTCACGGCGGCGACGGTCGACACCGCGGGCGCTGGCGCGGCGCACCCCAATATGCAGCCGTATCTGGTGTTGAACTATTGTATCGCCACGCAAGGCCTGTACCCGTCACGCCAATAACCGACGGCGACATGGTGCCGACGATCTTCGCGTCAGATGCATCATCCGGTCGCCCGCAAGGAGGAATGAATGGATCCTTTTATCGGAGAAATCCGCCTGTTCGCGGGCAATTATGCCCCGCAGGACTGGGCCATCTGTGACGGCCGCCTGTTGTCGGTGAACGACTATCAGGCGCTTTATGCGCTGATCGGCACGACCTATGGCGGGAATGGCACGACCACTTTCGGCCTGCCCGACCTGCGCGGCCGCGTGCCGATCGGTCAAGGCCAGGGGACGGGTTTGACGGCGCGCACGCTCGGTCAAACCGGCGGCACCGAAAAGGTCTCGCTCAACGCCAGCCAGCTGCCGGCGCACAACCATCTGATCAACGCGACGACGACGGCAGCAACGACAACGACGCCGGGCAATTCGGTCAATCTCGCCGCGACGACCGCGCCGACGAGCAATTATCTCGCCGCCGCCGGCGTCTTTTCGGCCGAGCGCGTGCTCGCACCGGCAACCGTCGGCCAGTCGGGTGCGTCGGCCCAGCACGAGAATATGATGTCGACGATGGCGCTGACCTACATCATCAGCCTCAATGGCTTTTTTCCGGCTCGGCCGTAAAGCGGGGATAATATGGACAGTTTCATTGGTGAAATCCGCCTTTTTCCCTTTAACTTCGCCCCGACTGGCTGGATGGCCTGCAACGGCGCCTCGGTTCAGATCAGCCAGTATCAGGCGCTCTATGCCGTGATTGGCAACACCTTTGGCGGCAGCGGGACCGCGTTCAATCTGCCCAACCTGAACAACCTCACCAACCCGTCCCTGCCGGGCGCGGCAGTGATGGGCACCGGGACGGGCAGCGGGCTGACCCCGCGCGCGTTGGGCGCGCGCGTCGGTGCCGACGCAGTCACTCTTTCGACGGCGGAACTTGCAGCGCACAGCCATAATGCGAAGACGCGGGCGTACGTGGGGTCCGACGATGCCATTACGACGCCAGCCGGCACCTATCTCGCGCGCGGTGTGGTCAATAATCCGCCGCCGACCGCCGATGCCAATTTCAACACCTATGCTGCGCCGAACGCCGGCCCGACGGTCGCGTTCCGCGGCCCGTCGATGACGACTTTCCCGGCCACTGGCGGTGGTGGCGCGCACGAGAACCGCCAGCCCTATCTGGCGATGGGTTTCTTCATTGCCGTCAATGGCGTATGGCCGGTCCGGCCATAACAGCGCCGACAGCGTGGATGCCCCGTGAGGATTCGAACCTCAATTAACGGAGTCAGAGTCCGTGGTCTTACCTTTAGACGACGGGGCAACGCTGGCGCGGCTTAAGCGGGGGACCTGCGGCTGTCAACGCGGGCATTGACGTCTCTCCATTTTTCGCGCCCCCCACTGCGCTTGCCGCGCCCGCCGCACTGCGGTATCGTTGGCCCCAAGCACCGGAGGGGGCAAAAGCCTCGGGCCGGAAACACTTATGGTGAAACGGCATGGGGCAATTTTCCGCCCAGGCGCCGACGGGGCGCGATAAAGGGCGTGAAGGGGGGCGTGAAGCGGGGCGCGCCAAGGCGACGTCTCCGCAGGCAGGCGGCGCACGCTGGCCCGACGTCCGTCATTATGCCGCGCTCGACCTGGGCACCAATAACTGCCGCTTGCTGATCGCGCGCCCGGCAGCGTCGGGGTTCACCGTGGTCGATGCCTTTTCGCGCATCGTCCGGCTCGGCGAAGGGCTGGCGGCGACCGGGCGGTTGAGCGATGCGGCGATGGACCGCACGATCGCTGCGCTGTCGATCTGCGCCGACAAATTGCGCCGCCGCAATGTCGTGCTCGCGCGCTCGGTCGCGACTGAGGCGTGTCGCCGTGCATCAAACGGCGCGGCCTTTATCGAGCGCGCCTATCGCGAGACGGGCATCGCGCTCGACATCATCACCGCCGAAGAGGAGGCACGGCTGGCCGTGCTCGGCTGCCACATCCTGCTCGAACCCGGCGACGATCCCGCACTCGTGTTCGACATCGGCGGCGGATCGACCGAGCTGGTGCTGGTCGACACGGCGACGCGCGTGCCGACCGTGCTCGACTGGCACAGCACGCCGTGGGGCGTCGTCTCGCTCACCGAAAGCGCGGGGACCGGCGAGGGCGCGGCGGGGCGCGCGGCGGTCTATGCGCGGATGCGCGCGCTGGTGGGCGAGAGCATGGCGCACTTTGCCGATCGCCTGCCGCGCGGCATCAAGCGCCCGCGTCTGCTCGGCACGTCGGGCACGGTGACCACGCTCGCGAGCGTCCATCTCGCGCTCGATCGCTACGACCGTGCCGCCGTCGACGGGTTGATCGTCCCGGCCAGCGCGATGCGCGCGATCAGTGCCGATCTGGCGAGCAAGTCGATTGCCGAGCGCGCCCAATTGCCGTGCATCGGTGCCGAGCGCGCCGATCTGGTGGTGGCGGGATGCGCGATCCTTGAGACGATCCTCGATCTGTGGCCGGCTGAGCGGCTCGGTGTCGCCGATCGCGGCATTCGCGAAGGCATTTTGCGCCGCCTGATGCACGGTCCTAACGCATGAGCCGCGTTCGATGAGCCGGGGCGGATCGGGCGGGCGCACCCGCGTCCGGACGACGCGCGGGCGATCGCCACAATCGACGCGCTGGCTCGAACGCCAGCTCAACGACCCCTATGTCAAGCGCGCCAAGGCCGAAGGCTATCGCAGCCGCGCCGCCTATAAGCTGATCGAGCTCGACGAGCGCTTCGGCTTTCTGAAAGGGGTGAAGCGCGTCGTCGATCTGGGCATCGCGCCGGGCGGCTGGAGCCAGGTCGTGCGCAAGCAAGTGCCCGGCGCCGCGATTGTCGGCATCGACCTGCTGCCGGTTGACCCGATCGAGGGCGTGACGATTTTCCAGTTCGACTTCAACGATGCGCGTGCGAGTGAAATGCTGATCGAAGCGCTCGCGGGGCCAGCCGATCTGGTGCTGTCGGACATGGCAGCGAACACCGTTGGCCACCCGCAGACCGATCATCTGCGCACGATGGGGCTGGTCGAGTGCGCGGCGGCGTTTTGCTATGATGTGCTCCGGCCCGGCGGTGCGTTTGTCGCCAAGGTACTGGCGGGCGGCGCCGACAGCGAGCTGGTCGCCGAACTGAAGCGCAACTTCGCCACCGTCAAACACGCCAAGCCGCCTGCAAGCCGCAAGGATTCGAGCGAATGGTATGTCGTGGCGCAGGGGTTCAAGGGCCGGTCAGTGGATTAGCTTAGCTAATCCGCGTTGCGGACCGGCCCCGGACGGCGGGGCAAAGCCCCGACCGACGGCGCGGCTTTGCCGCGACGCTCCCCTCCCCTCACTTAACCGCGCAAACCGCCATCCGCTGCGCGAGCGCAATCGTCTTTGCCCCCAACGCCGGTGCGTCGGCGGATTTCCCATAGCCCTTCAGCCCGCGATAGACGTTCACGAAGCGCACGCCCGTCGGATCGCGGATCAGTGCGGCAATCGCCCCCGCCCCTCGCTCGCGCTCGATCGCCTTGGCCATCACATAGCCAAGCGAATAAAGGATCTCGTCGCCGTAAAAGCCGAGGTCATAGATGCTGTCATAATCGACAGTATGCGTCGCCAGCGCATGGGTCGACAATTCCAGCAACGTCACGCTTCGGCTGATCATGCTGACATTTCGCGCGAATTTCTTGCGTTCGGCAGCGACGGCGCCGGTCGCGTCTTTGGGGAGCGCGAGCACGTCGCCGACCGCGCTCGCGGTCCCCTCCATCATCAGCGAGCCGAACAGGTCGTCGATATGCGCCGGTTGTTTTGTCCGCGCGACGCAGCGGTTGATCGCCGCCACGCCCGCCTTGCCGGGTGCCGCCGCGCCCTGAACCGCATGATAAAGCTCATGCTCCAAAATCGTCGTCGCGAGCACGGCGTCGGGGAAATAATCGAGATTGAGGAAGAATTGCGGATCGCCGAACGCGAATCCGCCCGAGGTGCCGCCCACGACGAAATAGCCGGTGATCGCCGCGTCGAGGCCCGGTGGCGCGTAGAGCGCGATCCGGCGCTTGGCCGCGTCGATCAGCCCGGTCGCTGGATTTTCGAGATCGGCGAGCACCTGCCGCAACTGCGCGATATGCGGGCGCACGCGGCCGAAGGCGAAACTGCCGGGATCGGGCGCCTTGTCGTCGTTGCGCGCGGCGGCGACCAGCGCGGTGGCGAAGCTCTCATCGTCGGCGGGGCGGCCATAGCTTTTGGCTTTGCGGATCAGGCCATGATTGCCGGGCAGCCGTGCGATGGCCCGCGCGCGCTCAAGATCGAGGGCGGGCGTTTCGAGCGCATCGAGGACGGCGCGCGCAGCGCTGGCATCGATGTTGAGCTTGAGATCGGCGGCTTGCGCGGGGGGCGCCATGGCGAGCGCGGTGAGCGCGATCATCAGGGTGCGCAGGAATCCCATTCGCGAGTCCTTTTCCGGGAGGATGGCGCAGGGATTATATCGCTTACGTCTGTAGTCAAGAGCCGCCGGCGGACGCGTGCCGCGGCAAAGCCGCGTCGTCGATCGGTACGCGCAGGGACGAGCCTGCGCGACCGTCGGCCGGGCTTCGGCGATTCCGCGTCTAACGCTTGCGCGTTAGACTTGGGCCTCAGCCTTCGTAATCCGCGCCCAGATTCTGGTTGCGCGGGGGGGCGGCAGCCGTCAGCCGCAGTGCTTCGGCCGACGCCGAGAGCGAGCCGACTTCGTCCGGCGCATCGTCATCATCGACCTGCACGCGCTGCAGGCTCTGGACGAGCGATTCTTCGAGATGCGGCGGGCGCACCGTTTCCTCGGCGATTTCGCGCAAGGCAACGACGGGATTCTTGTCGCGATCGCGATCGATCGTCAGCTCGGCGCCGCCCGAAATCTGGCGCGCGCGCTGCGCCGCGAGCAGCACGAGATCGAAACGGTTCGGAATCTTGTCGACGCAATCTTCGACGGTAACGCGCGCCATCGCACATCCTTGTCTGTCTGGAAGCGCGTGCACTTAGGCGGCACGCCCCGCTGAGTCAAGAATTCCGCCGTCAGCTCGCGAGCCGCGCCTTCATCAGCGCCTCGAACGCCGCGCGGGTGCACAGGCCAGTGACACCGCGCGCGCTACACCCCGGCAGCGGCAGCGTGACGCTGACCGCCGCGCCCGCCCCGCCGCGCCGGATCTGGTCGAGCGTTTGCGAGCGATAGCGCGCGCGGACATAGTGCGCGCCGCTGGCGTCGCGCAGCAATTCCAGCACGATCGCGCCGCCCGGGGTCGGGTCATCGGTGGCAAAGCCGGGCACGCGCCAGTGCAGATCGAGCAGCCCGCCCAGATTGGCGACATTGGTGTCGTGCCCCGACAGCATGGTCACGCGGGGTGCGTCAGCGCGCGGATCGAACAGCGCGCCGAGCATCAGCGGCGCAATTCCCGACAGGTTGCGCGCGGCGAGATAGCGCGGGCGCGCGAGCAGCGCGAATTCGGTCGCATGGAGCGCGCCGAGCCGCTCGATATCGGTCGCCGTCGCGCGGCCCCAGCCGATTTCGCTGGCAGGCTTGCCGTCGGCATATTCGAGCAACAGGATATGCGCCGCGGTCGAGCCACGATCGAGCGCGCCGCTGAGCTTGGGGCGCGCATTGGCGCTGGTGCTGAAACCGCTCGGCAAGCGCGACAGGCCGCACGTCGGGGCGGGCTTGCCGCACAAGATGGTATCGAGCTGGGTGAGCAGCGGCTTCATCCGCGTCTCGACGGCCGCCAGCCCGCCGCCGCCAATCGCGGTGCGCACCGCCCGGTCGGCGGCGGCAGCATCGACCGGCGTCACCCCCAGATCAATCGGCGAGAAGATCGGGTCCTCGGCACCTTCGGGCCGGTGTTCATTGGCGACCGGGCATCCAGGCAGCAGTCCGGCGCCATAATGATCGGCGGTCGCGATCGTGCGCTGATCGGTGTCGGCGATCAGCCGGACCAGCCCCTTGGCGCCGCAGCCGCTGGCGGGCAGCAGCCCTGCCTTCACCCATTCGGCGCGGTCAGACATGGCAAGCGCCTCAATCGCGCGCGCGCCATTTTGGGTGAGATAGCCGGGCTTGACTGACCAGCTCGGCCAGGGATCAGCGGCAATGCCCGCCGGCATTGGCGGCGCCTTGGTGGGCGGGCGGACGCCGTGCCGCATCAGCAGCACCGCGCGTTCGAGCTTGAGTGCGCCGTCGGGCTGGGCGGGCGGCGCCGCCGATCCGGCGCCCGCCGCGAGGGCGAGGATCAAAAGCAGGTTGCGACGCTTCATCATCATTGCTCTCCTTGACCCAAAGCTGATGGGCTCGACCGCCTGATCAATCATAGCGCGCCCTCTCAATCAACCGCACACGCCGCGGTGAGGGCAAAGGGACTTGCGCCCCTGCCCGCAGCGCCTAAGCGGAGATCATGACGCGCAAAGGGCAGATCGCGGTGATTTTCACGTCGGTACGCACCGATGCTGACGCCGAAGGCTATGCCGCCGCTGCCGATGCAATGGAAGCGCGCGCTGCCCTTCAGCCCGGCTATTGCGGGTTCCATAGCGCGCGGGGTGCCGACGGGCTTGGCATCACCGTCAGCTATTGGACCGACGAAGCCTCCGCCAAGGCGTGGCGCGACGACCCCGAGCATAAGCTGATCCGCGACGCGGGGCGCGACCGCTGGTATGCGCGCTACGACCTCGTCGTCGCCAAGGTCGAGCGCGATTATGACTGGCAGCGCGCATGAGCCGGTCCGGCGGCTTCGACCGCGACTTCGCGCTGCTGTTCATGGTGATGCTGACCATCGCGGCGGGGAATACCGCGCTACAATCGGTGCTGCCCGCGCTTGGGCGCATCCTCAAGGTGCCCGATAGCGGCGTCGCGGCGGCATTCTCGGTCTCGGCATTGCTGTGGGTGATCGCCGCGCCGATCTGGGCGAGCCGGTCCGATCGACAGGGGCGCCGTGCGATGATCCTGCTCGGCATGGCCGGGTTCGTTGTCTCGCTGACGCTCTGCGGCATCTTCCTGATGGCCGGGATCAATGGCTGGATCAGCGGTCCCGCCGCCTTTGTCGCGTTTATCGGCGGGCGGTTGGTCTATGGCACGTTTGGCTCAGCCGCGCCGCCCGCCGTGCAGGCATTGGTGGCGGGCCGCACCACCCGCGCCGAACGCACCAAGGCCCTGACGCTGATCGGCTCGGCCTTTGGCTTGGGCACGATCCTCGGGCCAGCGGTCGCGCCCTATCTGGTGCTGGGCAGCATCGGTGGCGTCCATGTTGGTTTGGCGGGTCCGGCCTTTATCGGCGCGGTGTTCGGGCTGGTAATGGTGATCGCCGTCTACCGGATGCTCGCCGACGATCGTGGCATGGCCGCAGCGCATGGGGCGGCGACCGCCTATCCGTCGATCGGCGGCCAGTCGAGCGGCGCGAGCATCACGGCGGCCACCGCAGAAGGCATCGAAAAGGTCGGCTATTTCGACCCGCGCATCCGGGGCTGGATGATCGCGGGGCTGGTAATGGGGCATGCGCAGGCGATGACCGGGCAGACGATCGGTTTCCTCGTGATCGACCGGCTCCATCTCGCGCCGGTCGAGGCGCTGCAGCCGACCGGATTGGTGCTGATCCTCGGCGCGAGCGCGGCGCTGTTGGTGCAATGGGGGCTGATCCCGCTGCTCAATCTCGATCCCCGGCGGCTGGTGCTGGTCGGGCTGGTAGCCGCCGCGATTGGCACGACGCTGACCGGGATGGCGACCTCGCTCTATGGCATCGCGCTCGCTTATGCGCTCGCCTCGGCGGGGTTCGGCTTTACCCGGCCCGGTTTCACCGCCGGATCGTCGCTCGCGGTGGGGCCGGGTGGACAAGGCTCGGTCGCGGGCAAGGTGACATCGATCAACGGCGCCTCGTTTGTGCTGGGGCCGTCGATCGGGGTCGGGCTGTACGAAATGTACAAGCCCTTCCCCTATCTGGTCGCCGCTGCCGCGCTGGCGCTGATGTTCGGCTATGCCTGGGTCGCGCTCCGTAGCCCTATTCGATCGGCGCCGAGCGAGGACGAAGCTGACCCGGTGATATAAAGCCGAGCGGCTGAAGCGACGCCGCCTGTTGCTTCAGCTTCGATGCCATTTGCGCATATTCTGCCTCCATCTCGGGCGTGACCGACGCGCGTGAGTCTTTCAGCGCGGTTTCGAAATGCGCGTGCGTCACTTTGGGCGTGTCGAGCGATTCGCGCAGAGCCGCAAGCCCCGCACGGCGCACCAGATCCTCCAGATCGGCGCCCGAATAATGATCGGTGCGCGCGGCGAGATCGTCGAGATCGACATCGTCGGCGAGCGGCATTTTGGTGGTCTGAATCCCCAGGATGCGCGCGCGTCCAGCCCGGTCGGGGACCGAGACATAGATGAGCTCGTCGAACCGCCCGGGACGGAGCAGCGCCGGATCAATCAGGTTCGGGCGATTGGTGGCACCGATCACCACCACCGATTGCAGCTCCTCAAGCCCGTCCATCTCGGCAAGGATCGTGTTGACCACACGCTCGGTGACCTGCGGCTCACCCATCCCGCCGCCGCGCGCGGGCACCAGCGAATCGAGTTCGTCGATGAAAATCACGCACGGCGCGACTTGGCGCGCGCGGGCGAACAGCTTGGCGATCTGCTGCTCGCTTTCGCCATACCATTTGCTGAGCAGGTCGGATGATTTGGTGGCGATGAAATTGGCCTGCGCCTCACGCGCCACCGCTTTGGCCAGTAAGGTCTTGCCAGTGCCGGGCGGGCCGTAGAGCAGGAAGCCCTTGGCCGGACGGATGCCGAGGCGGCGGAAGGCATCGGGGTCCTTGAGCGGCAGTTCGACGCCTTCGCGTAATTTCTCGCGCGCGTCGTCGAGGCCACCGACGTCGTCCCAGCGCACACTCGGCGCCTGCACCATCACTTCGCGCATCGCCGACGGCTGGACGCGCTTGATCGCGCCGGTGAAATCCTCGCGCGTCACCGACAGATCGTCGAGCACTTCGGGCGGAATCGTGCCTTCGCTCAGGTTGAGGCGCGGCATGATCCGCCGCACCGCTTCGATCGCGGCTTCGCGGGTCAGCGCCGCCAGATCGGCGCCAACGAAGCCATAGGTCATCCGCGACAGCTCATCGAGATCGACTTGGTCGCCAAGCGGCATGCCGCGCGTATGGATGCCGAGAATCTCGCGCCGCCCGCGCTCATCGGGGACGCCGACGATGATCTCGCGGTCGAAGCGGCCCGGACGGCGGAGCGCTTCGTCAATTGCTTCGGGCCGGTTGGTGGCGGCGATCACGACGAGATTCGCGCGCGATTCGAGGCCATCCATCAAGGTCAGCAATTGCGCGACGAGGCGCTTTTCGGCCTCGCCCGACACCTGGCCGCGCTTGGGCGCAATCGAATCGATTTCATCGATGAAGACGATCGACGGCGCCGCCTTGGTCGCCTGATCGAACACATCGCGCAGCCGCTTTTCCGATTCGCCATAGGCCGCGCCCATGATTTCGGGGCCGTTGATCAGGAAGAAATTGGCATCGCTTTCATTCGCCACCGCGCGCGCGAGCCGGGTCTTGCCCGTTCCCGGTGGCCCGTGCAGCAGCACGCCCTTGGGCGGATCGACGCCCAAGCGCTGGAACAGCTCGGGGTAACGCAGCGGCAGCTCGACCATTTCGCGGAGCTGGTCGATCGTCGGCCCCATCCCGCCGATATCGTCATAAGTCACATCGGCGCGGCGCGATTCCTTGGGTTCTTCATATTCGGCGCGCAGCTCGATCTCGGTCGTCGGATCGATATGAACGACACCCTTGGGCACTGTCGCGATTACCGCCAGCCGCACTTCCTGCAGCGCATAGGCGGGCGCGTTGAGCATTTGGCGCAGTTGCGGCGGCATATTGTCGACGCGCTGCTGCCCGGCGGTGGCGACGATATCGCCCTGCGTCAGCGGGCGACCCAGAAAGGTGCGCTGGAGCGCCGCCGCCGACCCCTGCAACCGCAGATTTTGCTGCGCGGGGGCGAAGACGACGCGCGTCGCGGGCTTTGATTCGGCCTTGCGCACGCTGACGAATTCGCCCGAGCCGACCCCGGCATTGGCGCGCTGAAGCCCATCAATCCGGACGATTTCGAGGCCTTCGTCCTCGGCATAGGGTGCGACGGCCCGCGCGGGCGTGCTGCGCTTGCCGATAATTTCGATGACATCGCCTTCGGCGAGGCCAAGCGCGGTCATCAGTGCGCGCGGCAGATGCGCGAGGCCGCGCCCGCTATCTTCGGGGCGAGCATTGGCCACCTGCAATTTGCGCAGTGCAGAGTCGCTATCGGCCATGTCGGTCTTTTCCTTGTCGCGCCATCAGGCGAGCGACATAGGATGCGCGTCGGCGTTGTGCGAGTCATCGCACGCCGGAATTGCGCGTGCACAAAAAAGGAGCCGACCCCCTTGGGGATCGGCTCATGAAAGTTTTTAGGAGAGGATGCCTGAAAGGCCTCCCTTATGTGCAGTGCAGCATAGCCTTCCGCAAGTGCGAAATGACAAACAGCGATTGCGTTGATTGCATTCGTTGCTAGCCTTGTGAAATAATCCAATGGCAGCGGTGTCATCACTGCCGCACTGCACCAACGGACAGGGGGGGGAATGCGCCGACTGCCACCACTCACCGCCATCGAGGCCGTCGTCCAGGTTGCCCGGCTGGGATCAGTCAAAGCCGCCGCGCAGGAGCTCGCGCTGTCGGCCCCCGCGCTCAGCCGCCGCGTGCAGGCGCTCGAACGCTTCATCGGGCGGCCCTTGTTCGACCGGCGCCATCAGGCGATGTCGCTCAATGCCGATGGCGAGCGGCTGATCGCGCAAATTGCCCCGGCCATCGATATGCTTGCCGATGCGGTCGAAGCGCTGACCAGCGCGACCGATGTCCAGCGGCTGCGGCTCGGCGTGCTGCCGCTGTTCGCGTCGCAGCGTCTGTTCCCGCGCCTGCCCGAATTGCGGACGCGCCACCCCGAGTTGCACCTCGACATCGACACGGCAGGGCACGGCATCACGCGGCTGGGCGAAGGGCTCGACGCGGCCATCGTACTTGCGCGCGATGTCGAGCCGGCGCTGTACGCCCGCCGCCTCGACCGCAACCGCATTTTGGTGATCGGCAGCAAGGCCATGGTCGACGGCCCCGATCCGATCACTGAGCCGAAGCAGCTCCGCACAGTGACCGCCCTGGTCCACCGCGACATGCCCGACACCTTCACGGCGTGGTGCCTCGCGGCAGGCGTCGGCGAGATCGAACCGCTCGCGGTCGATCATTTCGATTCGGGCGCGCTGATGCTTGAGGCCGCCGCGCAGGGGTTAGGCGTTGCCTTCATGCACGAAAGCCATTTCGAAGATGCGCATGACGCGCGGCTCGCGCGGCTGTTCGATATCCGTGTCGAAAGCCCGTACAGCTATTGGTTCGTCTGCCGCCCGCGCGCGCTGATGCAGCGCCCGGTCAAGCTGTTCCACGAATGGCTGATTGGCGCGCTGGAAGCCCCCGCTGGCTAGGCGGGGGCTCGTCGCGGAGGTCAGGACGCCCGTGCGCTGACGATCTTGCCCGGCGCGCGCGGCGGCTCGCCCTTGGGCAGCGCGTCGACATGTTCCATGCCTTCGATCACTTCGCCCCAAACCGTATACTGACCGTCGAGAAACGTCGCGTCGTCAAGGCAGATGAAGAATTGGCTGTTGGCGCTGTTCGGATCATTGGTCCGCGCCATTGAGCAGACGCCGCGCGCATGCGGCTCACGGCTGAATTCGGCCTTCAGATTAGGCAGCTTCGACCCGCCGGTGCCGCGCCCGGTTGGATCGCCGCCCTGCGCCATGAAGCCCGCAATCACGCGGTGGAAGACGACGCCGTCGTAAAAGCCTTCGTTGGCGAGGCTGGTGATCCGATCGACATGGCCCGGCGCGAGATCGGGGCGCAGCCGGATCGTCACATCGCCGCCGTCGAGCGTCATCACCAACGTGGAGAAGGAATCGGTCATCAACAGGGTGTCCTTTGCAGTGTCGACGCGCGCCCTAGCCAAGCCGCTGCCCGCTGGCAAATGATTGGCTTTGCGGTGCCGCCGCGCTAAGGCGCGAACAGGCGTTCTGACGGGAGGTGCGTGATGAGCGAGACCGAACTCGGCAGCGTGGGCGAGGCCCTGGGCCCCGACAGCAACCAGCTCGACGCCGACGACCGGCTGAAGCCCGAATTCGTGCGCAAGGTGCTCGACGCGGTGTATGACGGCGTCCCCGAAAGCGCGCGCGCGCTGGTCGAGCCGCTGCACCCCGCCGACATCGCCGATCTGTTCGAACTGCTGCCCGCCGAGGCGCGCACCCAACTCGCCAAGTCGATCACCGATCTGCTCGACGGCGACGTCTTCGCCGAGATGAACGATTATGTCCGCGAAGACCTGATCGATTCGCTGAGCGCGAGCGAGGTCGCCGACATCGCCTCCGAACTCGATACCGACGACGCGGTCGCGATCATCGAGGACATGGACGCCGCCGACCAGCGCGAAGTGTTGCGCGCGCTCGACCCCGATGATCGCGCGGCGATCGAAGAGGCTTTGTCCTACCCCGAGGAATCGGCCGGCCGCCTGATGCAGCGCGAGCTTATCGCGGTGCCCGAGCATTGGACCGTCGGCGATGTGCTCGATTATCTGCGCGGCAATGACGAGCTGACCACCGATTTCTGGGAAGTGTTCGTCGTCGATCCGGCGCACAAGCCGATCGGGTCGTGCCATCTGAGCTGGATCATGCGCACCCCGCGCTCGGTCAGCGTCGGCGATGTGATGCAGCGCGAACAGACGCTGATTCCGGTCGACATGGACCAGGAGGAAGTCGCTTTGCGCTTCCAGAAATATGCACTAATCTCCGCCGCCGTCGTCGATACCGCCGGGCGGCTGGTCGGCATGATCACCGTCGACGACATCGTCCACATCATCAGCCAGGAAGCCGGTGAGGATATCCTGCGGCTATCGGGCGCGGGCGATGGCGACATCAACGAGCCCGTGATCGACAGCTACAAAGCGCGCGTGCGCTGGCTGATTTCCAACCTGTTTACGGCACTTCTCGCCTCGTCGATCATTGCGCTGTTTGAGGGGACGATCGCCAAGATGGTCGCGCTCGCCACGCTGATGCCGATCGTCGCGGGCGTTGGCGGCAATGCGGGGACGCAGACGATGGCCGTGACCGTGCGCGCGCTCGCGACCAATCAGCTCACCCAGTCGAATACCTTGCGGTCGATCGTGCGCGAATTGCGCGTCGCGGTGCTCAATGGCGCGACGATTGCGGTGGTGATCGGCGTTGGCGTGACGATTGTGTTCCAGAACCCGCATCTTGGCGCGGTGATTGCCGCCGCCATGCTCACCAATATCGTGATCGCCGGTCTGGCGGGGGTGATGGTGCCCGTCACGCTCGAGCGGATGGGCGCGGACCCTGCTGTCGCGTCGTCGATTTTTGTCACGATGACGACCGATTCGATGGGCTTTTTTGCGTTTCTGGGGCTGGCGACGGTGACCGGGCTGGTCGGGTGACTTGACGCTGGGCCGCGCGGGGCCAAGTCAGCGGTCATGCTCCATCTCTCAAAAGTCGCGTTCGGCGCACAAAGCCTCGATCATCTGGCTGAACGGCTGGCGGTGCGCGACGCCGAAGGCCCGCTGTTCCTGACCACGCGCTATCTGCCCAAGCGGCATGCCGAAATCGCGGGGCTTGGGTCGCTGTTCTGGATCCTGAAGCACCAGCTCGTCGCGCGGTCGCCGATCATCGGCTTTGGCGAGGCGCTTGAAGGCAAGGTCGCGATCCTGCTCGGCATGCCGCTGGTCGCGGTGCGGCCGATCCCGAAACGCGCGCATCAGGGCTGGCGCTATCTGGAGGCGAGTGATGCGCCGGTCGACCTTGGCGTAGGCGAGAGCGGCGAGACCCTGCCCGCCGGACTGGCGCGCGATCTCGCGGCGCTGGCGCTGCTCTAACGCTTCGGTGAGCAGACCACCGCGCCGCCGCCGGTCGCGCGGACGCGGCAGGCAGGCGTGCCCGCGACGGTGACCGTGCCGAGTCCGCTCGACACGATATCGGCGGTGTAGCGCGCCGCAACCCGCACCTCGCCGGGGCCGGTCGCAGTGACGAAGATGTCGTTGGCGATCAGCTTGGTCGCTTCATAGCCGCCCGGGCCAGTGATGAGATAGCGCGCGCGCCCGGCTTTGCCTGCAAGCGTCATCGTGCCTGCGCCCGTGACGGTTGCGTTGAGCTGATCGGCCTCCACGCCCGTCACGCCCAGCGTGCCCGCGCCGTTGATCGACAGGTCGATCCGTTGCGCCACCATCCGGTCGACCGACAGCCGCCCGCCGGCATTGACGTTGACGCCGCGCAGCACCGGCGTGCCAAGCGTGATCGTCAGCAGTCGTGGTGCCGGGTCGCGCGTGCCCGATGCCGCTTGCTGGCGCCGCACGATCAGCGTCTGCCCCTCGACCGTCAGCGTCAGCCCGTCGAGCGCCGCCGGGTCGCCCTCGGCCTGCGCACTCGGCGCGCTGCCGGTCTTGACCCGCACGTCGAACGGGCCATCGATGCGGATGCGGTCAAAGCTGGTGACGCTATAGCTGCGCTCGGCGGCGGGCGCGCCAGTGGCAAGCGACATGGCAAGCGACACGGCAAGCAGGGTAAAGGCGACGGCGCGAACGAGCATCGGCACGATGTCGCATCCCGCCTGCCCTAGACGCAAGTCATTTGCCGCACCGCACGTCGCCCGATCCAACCTTGGTCGTGGTGCAGGTCGCGCCCGCCCCCAGATCGACATCGCCCGACCCCATGATCGAGACGGTCGCCGATCCAGCGACGTCAGCAACGACAGCCCCCGATCCGGCGATCGAGACATTGGCGGACTTGGCCTTCAGCCCGCGCGCCTTGACTTCGCCTGATCCGGCGATGTTGATTTCGAGATTATCGGTCTGGCCGGTCGCGTCGATATCGCCCGATCCAGCGACCGACATTTCGACGTCAGGGGCGTTGAGCGACGCGATCGTCATGCTGCCCGACCCCGCCGACGATGCCGCGAAGCGCGGCCCTTCGGCGCGCCCGATCCGCATGTCGCCTGACCCGGCGATGCGCGCCGTCGCGATGCGCGGCATGGTGATGAAGATGCGCGCGCTCTTGCTGTTGCCCCAGCTCCAGGTGCCGTCACGCTTGCGGCTGATCCGCAGCGTATCGCCGACACGCTCGATCTCGAGCCGGTCGAGGACTTTCTGCGGCCCTTCGGCGCGGATGGTGAACTCGTTGGCGATCTTGATGTCGACATCGTCCGACCCGCGCAGTTCCACGCCGGTAAAGTCACGCACGGCAAAGCTACGGCTGGCGGCGGGGCCCACATCCTTGTCGCCTTCGCGCGCCGAAGCCGAACAGGCAGCGAGCGGCATCATCATCGCCAGCAGGATTACGCGCATCGAGTCTCTCCCAAAGTGTATTGGACTTATAACACACATTCGAGGATAGCGCAAATCGTGCTGCTATCGGGACGAAAAGGGCGGCGCCACGCAAGTGGCACCGCCCCGATTTTCGTCAACAAGGGCTTCGCTTAAGCGAGTTCCTTGTCCTTGTTATGGATCGCGGCAGCCTTGCGCAGGATCTCGAGGATCTTTTCCTGCGCGGTCGGCTCATCGACCTGCTCCATCGCCGCCAGTTCGCGCGCGAGGCGGCTGGTGGCGGCTTCGAAGATCTGGCGTTCCGAATAGCTTTGCTCGGGCTGGTCGTCAGCGCGGAACAGGTCGCGGACCACTTCGGCGATCGACACAAGGTCGCCCGAATTGATCTTGGCTTCATATTCCTGCGCGCGGCGCGACCACATGGTGCGCTTGACGCGCGGCTTGCCGGTCAGCGTATCGAGTGCTTCGCGCAGCGTCTTGTCGCTCGACAGCTTGCGCATGCCGACGCTTTCGGCCTTGTTGGTCGGGACCCGCAGCGTCATGCGTTCCTTTTCGAACCGCAGGACATAGAGTTCGAGCTGCATCCCCGCAATTTCCTGGCGTTGGAGCTCGATGACACGGCCAACACCGTGCTTGGGATAAACGACATAATCGCCGACGTCGAAGGACAGCGCCTTGGCAGCCATTCTTGAAAGCCTTTCTGTGGTCATTTCCCGATATGCGCGCCTGCTTCCGGCCATGCGATGACGGACGGTCAGGGCGATCGGGGATGAGAGGGTGTGCAGGTCTCCACGCGGCAAGCGGGTGTGAATCGCTTCCGTCCGAGCCTGTTTAACATAGTCGTAATAAAATTACCAGCAACTTGTGGCATAAAGCGCGCCACCCGACGCGCTACAGCGTATCGGGCCGACCTTTTTTGGCACAAAATCGCGGTATGGGCGGCTGCGACCGCGCTAACGGTCGCGTCGATCAGTCGCCCTGGCCCGGATTTTCGGTGAAATATTTGTCGAACTTGCCCGATTCGCCCTTGTGCTCATCGGCATCGGCGGGCGCTTCGCGCTTGCGCGTGACATTCGGCCATTGGCCTGAGAAAGTTGCGTTGAGTTCGAGCCATTTTTCCTGGCCGTTCTCGGTATCGGGCAGAATCGCTTCGGCGGGGCATTCGGGCTCGCACACGCCGCAATCGATGCATTCATTGGGGTTGATGACGAGCATATTCTCGCCCTCATAAAAGCAATCGACCGGGCAGACCTCGACGCAATCCATATATTTGCAACGGATGCAGGCGTCGGTGACGACGTAGGTCATGCGCGATAAACTCCCCTGATGCTCTTCGCCTCACTGCTATTGCGCGCTTTGGGGTCCGTCAACTGGGCTTAGGTCGATATAGAGCCCGGCCGCTTCAACGGCGGGGCCGCGCCGCTGCGGCAGCGCCACGACGCGGATGATCCGGATGAGCGGCCCTTGCGCAAAGGCAAGCACCGAGCCGACTCGCACCGGCGCATGCGCGCGCTCGACCCGGCGACCGTCGAGGCGCATCGTGCCGCTGCGGGTGAGGTCCGCAGCGATGCTGCGCGACTTGGCCAGGCGCGCATACCAGAGGAACAGGTCGAGCCGCATCGTCGCGGTCTCCGGCATCCCCGGCATGTCAGCCCTGCCGGACCATCAAGTCAGCGAGGCCCGCAAAGGCGCCGCGTGGCGGGGCGGCGACCGCTTTCACCCGCGCCGGACGCCCGCGCCACAGCCAGCGCGGCGCGCCCTCCTGCGCGGGCGCCGTGCGAAAGCCGAGCTGCGTCATCAGCTTCGCCAGCGTTGCCGGGGTAATCCCGATCGAGGTGGCGAGCGCCGGGTCGGGCGCGAAGGGCTTGGCGCCTTTGCGCGCGTCATGCGCCGCGCGCGCGATCCGCTCGACCAGATCAAGCCGCACTGACTGCGCGCCAATATCGCGAAAGCCGCTCGCCAGCGGCTGGCCGCGTGGAAGAACGGTCGCGCCGGGTGGAGGCGCCGCCGCCAGCGGCTGATCGCGGCGCGCGGCCAGCAAAGCGTGGCGCCAGCGCGCCGCCTGCGGCTTGAGCAAGGCGCCAGCGTACAGATCGAGCGCGCCGATCGTCACCCCGGCGCGCCGCAACCGCTGGCGATCATCAGTCGTGAGCGGGTCGACGCTGTCGCCGATCGGCGCACGCGCGGCAAAGCCGGCGCCGGCATCGAGCGTCGCGGCGATTACCCGCAACGCCGCTGACGCAGTCGCGTCGCGCGCAATGGCCTCGATCCGCGCGAGCGGCGGCGCATGGCGTTCGAGTTGGGCTGCGACCCAGTCCGCCAGCCGCTGGCGGATCCGGTCCCGCACTTCCTTGTCGAGGCAGTCGAGCGCGCGGTCGAGATCGATGCGCGGGCGGGTGAGCGCCGGACCGGGGCGCAGCGTCGCCACACTCAGGCCCGCCCAGGCCAGCGCGGGCGCCGCGCCGACCGCGTCGACCAGCGCGAATGCCTTGTCGTCCGCCGCGACCAGGGCCGCCGCACGCCGCGCGCGCTCGGCCCCGAGCCGCTTTTCGGCAGCCGCCAGCAGCAGGCGCTTGTCGGCGGCGCGCGCATCGGCGGCAACGACGAAGCGAAAACCATCGAGCTTGCCGAGGATATGGTCATCGACCATGACCTCCCCCTGCGGCCCAATTGTGAGCGGCAAGGCCCCGGCGTCAGCACCAATCTGGCGCATCAGCATCGTCGTACGCGTGTCGACGAAGCGCTGGCGCAGACTCGCGTGCAGCGCGTCCGACAGCCGTTCCTCGACCCCGCGCGTGCGCTCGGCCCAGTGCAGCGGGTCGGCGAGCCAGTCGGGGCGATGCGCGATATAGGCCCAGCTCCGCACGGCCGCGATCCGCCCCGCAATCGTCTCGACATCGCCGGTGACCGTATCGAGGCGCGCGAGTTCGGCAGCGAACCAGTCGTGCGGAATATGCCCCTGCCCTTCCGATAGATAGCCGAACAGCTTTGCCACGAAGCGCTGGTGCGGATCGAGCCCGAGCTTGCGGAAGTCGGGCAGCCCGCATGCCGCCCATAGCCGAGCAACCCCGCGTGGCCCGCGCACACGTGCGCGCACCCAATCCTCCTCGGCGAGCCGTTTGAGCACCGCGAGGTCGATCGCCTGCGGCGCCGCCCGCAACACATCGGCGAAGGGTTTTTGCTCAAGATCGGCGATGAGCGCGTCGATGCTCGACAGATCGGGTTCGCCTTCGCGCCAGTAGAGTGATTGGAGCGGCGGGAAATGATGCTGCTCGATCGCCTCGACTTCCTCCGGCGTGAAAGCCCCCGGCCCTTCCTCGCTGATCGCACCGAACGTGCCATCACGCTGGTGGCGCCCGGCGCGCCCCGCAATCTGCGCCATTTCGGCGACGGTCAGGCGGCGCTGCCGGTGCCCGTCAAATTTGCGCAGGCTGGCGAAGGCGACATGCGCGACGTCCATGTTGAGGCCCATGCCGATCGCGTCGGTCGCGACGAGATAATCGACTTCGCCGGCCTGGAACATCGCGACCTGAGCGTTGCGGGTGCGGGGCGATAGCGCCCCCATCACCACCGCCGCGCCGCCGCGCAATCGCCGCAGCATTTCGGCGACGGCATAAACCTCCTCGGCCGAAAAGGCGACAATCACCGAGCGTTTGGGGAGCCGCGAAATTTTGCGCGCACCTGCGTAGGACAGCGTCGAAAAGCGCGGGCGGTTGATGATCTCCACCCCCGGCACCAGCGCCTTGACCATCGGTCGGAGCGCTTCCGAGCCCAGAATCATTGTCTCGTCCCGACCGCGCGCGCGCAGCAGCCGGTCGGTAAAGACATGCCCACGCTCGGGATCGGCGCCCAGTTGCGCCTCGTCGAGCGCGACAAAGCCGAGCTCGCGGTCGAGCGGCATGCTTTCGGCGGTGCACAGAAACCAGCGCGCGCCGGGCGGCACGATGCGTTCCTCGCCGGTGATGAGCGCGACTTCCTTTGGCCCCTTGATCTTGACCACCCGGTCATAAACTTCGCGCGCGAGCAGCCGCAGTGGAAAGCCAATCATCCCGCTCGAATGGCCGCACAAACGCTCGATCGCGAGGTGCGTCTTGCCGGTGTTGGTCGGGCCAAGCACAGC
The DNA here is from genome assembly GCF_019749955.1 of Sphingomonas sp. Classification (GTDB taxonomy): domain Bacteria; phylum Pseudomonadota; class Alphaproteobacteria; order Sphingomonadales; family Sphingomonadaceae; genus Sphingomonas. Next base: position 26,490 of record NZ_JAIEPC010000014.1, read on the forward strand.
AGTGACCGGGGCGCGGGCGAAGTCGGTCATGATCGATCGAAGATCGCGCGCCACCCGCCGCGATGCAACCGCTCCACGGCCATAAATTTTCGGCCCGAAAGCGTCCGACTCGGTGCAAATCCTTTGGTCGGCGCGTTGCAACGGCTCACCGCAAAGTTTGTTCCCGACCCGACCGGTTAATTTGACTTTAGGATTCAGCGCCCACAGTCGTCGTCACCGGGCGTTGCACCAGCGGAACGCGCGCCGAAGCATTTGGGAGCGGCTGTGTTTCTACGCAGCGACTATAGTGGGGAACAAGGCGGCGGCGCAGCAGCGCTGACTTTCGGCCGAGTCGAGCGCGCCCAGACCACTCCACAATTCGCCACACTGCACGACCGGCTCGCCGACATCGATTGGACCCCCGATCTCGGCGCGCGGATCGGCTCGCGCGATTGGTGGCGCGGCCTTGCCACCTGCACCTCGCTGATTGTGGTCGCGTGCCTGCTTGCGCCTGGCATTCGTCCCATTGCCGGGGCCTCGCCTGCCCCGCTCGCGGGCGCTGATTGGGACGATGCGCGCGCGCAGGCGATTGCGCCGCTCGCCTGGGGTGCCACGACCGGCCACCGCATGGGCGCCAATGATCTCGCCCAGCCGCTCGCCGAAGTCCCCGAACGCCCGATCGAGGAACGCAGCGCGACGCTCGGCAGCGGCGATGGCCTGCGCGACGTGCTGAAACGCGCCGGTGTCGGCGGTGACGAAGCCGGCGTCGTGGCCGGTCTGATTGGTCGCGCCGTCGCGCTCGACAGCCTCAATCCCGGCACGCAGCTCGACCTGACACTTGGCCGCCGCCCGAACAAGACTGTCCCGCGCCCGCTTGAGGCGATGAGCTTTCGTGCGCGGTTCGACCTCAACATTGCCGTCTCGCGCGTCGGTGGCGCGCTCGTTGTGACCCCGCAGCCAATCGCGATCGACGATACCCCGCTGCGCATCCGTGGGCTGGTCGGCCAGTCGCTCTATCGCTCGGCACGCGCCGCCGGTGTCCCCGCCAAGGCCGTCGAGTCCTATATTCGGGCGCTCGCGAGCCGGATATCGATCGGGTCAGACGTGGCGCCGACCAATATTTTCGACATTGCGATCGCCCAGCGACGCGCGGCCACCGGCGAAGTCCAACTCGGCAACCTCCTCTACGCGGGGCTCGACCGCGACAACAGCGCGCTGCGCCTCTTCCGCTGGGATCAGGGCGACCAGTCCGGCTGGTTCGACGCCAATGGCGTCGGCGAGCGCAAGGGCGGCATGTCGATGCCGGTCGATGGTCATTTGACTTCAAGCTACGGCATGCGCTGGCATCCGATTTACGGGACCCAACGCTTTCACAAGGGGCTCGATATCGGCGCTCCCTATGGCGCGCCGATCCGCGCCGCGATTGACGGCGTGGTCGCCTTTGCCGGTCGCAGCGGCGGTTATGGCAATTTCGTCAAGCTCACGCACGGCGATGGCCTCGCGACGGGCTATGGCCATATGAGCCGAATCGCCGTCGCGCCCGGCACCCGGGTCGCGCAGGGTCAAGTCATCGGCTATGTCGGCTCAACCGGCCTGTCGACCGGCCCGCATCTCCATTATGAGCTGTGGAAGAACGGCAACCCGATCAATCCGCGCTCGATGGCCTTTGCCTCGATCCAACGCCTGAGCGGCGATGTGCTGCGCAGCTTCCGGGCACGTGTCGCCAACCTGCTCGCGGTCAAACCCGCCGGTCGCTGAGGCGGCGCTTCACACCGTCCTTGCTTGGACCGCGCTCAGCGCCCCTGCGCGCGCCAGCGCTTGATCGTGCGACCGATGATTTCCTCTTCCTGACCGACTTCGCGCCACAGTTCCGAAAACAGCGGATCGGCCGAGGCGGGACGCTTGATTTCTTCGAGATCGTCGAACGCCACGCGCACCGGCACGCCCACACCTTCGCCGCAGACGATGCATTCGCGGTTGCGCAAGGCGGGGATCGAATCGAGGAAACCGCGCGCGCCTTCGGGCATGGCGGCGCGCACGAACGACTGGTCGCGATCGTTGTTGAGCCGCATCGAAATGATCGTGCCGCACTGCGACAGCACGCCTTCGGCCAAGTCCGATGGCCGCTGCGTGATCAGCCCCAATGACACGCCATATTTGCGGCCTTCCTTGGCGATCCGGCTCAGGATCTTGCCGACCGACGAGCCATTGGCATTGGCTTCGTTGGGGATGTAGCGGTGCGCTTCTTCGCAGACGAGCAGGATCGGGCGTTGCGGCTCGTTGCGCGACCAGATGGCGAAATCGAACACCATCCGGCTGAGCACCGCGACCACCACCGAGGTGATTTCGGACGGGACGCCCGACACGTCGATGATCGAAATCGGTCGGCCGTCACCGGGCAGGCGGAACACGCGTTCGATGAAGTCGGCCATGGTGTCGGCGACGAGCATCCCTGAAAACATGAAGCTGTAGCGCGGATCGGCCTTGATCTCGTCGATCTTGCTCTTGAGCCGCATATAGGGCGCAGTGTCGCCTGCGCGGTCCATCTTGCCCATTTCATTGGTAATGATGTTGGTCAAGTCGGAGAGCAGATAGGGGATCGGCGCGTCGACCGTCAGCTTGGCGATTTCCTGCCCAATCCGCCCCTTGCCGCGCGCGGCGAGCAGGCATTTGGCGAAAATATCGGCATCGACCTGACGCTCGCTACCCGACGTCGTCAGGAACACTTCGCAGTGCTCCTCAAAATTCATCAGCCAATAGGGCATTTGCAGGTTCGACACGTCGTAGATCGCGCCATTGGTCTTGAACGCGGCGCCATATTCGCCGTGCGGATCGATCATCACGATATGGCCCGACGGCGCGAGCTCGCAGATGCGGTGGAGGATCAGCGCCGCCGCGGTCGACTTGCCGGTGCCGGTCGAGCCCAGCAGCGCGAAATGCTTGCCGAGCAGCGCATCGACATAGAGCGCCGCGCGAATGTCGCGCGTCGGATAGACGGTGCCGATATCGACATATGCGCGGTCGTCGGCCGCGTAGATTTGCTTGAGATCGCCGGTCGATACCGGGAAGACGGGCGTCCCCGGCGTCGGATAGCGCGTCACGCCGCGGCGGAATCGGTAGAGTTTCCCGGTGAGCTTTTCCTCATCGCCTTCGCCAAGGAAGTCGATCGCGGCGACGATGCTGTCGTCATGCCCGTCGAGCAACTTCAACGTCCGGACATTGGCGATCAGCCAGGCATTGCCGACGCGCATCTTGACCTGGCTGCCGACTTGACCGGCGGATGCAACGACGGGATCCTCATGACTGCTGAGCGCTTCCATCGCGGCGGCGTCGAGCAGCACCTGGCTCGACGAACCGGCAATTTCGAACACCATGCCAAACCCGCGCGACAAATCATAATGCATGGGCGCACCGGCGCCGGTCGGCGCATGGGTCGGCGTGGTGAGGTGGTCGTTCATGCAAATCAAGACCCCGAAAAGCGCACTTTGTGGAGCGCATCCTTGGCAGCCAATTGGTAAATTTAGCGTATGGACGTTCCGCCTAAAGCCGACGCGCGATCCATCCCGCCGCCCAGCCGAACAGCACCGATAGCGCAACCGCGGCCAGCCCGTAGCTGATCGAATGCCGATCGGCCGCGCGCGCGACGAACCGCTCGAACCCCGATTTGCGGATGTCGATCTCCCGCACCGCCGCTGCCAGCACGCGCCCCTTGCGGATCAGGAACGTCTCCGCCGTGAACCGCCCCACCGGCACGCGCGCCGGGATGGTCAGCCGCGCACGGTAGAGCACGCCATCGGTGATCTCGACCGCGCCCGGCGCTTCGACATAGAGGCGACTGCGGCGCTTGAGGTCGACGAGGCCGCGCACAAAGCGCGCATTTTCGTCAGGCGCGTCGCCGCTGGCGGGTGAGAGTTGCAGACTGTCGAGCCCGATTTCGTAGATAGCGCGGCTGCGTTCGTCGAGCAGCGCGTCAATCGGCTTGGACGAGGCGAGCGCATAATAGCTTGGCGCCGACAGATAGCGGACCCGCGCGGCATTGACCCAAATGCCCGCGATCTGCTGCTTTTCGCGCACCAGAATCGATTGTGACGGCCCTTTGACGACAACGACGATATCGGCATCGCGCTCTTCGGGCACGCGGCCGCCGGGATAGAGAATCGCACCGAACAGCAAGAGTTCGGCGCCGGTGAAGCTATAGGCGATCTCGATGTTGCGCTGCGAGACATCGGGCACCAGCACGGGCTTGGCCTGACCCATCAGCAGCGGCAGCGCGAGCAGCAGGGCCAGCGCGCGTTTCACAACAGCTCGACCGAATAAATCTCATCGGGTCGCCAGCCCAGCCCGATCGCCACCCGCACTGCCAACAGCAACACGATCACGGCGAGCGCGAAGCGGAGATATTCGGGCTTCACCTTGGTCGCGAACCGCGCGCCGATCTGCGCGCCTGCGACCGAACCGAGCAGCAGCAGCGCAGCAAGCACGATGTCGACCGCCTTGGTCGTCGTGGCATGCACCATCGTCGCAATCGCGGTGACGAACAACGTCTGGAACAGCGAGGTGCCGACGACGACCTGTGCGCCCATGCCGAGCAGATAGAGCATGGCGGGCACCAGGATGAAGCCGCCGCCGACGCCGAGCAGGATCGTCAAAATGCCGACAAAAACACCCAGCAACAGCGGCGCGAGCGGCGAGATATACAGCCCCGAGCGATAGAAGCGCGTCCGCAGCGGCAGCGATGCGATCAGCGGGTGATGGCGCCGTTTGCGCGCGGGCAGCGGCTGACCGGTTCGCATCGCCCGGATCGCCGCGATTGATTCACGCGCCATCGTCGTGCCGATGAAGCCGAGCAGCAGGACATAGATGATGGCAATCGTCGTATCGATCTGGCCGCTGGCTTGGAGCAGGCGGAAAAGCCCCGCCCCGATCAAGGTGCCGACGATCCCGCCCGCGACCATGATGCCGCCCATTTTGAAATCGACGCCCTTGCGGCGCAGATGCGCGAATACGCCCGACACGCTCGCGCCCGTCACCTGGCTGGCGGCCGAAGCCGCGGCGACCGTGGGCGGGATGCCATAGATGATCAGCAGCGGCGTCGTCAGAAACCCGCCGCCGACACCGAACAAGCCCGACAGCAGCCCCACGCCGCCGCCAAGCAGCACGATCACCAGCGCATTGACGCTCAAATTCGCGATCGGGAGGTAGATGTCCATGCCGACCCCGGCCTATCGCTTTCGGTAGCCGAGCGCAAAGCGCAATGGCGTCAGAAATCGCCGCCAATCGACAGCGCAAGGCCCGATCCCGGCGCGGCCCGCCCGCCGACGCGCGCGCGCCATTCGAGCGCGACGCGTATCCGGCGCTCGGCGATCGGCACGGTCGCGGCGAGCACTGGCCCGACATCGATCCGCTCGGCCCCGGGCTGCGCTGCGCCCCACGCGCCGAGGCCCGCCGCGAGCGTGACGCCGTGCCGCTTGGCAATCGGGTGGTCGATCCGCACCGCGCCATCGGCATAGCCAACACCGCGCCCGCGCCCGATCACCCCGGCCTGACCATAAGCCTCAAGCCGAAAATTGCCGATCGGCACCGGGCCGACGCCGCCGACCACGCCGATCGCCGGACCACCACCGCCGCCGTCGATCGCGAGCCGCTGTTCGGCAACGATGCGCACCGGCGCGCGGGTCGGCTGCCACTCGACCCCCACCGCAGCCTCGCGCCCCGGCCCCGCCAGCGGCGTCGCGACGCGACCGACCAGCGCCACGCGACGCTGGCGATCAATGGCATAGGCCACGCGGATGCCCGCTTGTGACCCGCCGAGCTGACCCCCCAAGGGACTTTGGCCAAGGCCGCTGCCCGAGCGGGCGATCAGCCATGCGCTCCCCGACAATCGCGACGCGCCGGGGGCAGGCTTTGGGAAGGCAAGCGCGGGCGTGGTCGCGGGATCGTCGCGTACCGCCGCAACCACGCCGACCGGCTCCGAAGGCCCAAGCCGCGTGAGCCCCAGCAACGCCAGCGCCACCCGATCGGGGTCGCCGGGGTGGCGCTGCCACGGCGAGGCCACAAAGGGATGAGCGGTCGCGACGGTAAACGAGCGGGGACGTGGCGCAGCGAACGGCGCCGCTGGCGGGATCGTATCCCAAGCTATCGATGTGCGCGGCAAGTGCGCTATCGGCGGCTTTGGCGTCTGCTTTGTCGCCACCCCGACTCCCGGCACCGGTTGCGACAACAGCATCACGCGCACCGCGACCCAGCCGCCGAGCACGACGCCCAAAAACCGCAGCGGCCGGCCGCTCATCGCCGCGCCTCGCCGCTCAGGTCGGGAAAGGCATGCGTGGTCTTGTCCCACACCGGCGGTCCACCGCGCAGCATCGCGACATAGCGCAGGATCGCCCGCCGCGCCGCCAGCAGCGCGATGACATTGCCGACAAAGGCGCGCGGCAGCGACCATAAAGCCTGACGCCAGCCATAAATGGCGCCGGTAAAGGCCATGCGCATCGCCAGCCGCCAGCCGAGCAAGACGCTGTTGATCACCAATAGCCAAGCCGGGACCAGGGCGGGCGGCGCGCTGCCAGTCGTCCAGTGGAGCAGCACCGCAAGACCCCAGGTCACGACAGCGAGGTAAGCGGCGCCGAGCACCAATACCGCGAGCGGCGCGCGACGATCGCGCATCCGCATCCAATGGTCCGACAGGTCGAAGGCGCGGCCCCAGCCGACCCGGTCCCAACCGGCGAGTGCAATCCCCGTCATCCACCGCGCCTTCTGGCGAACGGCATCGGCCAACCGCGCCGGGAAATAGGCGCGCACCGCCACGATTGTCCCGTCGTCGTCGCGAACGCGCGCGAGCACACCCCGCCCGCCCAATCCGGCAATCGCCAGCCCCAGCTCATAATCCTCGGTCAGGCTGGCGGCATCGAACGGGTCGCCGCCGCGCGCCACTGCAATGGCATCGATCATCGACCGCTCGATCGCGCAGCCCACCCCCGCGAGCGGCAAGGCAGCACCGAGTGCAGCGCGCACCACAAGCTGCTTGGCATGCGCTTCGGCGAATTCATCGGCATAATGGCCCGACACCAGCTGCGCGGCGCGATCGACCAAGGGCCGCACCGGCAGTTGCACGGCGGCATAATCGCCGATCAGCGCTTCGAACACGCGCAGCTCGGCAGGGTGGACGACATCCTCGGCATCATGCAGCACAATCGCGCGCGCCCGGGCTCCATCGGCTTCATCCCGGCGCAGCGCATGCCACAGCGTGTTGAGGCAATCGGCCTTGGTGGTCGGCCCCGGCCGTGACCCGATCACCAGCCGCACCCGCGCGTCGCGTTCGGCGACCGCCGCCACTGCATCGATCGTCGCGCGATCATTGGGATAGGTGCCGACGTAGAGACGGTAATCGGGGTGATCGAGCCGGTCGAGCGCGGTCGTCAGCATCGCGCCGATCACACTCGCTTCATCCCAGGCGGGCACGAAGATCGCGATGTGCCCGACCGCTGCTTCGGGCGCGCTGAGGCCGCGATCGGCGTCACCGCTGCGCCGCCACCCCCGACGCGCAAAATAGACAAGATCGACCGCAAGATCATCGAGCCCGCCGATCAGGAAGCCGACGCCCGCGAACAGCATCGCTTCGCGCGCCACACTGTCCAGCCCTGCCACGATGCCCGCAACGATGCTCACAATGCCCCCGAGATCGTGCCGAACGCCTTGTGGCACAGCGGCGCGAAATCGCGCAAATCGCGCGGGATTCCGCCATTCGGCGCTGGACTTGTCGGATACCGCGCCATAGCGTCGAGTTGGTCATAGGGGAGCGGTGAGACATGAAGCTCGCGGTACGATTCGCCCTGCTCGCGCTCGCCTTTGCGCCGCTTGCTGCCTCAGCCGACTCCAGCCCGCAAGTTGTGATGGCCACCCCCGGCGTCGGCGGTGGCGCTATCGAGCGTTTCACGGTGCGCTTCAGCGCGCCAATCGTGGCGCTCGGCGATCCGCGCGCCGCCGCGCCGTTCAAGGTAACCTGCGCGGTCGAAGGCACGGGCCGCTGGATCGACCAGCAGAGCTGGGTCCATGAATTCAAGGCGCCGCTGCCGGGCGGCACGCAGTGCAGCTTCGATCTGGTCGAAGGGTTGAAGACGGTGGCGGGCGTTGCCGTCGGCGGCCAGCAGCACTTTACGGTCGATGCGGGCGGGCCAGTTGCGCGCGCGGTGCTGCCGGGGCGGTACGGCAGCGATGTCGAGGAGGATCAGGTATTCTTGGTCGCCGCCAATATGCCCGCGACGCGCGCTTCGGTTGCGGCGAATGCGTATTGCGCGGTCGATGGCATTGGCGAGAAGATTCCGGTCGATGTGCTGGGCGATGATCTGCCCGCCAAGCTGCTCGGCGAACTCGGCACTGACGATTACCGCACCAGCAGCTTCCTTGAGGAAGCCGGTTTGCCCGCGTCGCTGCCCAAGGATTTGGCGGCGCGCAAGGCGGCGCTCGCGTCGGTGACCGCGCTCAAGTGCCGCCGCCCGCTGCCGCCGGGGCGCGATATGGCGCTGGTGTGGTCGGGGCAGATTGCGGGCGCGGGCGACAAGCTCGCGGGTGCTGACCAGCGCTTCGACTTTACGGTGCGGAAGCCCTTCACCGCGCGCTTCGAATGTTCGCGCGTCAATCCGCAGGCGGGCTGTTCGCCGGTCGAAAAGGCTTATGTTCGCTTCACCGCGCCGATCCCGATGGCGCTCGCCAAGCAAATCCGCATCGAAACGCCCGATGGCAAATCGATCGCGCCCAAATTCGGCAGCGACGGTGATCGCGGCGATGTGCGCACCGAAGCGACGACGAGCGATATTGCCTTTGCCTCGCCCCTCCCGCCGGCGACCAAGGCCAGGCTGATCCTGCCCGCAGGCATCAAGGACGAAAGCGGTCGCCCGCTGGTAAATGCTGCGCGCTTCCCGCTCGACATCCGCTTCGACGAAGCGCCGCCGCTGGTGAAATTCGCCGCAAGCTTCGGCATTCTCGAAGCCAAGCAAGGCGGCATGCTGCCGGTGACCGTGCGCAATATCGAACCCGAATTGGCAGGGCGCAATCTTACGATCGGCGGGCAGTCGCTGCGCGTCGAAGGGTCGGACGGCGACATCGCGCGCTGGCTACGCCTTGTCGACGATGCCGACGACTATAAAAGCCATGACGAGCAACGCGGCGGCGAGACCGTGACGATCAACGACACCGGATCGGAGTCGATCCTCGGCGCCGGACAGGGGACCGCGCTCAAGGTCGGGTTGCCGGGCAAGGGCAAGGATTTCGAAGTCGTCGGCGTGCCGCTCGCCAAACCCGGCTTCTACGTGGTCGAAATGGCGAGCCCGCAATTGGGCGCGGCGCTGCTCGGCCGCAAGGCGCCGCGCTATGTCGCCAGCGCCGCGCTGGTGACCAACCTCAGCGTCCATTTCAAATGGGGGCGCGGCGCGAGCCTTGCCTGGGTGACAACGCTCGACGGCGCCAAGCCCGTCGGCGGCGCCGATATCCGCGTGACCGACAGCTGCAACGGCAAGACCCTCGTCAGCGGCCGCACCGATGCCAAGGGCGCCATCATCTTCACCAAAGGTCTGCCCGATCCCGAAACCTACGGCAGCTGCCCCGAGGACGGATCGGGCGCGCACCCGCTGATGGTGTCGGCGCGCAAGGACGGCGATTTCAGCTTCACCCTGACCGACTGGGGCGAAGGCATCCGCCCTTATGACTTCGACTTGCCCTATGGTTATGAAGCCAAGGGCGATATCTTCCACACCGTGTTCGATCGCGCGCTCGTCCGCCAGGGCGAGACGATCCACATGAAGCATATCCTGCGCTCGCCCGTGGCCGCCGGTTTCCAATTCGCGGGCGGCTTTACCGGCACGCTGCATCTCCAGCATCGCGGGTCGGACACATCGTTCGACTTGCCGCTGACGATCGACGCGAGCGGCATCGGCGAAAGCGCCTGGGCCGCCCCGCAAGGCGCGCCGATGGGCGATTATGACGTGCAAGTGATGCGCGGCGAGGAGACGATCAGTTCGGGCCAGTCGTTCAAGGTCGACGAATATCGCCTGCCGACGATGCGCGCGACCGTGTCCGGGCCGAAGGAAGCCGCCGTGCGACCCAAATCGCTGCCGCTCGATCTGTTCGTGGGCTTTCTCTCCGGCGGGGGCGCTTCCAACCTGCCGGTCGATCTGCGCATCGGCTGGTTCGGCGGGGTGTCGGCGCCCGATGGCTATGAAGGCTATAACTTCGGCGGCAAAGCGCTGACCGAGGGCGTCAAGCCGCTCAACGGCGACGGCGAGGATGAGGAAAGCCCGCTGCCGCCGACGCAGACCCTGCCGGTCAAGCTCGGCGGCGATGGCACGGCGCATCAATCGGTCGAGATTCCGCAAAGCCTCGACGGCGCTGCCAATATGCGCGTCGAGATGGATTATCAGGATGCGAACGGCGAAACGCTGACCGCGTCGCGCTCGATTGCGATCTACCCGTCCGCCGTGCAGCTCGGCGTCAAGACCGACGGCTGGCTGATGAAGGCCGATGATCTGCGGCTGCGCTTCGTGGCGCTCGACACCGATGGCAAGCCAATCAAGGGGCAGGCGATTTCGGTCGCGCTCTACAGCCGCGAAATTCTGACCGCGCGGCGGCGGCTGATCGGCGGTTTCTACGCCTATGACAACCAGATGAAGACGACCAAGCTCGCCGCGGCCTGTTCGGCGAGCACCGATGCGCAGGGGCTCGCGACCTGCAAGATCAACCCCGGTGTCTCGGGCGAAGTCTATGCCGTCGCCACCACCTCCGACGCGCAGGGCAATGTCGCGCGCGCGACGCAATCGGTGTGGCTGGCGGGCGAAGACGACTGGTGGTTCGGCGGCGACAATGGCGACCGGATGGACGTGATCCCCGAGCGCCAGACCTATAAGGCAGGCGAAACCGCCAAATTCCAGGTGCGCATGCCGTTCCGCAACGCCACCGCGCTGGTGACTGTCGAGCGCGAAGGCGTGTTGTCGCATTTCGTGACCGAGCTGTCGGGCGCCGATCCAGTGATCGAGGTCAAAATGCCGTCGAGCTACGCGCCCGATGTGTTCGTGTCGGTGCTCGCGGTGCGCGGGCGGGTGCAGCCGGGATTTTGGGACTGGTTGAGCAATATCGGCGCTTGGCTGGGGATTAGTTCGAAGCCCGAACCCGCGCCCGAAGCGACCGCGCTCGTCGATCTGTCGAAGCCTGCGTACCGCATGGGCATCGCCAAGGTGAAGGTCGGTTGGGAAGGCCATCAGCTCGGCGTGACGGTGAAGGCCGACAAGGCGCGCTATGCCGCGCGTGATGTCGCGCAAGTCGATGTCGCGGTGACGCGCCCCGACGGCAAGCCTGCCGCCAGCGCCGATGTCGCCTTTGTCGCGGTCGACAGCGCGCTCGATCAGATTGCGCCCAACGCCAGCACCGATGTGCTGACCGCGATGATGGGCGAACGATCGCTCTCGGTGCTGACCGCGACCGCGCAGACGCAAGTCGTCGGCAAGCGCCATTTCGGCAAAAAGGCCGTCGTCGCCGGTGGTGACGGTGGCGAAGGCGGCAATGCGGCGCTCAACCGCGAGAATTTCCAGCCGGTTCTGCTGTGGAAAGGCCGCGTCGCGCTCGATGCCAAGGGGCATGCGCGGGTGCCGGTGCAGCTCAACGACGCGCTGACCGCGTTCCGGCTGGTCGCGGTCGCGACTGATGGCGCCCAGCTGTTCGGCAGTGGCGAAAGCGAAATCCGGTCGGCGCAGGACCTCAGCCTGTTCTCCGGCATTCCGCCAATCGTGCGCACCGGCGACCAGTTCGGCGCAGTATTCACGCTGCGCAATGGCTCGACCAAGCCGATGACGGTGACGGCGACCGTCGCCGTCACCCCCGCCATCGCGACCGGTCGGCCGCTGACCGTTACGATCCCGGCGGGCGGTGCTGCGCCGGTGATGTGGAACCTGACGGCGCCAGAGACGATCGGCTCGCTGCGCTGGCAGGTGCAGGCCAAGACCGCCGACGGCAAGGCCGCTGACCAGATCGGCGTCACCCAGCAGATTGTGCCCGCGGTGCCGATCGAGGTTTGGGCTTCCACCCTCGCGCGCGTCGGCAGCGGGCCGATCCCGATTGGCGCCCCCGCAGGCGCGCTGGCCGGGCGTGGCAGCGTCGAGATTCGCCTTGCCGACACGCTCGCGCCCCCGCTTGCCGGGGTGCGGAGTTATATGACGGCCTATCCGTATAATTGCTTCGAGCAGCGGCTGTCGCGGATCGTCGCGACGGGCGACACGGGCGGCTGGACGACGCTCGCGGGCGATATACCGACCTATCAGGCGCCCGACGGGCTGCTGCGCTATTGGCCGTCGGACAGCCTCGACGGGTCCGAAGCGCTGACCGCCTATGTCCTGGCGCTGACGAGCGACGCGGGCCTGCCGATCCCCGACGGCCCGCGTGCGAAGATGATCGACGGGCTGAAGGCGGTGATCGACGGACGGCTGAACCACGAAAGCTATGGCGATGTCCGCCTGCGCCGGCTGGCTGCCTTTACCGCGCTCGCACGCGCGGGGGCAGCGACCCCGGCGATGCTCGGCCAGCTCCAGATCGTGCCGAAGGACATGCCGACTGCGCAGCTCGCCGATTATCTCGTCGCGATCGATCGCACGCCGGGGCTCGCCAATGCGCAGGCCTTGCGCGGCGCGGGCGAAGCGGTGCTGCGGACGCGGCTGGTGTATGAAGGCACCCGGCTCGATCTCAGCGATCAGTCGAATGCGGCGTGGTGGCTGATGTCATCGGGCGACGAAGGCGCGATCAAGGCGCTGATTGCGGTGCTGGGCAAGCCCGGCTGGCAGGACGAAGGCCCGAAGATGATGGTCGGCGTCGCGCTGCGCCAGCAACGCGGCCATTGGGATACGACTCCCGCCAATGCCTGGGGCACGATCGCCGCGCGCAAATTCGCGGCGCTTTATCCGGCAGAAGCGATTGCCGGGGTGACGACCGCCTCGCTCGGCAGCGCGACGCTCAGCCGCGGCTGGCCGCTTGCCGAACCGCAGCGGCTGCTGTCCTTCCCGCTGCCCGCCGCGCGCGTCCCATTGGTGCTGAGCCAGTCGGGCGGGGCGGGGCCATGGGCAATGGTGTCGGTGTCGGCCGCCGTGCCGCTCAAATCGGCGCTGTTTGCGGGCTATAAGATCGCGCGCAAGGTCGAGGTGGTGCAGGCGCGAAACGCCGGGCGCTACACGCGCGGCGACGTGATCAAGGTGACGATCACCGTCGAGGCGTCGGCCGAGCGCAACTGGGTGGTGATCAGCGATCCGGTGCCCGCAGGCGCGACGATCCTTGGCGATCAGGCCAACCAGTCGAGCCTGCTCAACATCGGCGGCAGCGAGGGTGGCTATCCAAGCTATATCGAGCGCGGCGGGGCGACGTGGCGCGGCTATTTCGCGTGGTTGCCGCGCGGGACGACGAGCGTGACCTATTCGGTGCGGCTCAACGGCACCGGGCGCTTCAACCTGCCGCCGACGCATGTCGAGGCGATGTATTCGCCCGCGATCCATGCCGATCTGCCTAATGCGCCAGTGACGGTGGCGCCGCGCTGAAATGGGCGGTGTTGTTGGGCGATGGCTGACCCCGGCGCGGCTGGCGATCGCTGCGCTGGTGTTGGCAGTGATCAGCCTCGCCGGACTCGACCTCGCGACACGGCCGCCGCCGATGCCCGATTATGCGCAAGTGCGCCGCGCGTGGCAGCCATCCGAAGCGTGGCTCTATGACCGAAACGGCGTGCTGATCGATTCGGCACGCGTCAATTTCGCAACGCGGCGGCTGGCGTGGACGCCAATTGACAAGGTCGCGCCGGTCACCCGCGACACGATCCTCGGCGCCGAAGACAAGCGCTTTTACAGCCATGGCGGCGTCGACTGGCTCGCGATTGCGAGCGCGGCGCGCGACCGGATCGCCCAGCGACCGCGTGGCGGCGCGAGCACGCTGACAATGCAGCTCGCCGCCTATCTCGCGCCCGATCTCGACGCCCCCGGATCGCGCGGGTGGCGCGACAAGCTACGCCAGATGCGCGCGGCCTGGGCGATCGAGGCGCGGTGGAGCAAGGCGCAAATTCTTGAGGCCTATCTCAACCTCGCCGGGTTTCGCGGCGAGGCGCAAGGCGTGGGCGCGGCGGCGCTCGGGCTGTTTGGCAAGACCCCCGATGCCTTGTCGCGCGACGATTCGCTGCTGCTCGCCGCGCTGCTGCCCGATCCGCAGGCGCCCGCGCCAGCGATAGCGCGGCGCGTGTGCCGCTATGCGCGCACCAGCGATTGCGCGCGGTTCGAAAGCGGTGCGTGGGCCATGCTCGGGCCGCAGCGGCGGCTCGCGCTCGATCCCGGCCTCGCGCCGCATCTCGCGAGCCGGTTGCTCACCAAGCCCGGCCTGCGGATCACCTCGACGCTCGACGCGCGGATCCAGCGGCTGGCGACGGTGGCGCTGACCCGCCAGCTCAAGGGCCTCGGCGGCAGCCGCGCGCGCGACGGCGCGGTCGTGGTGGTCGACAACGAGAGCGGCGAAGTCCGCGCCTATGTCGGCGGCGTCGGCGGTGCGTCGACGGCGGCGCAAGTTGATGGCGCCAACAGCTATCGTCAGGCCGGATCGACGCTGAAGCCGTTCCTCTACGCGCAAGCGATCGAGCATGGTTATCTGACCCCCGCGTCGATCCTCGACGATTCGCCCGTCCAGCTAGACACCGCGAGCGGGCTTTATGTGCCGCAGAATTATGATCGCGATTTCAAAGGGCCGGTGTCGGCACGCACCGCGCTCGCCGGGTCGCTTAACGTACCGGCGGTGCGCACCTTGCTGTTGGTGGGCGTGGAGCCGTTTCGCGACCGGCTGTGGGATACCGGCTATCACGGGCTGGTCGAGGATGGCCAATATTATGGCTTTTCGCTGGCACTTGGCTCAGCCGAAGTCACGTTGCTTGAACAGGTCGCTGCCTATCGCAGCCTTGCGCGGGGTGGTCGCTGGAGTCCGTTGCGGTTGACGCCCGACGCGCCGCTCGTGCCCGACAAAGCGATCACGACCCCGCAGACCGCTTGGCTGGTGAGCAATATGCTGAGCGATTCCAATGCCCGCGCGGTCACCTTCGGGCTCGACTCGGCGCTCAGCCTGCCCTTCTGGTCGGCGGTGAAGACCGGCACGTCAAAGGCACTGCGCGACAATTGGTGCATCGGCTTCACCCGGCGCTACACCGTCGGCGTCTGGGTCGGCAATCTGGAGGGCGACCCGATGCGCGCGGTGTCGGGCACGAGCGGCGCGGCACCGGTGTGGCGCGACGTGATGCGCGCGCTCGATCAGGGCGACGCGTCGGCACCACCGCCGCCACGGGGCATCGACACGCGGCGAATCGCCTTTGTCGACAAGATCGAGCAGCCACGGCTCGAATATTTCCTTACCGGCACCGCGCAGGCGCAGTTCGGCGCGGCGCCGGAAACCGCGCGGCGCCCGCGCATCACCAACCCGGTGTCGGGCAGCGTCTATGCGCTCGATCCCGACATCCCGATCGACCGCCAGCGCCTCGCCATCGGCGTGTCGGGGCAGGCATCGACGCACCGGCTGTGGCTCGACAAGCGCGATCTCGGCGCGGCAGACGCCCAACCGCTCGTCCTCGCTGGACCGGGGCGGCACCTGATCCGGCTTGTCGATCTGGCCGGACATGTCGTCGATCAAGTCGCGTTCACGGTGCGCTGAGACGCAAACGGCCCGGGAAATTGCCTCCCCGAGCCGCTCGCGCGCCTAGCCTATGGGCTTAGCGCCAGAAGCCGCGATAGACATCGATCACGACGCCGCGCCGGGTGTCGACGAGCAGGACATCGTCATAATGCCGCACCCAACGCTGGTAACCACGTGCGGGCGGCAGGCGATAGCGCCACGGATCGGCGATGAAGTAGCGCGGGCCATAATAGGCAGGCGCGATCCGCACGCCGCTGCGGAACGCATTATAGCGGAAGGGCGCGCGCCAGCCGCCGCGGGCATAGAGCCCCGCGTTGCGGTCGCGATAACCGCGCCAGTCGTCACGGCCCCAAGCCCGATCGCGGTCACGCCGGTCCTCGCGCAATTCCTGGCGCGCGTCGCGCACATCATCGCGTTCGTCACGGATGCGGCGCGGGTCGCCCGAGCGATAGGCCTGGTTGAGATCGCGCTGTTCTTCGCGGAGGTCGCGCTGGCTGCGGCGGACTTCGGCTTGCGACTGGGCCTGCGCCGCAACCGGAGTCGCGACCGCTGCCAGCAAGGTCAGAAGGATTATCTTACGCATGGTACAACTCCCATAGTCGGTCGGACAGCAACGCTTATGTCGCTGTCGGGATCCGATATGGCCGAGTCGGCCTGAATGCGCCGGGAACGGCTTGGTCAGCCGCCCGCAAGCGTTGTCACAAAATGTAACAGCGGATTAGGGGCGCCCGCCGCCGCCGCCGCCACCGCCCGGTCCTTGCGGGTTCGCGCCCGCGCCGACCGCACCGATATTGCCGAACACGTCGCGGAAGAAGCTGTGCTTGCGCCCCAGCGTCGGCGTGATCTTGCTATAAGGCGTGATCGACGCGACCTGATCGACCCCTGTGCGATCGACGTTGCTCACCACGCCCTTGTCGTCAAAACGGATGCGCAGCACCGTCTGCACCTTGGGCTTGGGCAGATTATAGGCGAAATAGCGGGTGTCGCGCGAGACGTAGAACCATTCGCCTTCGTTGAACTGGCTGGTGAAGGTCGGCTTGCCGAGCACCTTCGCCACGGTCTGGCGATTGTCGACGCCGGGCTGGACCGAATTGACGAGATCGGGATCGATCACATAGCCCTGATGCCCGCGCAGCGGCGTGCAGCCGCCGGTCATCGCCAGCGCGCCCATCGCTGCCACAAACGCCACTCGCGTCGAAATCAACCGCATCCAGTTCCTCCAAGCAGGCGATCATCGCCGCTGCACGCCGCACACGCATTGCATCACCAGCGCGCAGTCTCAATATGCCGGGGATCGGGCGCAAACAAGGCAGTTGGCAAGGCAGTTGGCAAGGCAGCATGGCATGAAGCGATTTTTGGGCGGGATATTCGGCGGCGCGACCACCGACGACAGCGGGGTGGCGGCGCTTTACGCCGCGATTGTCGCGCGCGGGCGCGAGCCGCACTGGTATCTCGCGGGCGCGGTGCCCGATACGATGGACGGGCGGTTCGACATGATCGCCGCGATCCTGTCGTTGGTCTTGCTGCGGCTCGAGGCCGATCCGGCGGCGGCGCCGGCATCGGTCGCGCTGACCGAAACATTCATCGAAGACATGGACGCACAGTTGCGCCAGAGCGGCATCGGCGATGTCGGCTTGGGCAAATATGTCGGCCAGATGGTGAGCATGCTCGGCGGGCGACTCGGTGCCTATCGCGAGGGGCTGGCGGCAGGCGACCTGCGCACGCCGTTGCTGCGCAATCTTTATCGCGGGGTTGATCCGGGCGCGGCTGCGCTGAGGCATGTCGCCGAGGCACTGAGCGATTTCGCCGCGCGCCTCGCTGAACAGCCGAGCCCGGTGATCATTGCCGGCATGCTCGCGTGACGCCCGAATTTTCGCGGCCCGAGCGCATCGACGCGATCGGCGCGCGACCGCGCAGCGTGGCCATCGAGGCCGATGCGAGCGAGCGTGCGGCGCTTGCAGTAAGATTCGGGCTGGTCAGCGTCGACCGGCTGACGGCGACGCTGTCGCTCCACGAAGAAACCAGCGGCATTGTCGTGACGGGCCAGGTCGAGGCCGATGTCGTGCAAGCCTGTGTCGTCACCGGCGCGCCGCTGACAACGCACGTCGATGAGGCCGTCGCGCTGCGTTTCGTGCCCGATGCTGAGGTGCCCGACGGCGACGAGATCGAGCTGGCCGATGATGCGCTCGACACGATCCCCTATGCGGGCAGCGCGATCGATCTGGGCGAGGCAGCGGCGGAAACGATGGCGCTCGCGCTCGATCCCTTCCCGCGCGGACCGGAGGCAGCAGAATCGCTGCGCGCGGCGGGTGTGGTTGCCGAGGAGGAAGCGGGGCCGTTCGGTGCGCTGGCGGCGCTTAGGGACAAGCTGAAGCGCTAGAGCGAGTCATCGCTAAGTGGGCCACCCCGGCCCGTTAGTGTCGAGCGAAGTCGAGACACGCGTGGCGATGCTTGCGGCCTGTTTCTCGACTGCGCTCGAAACGAACGGAGCATTGGGAGACAGCGGGCGTCAATCGGTATCCTCATCCGGCCCGAGTTCAGGGTCGAGATCGCGGGGACGGGTGAAGCGGGTGATCCGCGCGGCATCGGCGGCGGCCCAGCTGTCGACATCGAATTCGAGTTCGATCCGGCTGCCGGTCGGGAGCTTTTCATACACGGCGGCGCGCAAGGCATCGTCGGCGCGCTCGGGGACAAGCATCAGCACCAGATCCTCAAGCCCCGGATTATGCCCTGCCAGCAGCACATGATCGGCGCTATCGGGCTGCGTCTGGACGATTTCGAGCAAGGTCGCCGCCGATGCCAAATAAATGCGCCGCTCCCAGATCGGGTCGAGTGCGGCGCCAAGCCCGCGCTCGACCAGCGCGATCGTCCCGGCAACGCGCGCAGCGTCGGACGCGATGACGCGGTCGAAGCGCGCGCCTTCGGCCTTTAACGCGCGACCGATGGCGACGGCGGCCCGCTCGCCGCGGGCGTTGAGCACGCGGTCGAAATCGCGCTGGTCGCGGTCGCCATAGCCCGATTTGGCGTGGCGCAGCAGGGTCAGCCTTTTCATCGCCTCTCTTTATGTCGTTGCGCGAACCTCATGCCCCAGCGATGTGACGGTTGAAAGGCGTGATTGCACCCGCGCGACCGCTTCGTCGAGGGTGACGCGCGCAATCGGCACGCCTTCGGGAAACGCCGACAACAACCGCGAGGGCATCGCCGCCGACAGTAGCACGAAGGCGCCGCGATCATCCGCACGGCGAATCAGCCGCCCGAACGCCTGCGCGAGCCGCGCGCGCACCAGCCGGTCGTCATAGGCAGCACCCCCGCCCGCGAGCCGCCGCGCGGCGTGGAGCACGGTCGGCTTGGCCCAGGGCACGCCCTCAAGCACCACCAGCCTTAGCGAATGGCCGGGCACATCCACGCCGTCGCGCAAGGCATCGGTGCCGAGCAGCGACGCGCGCGCATCGTCGCGGAAAATATCGACCAACGTGCCCGTGTCGATTGGATCGACATGCTGGGCGTGGAGCGGCAGCCCTTCGCGCGCCAGCCGATCGGCGATGCGGGCATGCACCGCGCGCAGCCGCCGGATCGCGGTGAACAGCCCCAGCGTCCCACCCCCCGCCGCGACGATCAGCCGGGCATAGGCATTGGCGAGCGCCGCGGTGTCGCCGCGCTTCACATCGGTGACGATCAGCACTTCAGCGGCCTCAGCATAATCGAACGGGCTGAGCGCTTCGAAATGCACCGGCGGCGCGGGCAAATGGATCGCCCCGGTGCGTGCGTCCGCCACATCCCAGCCGCCGCCCGCCGTCAGCGTCGCCGAAGTGACGAGCGCGCCTTGCGCCGGTTTCAGCACGATCTCGGCAAAGGGTCGGGTCGGGTCGAGCCAGCGGCGGTGCAGGCCGATGTCATATTCGCGCCCCTCGACGCGCTCGACCGCGAGCCAGTCGACGAAATCGGGATCGGTCGGCCCACCGATCCGCGCGACCAGCGCCAGCCACGCCGCAACCGTTTCCGCCCGCCAGCCGAGCGAGGCAATCGCGCCTTCGATGCGGGCGCGCGCCGGGCCGTCCATCCAGTCGGGGCCTTCATCGAGCACCGCGTCGAGCCGTCGCCCGAGCGCGACCAGCGGCTGATGCAGCGCGGCGAGCGCGGCGGCGGCGGGTCCGGCGGCCTCGATCAGCCCGGCGTCAGGCTCGGCGAGTTCGGTTTCGAGGCCATAGCCTGCATCGTCCTTGCCCTCGCCGCGCGCATAGACAAGGCCGCGCACGGCGGCGAGCAAGGCCTCAACCGGGCCGAACGGTGCGCCTTCGCCCAATCGCTGGAGCCAGCCTTCGCCCGGCAGCGCCTGCGCCGCGCGGGCAGCGGCGTTGATCGCTTCGGCGCCGCCGGTGTCGTAGCTGGCGACATCGGACAGCCGCGCGGCGAGCCCCCGCCGTCGTCCCCGCGCGTTCGCCTCCGGCCCCATCACCCAGCGGCGCAATTCGATCGTCTCGGCCCCCGTCAGCGCCACGCCAAACATTGCGTCGGCGGCATCGAACAAATGATGCCCTTCGTCGAACACATAACGCGTCGGGCGCGTCGCCACCTCCCGACCCCGCGCCGCGTTGACCATCACCAGCGCGTGATTGGCGATGACGATATCGGCATCGGCCGACGCGCGCGCGGCGCGCTCGATGAAGCATTTGCGGTAATGCGGGCAGCCGGCATAGACGCACTCGCCGCGCCGATCGGTCAGCGCAATCGCGCCGGTGCGCCGGAACAGCGTTGGCAGCCAGCCGGGGAGATCGCCGCCGACCATGTCGCCATCGGCGGTATAGGCCGCCCAGCGCGCCACCAGCTGCGCAAGAATCGCCGCGCGCCCCGCGAACCCGCCTTGCAGCGCATCCTCCAGATTGAGCAGGCAGGCGTAATTCTCGCGGCCCTTGCGCGTCACCACCTTCGCGCGCCGCACCGCAGGATCGGGGAACAGCCGCGCGGTTTCATGCGCGAGCTGGCGCTGGAGCGTCTTGGTAAAGGTCGACACCCACACCGCGCCGCCCGCGCGCTCGGCCCAGAGCGAGGCAGGCGCGAGATAGCCGAGCGTCTTGCCGATCCCCGTCCCGGCCTCGGCGAGCACCAGATTGGGCGAATCGCGGCGGTCGCGCGGGGCGAAGGCCGCGCCAGCGGCATCGGCAAAGGCGCGCTGGCCCGGGCGTTGCTCGGCATCGGCACCGGTGAGCGTGGCGAGCCGCGCGCGGGCGTCACCAGCATCGAGCGTCACCGTGCGCGGGGCTGGGCGCGGCGCGGCCTCAGTCCATTCGGGGAGGCGCGTGAACAGGAACGCTTCACCCTTGGCGGGCTTGGCAAGGCGGTCGACGAGCAGCGGCGCCCAGGGCCAGCGCAACCGCGCCAGCGTCTGGAGCGAAGTCCACGCCCCCTCGCGTTCGGGCCACTCGCCCGCCGGTACCGCCAGCAGGCGCTCGGTCGCGGCGCGCAGGAACGCCGCCACGTCCTGATCGCGCTGCGGCACTTCCAGGCCGACCGCCGCCGCCAGCCCCTTCGGCGTCGGCACCATGAAGCGCGCGGGGAACAGGAACGCGAACAGCTCGAGCACGTCGAGCCCCGACAGCTCGGCATAGCCCAGCCGCTGCGCGACCAGCGGCGCGTTGAGCAGGATCATCGGCGTGTCCGCCGCCATGCGGATTGCTTCGCCGCGCGACAGCGAGCGCGTGCTTTCGCCCGCTGCCCAGATGCCGCCATGGCTTGCGTGGAGCGCCGGATAGGGGAGATCGATCACCAACCGCTTGTCGGCGATTGGGAACAGATTGGCAACTTGTTAGCGGCGAAGCGCGGCGGCAAGTTCGGCCATCAGCCGCGCGAGTGCCTCAGGCGTCAAGTCGCCGAGCACGCCGCGTGCATGCTCGGGCAGATGCGCAGCCGGGTCGTCGCCGAACAGATAATGGTCGAACATCGCCCGCCACGCCGCCTTTTCATTCGCCGGAAGCCCGCGCATCGTCATCAACGCGTGCTTGAGCGACAGCATCGGTGTCATCATTCGCGCGGGGCCATCGCGCCACCAATAGTTGATCATCGCCCCCACGGGTTCCAGCCCCGTCACCCCGTGCCACCACAGGCTGGGGATGTAGAGCACGTCGCCGGGCTCAAGCTCGACCGTCAGCGCCTGCTCGAACGCTTGGGCGAGGCGCGGAAAGCGCGCAAAATCGGGCGCCTCGATATCGGCAAGGCTCGATGGTTGCCCGGCAAGCGTGAAATCGATCGGCCCGACATAGAGATTGGCGACCTGATCGGTCGGGAACAGCGTGAAGCGGCGACGACCGGCGACGACGCAGGCGAGATTCTGCGGCAAGTCCCAATGCGCCGCCGTCTTGGTACGATTGCCGAGCTACAACGACACGAGCATGTAGCGATCGGCATCAATCAGCGGCATCGGATGAGTCGCACGGAAGCGGGGCAGATGCTTGGCGACCGGCAGCGCGCCAGCATAGACGCTCCACGGTTCTCCATCGTCGCACTGGCGCAGGATCAGGTCGAGCAATTGATCGATCGTCGCGAGGCGGCGGTCGAAATTATGCCCCGCCAGATCATCGGTGAAGCCGAACCGGCCCTTGATCGAAGGCGCGCCGAACCACGCTTCGCCCGCAACGTCGTTGGCTTGTGCGCGCAAAGCGGTGGCAAAGGCGTCGCTAGATGTCCGTGCGGCGGCGACCAGCGGCCAGTCAGCAACCTGACCGCGCAGCACCACCGGCTGTGCGGCGGGCACGATCTCGGCTTCGAACGTCGCGCGGTCGACAGGCGCGCGCTCGGTGATGGGGCGGGGCAGGCTCGGCATGGCGCGCGCGTAGGTCTAGCAGTCGCGCGCCGGGTTCGCTAGGACCGCAGCCCCATGACGACATTTGCACATCTCCCCATCGACGCTGCCGCGCTGCGCGCTGCCGCCACCGACTCCAAGGCCTGGCCCTATGAGGAAGCGCGCAAGCTGCTCAAGCGCTATCCGGGCGGCAAGCCCGGTGGCGAAGCGATCCTGTTCGAAACGGGCTACGGCCCGTCGGGGCTGCCGCATATCGGCACGTTCAACGAAGTGCTGCGCACGACGATGGTCCGCCGCGCGTTCGAGACTTTGTCCGACACGCCAACGCGGTTGATCGCGTTCAGCGACGACATGGACGGGCTGCGCAAGGTGCCCGACAATGTGCCGAACAAGGCGATGCTGGCCGAGTATCTCGGCAAGCCGCTCAGCCGCATTCCCGATCCGTTCGGTTGCCACGAGAGCTTCGCCGCGCACAACAATGTGATGCTGCGGGCGTTCCTCGACCAGTTCGGGTTCGAGTATGAATTCGCCTCGTCGACCGATTACTATGCCAGCGGCCGGTTTGACGACGCGCTGAAGAGCGTCCTGCGCAATTTCCAAGCGATCCTCGACGTGATGCTGCCGACGCTCGGCGCCGAGCGGCGCGCGACCTATTCGCCGGTGCTGCCGGTCAGCCCCAAGTCGGGCGTGGTGCTGCAAGTGCCGGTCGACGTGATCGACGCCGATGCCGGGCTGATTGCGTTCGATGATGCGGGCGAGCGGATCATCCAGTCGATCCTCGGCGGGCAGGCCAAGCTCCAGTGGAAGGTCGACTGGGCGATGCGCTGGGTCGCGCTGGGCGTCGATTACGAGATGTCGGGCAAGGACCTGATCGATTCGGTGACGCAATCGGGCAAGATCGCGCGGGTGCTGGGCGCCCGCCCGCCCGAGGGTTTCAATTACGAGATGTTCCTTGATGAGAAGGGCGAGAAGATTTCGAAGTCGAAGGGCAATGGGCTCAGCCTCGAACAATGGCTGACCTATGGCTCGGACGAGAGCCTGGCCTTCTACATCTACCGCGAGCCGCGCAAGGCCAAGTCGCTGCACATGGGCGTGATCCCGCGCGCGATCGACGATTACTGGCAGTTCCGCGCCAATTATGCCGAGCAGCCGGTCGAACAGCGGCTCGGCAATCCGGTCCACCATATCCACAATGGCCCGCCGCCCGAAGAAGCGCTGCCGGTGACGTTCGGGCTGTTGCTCAACCTTGTCGGGGTGATGGGCGCGCAGGCGACGCGCGAGCAGGTGTGGGGGTATCTGGGCAATTATGTCGCCGATGCCGACCCCGCGACCTACCCGGCGCTCGACAATCTGATCGACAAGGCGCTGGCGTATAACCGCGATTTCGTGGCCCCCACGCTCCAACGGCGTGCGCCCGAAGGGGTGGAGCGTGCCGCGCTCGAAGCGCTCGATGCCGAATTGGCGAAGCTCGCAGCCGATACGTCTGCCGAGGATATCCAGAACATTGTCTATGAAATCGGCAAGACGCAGTTCGGTGATTTGGGAGGGTTCGAAACCTTACGCGACTGGTTCAAGGCGCTCTACGAAACGCTGCTCGGCACCAGCCAGGGTCCGCGCATGGGCAGCTTCATCGCGCTCTACGGGATCGACAACTCGCGCAAACTGATCGCCGAGGCGTTGGCCAACTAAATCCTCCCCCTTCACAGGGGGAGGTGGCGGCCGCAGGCCGACGGAGGGGGCCGGGCCACGGGCGATTTGCTTGCGGCCCGGCCCCCTCCACCATGCTGCGCATGGTCCCCCTCCCCCCGTTCCGGGGGGAGGATTTGCTTACTTCGCCTGAATGAACGGCAGCGGGCCGCCGCCGCCGGTGTAGGTTGGCAGCTTGCCGTCCCATTTCTCGACCGCGCGCAGATTGACGATTTCCGGGTTGGTGCGGATCGCTTCGGCCTCCACTTGAATCGCTTCAGCATCGCCGCGCGCCTTGGCGATGCGCGCATCGGCATTGGCCTTGGCGGTGGCGACATTGGCTTGGGCGGCAAGCGCGGCTTGCTCATTGGCGATCTTCGCATTGATCTGCTGGAGCACCGCGTCGGGGACGACGATATTGCCCGCCCAGTAAAGCTGCTCAACCTGCAAGCCCACTGGCGCGAAATAGCCCTGCACGCGGCGCAGCGCGGTCGCGACCAGCTCGCTCTTGTGCGGGCCATAGATCTCCTCGACCCCAAGCTGCGACGCGCGCTCGACGATTGCGTTGCGGATCGCGTTGCGCAGCGGCCCCGAAATGATCGCGTCCATGTCGCTGCGATAGCGCGAGAACAGGATCGGCGCGCGGGTTGGGTCGACGTGATAGGCAACCGCAACATCGGCCGACAGACCCAGCCCGTTCTTGTCCTGAAACGCGAAGCTTTCGTCGACCGTCGTCTGTTCGGTCGGCGATTTGGTCCAGGTATAGGTACGCGTGAACACCGGATATTCGTAAATGTTGGTCCCCGGCGGCGCGAAATACCAGCCGACCGGCAGCGACTGCGAGACGACACCGGCGTCGCTGCCGATGTTGTTGACGCGAATGCCGACATAGCCCGGCTGCACGCGCGCAAAGCTGCTCGTCAGCAACAGGCCGAGCACGACGATCAACGCCAGCGCCAGCCCCAGCAACCCCATCCGCCGCAACGCGCCGAAGCGCGGCAGGGCGACTTCACTCGAATAAGCCATTTTTGCTCTCCCAGCGCCCGTGCGGGAATGCCCGGTGCGCTAACCGTCCAAGCGGCGGCGGCGCGAGGTGATTTCGGCGGCCATCGCCACCGGGACGGCCAGCGCGAGCAGGATTGCGGCGGCAAGGCCAGCCGACGTGTGCGCATTGAACAGCGCAGGCACGACGAACAGCAACAGCCACAACTGGGCAATGCCAATCGGCACTGCCGCAATCCACAGGCCCACGCTCATCCGCCTTATACCTTGCTCCAATGCGCCGTTTGCACGCTCGCGGTTATACGCCGCTTGGCACGGGCGCGGAACGACAATCGGTCGATTTGTGACGCTCGCACCCACGATTGCGCGCCGTGCAACTTGCGGTCCCGTCCTCGCCCCGTGATCAATGCGTCGGTTCGGGGTCGGCCTTGGCGCTGCCATAGCCAGTCCTGAGCGCGAGCGCCTCCATCGTCATGCTCTGGACCACGATCGAGAAGACGACGACGCCAAGGGCTGCGGCAAAAATCGTTTGGCGACCGGGAAAATCGGGGATCGACAGCACCAGCGCGATCGACAGCCCACCGCGCACCCCGGCCCAGGTGAGCACGTTGTAAAGCTTGAGCGGCAACTTCTTCCCGGCCAGCATCAGCCCCGCACCCAGCGCCGACACCGTTATCCAGCGTGCCGCCAGCACCATCGCCGCCGCACTCGCCATCAGCACCAGCGCCACAGGCGACAGCTGGAGCGAAAAGGCCTTGATGCCGACCAGGAAGAACAGCACCGCGTTCATCCCCTCGTCGATCACGTGCCAGAAGCTGTGGATATAGGCGGTCGCGCGCGGCGCCATTGCGCGCTCCGACCAGTCCGATCCCATCACCAGCCCCGCCGCGACGACTCCCAATGGCCCCGACAGGCCAAGGTTGAGCGCGACGGCATAGACCAATGTCGCGCTGGCAAAGGTAATCAGCGTTTCGGTGATCCAGTCGTCGACTGCGCCCATGATCCAGACCGCCACCACCGCCACCACCAGCCCCAGCGCGATTCCGCCAACCGCCTCGATCGCGGCATGTTCGGCCAGCAGCGCGAGGTCCATATGCCCCGCCGCCCCGCCCGCGCCCGCCCCCGCAGCATAGGCGAGCAGCGCCTTGAACAGCACGACCGCGACGCCATCGTTGAACAAAGCTTCGCCCTCCAACTGCGCCTGCAGCCCGGGTTCAAGATCGGTCCGCTTGGTCATTGCCAGCACCGCGATCGGATCGGTGGGCGTAATCAGCGCGCCGAACACCAGCGCCCAGCTGAGCGGCATTTCGATCCCGAGCAGCCGACAGCTGCTCCAGAACGCCAGCGCGATCAGGATGGTGGTGATCACCGTGCCGATCAGCGCGAGCGCGCCGACTGCCCAGCCGCGCCCGATCAGCGCCGCCACATTGACGTTCATCGCGCCCGCAAACAGCAGATAGGCGAGCAAGATATTGAGCACGAGATAGGGGAAATCGATCTGCTGCTCGATCGAGCCGAACAACGCGCCGATGCCGAGACCGGGCATGGCCAGATCGGCCAGCCCGACACAGGCGCTCAGCAGCAGCCCGAAAACGAGCAGCCCCACCGCGACCGGGAGCTTCAGCGTGCGTGCATTGATCCAGCTCGCCAGCGTGGTGGCGGCAAGGATCAGCGCCGTCATCTCGAAGGGGTCAAGCGTCATGGCGCCACGATAGCCGCAGACCGAGAGGTGGCTATTAAATTCGACCGCCACGGTCGAATCATCGGGGCGGGCGGCCCCATTGCGCTCTGGTGCCGACCGGGTAGGAATGCCCGATGCGCCGTTTCTTCTCGCCCCGCCAGCTTGACCATGCCCCCTTGCAGGAGCTCCACAATGGCGGCTTCACCGCTTATGCCGAAAGCCCGGCGCGCGCCGAAGCACTGCTGACCGGGATCGGCGAGGTCGAGGCGCCTGCGGATCGCGGCGAGGCGGCGATCCGCGCGATCCACAGCGCCGATTATCTCGATTTCCTCAAAACCGCGCCCGCGCGCTGGGCCGAGGCAGGGCGGCCGGGCGATGTGATCGGCTATGTCTGGCCCGTAGTCGGGCGGCGGCCGCTCAATCTCGACCGGATCGACGCGCTGATCGGGCGCTACAGCTTCGACGCGTCGACGCCGCTCACTGCCGACAGCTATGACGCCGCTTATTGGAGCGTGCAGTCGGCGCTCGCCGCGCTCGACGCCGTGCAAGGAGGCGAGCGCGCCGCCTTCGCGCTTTGTCGCCCACCGGGGCATCATGCCGGGGCGGATTATCTGGGCGGCTATTGCTACCTCAACGCTGCTGCCATCACCGCTCAGGCGGCGCGCGATGCAGGCGCGGCGCGGGTCGCGATCCTCGACATCGATTACCACCACGGCAACGGCACGCAGGATATCTTCTGGGAGCGCAGCGATGTGTTCTACGCCAGCATCCACGCCGATCCGGCGACCGATTACCCCTTTTACTGGGGGCACGCCGATGAACGCGGCGAAGGGGCAGGCGCGGGCGCGACGCTCAACCTGCCGCTGCCGCAAGGCGCGACGCTGGGCGCGTTCCGACAGGCGCAAGCCACCGCGCTCGATGCCATCGCGGCGTTCGGCCCCGACCTGCTGATCGTCAGCTTCGGCGCCGACACATGGGAAGGCGACCCGATCAGCCATTTCAAGCTCGCCACCCCCGATTACGCCGTGCTCGCCGCCGACATCGCCGCGCGCGGCTGGCCGAGCGTGCTGCTGATGGAAGGCGGCTATGCCGTCGAGGCGCTCGGCGCTAATCTGGCAAGCTTCCTGTCAGGCTTCTGACGCGGCGACGTCAGAGCCGCTGGATCTTGTCCGGCTTCGACGTGTTGGCGAGAATGCCGACCACGCTGCCCGGCTGCGGCGCCTTTTGTTCGTCGTCCTTGCTCGACACATAATAGCTGCCGCTGTGGATCTGGCCGTCGACCGGCGAAGTGTAGCGCAGCATCACCTTGGTCGTCCGCTTGATGTGCATCCCCTTCATGTCGGGATCTTCGTCCCGCAGTTCCTTGGCGAGATCGCAGTCCATGTCGCGCGTCCATTCGCGCCGGCGGCTGACGATGTGGTTGGTTGTACGCTCAAGGTGGCATTCCGAACTGACATTATCGACGCGCGCCTGCACCTCAACGTAATTGAGCGAGCGATCGGCATAATGGACCGCCATCGCCCCGACGACGAGGACACCGAAACCACCGAGCATCACCAACCTGACCACCATCTTTCTCCCCTCGCTGCAATGACAGCGGAAGGATAATTCGCCTTTGCTAACATCGGGTTATCGCGACTGACAGCGCGCGGGTAAGCCGTGCCTGCGCTGCGCTGAATCGTGCGGTTTCACGCCGCGCTTATTCAAGGCCGGTCGATCGCATCGACCGGCGGCATCCCCGCCATCCCCGCCGCCACGGCTTCGACCTTTTCCATCACCCGCAGGATATTGCCCTGCGCCAAGCCCGCGAGCTCGGCATCGGTCCACCCGCGCCGCGCGAGTTCGACGAACAACGCGGGATAGCCATCGACCCCGGTCATGTCGGTCGGCGATGTGCCGTTGATCCCGTCATAATCGCTCCCCAGCCCGACGCTCGCCTTGCCCGCGACCTTGGCGATATGCTCGACATGGTCGGCGATCGTCGCCGACGTGACGAGCGGCTGCGGATGCGCCTTGTCCCACGCCACCATCGGTGCGGGGGCATTGGCGCCATAGGGCTCAGCCGCCGCGCCGATCGATTTGGCATAATCCGTCCGCGCCTTGTCCCAGTCGCGCCACGGCTGCGAGGTGAAGCTGGGGTAGAAATTGACCATCACCACGCCGCCATTGGCGCCGATTTTCGCGAGCAGGTCGTCGGGGATGTTGCGCGGGGCATTGTCGAGCGCGCGTGCCGAGGAGTGCGACGCCATCACCGGCGCCTTTGTCGCGGCCAGCACCGCCGCCATCGTCGCATCCGAGACATGGCTGATGTCGACGATCATGCCGATGCGGTTCATTTCCGCCACGACCTGCCTGCCGAAGCCGCTCAAGCCGCCCGAACGCGGATCATCGGTCGAGGCATCGGCCCAGGGCAGGCTCTTGGTGTGGGTGAGCGTCATGTAACGCACGCCAAGATCGTGATAGCGCCGCAGCACCGACAGCCGCCCATCGATCTGGTGCCCGCCCTCGACCCCCATCAGCGAGGCGATCTTGCCCGCCTTGCTGATCCGGCGGATGTCGGCGGCGGTGCCCGCCATTTCGAAGCTGCCCGGATTGGCGGCGACGAAGCGTTTGACGATGTCGATTTCCTCGAGCGTCATCACCACCGCGCGCGGGCCGAGATTGTCGGCGGTGATCCACACCGACCAGAATTGCGCGCCGACATGGCCTTTCTTCAGCCGGGGAATGTCGGTCTGGAGCGGCTTGGGGAGTTTGGAGGTATCCTTGGTCAGGTCGAGCGCTTCGACCTTGGCGTCGTGATTGACCCGGATTTCCCACGGCAGGTCGTTATGCCCGTCGATCACCGGCGTGGCAGTGAGCAGCCGCTCGACCCGCGCCTTCAGTGCCGCGTCGTCGGCAGGGGCAGCGAGGGGGGTCGCAGCGAGGAGGAGGGCGAGCAGCATCGAACTTTCCTTCGCGAAAGGTTACAAAGGTTACGACCATCCCAGGGGGGTACCCCCTGTTGGGGTCAGACGGGAACCGGCTTGGTGGCACGATGAGCGATGATTTCCGACTTTGCCAGAGGGGGATTTGGCGGCCCATCTTTCCCCTTGTCCTTCCCTGTCACCCCGGCCTCGTGCCGGGGCCTACTGCGCCGCCAGCGATACCCTAACGTCTAGAGCGCCTCGTCCAGCCGCCCGGTAGGCCCCGGCACAAGGCCGGGGTGACGTTTGGGAGTGGGCCGCTTTCGCCCTAGAGTGCGACAATCAGCCCCGTTTTAAAGCGTCCAGTTAGCCGACCTTCTCGAAGGCGAGCCAAGTCCAAGAAACACCCATAGCCTGATTGCCCGCTTGGACGGAATTAGCATCCTGCCTACGTATGAGGCGGAGTCCACAAGCCCGTGCCGTTTCGATCGTCGTGCCGGAGGACACAGGAAATACCCTGCGACCCGTCGCGCCGGGGCCGTGCCGAAGCGACATAATGAGCATACCGCTCGGTGCGATCATCGTCGCGAGGCGAGGCATGGCGATTGCCCGACCTTCGTCGGTAAGGTGCTGCCACACAGCGCAGAGGGTCACGAGATCGAACGTGCCGTGAGCCGGCACTGCGCCAAGATGTGGCAAGCGATCATCCAGCCACTTAATATTTGGGGCAGCATGGAGCGCTTGACCAGACTCGCGAAGTTCGCGAACCGGCTCGACGGCTAGCACATCGTATCCTCTGTACGCGAACCACGCTGCATCTCGACCCGTCCCAGCTCCAATATCTGCAACCTTGGCATTGCGGTTTGGGAATAAGTCGATGACGTGTTCATATATGCGTTCTGGTGGAAGCCCGTCATACGCAGCGATGAAATCCGCTGTCGCCGCTTTCGCGTACCCTTCCAGAACGTCCTGCATGTGTCTTCCGCGAATGACCGGAAACCGAAGATGCACCCGCAAAAGGAGACGCGCAAGAATCCACCAAATCCCGCCCCTCAACTTCGCACCCTTAACGTCACCCCCACCACCTGCGGATCGCTTGGGGTGCCGAGGATCAGGCCCGAATTGCCCGCCTGAATCGTGACGTTCTGGATGTAATTCGCGTCGAACAGGTTGCGGGCGAAGACCGCGACTTCCCAGCCTTTGCCGAAGCGTACCCCAAGGCTGGCGTTGGTGAGGTTGTAGGCGTTGATATAGGTGAAGCGCGACAGCGAGGGGTCGCCGAAATAGCCGCTGCGCCAGTTGCTATCGACATGGACGAACGCGCTCGCCCCGGCGCCGAGGAGCGGCAGCGGGCGGCTGTAATCGCCGCCGAGCGTGATCGACCAGCGCGGCAGCCCGGCGAGCGGGCGTCCGGTCAGGTCGCATGCCGTCGTCGCGCTGGTCTGGCGTTCGAGCGGGCACGGCCCTTGCGGGTAGCGCGCATAGGTGCCGTGGGCAAAAGCGAGCGCGCCGCGCAGCGACAGGTCGCGCGTCAGCCGCGCGGTCGCTTCGGCCTCGACGCCCGTGACCTTCACTTGCGGGATGTTCGACAGGTAGCCGCGCAAAGCCACCGTCTGCGATGAATCGACGATCGTCGCCTGGAAATCGCGCACTTCTGTATAATAGCCGTCGACATTGAGGATCAGCCGGTTGTCGAACAATTGCGACTTGAAGCCGATTTCATAGGTGGTGTTGAGCTCGGGCCGGATCACTGCCGTCGACAGCACCGGGCGGTTCTGCGCATCGAGTGGTAGCCCCGACACGTTGATCCCGCCCGATTTGGAGCCGCGCGCGTAGCTCGCATAGGCCGTGATCGCGGGCACCGGCGTGTAGCTGATGCTCGCGCGGCCCGAGAGGCTCCCCTCGCGATTGGCGGCGGCATAGCTTTGCGGGCGGAGCACACTGAGCTGGGCATTGCGCAGCGTCGCGTTGGTGGTGGCGAGGCCGCCGAAGACGAAAGTCTCGTAATTCGCCGACTTGTCCTCCTGCGTGTAGCGCAAGCCGCCGCTGAGCCGCAGCGCGTCGGTGACGCGCCAGTCAAGCTCGCCGAACGCCGCATAGCTGTCGGTGCGGAAGCGGGTGCGGCCGTCGGTGCCATAGCCGTCGAGCAGATTGGCGGGGAATTGCGGCGCCGGGCCAAGCAGCCAATAGGCCGCCGACGGGCCATAGATGCTGATCGGGCGCCCGCTGATCTTCTGGTAGAAATAATAGAGCCCGGCGACATAGCCCAGCCGGTGATCGCCGTCCGACGCCAGCCGGATTTCCTGGCTATACTGGTCCTGGCGCGAGGGGATGTGCTGCGTCAGCT
This sequence comes from Sphingomonas sp., assembly GCF_019749955.1. Classification (GTDB taxonomy): domain Bacteria; phylum Pseudomonadota; class Alphaproteobacteria; order Sphingomonadales; family Sphingomonadaceae; genus Sphingomonas. The sequence goes on from NZ_JAIEPC010000014.1 coordinate 58,562, forward strand.
GGATCGGGATGCCGGTATAATCGCGGTCGTTCGCCGCATCCCAGCGCCAGAAGCGCCACGCGCTGATCGAGGTGAGCGTTCCTACTCGCCCGATCTTCCAGTCGGTGATCAGCGAAATGCCGCCTTCATTGGTGTCGACGCCGAGATCGGCATCGATGTCGGTCAGCCGGTCATAGGGATTGGTGCTGGCGGGGGTGTAGCCGATCCCGGCGGCAAGCGCGGGATATTGCCGGGCGGCGGGACGCAGGCTCTGGCCGACGCGGAGATAGACTTGGGTACAGCAGTTGCTGTGGAAATTGGCATAATCGACCGTCAGCTTGAAACTGAGATCGGTCGACGGCGCCCAGAGCAATTGGCCGCGCAAAGCCTGGTTCGACACGTCATTATGGTCCTGACCGTTGCGCGCGTTGATGATCACGCCGTCGCGCCGGGTGATCAGCGCGGAGAGGCGCGCGGCGATCGTGTCACCAAGGATCGGCCCCGTGGCGGCGGCGCGGAGTTGGAAGAAATTGTAATCGCCATGGGAGATTTCGGTCGTCGATTCGGGCGTGAAGCTCGGCGGCTTGGTGATGAGGTGAATCGCGCCCGCGGTGGTGTTCTTGCCAAACACCGTGCCCTGCGGCCCGCGCAACACTTCGACGCGCTCGAGATCGACGAAATCGAACGCGGCCGTTGCGGGCCGCGCGTGATAGACCTGATCGACATAGAAGCCGACGCCGGGCTCGAGCCCGTCATTGGCCTGGCTCACCGCAACCACGCTGCTGCCCAAGCCCCGAATCGTGAAGGCGGTGTTGCGCGGATTGGCCGATGAGTAATTGAGCGCGGGCACCAGCAGGGTCAGGTCGCGCGTGTTCACCGTGTAGGATTTCTCGATCAGATCGGCGCCGACCACCGACAGCGAGATCGGGATTTTCTGCGGGTCTTCGGGACGGCGGCGCGCGGTGATGGTGACGGCGTCGGGCTCGGGCTGAGCTACGGGGTCGGCAGGATCGGTTCTGGCCTGCGCCGGGACCGACAGCCCGATCGTCAGCGCCAAGCCGCTGAGTGCCCATCCGATTGCCCGCATCCTGACCGCCCCCGTTCCACGACTCGATATATTCGACTGTATATAGTACTTGACGCAGGTCGGAAGTAGAGCCGCTCGATCGCACCGGCTTGCCCCAATCGCGCACGCGAAAAGGGCGCCGGGATCGGCTCGCGGCGCCCATTCAGGTAATGATTGCGGCGGTTCAGTCAAAAAGCTTGCCCGTCAGCGCCGACACGATCTTGCCGGTCTGGCCGACCTGATCGTCGTTGGGGACATAGCCCGCATCGACTGCCGCGCGGCTCGCGCCGACCTTGTCGGCAAATGGCACGACCGCCTGCGTTGCCTTCCTCTCAGCTCAACGCGCCCCGTCAGTCTCCGCCTGCCAGTTTTTTTCAGCTTCCCTCGCGGTGGCACAAATTTCGGCCATGAACGCATCCTTGGGCGGATCACATTTCGCGCGCATGCGGGCCTCCGCTGATTTTTCCAGCGCTGCCCTCGCTTCGCCTTCCGTCATCGTGTTCAACGGGATCGGCGGCAGCGCAGGATCGATGTCACGCAGGGTTGGTGGCCTGGGCTTTGGCGCGCGCGCGCTTTGCGAAGCAACAGTGTCGGCTTTTGACAGGCCATATCGCAAGACCTCGAAATGGGTCAGAACCCCGACCAACCCTGCCGTTATCGCGCATGCGACCAACCAGCGGTTCGCGACCCCATAGCGGTGAAGGACCAGGTGCGCCGCCAGCAAGAATGTCGGGACGCTGAGGATGAAGCTCCACGCCGACAGGATGACTGCGAAGAACAGGAACGCGAAGATCAGCCCGGTGAGCGTCATCAACCACGCATCGGATTCGGACCGAAGCGGGAGCGAAAGACGGTGATTGAGATCGAAAATCTGCCACGCGATCGTGAGTGCCCAGACATGCACGGTGACAATAGCCAGCACGAGGATGTCAATCGGCAGGTTGCGCTTCAATACCATCTTTGCCCTCCCCAGGACCGAGCGGCAAAGCAACGATCCCGTTCATTCCCCCGACAGAACACGGCCGATCGCGATCGGAAAAATCCAAGGGCCGTTCCCGCAGCGTAGCGGGCGCCCGTTAAGATCAGGTATCATCAGCCAAAATTGAATGGGGCTGGGCCAAATTGTCGTTGCGGCTCGGTGCCATCAATCGCCCAAAAAAAAGGGGCGCCGCGATCATCTCGCAGCGTCCCTTGCTTATCGCTACTGCAAGCCGTCAGAGCTTGCCGGTCAACTCCGGCACGATCTTGAACAGATCGCCGACCAGGCCGATGTCCGCCACCTGGAAGATCGGGGCGTCTTCGTCCTTGTTGATCGCGATGATCGTCTTCGAATCCTTCATCCCCGCCAGATGCTGGATCGCGCCTGAGATGCCGACCGCGATATAGACTTCGGGGGCGACGATCTTGCCGGTCTGGCCGACCTGATAGTCGTTGGGGACATAGCCCGCGTCGACTGCCGCGCGGCTTGCACCGACACCCGCGCCGAGCTTGTCGGCGAGTGGTTCGATGATCTCGTGGAAATTCTCGCTGTTCTGAAGCGCGCGCCCGCCCGAGACGATGATCTTCGCGCTGGTCAGTTCGGGGCGCTCCGACTTGGCGATTTCGGCCGAGACGAAGGTCGATTTGCCGGTGTCGCCGGTGGTGCCCACCGCTTCGATCGCGGCCGAGCCGCCTTCCATCGATGCCTTTTCAAACGCCGTGCCGCGCACGGTGATGACGAGCTTCTTGTCGCTCGTCTGCACCGTTGCGATCGCGTTCCCGGCATAGATTGGGCGCGTGAAGGTGTCGGGGCTTTCGACCGACAATATGTCGCTGATCTGCATCACGTCGAGCAGCGCGGCGACGCGCGGCGCGATGTTCTTGCCGTTGGTGGTGGCGGGCGCGACGAAGGCGTCGTGACCCCCTTCGTGATTGGCCATCAGCTCGACGATCAGCGGCGCGACATTTTCGGCCAGCGCATGCGCATAGGCCGCATCGTCGGCGACATGCACCTTGGCGACGCCGGCGATCTTCGCCGCTTGCTCACCAACCGCGCCGACATTGTGGCCTGCGACCAGCAGGTGGACGTCGCCGAGCTTCGACGCGGCGGTCACCGTCGCGAGCGTGGCATCCTTGACCACGCTACCATCATGTTCAACCCAAACGAGCGCCTTCATAGTCCTGACCTTTCCTAGGGATCCGATCCCTGCAAACCGTTCGGGCTGAGCTTGTCGAAGCCCTGTTCTTCTACTTCCGCCGTTGCCAAGAAAAGGCAGCCCTTCGACAGTGAGCAGGTAAACCGTCCCCCGGACGTTTTAGTCAAGCCCGGGGGGCTTGACGACCTGCTCACCAGAGCGAACGGGGTTGGGGACGTCGCTTTAGCTGACGACTCCCATTGCCTTGAGCTTGCCGACGAGTTCGTCGACGTCCGCCACCTTGATGCCTGCCGTCCGCTTGGCCGGCTCGACGACCTTCAGCGTCGTGATCCGCGCCGTTACGTCAATACCGTAATCGGCCGGGGTTTTCTGCGCGAGCGGCTTGGACTTGGCCTTCATGATGTTGGGGAGCGACGCATAGCGCGGCTCGTTGAGGCGCAGATCGACGGTGATCACGGCAGGCAGCGGGAGCTTTTCGGTCTCCGCCCCGCCATCGACTTCGCGCGTCACGGTGACGCTGTCGCCTTCGACCACGACGGCACTGGCGAAGGTCGCCTGGCCGACGCCGAGCAGGCCCGCGAGCATCTGGCCGGTCTGGTTGTTGTCGTCGTCAATCGCCTGCTTGCCGAGGATGATCAGGCCGGGAGCTTCCTCGGCCACCACCTTGGCGAGCAGCTTGGCAACCGCGAGCGGCTCGACCTTGTCTTCGCTGACGATCAGGATCGCGCGGTCGGCACCCATGGCGAGCGCGGTACGCAGCGTTTCCTGCGCCTTTTGCTCGCCGATCGACACCGCGATCACTTCGGTCGCGGCACCCTTTTCGCGCAAACGGATCGCTTCTTCGACCGCGATCTCGTCGAACGGATTCATGCTCATCTTGACGTTGGCCAGGTCGACACCCGACCCATCCGCCTTCACGCGGGGCTTTACGTTATAGTCAAGCACACGCTTGACGGGGACCAGGATCTTCATCTGCTTCCTCTTCCTAAATCAGTCGGCCAGATCGAGTCGGCGCTCGATCCGGTCAAGCCTGTCGGTGAACCTGTCCATCTGCGCCTGCATATGAGCCGTAACTTCGGCATCGGTCACCTGATCGCGGCGCAGCGCGAGGACGGCCGTGTGGGTTTCCGACTGCCGGATTTTCAGCTCGCGGATGTCGCGCTGCACGCTGTCAAGCGTCGCCTGAAAGCGTTTGAGATGCTCCAGAATCAGGTTCTCGACATTCTCGGTCATGCGCCGATCTTACGCTGCCTTTTTCGCGATGGGAACGGATGGCGTTGGCCAACCTAGTGCCCGGATCATCAGGGCTTGGCCAGACCTTAGGCGGCAGGTCAAGCCCCAGCCAAGGCTAGCGTCGGCGTGCGGCGTCAGCATCGGCAGCAAATTTTGCCAGATTAAGGTCTGCAGAGGCCCGCGCCGCGTCGGCCATCGCCGAGGTGCCCGGCCGAACATGCGGCAAAGGTGTGTCGTTTTTCCGCCGAAAAACGAACGGCACGCCCTTCCGCGCTGGCCATTGCTGTAGCCAGAAATCGATTACCATCCGATCGCCGCCAGCCATGAGTTGGACAATGGCGTCGCCGACGGGCCCCACAGCCGGGTTTACTTCCGAATATGGCTTGTTGCTGGCGAAGAGCGCGTAGAGGTTGGCGACCACCAAATCGGCATAACACTCGCCCGCGCGCGCCGCCAACGGGGCCTTGATTGACGCAAGCGGCGTGGTGTCCATGTCGATCACCTGATCATGACGGACGATTCGAACCGAGCGCGCCCCCGGAAAGAGCGCATTCAATTGCGTTTCGGAGAATGCTGCGACCCGCTTGACGCCGTTGAAGACGTTGACGGTCGAATTGGGGTCAGCGCGATCGGCATCGGTCGGTGGGGTAATCCGAATGAACGCGTTGGGTTTTGGATGGAAGTTCGGCCGCCCCATTGCCCAAACATGCAGTTCGCAGGTCATGTCGGAAAAGCGCGGCGCCTGCGTTGGCGACTCAGCCGAAATGGCCGGGGCTGACATAGCCCCTAGGATTACCCCAGCGATGGCGAGCCCGCGCTTCAAGCCGCGTTCCTCACCTCGGCGACAATCTTCTGTGCCGCATCGCCCAGGTCATTGGCGGGCACGATCGCGAGGCCTGAGTTGGCGAGGATGTCCTTGCCCGCCTGCACGTTCGTCCCCTCAAGCCGGACCACCAACGGCACCGACAGATTCACTTCCTTCGCCGCCGCGACAATGCCTTCGGCGATGATGTCGCACTTCATGATGCCGCCGAAGATGTTGACGAGGATGCCCTTCACATTCGGATCGGCGAGAATGATCTTGAACGCCGCCGTCACCTTTTCCTTGTTCGCGCCGCCGCCGACGTCGAGGAAATTGGCGGGGAACATGCCGTTTAGCTTGATGATGTCCATCGTCGCCATCGCCAGCCCGGCGCCATTGACCATGCAGCCGATGTCGCCGTCGAGCTTGATATAGGCGAGGTCATACTTCGACGCTTCGAGTTCGGCCGGGTCTTCCTCGGTCTCGTCGCGCAGGTCCATCAGGTCCTTGTGGCGGAACAGCGCGTTCGAATCGAAGCCGACTTTCGCGTCGAGCACGAGCAGCTTACCGTCATCCGTCACTGCGAGCGGGTTGATTTCGATCTGCGCGGCATCGGTGCCGAGGAACGCGTCATAGAGCTTCGAGGCGACATTGGCCGCCTGCTTGGCGAGATCACCGGTCAGGCCGAGCGCGTTCGCGACCGACCGCCCGTGATGCGGCATGAAGCCGGTCGCCGGGTCGATGTCGATCGTGTGGATCTTTTCGGGCGTGTCATGCGCGACGGTTTCAATGTCCATGCCGCCTTCGGTCGACACGACCATGCCAATGCGGCCCGACGCGCGGTTGACGAGCAGCGCGAGGTAAAATTCCTTGGCGATGTCGACGCCGTCGGTAACGTAAAGCCGGTTGACCTGCTTGCCATGCTCGCCGGTCTGCACCGTCACCAGCGTGTTGCCGAGCATGTCGGCAGCAGCGGCGCGGACATCGTCGAGCGTGCGGGCGAGGCGGACGCCCCCTTTGGCGTCAGGGCCGAGTTCCTTGAACTTGCCCTTGCCGCGCCCGCCGGCGTGGATTTGCGCCTTCACGACATAAAGCGGCCCGGGGAGCTTGCCCGCCGCTTCGACGGCTTCCTCGACGCTCATCGCGGCAAAGCCCGCAGGCTCCGGCACACCGAATGTCGCGAGCAGTTCCTTGGCCTGATATTCGTGAATGTTCATGCGGGCGCCTTCTGCGTCGGGAGGGGATTTGCGCATCCCCTAAGCACAGTCGCGGGAGCGAATCCAGACCGCACTCGGGACGGCTCGCCAAGCCCGACGGCGGCGGCTATAGAAAGCGCATGTCGATCCTCTACGCCGTCGGGTTGTTCGTGCTGACCATCGCCGTGATGGAAGGCGTGGCTTATGTGATGCACCGCTGGGTGATGCACGGCTTCGGCTGGTTCCTGCACGAAAGCCACCACCGGGCGCGCACGGGTTTTTGGGAACTCAACGACTGGTATTTCGTGATTTTCGCGACCCCCTCGATCGCACTGCTGCTGCTCGGCACCAGCGGGACCTGGGGGATGTGGGCGACCTGGGTCGGGGCGGGGATCGCGGGCTATGGCGCGATCTACCTCGGCTTTCACGACATCATCGTCCATCAGCGCTGGCCCAACCGCTATGTTGCGCGCTCGGCCTATATGAAGCGGATCGTGCAAGCGCACCGGCTGCATCATGTCGTCGAGACCAAGGAAGGCACGGTGAGCTTCGGTTTTCTCATCGCGCCGAAGCCTGAGGATCTGAAGGCCGAGCTTAAGCGGCGGGGCCTCGACGGCGTTCGCGCGGCGGGCGCGCAGGATGCATCGGGGCGCGTGGTCGAGCGGGTTTAACGCGTCGAGCGATCGATGACGATCAAAGCGATCATGGTCGATGTCGACGGCGTCTTGCTGGTTCATCCAGAGCCGGGCGGGTGGAGCGCCCATCTCGAACGCGATCTCGGCGTCTCGACGGCGAAGCTGCAAGACACCTTTTTCGATCGGCATTGGGACGACATCATTCACGGTCGCGCGTGCTTGCGCGAAAGGCTCGAGCCGGTGCTGGCCGACATCGCGCCCCATCTGCCATATGCCGCGCTGATCCACTATTGGTTCAGCAATGACGCCCATGTGAACCGCGATTTATGCGATGAACTCGCATCGCTGCGCGCGAGCGGGGTGCAAATCCATCTCGCAACCGTGCAGGAACACGAGCGAGCGCGCTACATCTGGACCGAACTTGGCTTTCAGGACGCGTTTGACGGGTTGCATTATGCGGCCGCGCTTGGCTGCGCCAAGCCGTCAGCGGATTTCTACCGCGCGATCGAAACGCGCACCGGCTTTGAGCCAAAAGCGCTGTTTTTCATCGACGACAAGATCGCCAATGTCGAAGCAGCGATCGATTGTGGCTGGGCGGCTGCGGTATGGACCGGCAAGGAGACGTTGCGATCGCTGCTGCCGCAGTAACAGCGACATCGCTGTGCTTTGCTGTCGCCCCTAGTCAAACAGCGACGATACGCTGCTCTCATCCGCCGTCCGCCGGATCGCTTCCCCCAACAGCGGCGCGATTGTCAGGTGGCGGATGTGGCCCGCGCCGCTCACCACTTCGTGGCTGCCGATCGTGTCGGTGATGACGAGCTCGGTGAGCGCCGACCCCTCGACCCGCGCGACCGCCGCGCCCGACAGCACGCCATGGGTGCAATAAGCGACCACTTCCTCGGCCCCCGCCGCCTTCAGTGCCGCCGCCGCGTTGCACAGCGTCCCCGCCGAATCGACGATATCGTCGATCAGGATGCAGAAGCGCCCCTCGACATCGCCGATGATATTCATGACTTCGCTTTCGCCCGCGCGCTCGCGGCGCTTGTCGACGATCGCGAGCGGGGCGTTGTCGAGCCGCTTCGCCAGCGCGCGCGCGCGCACCACGCCGCCGACATCGGGTGAGACCACCATCAAATTTTTGCCGCCATAGCGCGCGAGGATGTCCGCCGACATCACGGGCGCCGCGAACAGATTGTCGGTCGGGATGTCGAAAAAGCCCTGGATTTGCCCCGCGTGCAAATCGATCGACAGCACGCGGCTGGCGCCCGCGACAGTGATGAGATTGGCGACGAGCTTGGCCGAAATGGGCGTGCGCGACCCCGATTTGCGATCCTGCCGGGCATAGCCGAAATAGGGAATGACTGCCGTAATCCGCTTGGCCGACGCGCGCTTGAGCGCATCGATGCAAATCAGCAGCTCCATCAGATTGTCATTCGCCGGATAGCCGGTCGACTGGAGCACGAAGACATCTTCGCCGCGGACATTTTCGTTGATCTCGACGAACACTTCTTCATCGGCGAAGCGGCGCACGCTCGCGTCGGTGACCTTGATTTCGAGATAATCGGCGACGGCCTTGGCCAGCGGCAGGTTCGAATTGCCGGTCATCAATTTCATCGCAGCATCCCCTGGCGAGCCGTTTGCGCCAATAGAACGCTGATTCGCTCCGCCGCAAGGCCCTGCTTGCATCGCGCATGTAATGATGTATCATCGCGTTTCCTCGGAGCAACGACTCGGGGCGACTTGAGGATGGAGAAAGGCAATGGAAACGACGCGTTATGCGCCGGCCGATGGCGCGCGCCCTGCCAGCCTGGCCTTGTCGGCGGCGGTGATGGCGCTGGCGGTGGCCGGCATCATTTTTGCTGGCCCGCAGATTACCGACCAGATCAACCTGAACGGGCCGTTGATCGTCTATACGGTACCAACGCCACCCGATCCCGCACCGCCCCCCAAACCCGAGCCGCAGCAGCGCGATCCGCTCAAGACCGCGCCGCGCCACGAAGCACGGCCCGACCAGCCCAAAGTCGAGGTCTGGACACCGCCGACCGGCCCCAGCCTGACCCAAGGCGATCCGGTGACGGTCGACGCGCCTCCGGGCACGGGCTCAGGGGTTGGCACAGGCACCGGCACGGTCATCGAGCCACCCGTGCCACCGGTACTCATCGAGCCCGTTGTCGATCCGCGCTATGCGCGCGATTTCCAGCCGCTCTATCCCGGCGACGAGCGGCGCCTGGGGCATGAGGGGCTGGTGATCGTCAATGTGTTGATCGGCACCGACGGCCGGGTGAAGCAGATCGACAAGATCAGCGCGGCGAGCGACGCGTTTTTCGAAACGACGCGGCGTCAAGCGCTGAGCAAATGGCGGTTTCGCGCCGCCACGCGCGGCGGTGAGCCGATTGAACGCTGGCGGCGGATGCGCGTCAATTTCGTGCTGACCGAAGAATAGCGCGGGAAAAAGGGGGCTGGTCGCGCGCGCGCCCCCATCCTATCTTGCAGCGATGTCGTTCTTCCGCCGCTTTGCCCCATTTAGTGCGATCATGGACTTGCGCCGCTATCTGGCGAGCCGACCGGTGTACGAGATCGGCGGGCTGTTTGGCGCGATTGCGCTGACGATGCTGATCGTCACGGTGATGGCGAATGATTCGTCGAGCATCACCGTGCCGTACAAGCGCAACATCATCTATGTCGAGCAGTGGCGGGCCGACCGCACCGATGCCGAAATCCATGCCCAGCAGCAGATCGACAAGGTCGTGCGGGATCGCGAGCTGGCCGAACTTGACCGGCTGAAGAAGAAGAAACAGGCCGAATTCAAGCGGCTCGACGACAAGCTCAAGGCCTACGGCTTCTGACGCCCGCTGACGACGCGCGCTGGATGGGGGCGGCGCTGGCACTCGGCGAGCGCGGGCGCGGGCGGACCGCACCCAATCCGTGCGTCGCCTGCGTCATCGTGCAGGCGGGTTGCGTTGTGGGGCGCGGCTGGACGCAAGCAGGCGGGCGGCCGCATGCCGAAGCGATGGCGTTGGCCGAGGCAGGCGATGCCGCACGGGGTGCCACCGCGTACGTCACGCTCGAACCCTGCGCGCTGCCGGGACGCGGACCTGCCTGTGCCGATCTGCTGGTCGCGGCAAAGGTTGCGCGGGTTGTCGCCGCGATCCAGGACCCGCACCACCGCGTTGATGGTAGCGGGTTTGAAAGCCTGACGCGGGCCGGCATCGCGCTGAGCATCGGCGTACGCGGCGCCGATGCCGAAGCGTCCATGATCGGGTTCCTCACCCGCCAACGGCTAGACCGACCCGCCGTGACGCTCAAGCTCGCGACATCGCTCGACGGCGCGATTGCGACGGCGAGCGGCGAAAGCCAGTGGATCACCGGACCTGAGGCGCGCGCGCATACCCATCTCGAACGCGCGCGGCATGACGCCATTCTCGTCGGGCGCGGCACTTTTGACGCCGATGCCCCGCGCCTCGACGTGCGGCTGCCGGGGCTGGAGGATCGCGCGCCGCGTCGGGTGTTGCTCTCGCGCACCGCCGCGCCCGAGGGCTGGACCGTGATCGCCAGCCCCGCCGACATCGCGACGCTCGAGGGCGTCAACGAGCTGCTGGTCGAAGGCGGCGCCGCGACGGCGGCGGCATTTCTCGCCGCTGATCTCGTCGACCGGCTGCTGCTCTACCGCGCGCCGATCCTGATTGGGGCGGGCAAGGCCGCGCTTGGCGACATTGGCCTCGGCACGCTGGCCGAGGCGCATGGCCGCTGGCGGCTGGTCGACAGCCGGATGCTTGGCAGCGACCGGCTCGATGCCTATGTCCGGGCCTGATCATCGGGGTTGGAGGGGAAGCAGCCATGTTCACCGGCATCATCACCGATATCGGCACGATCGAGTCGGTCGAGGTTCGCGGCGACACCCGCGTCGTCGTCCGCACCAGCTATGACACCGCGACGATCGATTTCGGCGCGTCGATCGCTTGCTCGGGCGTGTGCCTGACCGTCGTCGACAAATCTCCCCCCGGGGGGCCGGGCTGGTTCGCGGTCGATGTGTCGGGGGAGACGGTCCGCCGCACCGCGCAGGGCGATTGGGCAGCCGGGCACCGGCTCAACCTCGAACGCGCGATGAAGCTGGGCGACGAACTCGGCGGGCATATCGTGACCGGGCATGTCGACGGGATCGCGGAGATTGTTGGCGTCACGCCCGATGGTGATTCGAAGCGGATCGATATCAGCCTGCCGTCGACCCTCGCCCCTTATGTCGCCCCCAAGGGTTCGGTGACGGTCGATGGCGTGTCGCTCACCGTCAACGAGGTCGCTGACCAGCGCGACGGCAGCACGCATTTTTCGATCAACCTGATTCCGCACACGCAAAGCGTCACGACGCTCGGCGCGCTGGCCGTTGGCCAGCCGGTGAATATCGAAATCGACGTGCTGGCACGCTATCTCTTCCGCATGGAACAATATCGCGCCCTGACACGATGATGTGATAATTCGAGCTTGTAATCACATTGTGATGTGATATTCAGGCTCCATGAGCACCAATCTGATCGATCGCATCCGTCGCCTCGTCACCGAAGGCGGCATGTCGCGCTCGGGCCTGTCGCGCGCCGCCGGACTCCACGCCAATACCCTGCGCGATATCGACGCGCCCGACTGGAACCCGACCGCCGAGACGCTGCGCAAGCTCGAAGCCGTGCTGTTCGCCAGCGACGACGGCGATGTGCTCGTGCCGATCGAGGAAATCATCGAAGAAGCGCGCAACGGCCGCATGTTCATCCTGGTCGATGACGAGGACCGCGAGAATGAAGGCGACCTCGTCATCCCGGCGCAAATGGCGACGCCCGATGCGATCAATTTCATGGCGACGCATGGCCGCGGGCTGATCTGCCTGTCGCTGTCGAAAGCGCGTGTTGATCAACTCGGGCTAGGCCTGATGAGCCGCGCCAATGGCACCCGCCACGAAACCGCGTTCACCACCTCGATCGAAGCCCGCGACGGCGTCACCACCGGCATTTCGGCGCACGACCGCGCCCGCACCATCGCCGTTGCCATCGATGCGGCCAAGGGCAAGGACGAGATTGTCACCCCCGGCCATGTCTTCCCATTGGTCGCGCGCGACGGCGGCGTGCTGGTGCGCACGGGCCATACCGAAGCGGCGGTCGATGTCGCGCGGCTCGCCGGGCTCAACCCGTCGGGCGTGATCTGCGAGATCATGAAGGACGATGGCACGATGGCGCGGATGGATGACCTCATCCCCTTCGCCCAGCGCCACGGGCTCAAGATCGGCACGATCCGCGATCTGATTGCGTACCGGCGCCGCCACGATCATCTGGTTGAAAAGACCGCCGAGATGAATTTCGCCAGCCGCTGGGGCGGCGACTGGCGCGCGATGACCTTCCGCAACAAAGCGACCGGCGACGAGCTGATCGCGCTGCAAAAGGGCAAGATCGCGCCCGACCAGCCGACCCTGGTGCGGATGCACACCATGTCGATGTTCGTCGACGTGTTCGGCGAGGAATCCGAACGTTCGGGCCTGCTGGCGCAATCGATGAAGCTGATTGCCGAGGAAGGGTCCGGCGTCATCGTCGTGATCAACAAGCCGATGCAGGGCATTGTCTCGCGCTTCATCGCGCTGCGCCACGAAGGCAAGGGCGCGGGCGACCCGCAGGTCGAGGAGCTGCGCGATTACGGCATCGGCGCGCAAGTGCTGGCGGAGCTGGGCGTGCAGGACATGGTGCTGCTGACCAACACCCACCACACGCTGGTCGGGCTGCAGGGCTATGGCCTGAGCATCGTCGGCGAACGCCCGATCCCGTGCACGGCGGGGGAGTGATGCGAATCAGTCGCCGGTGACTCGGCCTTCTTCGTCTGACTGTTTGCCCTCGACGCGCTTGCGACGCGCCTCTTGGATCAAGTCCTCGATTTCGTACAGGAGCTTGTAGCCCTCATCGGTCTTGCCGTTGGTGTCGTCGGGGTCTGCGACGAATAGAGCTTTGGCGCGCGCGGCAAGGTTGATCAGCGCGGCGTAACGTTCCTCACCTAGATTGCGGCGTACAATTCCAAAGCTCTCAGTAAGTTGGTAGAAGGTGCTGTCGATGTCTCGATACCAAAAAACCCCCGTTTCATCGGTAAACTTGGGGGCACCAAGCATCATGGAACCCAGCAAGTCGTAGATTTCGCTGAAAGTCCCGGGGATATAGAGATTTATCTTTCCATATTGACGAGTATGTAGTCCTGTCATCGCTTTGTCTCCGGGCGCGGGATGGCGTAAGTATGATCGGCGCCGAGCTGGCTGGGTCGAATGATGATAACGCTGCTTGGCTGGAAGTCAGCGTTGAAGAAGCCCTTGACCTGAGGCGTAGTCGCCGTTTTGCGAGTGAGCGTTACATCGAAGGCCGCCCGCGCGACCCGCGCATCGGGGCGACGATAGGTGCGATCAGTTCCCGAAGTATCGTACTCTCGCGCATTCACGCGAACTGTGGGGTTCGTCCTCCAATTGATGCCCACCGAACCGAGGCGTTCGCGCAAGTCTTTTCGCACCTCTCGATCAATGAAATTTCCGAGCGCCTCCTGATCTGACAGACGGATACGAAGTCTGCCCGAAGTCAGCTTCGCCAAGCCCCGCGCATAGGCGATGTCAGCGCGCGCCTGGACGTACTGCAAAGTCTCAACTTGCAGCGGTCGGGCATCGCCCTTGACACGAAGGTATACCTCCGCCCGGCGGAAGCGAAGGTCGTTCAGTTCGTTGATCTTCCCCTGAATCGTTTCTACCGGACCCAGCCTGTCATATCGCCAGTTTGGGTCGATAGACTTGATTTCGGCCTTGATCTGACGGGAATAATTGTCGGCCAACTCGCCAATGGCGGCATTCGCTGGCCCGGTGAAGTCGAAGAAGCCGTCCGCTACCGCAATAATCGCGCCGCCGGGCGCATTGCGCAGGCCTGGAAAGGCCTGTTCGAGCGTCATCGGCTTTTCGAATGCGCGGCTGTTGGAACCTCGACCCATCGGCGGTCCGGGCCGAGTCGGGGCGAAGGCCACTGTCGAAGGCGCGGCTGGCGTTGACGCTGGCAGTTCCGGCGCCTTGAGGGTTGCAGGTCCGCTGACCCCAGTCGTAACTGACCCCGCACGCGCCGTCCCTGCCGACCGCCGCACCAAATTGACGCTGCGGGCGATCGAGGGCCCGCCCGGTGCGAAGGTGAACCTGCCGTTGCGCGGGTCGTGGTAGGGGTTGAACTTGAGTTCGATGGCTTGAGCCGTGCCACCACAGGGCAATCGACCCGTTCTCACCCAATGGGCAAAGGCGCGCCTGTCCGACGCTGCTGACAATTCCATGATACCGCTCCATCTCAGAGCGGTGAGAACAGATCAGCAAAATTTTCCGACATTGCAAGTTAAAGGTTCGAAAGCTGGGCCTTGCGCGCGCGCCAATGGCGGGTAGACGGGCCCTGAGCCGTCAAGGCAAATCACACCCGCAATTCGGCATTCCGGAGGAACACCCATGGCCCGCATCCTGATCGTCGAAGCCCGCTTTTACGACCATCTCAACGACCTGCTGATCGACGGCGCACGCGCCGCGATTGAGGATGCAGGGCATATCCATGAGACGATCACGGTGCCGGGCGCGCTCGAAATCCCGGCGGCGATTGCCTTTGCGAGCGAAAGCGGGCGCTATGACGGCTATGTCGCGCTTGGCGTGGTCATTCGCGGCGAAACTTATCATTTCGAGATAGTCGCGGGCGAAAGCGCGCGCGGGCTGATGGCGCTGAGCATGGACGGCCTGTGCATCGGCAATGGCATCCTGACGACCGAGAACGAAGCCCAAGCGCTCACCCGCGCGCGTCCGACCGAGAAGGACAAGGGCGGGGAGGCCGCCAAGGCAGCGCTCGCAATGCTTGAGATCAAGGGCCGCTTTGCGTAGCGACAATTACGGGGCTTGGCGGCTCGGCGCGCGTTACTTATATCCGTGTAAGTAACGCTGGGAGCGCACACCTATGGCCTATGCCCATACCTATCAGGCCAATCCGCACTGGTTGCCCAGGCAACCTGGCCGCGACCTGCGCCATATTCCCGGCGAAGACGGGCTGCCGCTGATCGGCAATACCCTCGAAATGCTGAGGGATCCTGCCGCTTTCGGTAAACGCATGGTCGCCCGTTACGGCGCGATCTATCGCAACAATGGCCTTGGCGGCTCGATGGTGACGCTGCTCGGGGCCGAAGCCAATGAGCTGGTGCTGTTCGACCGCGAGCGCATCTTTTCGTCGGAACAAGGCTGGGGGCCTTTGCTCAACCTGCTGTTCCCGCGCGGGTTGATGCTGATGGATTTCGACAAGCACCGCGCCGATCGCCGCACCTTGTCGGTCGCGTTCAAGCCCGAGCCGATGCGCCATTATGCCGAAGGGCTCAACCGCGGCGTCGCGCGCGCGGTGAGTGGCTGGGCGAACAAGCCGATGCGCTTTTACGACGCAATCAAGGCGCTGACGCTCGATCTGGCCGCCGAGAGCTTTCTGGGCATGGAACTGGGCGACGACGCGAAACGGATCAACCAGGCGTTCGTCGATGAAGTCCAGGCATCGGTCTCACCGATCCGCATCCCGCTGCCGGGATCGAAAATGCGCAAAGGCACAATGGCGCGCGCCTATCTGATCGACCTGTTCAAGCGGGAAATCCCGAAGCGGCGTGAGGGTGACGGGCAGGATTTCTTCTCGCATTTCTGCCGCGCGACCGACGAGGCGGGTCAGCCGCTGTCGGACGACGCCATTGCCGATCACATGAATTTCCTGATGATGGCGGCGCACGACACGATCACCTCGTCGGCGACATCGCTGATCATGCTGCTTGGGCGCAACGCCGAATGGCAGGACAAGTTGCGCGACGAAGTGATGGCGCTCGGCCTGAATGACGATGACGGGCTGGCGCATGGCCAGCTCGACCGGCTGACCTTGACCGATTACGCCTTTCGCGAGGCGCTGCGGATCATGCCGCCGGTGCCGTCGCTGCCGCGCCGCGCGCTGAAGGCATTCGAATTCGGCGGCTATACGATTCCCGCCGGGACATCGGTCGGGGTGTCGCCCGCCTATACACATCACATGCCCGAACATTGGCCCGAGCCCGAAAAATTCGATCCGATGCGCTTTGCCCCCGACGTCGCGCGGGCGCGGCACAAATATGCCTGGGTGCCGTTCGGCGGCGGCGCGCATATGTGCCTGGGGCTGCGTTTTGCCGAGATGCAGACGCGGATTCTGGTGGCGCAACTGCTCCGCCGCTACCGGATCGAACTCGACGAAGGGTCGGGCAAGGACTGGCAGGCGTGGCCGATTCCGCGCCCGACGGACGGGCTGCCGCTAAAGTTCGTGCCGATCGGCTGAAGCCGGTCGGCACAGTGCCTCGCTGCGAAGGATCGTTCACGCGGAGGCGCGGAGCGCGCGGAGCAAAAGGGTTTCGCGCAGAGATCTCAGAGAAGTGAAATAACGCTGCTTCGCAACGACGCCCTTCTCTGCGCCTCTGCGCCAACCAATCCTCTCTCCGCGCGCTCCGCGCCTCCGCGTGAACCAAAATCCCTAAGCCGTCGCCGCCTCCAGCGCCGGATAGTCGGTATAGCCTTCCGCCCCTTGGCTGTACCATGTCGCCATGACGTCGGAGTTGAGCGGCGCCTTCGCCTTCAGCCGCGCGGGCAGATCGGGATTGGCAAGGAAAGTCCGCCCGAACGCAATCGCATCCGCCACGCCCGAATCGATTGCGGCCTGGGCCTGTTCGGCGCTCAGATAATCCGAATTGAGCACCAGCGGGTTGGTGAACACCTGCCGGATCGCGGGCGACTGGCGGGGGACATCAGTGCGGCCGAATGTGCCGTCGGGGCCGGGTTCGCGCAGTTCGAGGAAGGCAATGCCGATCTCCGCAAGCGCCTTGGCAGCGGGAACGAACACGCTTGCCGCGTCGCTATCGTCCACCCCTTGCGAATCGCCATTGGGCGACAGCCGCACGGCGGTGCGATCAGCGCCCGCCACCGACGCGACGCGCTCGGTGACTTCGCGCAGCAGGCGAATGCGGTTTTCGGGCGCGCCGCCATAGGCATCGGTGCGGTGGTTGCTGCCGTCGCGCAGGAGCTGGTCGATCAGATAGCCGTTGGCAGCGTGAATCTGGACGCCGTCGAAGCCGGCGGCGATCGCGTTTTTGGTAGCGCGCGCATAATCGTCGAGCAGGCGGGCAATTTCGCTCAGCTCGAGCGGGCGCGCCTGATCATAGAGCTGACGGCCGATATAGGTGTGCGCTTTCCCCGGCGCGGTGGTCGCCGACGACGAGACCGGCGCGGCGCCGTCATTGAAGCTCGAATGGACGACGCGCCCCATGTGCCAGATTTGCGCGATAATCTTGCCGCCCGCTGCATGCACGGCCGCCGTCACCGGCTGCCACGCTTCGGCCTGCTCGTCGGTCCAAAGCCCCGGCGCGAACGGCCAGCCAAGGCCTTCGCGGCTGACGCCCGTGGCTTCGGAAATGATGAGGCCGGCACTCGCGCGCTGGGCGTAATAGTCGGCCATCAGTGGCGTCGGCACATGCGCCTTGGTCGCGCGACCGCGCGTCAGCGGCGCCATCAGCACGCGGTTGGCGGCGGTGATCGCCCCCAGCTGGATCGGATCGAACAGGTTCGGCATGGGCAACTCCTTGAGCGATGGTGCGTGCCTTTGACAGGCGACGAACGTCATGTAGCGCGCTACAGCGCTTGCCGCACGGCACCAACCCCCAAGAAAAACTAGAGCGCCCCAAACCGAGCATGACCGCCGCCGATCACCCGCCCCCGGCCCGCGCCTTTGTCGCGGTGGTCATTGCCAATATCGCGCTGGCGTTCGGGCCGTGGTTCGTGCGGCTCGCCGACACCGGGCCGGTTGCCTCGGCCTTTTGGCGGATCACGCTGGCAGCCCCGCTGCTCGTCGTCATGGCGCTCGGCAGCGGCTGGCGCCCGCACGGGCTCGCGCGCGGGCTATGGGTCACCGTCGCGCTGGCAGGGGTGTGCTTTGCCGCCGATCTCGCGAGCTGGCACATCGGCATCCTCCAGACAACACT
The DNA here is from genome assembly GCF_019749955.1 of Sphingomonas sp. GTDB lineage: Bacteria > Pseudomonadota > Alphaproteobacteria > Sphingomonadales > Sphingomonadaceae > Sphingomonas. The sequence continues at coordinate 76,648 of NZ_JAIEPC010000014.1, forward strand.
CGCCAATGCGACGCTGTTCGGCAATTCGGCGACATTGATCTTCCCCGTCTATGGCTTCGTCGTCGCGCGCGCGCTGCCCAGCCGGATGCAAGGCGTCGCGCTATTGTTTGCCTGCGTCGGCGCGGGCCTGCTGATGGGTCAATCCTATCAGCTCGATCCGAGCCATTTGGCGGGCGATCTGTTCTGCCTGCTCGCGGGCGTGCTCTATGCTGCCTATTTCATCCTGATGGCGCGCGCGCGCGAAACCATGCCGCCGCTGCCCGCGCTTGCGCTGTCGACGCTCGCGAGCATCGCGCCGCTGCTGCTGTTCGCGATCCTGCTCGGCGAGCGCATCGTGCCGACGCAGTGGGGCGCGCTGATCGGGCTGGCGCTGGCGAGCCAGGTGCTCGGCCAGGGGATGATGATCTATGCGCTGGGCAAATTGTCGCCGCTGATCGTCGGGATTGCGCTGCTGGTGCAGCCGGTGGTGGCAGCAACCGTCGGCTGGATCGTCTATGACGAGCGGCTGGGGCTTGCTGACCTTGCGGGTGCGGTGCTGGTCGCTGCCGCGCTGGTGCTGGTGCGGCGGGGGCGCTAAGATGCGTACCATGACGACTCCGATCCCGGCCGACGCCACGCTCGACGAAATCCGCCTTGGCCTTGCGCCGCTGATTGCCGCCAATGCCGGTTTCGATGGCTGGACCGGCGAAGCGGTGGCGCTGGCCGCCGAACAGGCAGGCGTCGATGCCGATGTCGCAGCACTCGCTTTCAACGACGGCCCCGTCGCGATGATCGATGCATGGTTCGCGCATGTCGACGCGGTGATGGTGGCGGCGCTCCCCGCCGAAGCGCTCGCCGAACGCAAAATCCGCGCGCGCATCGCCGATCAGGTCGAGGCCCGGCTCGCTGAACTCGCCCCGTACCGCGACGCGCTGCGCCGTGCGGTCGCGATTCTGGCGATGCCGCAGAATCTGGCGCGCGCGACCCGGCTCGGCTGGCGCAGCGTCGATCTGATGTGGCGCCAGGCGGGCGACACCGCGACCGATTACAACCATTATACCAAGCGCGCGATTCTCGGCAGCGTCTATGCCGCGACGATCACGGTGTTCCTGAACGACGAAAGCGAGGCGTGGGCCGACACAAGCGCTTTCCTCGCGCGCCGGATCGAGGGGATCATGCGTTTCGAAAAGGCCAAGGCGGGGTTCGTCGCGCGCACCGAAAATCTGCCGAGCCTGTCGCGCTTCATCGGCCGGTTGCGCTACCCGGTCGTCTGATCCTCAGCTGCTGGCCCAGCGATTCGTCGCCGCCCAGCCGACGAGCGCCAGCAGCATCGTCGAAACGATGAAGGCCGCGTGATCGCTGTTGATCAGGCCAGGCGCCGATGTCAGTCCAAGCCCGAGCGCCGGCACCAATATAGCGCTCGCGACGACGACATCGCCTGCGAAGCGCCGCCACGCGCGCCGCCGCCGCAACGCATAGGCTTGATCGAGCTGCACCAGCGCGTCGATCTGATTGACGAACGCGCGGTCGGGCGCACGGGGCGCGTCTTCGAGCATGGCCCGCAGCCGGAGGGTCGGTTCAGTCATTGATTGGGCTCCCCGGCGGCGCGTTGAGCATCGCTTCGCACCGGCGCGTTGCGCGCGCCAGCCGCGTCTTGAGCGATCCCAGCGGCATCTTCAGGATCATCGCCGCTTCCCGGTGCGACCACCCCTGGCCGTGACATAATATGACGCAGGCGCGGTCGAGTGGATCAAGCGCCGCCAGCAAGCGCGCGGTGTCGATCTGCGCGTCGCCGCCAGCGGGGAGATGGGCATCGCCCAGCCGGTCGCTTTCGGCGGTGCGCAGCGCGCGGTCGATCCGGGCGCGCCGCGTCGAATCGATGAACACCCGCCAGCCGATGGTAAAAAGCCAGCCGCGATAGCTGCCTGCACCGCGAAACGCGCTCGCGTTGCGCCACGCGCGCAGAAATGTTTCCTGCGCCAGATCATCGGCATCCTCCGCGCCTGCCACGCGCGCGAGGAAGCTGCGGAGCCGCGCTTCGTGCCGCTCGACCAGCGTCGCGAAGGCGCGGCGGTCGCCCGATACCACGCGCCGGTTGAGGGCGACGTCGTCGTCATCCACTCGTCGCGATTTCGCTGGCGATGGCGCGCGCGACCAGCCAACGCCTGATCAACAGGGCAATGCCGACAAACAGCGGAAACAGCGCTGCCCCCAGCATCGAGCGGAGCGTGCCATCCTGCTGGATCAGCCCGTAACCGGCAATCGCCAGCCCGAGCGCAATCAGCACCAGCCCGTTGCGATCATCCCCGGGGAGCTCGCCTTGGCGGTCCATCCGCTGGTCGATCTTGTCGACCAGATCACGCGCGATCGGCGCATTGATGCTGATCGCCTTGCGCAACGTCAGATGGAGCAGCGCGGCATGGATGAGCCGCAGCACCTGAATGAGTCCCACCAGCAACAGGATGCCGGGCGCCGACCAGCTCAAAAGGTCGATAATTTGATTCATGACAATCCCTCTTTACCGCTTCCCTGCCAGTAAGACGGTCGAAATGGCGCGATTGGATGTTGGACGGGCACTTTTTTGGCCGACGCGCGCTCGCGATAGTTATTGATAATCACTCGCAGGAAGCCTATTTCAGGAGCATGCAGAGTCGGGTCAGTCTTGAAAAGCTTGCGCTGCGCCAGATGGCGACGGTGAGCATGATCGATTGGTCGCGGCTCGCCGATCCTGAAGCGCGGCGGTTGCGCGAGCTGGGGTTTGACGAAGGTGTCGGCGTCGAAGTGTTGCACCGCGCAACTTTGGGCAAGGGTCCGATTGCGTGCCGGATCGGCCGGATGACGGTGGCGCTGCGGCGCGCTGTTGCGGGCGCGATCCACGTTTCGCCGCTGTCGCCCGCCGAATGATCGCCCCCCACTGATGAACCCCGCGCCGCTGGTGGCGCTGGTCGGCAATCCCAATGCCGGCAAAAGCGCGCTGTTCAATGCCCTCACCGGTGCGCGGCAGAAAGTCGGCAATTACCCCGGCGTTACCGTTGAACGGCGATCGGGGCGGCTGGTCCTGCCCGATGGCCGCCCGGTCGAACTGGTCGACCTGCCCGGCGCTTACAGCCTCGACCCCGGCAGCCCTGATGAACGCGTGACCCGGGACGTCATCACCGGCACGCAGACCGGTGAGCGGCTGCCCGATGCGCTGGTGATCGTGCTCGATGCCGCCAATCTCGACAATCACTTGCGGTTCGCGCTCCAGCTGATTGCGCTCGGCGTGCCGGTGGTGATCGCGCTCAATATGGTCGATCTCGCCGAGCGCGATGGGCTGATCCTCGATCCCGCCGCGCTCGCACGCGAACTTGGCGTGCCCGTGGTGGCGACGGTGGCGGTGCGCAAGCGCGGGCTCGACGACCTCAAGGACCAGCTCGCCACCACGATCGGGCAAGACGGCGCGATCCGGTTGCGCGCCGGGGATGGCGGCGTGCAGGAAGATATCGCCACGCTCCAGCGCCGCGCGCGCGGCATCGCGATGCGCGCGATCGTGTCCGAAACGCCGACCCGGCGCTTCACCCACGGACTCGACGGCATCGCGCTGCATCCGGTTTGGGGCACCGTGTTGCTGCTGACGATATTGTTCCTGATGTTCCAGGCGGTGTTCAGCTGGGCCAAAGTGCCCGCCGATGCAATCGATGCGGGCTTTGGCCAGTTGAGCCAAGGCATCACGGCGCTGCTGCCGCCCGGATTCGTCCGCGACTTGCTGACCGAAGGCGTGATCGCCGGTGTTGGCGCGGTGTTGGTGTTCCTGCCGCAGATCCTGATCCTGTTCCTGTTCATCCTGCTGCTTGAGGCATCGGGCTATATGGTCCGCGCGGCCTTCCTGATGGACCGGGTGATGGCGGTGGCGGGGCTATCGGGCCGCGCGTTCATTCCGCTGCTGTCGTCCTTCGCCTGCGCGGTGCCCGGCATCATGGCGACGCGCACGATCGAGGATGAGAAGGACCGGCTGACGACGATCCTGATCGCGCCGCTGATGACGTGCTCGGCGCGGCTGCCGGTCTATACCGTGGTGATCGGCGCAATGATTCCCAACCGCGAGGTGTTGCCCTTCATCGGCTTGCAGGGGCTGGTGCTGTTCACGCTCTATGTCTTCGGCATCGTCGGCGCGTTCGTCGCGGCGATCGTGCTGCGACGGACGGTCACCAAGGGCGTATCGTCGGGCTTCATGATGGAAATGCCCAAATATCAGCTCCCGCGTTTCCGCGATGTCGCGATCGGGCTGTGGAGCCGGGCCTATAACTTCCTGCGGCGCGCCGGCACGATCATTCTCGCGTCGACCGTCGTGCTGTGGCTGTTGCTCAGCTTTCCCAAGCCCCCCGTCGGCAGCACGATCAGCCCGGTGGACTATTCGGTCGCCGGGCGCATCGCCAATGGGCTGGCGGTGGTGACCAAGCCGATCGGCTTCGACCGCGACATTGCGCTCGCGCTGATCCCGGCGATGGCGGCGCGCGAGATTGCGGTGGCGGCGCTCGGTACCGTCTATGCCGTCGATGCCCCCGACGACGCACGCGGGCAGGCGGCGATCACGCAAGCGCTGCAAAAACGCTGGTCGCTGCCGACGGCGCTCGCGTTCCTGATGTGGTTCGTGTTCGCGCCCCAGTGTATTTCGACGATTGCCGTCACAAGGCGCGAAACCAACTCGTGGCGTTGGCCCGCCTTCATGGTTGGCTATCTGTTCGCGCTGGCATATGTCGCTGCTGGGGCGACTTATTGGGCCGCCGTGGCACTCGGGCTTTAGGAAGAGACATATGGCGGGCAGCGTCAACAAGGTGATCCTGGTCGGCAATCTGGGGCGCGACCCCGAAAGCCGTACTTTCCAGAATGGCGGCAAAGTGGTCGAACTGCGCATCGCCACGTCGGAAAGCTGGAAGGATCGCAATTCGGGCGAGAAGAAGGAGCGCACCGAATGGCACACGGTGAAGGTCTTCAGCGAAGGCCTCGCCAATGTCGCCGAGCGTTTCCTGCGCAAAGGCAGCAAGGTCTATATCGAGGGCGCCTTGCAGACGCGCAAATGGCAGGATGCGCAGGGGCAGGACCGCTATTCGACCGAAATCGTGCTGCAGGGCTTTAACTCGGTGCTGACGATGCTCGACGGCGCGGGCGGTGGCGGCGGCATGAGCGGCGGCGGCGGCGATGATTTCGGCGGCGGATCGCGCGGCGGTGGCGGCGCGCCGAGCCGCGGCGGTGGATTCAACGATCGCGGTGGTGCGGGCGGCGGTGGCTTCAACGACGGCCCGGCCGATGGCTTTGACGACGAGATTCCGTTTTAGGCACTATTTGATCTACCCCCACCACCCATTCGTCCCGAGCGCAGTCGAGGGGCGGGCCACAAGCGACTCGCCCAGTGCCCGTGTCTCGACTTCGCTCGACACGAACGGGTGGGGATGTTGAGCTTCGACCAACCGCAGCACGAGCTCGCCCTACCCCCGCTTGAGCAAAAACACCGCATGTTCGGCGAGCAGGTTCGCCGCCATCGCGCCGCGCTGCTGATCGCCCGACAAATACCAGGCGCGCTCGACCGCAATGCCTTGCGCGCGCATCAAATCGCGGAAATCGTCGATCGTGACGTGGTGGATGTTGGGCGTGTCATACCAGCGTTCGGGCAGCAACCGCGTCACTGGCATCCGCCCTTGTGTCAGCAGCGCGACCCGGACCCGCCAATGCGCGAAATTGGGGAAGGATACGAAGGCACGCGCGCCGATCCGCAGCAATTGATCGAGCACCAGCTGCGGCGCGCGCGTCGTCTGGAGCGTCTGGCTGAGGATCGCATAGTCGAAGCTCGCCGCCGGATAATCGGCAAGGTCGTCATCGGCATCACCCTGAATCACCGACAGCCCGCGCGCGACCGCCGCCGCGACGTTTTCGGAATCAATTTCCAGCCCGCGCGCGTCCACCCCGCGCTCGTCGCGCAATGCCGCGAGCAGCGCGCCATCGCCGCAGCCGACATCAAGCACACGCGCGCCCGGCGCGACATTGGCGGCAATCACCGCGAGGTCGGGGCGCAGCGTCATTCGGGCGCCCTAAGGAAACCGTCGACCACGCGGTTGAGCTCGGGGCTGTCGAGCAGAAAGGCATCGTGGCCGAAGGGGCTCGACAGTTCGACAAAACTCGCCGCTGCCCCCGCTGCGTTGAGCGCCTTGACGATGCTGCGCGACTCAGCCGTCGGATAGAGCCAGTCGGTATCGAAGCTGACGAGGCAGAAGCGCGTCGCGGTGCCTTTGAAGGCGTTGGCGAGCCTCCCGCCATGTTCCTCGGCGAGATCGAAATAATCCATCGCGCGGGTGATATAGAGATAGGAGTTGGCGTCGAACCGATCGACGAAGCTGATTCCCTGATGCCGCAAATAGCTTTCGACCTGGAAATCGGCATCGAAGCCGAACGACTTGGCTTCGCGCGCCTGCAACCGGCGCCCGAATTTCTCGGTCAGGCCGGCTTCGGACAAATAAGTGATGTGTGCTGCCATCCGCGCCACCGCGAGGCCTGCGCTCGGCGGCTCGCCAGTGGCGTAGTAATCGCCGCCCAGCCAGCGCGGATCGGCCATGATCGCCTGCCGCCCGACTTCGTGAAAGGCGATGTTCTGCGCCGTATGCCGCGCCGTCGCGGCAATCACCACGGTGGCGCGCACCCGCGCCGGATAGGTCGCGGCCCAGCTTAGCGCCTGCATCCCCCCCATCGACCCGCCGACCACCGCGCGCAGCACGCCGACGCCGAGATGGTCGAGCAGCATCGCCTGCGCACGGACCATGTCGCGGATCGTAATGACCGGAAAGCGCATCGCATAAGGCGCGCCATCACCGGCAAGGCTCGCGGGGCCTGACGACCCCATGCAACTACCGAGCACATTGGCGCAGATGATGAAATGCCGCGCGGGGTCGATCGGCTTCCCCTCCCCCACCATCCGCGCCCACCAGCCGGGCTTGGCCGTGATCGGGTGCGGGCTCGCGACATGCTGGTCGCCGGTGAGCGCATGGCAGATGAGGATCGCGTTGCCGCCATCCGCATCCAACGCGCCATAGGTTTCATAGGCGATCTCGACCGGCGCAAGGCTGGCGCCCGAATCGAGCGGCAGCGGTCCGGCCAGCAAAATCGTGCGGCCAAGGCCGAAGCGCGCGTCGTGCGACATGGGCAAAGCGGCTAGGGCGCGCGTGCTTGGCTTGTCAATGCGCAGCCGCTAGGGGCGAGAGCCATGAACGCTCCTGTCCCAAAACCCTGGGTGATGGCCATTGCCCCCTATGTCCCCGGTCGATCGACCGCCGATGACGGGCGCAAGCTGGTGAAACTCTCGGCGAACGAGAATCCGCTCGGCACCTCTCCCGCCGCGCGCGCGGCGCTCGAGGCCGAGAGCCGCTCGCTCGATCGCTATCCCGATCCAGGGGCGGCGATCCTGCGCGAGGCGGTGGCGGCAAAATACGGCCTCGATCCGGCGCGGGTGATTTATGGCACCGGGTCGGACGACATCCTCCACCTCGCCGCCGGTGCCTTTGCGGGGCAGGGCGACGAAGTGATTTTCGTGAAGTTCGGCTTTGCGGTGTACGAAATCGCCGCTCGCCGTGTCGGCGCGACGCCGGTTGTCGCACCCGACAAGGACTATGCGACCGACATCGATGCGGTGCTGGCGTGCGTCACCGATCGCACGCGGATCGTCTTCATTGCCAATCCGAACAACCCGACCGGCACCTTCGCGCCCCGCGATGAAATTGCGCGGCTCCACGCAGCACTCCCGCCGACGGTGCTGCTGGTGCTCGACCAAGCCTATGCCGAATATCTGAGCGCCGAAGAGGATGACGCCGGGCTCGCGCTGGCGATGTCCGCGCCCAATGTGCTCGTCACGCGGACCTTTTCGAAGATCTACGGGCTGGCGGCTGAGCGGATCGGCTGGGGCTATGCGTCGAGCGCGATCATCGAGGCACTGCACCGCATTCGCCTGCCGTTCAACGTCACCGCCGCAGGCCAGCGCGCCGCCGTCGCTGCGCTCCACGACGAAGCCTTTGTCGATGCCGCCCGCGCTCATAACGCGCAGTGGCGCACGTGGCTGGCGGGTGAAGTTGCGTCGCTTGGCAACAAGGGCCTGCGCTCGGTGCCGAGCCACGCCAATTTCCTGCTCGTGCTGTTCGAAGGCGATGTCAGCGCCGAGCAAGCTTATAAGGGCCTGATGGAGCGCGGCTATATCGTGCGCTGGCTGCCCGGACAGGGCCTGCCGCACGGGTTGCGCATCACGATCGGCACCGAGGAGGAGACGCGCGGGCTGGCAGCAGCGTTACGCGATGTCGTCGGCGGTTAGTGGGCCTTCGGGCCAAGCTGCCTCCGTTCGCCCTGAGCTTGTCGAAGGGCTGTATTTCTTTTTCCACCGGCCCGAAAAAGAAGAACGGTGCTTCGACAAGCTCAGCACGAACGGATCATAGGTAAATCCATTCAGCCCATTTTTGCGCTACCGCGGTTCCAGCACGTTGATGGCGTCATGGGTGCGCGCTTCGATCTCGGGGCGGAGCAACCCCGGCGGCTCGGGATCGGCGAAGCGGAAGGTCACCACGCCGCCGCGCTTCGGCCCGGTCCTGGGCCAGACCACGCCCGAATCGATCGCGATCGGTACGACTGGCAGGCCGAGCGCGCGATAAATCCCCGCAAAGCCCGATTTGAGCGGCGGCATTGCGCCCGTTGGCACCCGCGTGCCTTCGGGGAAGATCAGCACCGATCGCCCGCTCGCGAGCGCTTCCCTGGCTTCGCGGATCATTTGCCGAAGCGCGGGCGCCGAAGCATCGCGATCAACCACGATCATGCCGTAGCGCCGCGCCGCCCAGCCCCAGAGCGGGATCTGTGCCAGCTCGCGCTTGATCACGATCACCGGATCGCCGAGCTCAAGCGCGAGTTCGAACGTCTCAAGCATCGCATGATGCTTGGCCGCGTAGAAATATTGCCCCGGTGGCGGGCGGTTCTCGAACCGGCAGGTAATGCCAAGGCTCAGCCACGCGACCAGCCGGTGCCAGCGAATCCAGCCGTGGACATTGGCGACCAGCGCGCGCTGCCCGAACAGCGCGCTGATCGGCGTCGCGAGCACGAACAGCACTGATCCGCCGTAAAACAGCAGCGCAAAGATCGCCGTCCGCACCCAGGCGATCATCCGCCGAGTCCGAACGCGAGCGCAAAGCGCCGCAGCAGATATTTGTTATATTCGGCCAGCAGCAGCGGCGCGCGCGGATTGCCGGCGACGCCATCGCCTTTGACCGTGACATCGGGGCCGAGCGCATAGGCCAGTTCGAGCCGCGCACGTCGCAAATGCCAGTCCGACGTCACCAGCCGCACCGATTTATAGCCGTGGCGGCGGACCCAATCGCGCGTTTCCTCCGCATTCGACCGCGTATCGACGGCTTCGCGGCCAAGGTCGATGCAGCAGGCGAACACGGCAGGCGGGGTTTTATACTCGACCGCCAGATCGATCAGGCGGACTTTGGGATCGACGCCCGACACCAGCATCCGCTTGGCGGCGTGCGCGCGCAGCAGGTCGAGCCCGCGGTCGATGCGTCCGGCGCCCCCCGTCAGCACAACAATCGCATCGGTCGGCCGCGCATCGGCCGGTCCCGGCAACGCGAGCATGAACCAGCCAAAGCCCAGCACCCAGGCCAAGGCGATCAGCGCAACCACCCGGCGGATCACAGATAATGACTCAGCGCGCGCAGCACCGCGAGCCGCGCGGCGACCGTTGCCAACAGGGCAAAGGCAATCGGCAACGCGATCAGCAACACCCAGTCGCGCGCACCAAAGGCAATCCCGCCGAGCAGGTCCGAGCCGAGCGCGGTGATCTGCGTCCCGACAAAGCCGATCGTCACCAGCGCGAGCAAAGTCCCCACGACGCCGCCATAAAGCGTGTCGATCGCGATCCGCCGCTGGAACAGCCGCGCGACCTGGGTATCGGTTGATCCGAGCATGTGCAGCACTTCGATCGTCGCGCGGTGGCTGTCGAGCCCGGCGCGCGCGGCCAGCATAACCACCGTGGCGGTCGCCGCCGCCATCAGCACGATCAGCCCGACCGCCAGCGCGATCATCACCCGCATGAAGCCCGCGACCGGCGACATCCAGTTTTCGTAGCGATCGATCCGCGCGCTCGGCGCGGTACGCTGCACCGCCTTGGTCACCTCGGCCACCGCCGCATCGCTGGGGACACGCAGTTCGATGTCGATCATCGCCGGGATCGGCAGGTCCGGATCGGCGCCCTGCTCCCCCAGCCAAGGCCGCAGCATCGCCGCCAGTGCATCGCGGTCGACCGGCACCGCGCGCGCGACTTGCGGCATCGCGCGCAACTGCGCGAGCGCCGTGGCGGCGGCGGCTTCGCGCGCCGGGCCATTGGCTTCGACAATCTGCACCGTCAGCCGCCCGGCAAGCTGGCGCTCGAGCGTTTGCGACGCCGCCAGCGCGCCGAGTCCGAAGGCGCCGGTCAGCACGGTCAGGAACAGCATGATCGCCATGATCCACACCATCGCCCGCGTCTGGCGCCCGGCATCGAGCAAGCGCCGGTCGGCATAGGGGACGCGCGCCGCCATCGCCGTCAGGCCTCGCCCGACGGCGACGTTGGCGGAAAGCGCAGCGATCCGGTCGGGTCGAGCAATCGCCCCTTGTCGAGCCGCATCATATGCGCGTTGGGGATCCGCCCAAGCAGGTGGAAATCATGCGTCGCGACCACCACTGTCGTCCCCAGCCGGTTGAGCGTGTCGAACAGGTGGAGCAACCGCTCGGCCATGTCAGGGTCGACGTTGCCGGTGGGCTCGTCGGCGACGAGAATCTCGGGACGCCCGATCACCGCGCGGGCAATCGCGACGCGCTGCTGCTCGCCGCCCGACAGTGTCGGCGGCTTGGCCGTGGTGCGATCGGTCAGCCCGACCCAGGCAAGCATTTCGCGCACCGGCGCATCGACATCGGCCTCGGGCAAGCCAGCAACGCGCAGCGGCAACGCGATATTGTCATAGGCGGACAGATGCGGCAGCAGCCGGAAATCCTGAAACACCACGCCGATCCGCCGCCGAAAGCCCGGCAGGCGGCCGCGCGGCATCGCCCCGAAATCCTCGCCGAACAGCCGGATCAGCCCGCGCGTTGGTCGCTGGGCGAGATACAGCAGTTTCAGTAGCGATGTCTTGCCCGCGCCCGACGCGCCGGTCAGGAAATAAAAGGCGCCGGTCGACAGCGTGAAACTGAGGTCGGTGAGCGTCTCGTCGCCGTTGCCATAGCGCAGCCCCACATTTTCGAACTGCACGATATTCGCCATGCCGGCGCCGACGCTCCCGATTGCCGATGACGCGCCATCGCATGCGCGCGCCGCCCACTCAAGCTGCCCCTTGCCACACAGGCGCCGCTCGTGCTTAGATTCGCGCGTAGTTGCAACAACGGGCGGGCCGTTACCACCCCCAGACGAAACCCCAGACGAAACCCCAGACGAAACAATGTCAGCATGATCCTCGAATGCGCCGCCTGCCGGACACGCTATCTGGTTCCCGATACTGCCATTGGGCCTGACGGTCGGACTGTTCGCTGCGCCAATTGCAAGCATAGCTGGTTTCAGGAAGGCGCTGCGGCCGAGGCGCTCGCGGCGGGCGTATCGGCCATTGCCGCGCCCTCCGTAACCCCACCGCCCGCTGAGCCTGTGCCGCCGGTCGCAGCGCCTGCGGCCGAAACCGATTATGACGCTTTCGGCTATCAGGCGCCGTTCCGCCCGCGCCGCAATCCGGCGCGCCGTTATACGATGATTGCCGTCGCCGCCGGCGTCACGATGCTGATCGGGGTCGGCGTGATCAGTGCCTCAGGGGCAACCGGCCTTGCCAGTCAGTTCGGGCTGATTGCCGCTGCCGACACGCCGCTGCGGATCGAGCAAAATCCGATCGATCGCCATGATCTGCCGAGCGGTTCGGAAGCCTTTGCCGTCAGCGGGCGGATCATCAACCCGACGGGCAAGCGGTTGCCGGTCACCGATTTGCGCGCCGATCTGCTCGATGCGCAGGGGCGCCAGGTCTATACGTGGACGATCACGCCCGAAGCCCGCGTCGTCGGCCCCAAGGGTGTGGTCGAATTCCGCAGCCTGACGCTCGACGTCCCCAATAACGGCAAGGCGCTGCGGCTCAGCTTTGCGTCGGGGATCGCCGGCTGACGCTTTCGAAGCGTAATCCGCTGAGCAGCGCGGCGACCAGCATCCCAAGCCCCGAGGCCAGCACCAGTCCGGTCGCGCCCCAGCCCTGTCCGACCAGCACCACGCCCAGCCCGCCCGTCACGACGAAATAGGCAATGATCGAGTTAATCCCGGCCGCCACCTGATCGCCGACGGAGCGCAGTGCATAGACGAAAACGAGCTGCACCCCGTCGAACAGGATAAACCCGGCCCAGAGCGGCAGCATGCCCAGCGCGAGCAGATGGACTTCGGGCGTCGCCGGAAACGCCGCGACGACCGCGCCTGCACCGACGATCAACAACGTCGCGAGGATGCCCATCAGGGCGGCGGTCAAGGCGGCGGCGATCAACGTCCGGCGCCGCGCCTGATCGGGCACGCCTTCGCCAATCGCGTTGCCCACACGCACGCCGGTCGCCGACCCCAGCCCCATCGCGACCGAGAAAGTGACATTATGGACCGCGAACACGATCTGGAAGGCATGCGCGGTCGGCGCGCCGAGCTGCGTCGACAACGCGATCAGGATGGAGAAACCGGCAAGCTCAAGCCCCGAAGCAATGGCCGGCACCAGCCCGAACACGAACAGCCGCCACGCGCGCACTGGTGCCGAGGCCCATGCGGCGCGCCGCAGATCGTGCAGGCCGCGCGCCCGCGCCCGCGGTAGCGTCCAGGCGGCGGCGACCATCCCGACCGCGCCGATCGCCGAGGCGATCGCGGTTGCCAGCGCCGCGCCGCCCGCACCGAGCATCGGCAAACCCAGATGCCCGCCCGACAAGCTCCAGGCGAGCACGGCATTGACCGGCAGGATCGACACATTGACGATCGTCACACGCTGCGGCCGGCTGACGCCTTCCAGAAAAAAGCTGATCGCGATCATGACCAGCTGGAACGGAAAGGCGATGGCGAACAGCCGTACAACATGCGCGGTCGCGTCAAGCTGCTGCGGGGCCACGCCCATCAAGCCGAGCATCGGCACCGCAAACACCGCCATCGCCGCGCCAATCACCAGCCCGAGCGCCAGCGCCAAGACCAGCCCGTCGCGCAGCACTTGCCCCGTCTCCGGCAAATCCTCGGCCCCGTCGGCGCGTGATGCGAAGACGAGGATGCCCGACAGGCACCCAATCGCGGCGACGATGGTAATGAACGTCAGCGCCCGGCTGCCCCCCAGAATTGCGACTTGTTCGGTGCTGACCAACCCCACAACAATGACATCGGTGACATGCAGGATCGTCCAGTTGAGGCTCGTCAGCATCACCGGCCACGCGAGGCCGAGCAACTGGCGCGCTTCGGGGGCAAGGCGTTGGGCAAAAGTCATCGCAAGGCGCCATAGGCGGCTGCTTCCCCGACGCCAATGATCATTGCCGCTTGTAAGCCGCCAAGGGCTTTGCTACGGGCGCGCTCCTGCCAGCCACCGGCGATGCCGGCGGTCTATCACGTGCGGTCGTGGCGGAACTGGTAGACGCGCAACGTTGAGGTCGTTGTGGGCGAAAGCCCGTGGAAGTTCGAGTCTTCTCGACCGCACCAGATATTGGACGCCGCCGACCCTCAGGCGGCGTCACTCCCCCACCCGGAATCCGACCTGCCTACCTCGACCCGTTCGTTTCGAGCGAAGTCGAGAGACGCTTGCGCGCCGCCTTTGGCCTGTTTCTCGACGTCGCTCGAAACGAACGGGGGCAGGTAGGTCGCGCCGCGCGATCCGGGCCTAAAGCCCCATATCGCTCAGCCCCGGATGATCGGCGGGTCGCGGCCCCAGCGGCCAGCGGAACAGCCGCCCCGCTTCGTCGATCTTCACATCATTCACCGATGCCTCGCGCCGGGTCATCAGCCCTTCGCCGTCGAATTGCCATTGCTCATTGCCATAGCAGCGCCACCATTGGCCGCTGGCGTCATGACATTCATAGACGAAGCGCACCGCGATCCGGTCGTCGGTGAAGGCCCAGACTTCCTTGACCAGCCGATATTCATGCTCGGAAGCCCATTTGCGCGTGAGCATATCGACAATCGCGGGCCGCCCGTTGAAGAATTCTTCCCGCGTCCGCCAGCGGCTGTCTTCGCTATAGGCCAGCGACACTCGCTCGGGGTCGCGGCTGTTCCAGGCGTCTTCGGCGAGCCGCGCCTTTTGCGCGGCGGTATCAGCAGTAAAGGGCGGCAGCGGGGGACGGGCCATGGTCGAGTCTCCGGGCGGGGGTTCGGCGCTCGTCTAGCCCAGTATGGTGACACACCAAAAGCGCTTGTTATGGTGCCGATTGAGCATCGACGCCGCGCGCGCGACACGGCACCTCTTGTCGATCGCTGCGGCGGCTCCATTTATGGGAGCGACCACCCAAGCCGCGTCTGGAGAGCCCAAATGGACAAGATCGACCTGCCCGAAAGCGAATGGCGCGCGCGGCTGAGCCCCGAACAATATCATGTGCTGCGCGAAGCCGGCACCGAGCGCGCCTTCACAGGCAAATATAACGACAACAAGGCCGATGGCATTTATGCCTGCGCCGCCTGCGGGCTCGACTTGTTCGACAGCGCCGACAAATATGATTCGGGATCGGGCTGGCCGAGCTTTTCGCAGCCGATCGGTGCCGATCACGTGACCGACCACACCGACACCAGCCACGGCATGCGGCGCATCGAATCGCGCTGCGCGCGGTGCGACGGGCACCTTGGCCATGTGTTTCCAGACGGCCCGCCGCCGACGGGGCTGCGCTATTGCATGAATTCGCTGAGCCTTGATTTTCGGCCGCGCGGTGACTGAACGCTATCGAAGCGCTTGTCGCGTCGCACGTTAAGCCCTATTCCGCCGAGCTTCGATGGCAAGTGCTTCCCTGAAAAAACCCCTGTGGCGGCGTCGGCTTGTGCTGGCGATCCAGTTGCTGTTCGGGCTGGCGCTGGTGGCGTTCGCTGCGCTGGTCGTCGCCGTCTATGTTGCACGCGCGAGCTTGCCGAGCTTCGATGAATTGAAATCATCGCCCAACGGCCAGATGATCCGCGTCCATGCCGCCGATGGCACGGTGATTGCGTCGCTGGGGCCGAGCTTCGGCGACTGGCTGTCGTACGACAAAATCCCGCAAGTGATGCGCGACGCGACGATCGCGGTCGAGGATCGCCGTTTCCTCTCGCATCCCGGCGTCGACCCGATCGCGCTTGCCCGAATCACCAAATTCGCGATCGTCAATCGCGGCACCGGGCGGCGATTGCAGGGCGCATCGACGATCACCCAGCAGGTTGCGCGCACGATTTTCCTGACCAACAGCTATTCGGTCGGTCGCAAGGTCCGCGAGGCGATCATCGCGCTCGCGCTCGAACGCAAGTTCACCAAGGACCAGATCCTCGAACTCTATCTGAACAAAGTCTATTTCGGCGGTGGTGCCTATGGCATCGATGCAGCCGCGCGCAAATTCTTCGGCCATAGCGCCGAACAGCTCAGCCTGACCGAAGCCGCCGTCATCGCCGGGCTGGTCAAGGCGCCGTCGCATTATTCGCCGACCGCCGATATCGACGCCGCCAAGGGCCGCGCGGGCGTGGTCATCCGGCTGATGGAGGAAACCGGCAAGATCGCGCCCGGCGAAGCGGGCAAGATCGAGTTGGCAGACGTGCGCTTCGTGCCCGAGCCCAAGCAGAACAGCGTGCGCTATTTCACCGACTGGGCGCTGCCGCAGCTCGAAGTGCTGATCGATGAGTCGACCCGCCCGCTCGAAGTGTGGACGACGCTTGATCTCGGCGCGCAAAGGGCGGCCGATGCCGCGATCCGCGCCAATGCCCCGGCCGGCACGCAAGGCGCGCTCGTCTCGCTCGACCGCGACGGCGCGGTGCGGGCGATGGTTGGCGGCAAGGATTATGTGTCGTCGATCTACAACCGCGCAACCCAGGCCGAGCGCCAGCCGGGATCGGCGTTCAAGCTGTTCGTCTATCTCGCCGCGCTTGAAGCAGGGCATAAACCCGAAGACGCTGTCGTCGACGAACCCGTCACCATCGGCGAATGGACGCCCAAAAATGACTCGCGCCGCAATATCGGCCCGACGACCTTGCGCAATGCCTTTGCCTATTCGATCAACACCGTTGCGGCAAAAATCGGCGACGAAGTGGGCTTCGCGACGATCGCCGACATGGCGCGGCGCTTTGGCATCACCACGCCGATCAACACTTACCCTGCAATGGTGCTCGGCACGTCGAACGTGCGGCTGATCGATCTGACGCGCGCCTTTGCGTCAGTCGGCAACAAGGGCGTGGCGGTGACCCCTTATGGCATCACCAAAGTGACCGCGAACGGCGTCACCATTTACGCGCATGAAGTCGATCGCAGCCATGTCCTTGTCGCGCCCTTCGTCGCGCAGTCGATGACCGACCTGCTGCAAACTGCAGTCAACACCGGCACCGGCAAGGCCGCGCAGATCGGGCGACCGGTCGCGGGCAAGACCGGCACGACCACCTCGACCAAGGACGGCTGGTTCCTCGGTTTCTCGAGCGGCCTCACCACCGGCGTGTGGATGGGGCGTGACGATGCGCAATCGGTGCGCGGGCTGCATGGCGGTACGGCGCCTGCGCGCGCCTTTGCCGACTTCATGAAGGTCGCGGTCGCCAAGCGCCCGGTCGAACAATTCGACACCGGCGTGACGTTGCCCGACGAAGCCGCCGGGTTTGGCGAGGAAAATTACTTCGGCGAGCCCGACAATGGCCTGTTCGTCGACCCCGATGGCAATCCGGTCGAACCGCCGGCGGGGCCTCCGGTCGATCAGGCGCCCGATCAGCAGCCCGACGCGCTGCCGCCGTCAGCGCCCACGGCGCGTTACCGACCGTCCGGCGAGCGGCTTGACGAGGATTGGCTCGACCGCGCGCTCGATCGACCCGCCACCCCGCGCCGTTCGCCCCCGGCGGCCCGCCCTCAGAGCGACCGACCGACCCAGTGAAGCGCCGCGCCGTGGCGCTTGAGCCACGCGCGCGACCGATCGGCATCGGCACCGACGAGTGCTGCGACCTGCGCGTGGAACGCCGGACCGTGGTGCATATGGACGCGGTGCGCGACTTCATGCGCCACTGTCGCGCGCCGCACATAGTCGGGCGCGAGAATCAGCCGCCAGCTATAGCGGATCGCGCCGCTCGACGAGCAACTGCCCCAGCGCCCGCGCGGATCACCGATGCTCACCCGGGCCACGGTGACGCCTGCGCGGTCGGCAAATTCCGCTGTCTCCGCGCTCAGCAGCGCCAGTGCCTGCGCGCGCAGCCAGCGCGTGATCCGCCCCGACAGCCCTTCGATCGGCCCACCGGACACCAGATGATCGCCAGCGAACACCACCCGGCGCGGCGCCTTCGCATCCCAGGCGATCGTCAGCGGCGCCCCTCGAAAGGGCACGCTACCGCCGTCGATAAAGGGCTGCGGTTGCGGCAGCTTGGCATGCTCGGCGGCAATCCAGCCGCGCTTTTCCTCGGCCCAGCGCAGCGCCGGCGCGAGCGGCGCGCGCGGCGGCAGCGTGAGTTTCACCACGCCGGTCGCCGGATCGATGCTGAGCCGGGCGCAGCGCGCACGCGGATGACGCACCACCGCGATCGGTGGCGCGCTGCTCATAGCTCCCGGTCGGTCACATGGAATTCGAGGTCGCCGGCATCGTCTTCGGATATCGTCCAGCCGCGCACCGAAATGCCCGCGCGGTGGACGGCTTCACGGTCGCCGCAGACCAGATAATGCCATTCCGCCAGCGGCTGCCCCTCGGCGCGCAAGCGATAGGCGCAGGTCGAGGGCAACCAGTCGATCGTCGCGAGCTTGCCCGGCGTCAGCCGCACGCATTCGGGGACGAATGCGTGGCGGTGCTTGTAATTGGTGCACTGCGCGCTGCGCCGGTCGAGCAAGCGGCACGCGACATTGGTCGGGAACAGCTCGCCGGTCTCGTCATCCTCAAGCTTGTGGATGCAGCATTTGCCGCAGCCGTCGCACAGCGCCTCCCATTGCGCGCGATCAAGCTTTTCGAGCGGTATGTCCTCCCAGAAGCGCGCGCTCATCTTGCGCGCCGTTTGAAATGGGCGCTCGTCGCGCGTGCCGTTAGAAATTGGGCGCTCATCGCGCGTGGCGTTAGAAATTGGGCGCTCATCGCGCCCAGCGCCGGATTTCGGCAGCGATGACCTCGGGCTTGCCATCTTGCGAGAGCAAGGCCAGCGGCTTGCCGTCGGGGCTGAACAAATAGGCCTGGCGTGAATGGTTGACGGTATAGCCGCCATCAGCCGTCTTGCCCTGCGGCTGATAGAAAATCGCATATTCCTTGGCGACCGCTGCGATTGCTTGCGGCGTGCCGGTCAACCCGACCATGCGCGGATGAAAGGCGCGCACGAATTGCTTGAGCACCGGCGGCGTGTCGCGCACCGGATCGACGCTGACGAAGATCGGGACGATGCGGGCGCCGAGCTTGGGGTCGCTTGCCTCGACCTGCTTCAACCCAGCGGCGAGATTCTGGACATCGACCGGGCAGACATCGGGGCAATAGGTATAGCCGAAATAGATGATCCGGAACTTGCCCGCAAAATCGCGGTCGCTGGCTTGCTTGCCATCCTGGTCGGTCAAGGTGAAAGGCCCGCCGATCGCAGCCCCTGCCAGCGGCGGCGTTTCGACAGGCGGCGAGCAGCCGGGCAGCAACAGCAGCGCGGCCAGGGCAAGCTTCACGAAATGACGGTGGTTCATGGCATCGTCAGCCATGATCTGGTAGCGAAGCCGATGCAAGCCCTGCCAAGGGCGCGTACCGATCGTAGCAGGGGTAATGAGTGACGATGACTTTGCGCAGCTTTCATATCGCCGCGATGGTCGGCACCTTTGTGATCGCCAGTCCCGCGATGGCCCAACTCGGCCAGTCGGACAGCTACAAGTTTCTTGAAGCGATCCGCGAGGCCAAGAGCGATCCGAGCAAGGGCGCGGAAATCACCGAATTTCTCAACAAGCCCGGCACGACGATCGTCAACACGCAGGATTACAGTACCCGCGAGACCGCGCTCCACATCGTCGCGAAGCGCAACGACGTGCTCTACACGCGCTTTCTGCTGCAAAAGGGCGCCGATCCCAACCTGCGCGACCTGCGCGGCAACACGCCGCTGCTGGCGGCGGTGTCGGCGGGCGCCGATTCGGTGATCTCGTATCTGATCAAGGGTCGCGCCAATGTGAATCTGGCGAACCGGGCGGGGGAGACGCCGCTGATCCGCGCCGTCCAGCTGCGCAACATCAATGTCACCCGCGATCTGCTGGCGGCGGGCGCCGACGCCGATCAGGTCGACAATATCGCCGGTCGTTCGGCGCGCGACTATGCAACCGAGGACAAGCGCTTCCAGACGCTGGCCGAGTTGTTCGCCGCCATCCCCAAGCGTGATCGCCGCGCCACTGTGGGGCCGTCGCTTTAAGCGCTGCCCCAAGCTGCGGCTAAATCGCCTCGGCGTCGGGATCGATCAGCAACGTCAACCGCCGCGCCGCGCGGCGGGCAAAGGCAAGCGTCTCGCGCTTGCGGGCTGGCGCCGCAATCGGCACGCTGTGCGCTTCGCGGACGATCGACGCATCATAACGGTCAGCAATGATCACGCCCGTTCGTTCGGGCAGAAACACCGGCGTGTCGAGCGGGCTGATGTCAAAACCCAGCGGCACGGCCCAGAAGAAGCGATCACAATGCGCCAGATAATCGGGCCATTTGCCGTCGCCCAGCAAATCAGCGCGCGACACCTTGATCTCGACGATCACGATGTGCCCGCGCGCATCAATCGCCATCAGGTCGGCGCGGCGCCCGCCGTCGAGCGGGACTTCGCCGATCGCCACCAGATCATGGCGCAGGAACATGCGCGTCACGCCGCGCACGACATCGGCAGCGCAGAGCCGGTCGGCGGGGCTGGGCACAAACGGGTCGGGCAGCGAGTTCATCGCTGCCCGGCTAGAACATTACACGAACAATTGGAAGCGCGTTACGCGCCGCGATCACCGGTAGAAGACGTGGCGCCCGATCGTCGCGACGCGCTGGCGCCCCCAATTGGGCGACACCCGCGTGGCGTGGAAATACATCGCGCTGGCGACCGGGCTTTCCCACTGGCGGTCGAGCGCGAGTTGGGCAACCGCAAGCGCGGTGCGATAGGCACGATTGGCGACGCCCGGCGACGCCATCTGGCCGCCCCGCACGAACGAGAATTGGCCGGGCTGCGTCACCACGCCGCACACCGTGCGCGGGAAGCGGCCCGATTTGCTGCGGTTGAGAATCACATGGGCGACGCCAAGCTGGCCCGCGAGCGGCTCGCCCTTGGCTTCATAATAGACTGCCGTGGCGAGGCAGCGCAGATCCTCGCTCACCTCATCAGACAGCGTCTGGGTAGCGACAGCGTCGGAAAGCGACACCGGGCGCTCAACGGGCGCAACCGGGGCAGGCGTATCAATCGGTGCCAGGGCTTCGAACGTCGTCTCGGTCGGAACCACTGTCGGGACCGGGACGTTCTTGGGCGTGAGCGGAGTCACGAGGAGCGGCTTGTCGAGCATAAAGGCCAGACCGGGCGTGCCGGTTGCGACCAGGGTCGACGCGCAGAGCATTGCCGCAAGGGCGGCAGTTCGGATCGGAAAGTGCATTGACCGTCATATTATGCGGTGGGTGCGCGGATCGATCGACCCTATGGTCATCGTTCCGGGCGTGCCCCCCGACTGCGTAACCGACCGATATCGCACATCAGCCAGCACAACGCGTTTTCGAGGCGGCCCCGTTGCGCGCATCGCGTTAACGGGTCAATAAAAAGCGATCGTTTCAGCGGCGAACCGTTCGGCTTGTGCGATATCCAGTTCAATTACCCATAAATCGGGGTCGCGCGCACGGCGCCGCTGCCAATAATCGGTCAGCGCGATCGGATCGGCGTCCGACGGGCCGGTTTCGACCAGCGCCGACGCGCCACCTGGCCCGATACCGCGCTCCAACGCACGGTAATTCTGACCTTTTTCACCCGTGATCAGCAGCAGTGCGCCGGCATCAGCATCACCCTTTGCCAGCACCATCGCCATCCCACCCGCATCATTGACGCGACGGAGCAGCGCGCCGACCAGCAAATGCGTCGGCAGCCGGTTGCTCATCCGGCGCGATAGCCGGGCAAGGTCGCCAGCGCGATGCGCGATCGCATGAAGGTGCCGGTGCCGCGCGCGACTTCCTCGCCACTGGCATCGATCAGCCGTGCGTCGGCGATCAGCACGCGGCGCTGGCCATTGATCCAGCGCCCCTCGGCCACCACCGGTCCTTCGCCGAGCGGGCGCGTGAACAGCAGGTTGAACTGCGTCGTCAGCAGGAATCGATCGGTGACAAGCGTATTGGCCGCATAAAAGGCCGCATCGTCGAGCATCTTGAAATAGATGGTGCCATGCGCCGCGCCGGCCGCGTGAAACTGCTGCTGGTCGATCATGAAGCGGATCCGCGACGTACCGCTGCCGGTGATTTCAAGCTTTGAGTCGAACAATTGGTTGATCGGGGCGGCGGCGTAGAGCGATTCGAGCGCGCGGTAATGCGCGTCCGCGCCGTGCGCGCCCGTACCGCGTTCAGGCGGCATCGCGCGCCTCATCCTCGGTCCACAACACATAGAGTGCATCGGCCGAGCCTGCGCCGCGCAGTTTGGCGACGAAGCCTTGGTCGCGCAGCCGCCGCGACACGCCCGCGAGCGCCTTCAGATGTTCGGCGCCTGCATCAGGGGGTGACAACATCATGAACACCAGATCGACCGGCAATTCATCGATCGCCTGATAATCGATCGCGGTGGCGAGCCGGACAAACGCGCCGATGATGTGCGGCAGGCCCGCCAGCTTGCCATGCGGGATCGCAACGCCGCCGCCAAAGCCGGTCGAACCGATCCGTTCACGATCGGCGAGCGCGCTCGCAACCGGCTTGGCGTCGAGGCCATAGGCCTGCGCTGCTGCCGCCGCGAGCTGGTTGAGCAGCGCCTTTTTGTTGGAGACGCTGACGCCCGCCATCACGGTCGCCGGCAGCAGCAAGTCGTTGAATCGAATCATGGTTGTTCCTGACGCGGGGCGACCGCCGCCGCACGGCGGGGGCGAGAGGCGCGCCTTAGCGCCTATCACGCCCCGGCGGAAGCAGTCACCGTCCGCGGTCGGGTTCGACCCAGCCGATCGTGCCATCACCCCGGCGATAGACCATGTTATGGGCGCCGGTGCCGCTGTTGCGGAACAGCAGCGCGACAGTGTTGCGCAAATCGAGCATCATCACCGCGTCCGACACGGTCGCATCGGGCACATCGACGCGCGTTTCGGCGATGATCGGGGGGAAATCCTCGGGCTCCTGCTCGGGCTCGGGCTCGGCGAACAGCGTGTAGCCGGCATCGTCGAGCGCCGAATTGGCGCCATTCCCGGCGTGGCGGTCCTTCAGCCGCCGAACATAACGCCGCAGTTGTTTTTCGATCTTGTCCGCCGCGCCTTCAAAGGCATTGCGCGCTTCCATCGCCCGGTTGCTGCCCTTCAGCACCACCCCGTGCATCACATGCGCGACGATGTCGCAGGTGAAGCCGGCATCATGCGGCCCCTTGCCCATCGTCACTTGTGCCGACAGCGCGCGGGCGAAATATTTCTCGGCGATCCCCTGAAGCCGTTCGGTCACGAGCGTTCTGAGCGCGTTGCCGGTATCGACCTGATGGCCGGACAGACGGATCTCCATACTCACCTCCATAAATGGCGCAGATGCGCGGGCAGGGTTAGCCGCTTGCTCCCCAGAGCGGCTGCGTGACGGTCTTCAGAAAATCGGCATGGCGCGCGAGATCGTCGGCGTTCGGCGCGAAGTGACGGGCGGGGCGCACGACGCTCGGTGGTGGGTTGAGCGTCGCAAGCCCGATGGCGGCAGTGTCCACGTCCTCGATCAGCTCAAGCCCGATCTGGCGCCCGCCAGTCAGCTCGACATAGACTTGGGCCAGCAATTGCGCGTCGAGCAACGCGCCGTGCAAGGTGCGGTGGCTGCGATCAATGCCATAACGGGTGCAGAGAGCATCGAGCGAATGCTTGGCGCCCGGGTGGCGGCTGCGCGCGATCACCAATGTATCGACCATCCGGTCGAGCGCTACGGGCACCCGGCCACAGCGCTTCAGTTCGCCGTTGAGAAAGCCGAAATCGAAACTCGCATTATGCGCCACCAACGGGCTGTCGCCGAGAAAGTCGAGCAGCTCATCTGCATGATCGGCGAAGCGCTTTTTGTCGGCCAGAAACGCATCGGACAACCCGTGCACGGCATAGGCCTCCGCCGCCATCGAGCGTTCGGGGTTTACATAGACGTGGAAACTTGCACCGGTCGGCACGCGGTGGATGATTTCGATGCAGCCAATTTCGACCAGCCGATCTCCGCCCGAAAAGCTGAGGCCGGTGGTTTCGGTGTCGAAGACAATTTCACGCATTGGTCACATTATCCGCCTTCATACGCCAACAGGCAAGCGATCACGTTGCGCACCGCCGCGCGGGTGACATCGAGGGGTACGTCGGTGGGGATCACGAAATCCGCCCGCGCGCGCTTTTGTGCATCGGGGAGCTGACGTGCGAGAATCGCGTCGAATTTTGCCGCATGCTGGCCCGGGCGCGCGAGGACGCGCGCACGCTGAACATCGGCACTGGCTGAAACCACCGCGATCTTGTCGACATGGGCGTCGCCGCCGGTTTCGAACAGCAAGGGCACATCGAACACAATGATTGGCGCGGCCGCATGATCCGTCAGAAATGCGGCGCGCGCAGCCCCGACGGCGGGATGGACGATCGCTTCGAGTCGCTTGATCGCGGCATCGTCGTGAAACACGGTGGCCGACAGCGCCGCGCGGTCGACGCCTTGTCCGCCCGTTGTTCCCGGAAAAGCCGCCTCGATCGCGAGCAACAGCGCGCCGCCGGGTCCTTGCAGCCGGTGCACGGTGGCATCTGCGTCGAACACCGGCACACCTTCATCGGCAAACATCGCCGCCACCGTCGACTTGCCCATCCCGATCGATCCAGTGAGGCCCAATTTAATCATGCGGTCAGCAGCGCACGCAAATCGTCATCGCGGTCGCGCGGCGGGGCGGCGTCGAACAGGATTTCGAACGCAAACGCAGCTTGCCCGATCAGCATCTCAAGCCCGTCGATTGTCGCCAGCCCGCGCGCATCGGCGGCAGCGAGCAGCTCGGTTTCGAGCGGCGCATACACAATGTCGTAGACGATCGCGCCATCGGGCAGCGGCGCGAGATCGATCGTCAGCGGCGGTTGCCCGGCCATGCCGAGCGGACTGGCGTTGACGAGCAGCGCAGCTGGCGGGAGCGGTGCAGTAAGCGGCAGCACCTGCCCCTTGAGCCCAAACCGCGCGAGCAAGGCGGCGCCTTTGAGCGGACTGCGGTTGAGCAACGTCACCGGGCCGACGCCAAGCCGCGACAGCGCGAACAGAATCGCGCGGGCCGCACCGCCCGCACCGATCACCACGACCGGTTTGCCGACGAGGTCGACTTCGGCGAGCGGCGCATAAAAGCCACCGGCATCGGTGTTGGTGCCGGTCAGCACGCCGCCGTCGCCGCGAAACACCGTGTTGATCGCCCCGATCGACTCGCGCACGCCGCCGGGATCAGCGACATGGTCGAGCGCGGCAATCTTGTGCGGGATGGTGATATTGCACCCGCGCCAGTCGGGATCGTCGCGGCGCGCGGCGAAATAACCGGCGAGGCCATCAGCGTCGACACGAGCCGCGCGGTAATCGCCAGTCATGCCGAGCGCTTCCAGCCAGAAGCGGTGGATCAGCGGCGATTTCGAATGGCTTATCGGGTCGCCGATCACCTCGGCATAGGTCATGCGACCAGCACCCCGCGCGTGCGGCAATAGTCGAGCACGGGCAGCAACGGCATGCCCAATATCGTGAAATGATCGCCCTCAATCCGCTCGAACAATTGTACCCCCAGCCCTTCGATGCGGAAACAGCCGACACAGCCCGCGATTGCCGGCCATTCGGCGTCGAGATACGCCTCAAGGAAAGTGTGCGACAGCGCGCGGACATGGAGCGGCGCGGTGGCGACATGACGCCAGACCGGCCGTCCGGCCTCGGCAATGACCGCCGCACTGATCAGCATGATCGCACTGCCCGACATTGCGGTCAGGTGCGCGTGTGCCTGCGCCCGACTCTCGGGCTTGTCGAGCAACGTCCCGTCGGCGAGCACGACAATCGAATCGCTACCGAGCACCAACGCTTCGGGCTGCGCGCCCGACACCCGCACCGCTTTCAGCTCGGCAAGCCGGTCGGCAATGTCGCGCGGCGCAACATCGTCCGCCAGCATCGCTTGCTTGAACGACAGTTCGTCGATCGCGGCGGGGATGGCCGTGAAGGGAACCCCGGCGGCGTCAAGCATCGCGCGGCGCGATGTGCTTTGCGACGCGAGGATCAGCTTCACGCGCGCGCCCCGCGTTCACTGACCAGCGCGATGATTGCAGCGGCAGTTTCCTCGATCGAGCGGCGCGTGACGTCGATCACCGGCCAGCCATTATCGGCGAACATCCGCCGCGCATAAGCGACTTCGCGCGTGACCGATTCCTGGTCGACATAGGCGGTTTCAGGCGCTTGGTTGAGCGACAACAGCCGGTTGCGGCGAACCTGAATCAGCCGGTCGGCGCTGGTCGTCAGCCCGACGACCAGCGGGTGCTTGAGCGTGAACAGCGCGGGCGGCGGTTCGAGCTCGATCACAATCGGGATATTCGCGGTCTTGAACCCGCGGTTGGCGAGATAAATCGACGTCGGCGTCTTCGACGATCGCGACACACCCGCGAGGACGATATCGGCTTCTTCCCAATCCTCATGCCCGATGCCGTCATCATGGGCGATCGTGAACTGGATCGCTTCGACCCGCTCGAAATAGGCTGCGTCCAGCATGTGCTGGCGCCCTGGCCGCGCCTTGGCCCGCTGGCCGAGCATCCCCGACAGCGCATCGGTGACGGGATCGAGCGGTGCGACAGCGGGCAGACCGAGCGCGCGGCACTGCGCCTCGAGCGTGCGCCGCGTCGCGGGATTGACCAAAGTGAACAGCACCAGCCCCGGATTTTGCGTGATTTCCTGCAAAATGCGTTCGAGATGCGCTTCGCTGCGCACCATCGGCCAGAAATGACGGATCGTCTCGACATCGTCATATTGCGCGAGCGCCGCCTTGGCGATGTTTTCGAGCGTCTCGCCGGTCGAATCCGACAGGAGGTGGAGGTGGAGCCGCATCAGCGGGACGGATATGTGGAAAACATGCGCAAAAAACCTAGCGCAACTCGCCCGAGCCGCCAAGCCAGCGCGTGCTGTGGATCGATCGCCCGGCTATCCACATGCTCATCGACAGGCGGTGATTCACCCCACAGACTGTGGATAATGGGGATGCCGCCATCGACTCGCTCGCGAATCCGCGGCCTGGGGCGGTCAAGCTGTTGGCAATTGCGGGGCGGTTGCTTAAGCCCCACTGCTCACCGACCAACAATCTCAACATCCTTCTTTTAAGATTCTATAATGAAGTAAGGGAGAGCGATCTTGTCCGTACCAAAGCCTTTGCTCGCGACCTTGAAGGGCGAGCGTCATGAGCGCCGACCGATCTGGCTGATGCGTCAGGCCGGACGATACCTGCCCGAATATCGGGCGTTGCGCGCCGAAAGGGGCGGGTTTCTCGATCTGGTCAATGATAGCGATGCGGCGGCCGAAGTGACGATCCAGCCGCTCCGCCGGTTCGATTTCGATGCGGCCATCCTCTTTTCCGATATCTTGATGGTCCCCTCGGCCATGGGGCAGGATCTGCGTTTCGGGGCCGGCGAAGGGCCCGAGCTCAAACCCGCGCTGGTCGATCATGCGCTGGCGGCGCTGGAAGCGGTGCCTGAGCGGCTCGAGCCGGTTTATGCGACCGTGCGCAAGGTCGCCGCCCAGTTGGCCCCCACAACCACCTTTCTGGGCTTTGCGGGCAGCCCCTGGACGGTCGCGACCTATATGGTCGCAGGTCACGGCAGCAAGGACCAAGCCGAGACCCGCCGCTATGCCTATCGCGACCCCAAGGCTTTCGGTGAGATCATCGATGCGATTGCCGAGGTGACGGTCGAGTATCTGGTCGCGCAATTCGCCGCCGGGGTTGATGCGGTCCAGCTGTTCGATAGCTGGGCGGGGAGCCTCTCGCCGCAACAGTTTGAGGACTGGGTGATCGCGCCCAATGCCGCCATCGTCGCCAAATTGCGCGCGCGGGTGCCGCATGCGACGATTATCGGTTTCCCCAAGGGCGCCGGCGCCAAGCTGGTGGCTTATGCAACCCAAACCGGCGTCGATGCGCTGGGGCTCGACGAAACGCTAGATCCGGTCTGGGCCAATAGCGTCCTACCGCCCGAAATGCCGGTGCAGGGCAACCTCGATCCGCTCGCGCTGATCACCGGCGGTGAGACGCTCGACCGCGCGATCGACCGCGTACTCAACGCCTTCCCCGAAAGGCCGCATGTCTTCAATCTGGGCCACGGGATATTGCAGGATACCCCGATCCCGCATGTCGATGCGCTGGTGGCGAGAGTGAGGCGATAGCATGGCGGGTTGGTTGGGCAGCGCTTACCCCTGGGTGAAGACCGCGCATCTGGTGTTTGTGATTTTCTGGATGGCCGGCTTGTTCATGCTGCCGCGCTACCTCGTCTATCATCAGGAAGACGGGCTGACCGGACCACAAGCTGAACGCTGGATTGAACGCGAATCGAAGCTGCGATCAATCATCCTGGGTCCATCGCTGGTGGTGGTGTGGGTGCTCGGACTGATGCTCGCCGCGCATGTGGGGTTATTCAGTGGCGTGCCGCATCTCGGTTGGCTGCATAGCAAGCTGGTGATCGTGCTGCTGCTGAGCGGCTTCCACGGCTGGGCGGTGGGCTATTCCAAGGCGCTGGCGAAGGGGCAGGCAAAGCTCTCCGGTCGAACGCTGCGGTTGGCGAACGAAATCCCCGGCGTGTCGGTCGCGCTCATCGTGATGCTGGCGATCGTCCAGCCCTTCTGACCGCAATCTGTGGGCGCGTTGCTTGACTTGGCCGCGCCCGATGCCTAATTCTTTAACCAACCTATGCGGTGCTGATGTGCAGCGCATAGCGTATCCTCCAGCCTCGTCGTGCCCTTCTCGCCGACCGATGCGCTCCCCCGCCTGATCTGCCTCTTTCCCGGAAATCTCCCCATGCATCTCGCCGACCTGAAGAAAAAAACCCCCGCCCAGCTCGTCGAGATGGCCGAATCGCTCGGGGTCGAAAGTGCCTCGACCTTGCGCAAGCAGGATCTGATGTTCGCGATCCTGAAGGTCCAGGCGGAAAATGGCGAGCAGATCATGGGGCTGGGCACGATCGAAGTGCTGCCCGACGGGTTCGGTTTCCTGCGCTCGCCCGAAGCCAATTATCTGGCGGGACCGGACGATATCTACATCTCACCCAACCAGGTCCGCAAATTCGGGCTGCGTACGGGCGATACCGTCGAAGGCGAAATTCGCGGGCCGAAGGATGGCGAACGCTATTTCGCGCTGACCCGGCTGACGTCGGTTAACTTCGACGATCCCGAAGCGGTGCGTCACCGCGTCAATTTCGACAATCTGACGCCGCTCTATCCCGACGAGAAGCTGACGCTCGACCCCTATGACCCGACCGTCAAGGACAAGTCGGCCCGCGTTATCGACATCGTCAGCCCGCAGGGCAAAGGCCAGCGTGCGCTGATCGTGGCACCGCCGCGCGTCGGCAAGACCGTGCTGCTCCAGAATATCGCCAAGGCGATTACCGACAATCACCCTGAAGTCTTCCTGATCGTGCTGCTGATCGACGAGCGGCCCGAGGAAGTGACCGACATGCAGCGCAGCGTGAAGGGTGAAGTCATCAGCTCGACTTTCGACGAACCTGCGCAGCGCCACGTTCAAGTTGCTGAAATGGTTATTGAAAAGGCCAAGCGTCTGGTCGAGCACAAGAAGGACGTCGTGATCCTGCTCGATTCGATCACCCGGCTTGGCCGCGCCTACAACACGGTCGTGCCGTCGTCGGGCAAGGTGCTGACCGGCGGCGTCGATGCCAATGCGCTCCAGCGGCCGAAGCGCTTTTTCGGTGCCGCGCGCAATATCGAGGAAGGCGGATCGCTCTCGATCATTGCTACTGCGCTGATCGATACCGGCAGTCGGATGGACGAAGTGATCTTCGAAGAATTCAAGGGCACGGGTAACTCGGAGATCGTGCTCGATCGCAAGGTCGCCGACAAGCGCATCTTCCCCGCGCTCGATGTCGGCAAGTCGGGCACGCGCAAAGAAGAACTGCTGGTCGACAAGGCCAAGCTCTCGAAGATGTGGGTGCTGCGCCGCATCCTGATGCAGATGGGCACGATCGACGCGATGGAATTCCTGCTCGACAAGATGAAGGAATCGAAGACCAACGAGGAATTCTTCGACTCAATGAATCAGTAGGACGGGGAACCATTAGGGCGGGGAACCAGTAAGTCGGGTTCGGCTTAAGCCGTCAGCGCGGACGGCTGGTGGCGCTGTTCATGCGCCAGCAGCCAGGCCTTTGTTGTCGGGCCATCGCCTGCCGAATAGGCGCCGAGCACGCCACCCGATCCCAGGATACGGTGGCACGGCACGATAATCGGATAGGGATTGCGCGCGCAGAGCTGGCCAATCGCGCGTGGTGCTGAGCTGAGCCGACGCGCGAGTTCGCCGTAACTCATTGTCACGCCATAACCGACCGCGATCAGGCCGTCGCGAAGCGCCATGCCGCGTGGGGTGACTGGCGCCTTCAGGTTCAGCGCAAAATCCTGGCGTTCCCCGGCGAACCAGGCTTCGAGCTGATCGGCGGCGTTACGGGCCGTTTCCGATGTTCCACGTGAAACGGCGGCATCGCCGATATGAACCGAATCGATCGCTTCACCGCGCGCAATGATCGTCACCACGCCGATCGGCGTTGCGATACTGGCCTGATCGCGCGCATACATGACATATCATGGCCCGAGGATCATTTGGCCTCAAGCGGAGTTGTTGCCTTGAAAATCAATGTCGAAGTCGAATGCACGCCGGAAGAGGCACGCCGGGTGATGGGATTGCCCGATTTCACGCCGGTGCACGAAAAATACATCGCGACGCTGCTCGATTCGATGGACGGCACCCTCAAGCCCGAAATGCTCGAAGCCGTCATGCGAAGCTGGGCGCCGATGGGTGAAGCGAGCATGAAATTCTGGCAGAAACTGTTCGAGAGTGGTGGTCGCCCCGGCTGAGCGACATGGCCGACACCATCTTTGCGCTGGCGAGCGGCGCGCCGCCGGCCGCGATTGCGATCATCCGCATCAGCGGCCCGCGCGCGTTGGCCGCGGCAGCGATGCTTGCGGGTGATCTCCCTGAGCCACGGCGTGCCGGGGTGCGGTCGTTGGTCGACCCGCTGACCGGCGAGCTGCTCGATAAGGCCCTGGTGCTGATCTTCCCGGGTCCAGCGACGGCGACGGGCGAGGATCTGGTTGAGCTGCACCTGCATGGCGGGCGCGCGGTTGTCGCTGTGGTTTTGGCAGCACTTGGCCGCATGGAAGGGCTCTGCGGTGCCGAGCCGGGCGAGTTCACCCGGCGCGCGCTGATGCACGGGCGGATCGATCTCGCCGAAGCCGAAGGTCTGGGTGATTTGCTGATGGCGCAGACCGAGCGCCAGCGCCGCGCCGCTATGACCTCGGTCGAAGGTCGACTGAGCCGGTCAGTCGCGGGGTGGGCGAGTGACTTGCTGATGATTTCGGCGCAGGTTGAGGCGGCGCTGGATTTTTCCGACGAAGATGATGTCGGCGAACAGGCTGATCCGAAGATCGCGGCGGCGCTATCGGCGCTGGCCACCTCGATCGAAACCGCGCTGGCCGAGCCGCCCGTCGAACGCCTGCGTGACGGGGTGCGTGTGGTGCTCGCGGGGCCACGCAATGCCGGCAAATCGACCTTGCTCAATGCACTGGTCGGGCGCGAGGCCGCGATTGTCTCGCCAATTGCAGGCACGACCCGCGATGTGATCGAAGTGCCGGTGGTACGCTACGGCATTGCCTATGTTTTTGCCGATACCGCTGGGCTGGCTGAAGCTACCGACGATATGGTCGAAGCGATCGGCATTGCCCGCGCCAAGGAAACGGCAGCGGGCGCTGATGTTGTGCTCTGGCTGGACGATACGCCGCCCGCCGATGCCGACTCGGCCATTTGGCTCTATCCGCGCGCCGATGCGCGGGGCGCGTGCGATAATGGTGCCCGGCTGATTGTGTCGGCGCGGAACGGATTGGGGATCGACCAGCTATGGTCAGCGATCACGGGTCACGCTGAGCGTCTCTTGCCGCGCGAGGACAGTGTCGCGTTCAATGCACGGCAACGCGCCTGTTGCGCCGAATGCCACGCAGCGCTGGTGGCGGCGATCGGCACCGACGATTCTTTGATCGTTGCCGAGCAACTCCGTATCGCGCGGCGCGCCCTCGATCGCTTGCTCGGGCGCGTTGACGTTGAGGCAATGCTTGATGCGCTGTTCGGCCGCTTCTGCATCGGCAAATGATGTTCCACGTGGAACATCGCTTTGACTTGGCGGCGGCGCGCCACTAGCGACCTTCGCATGGAACAGTTCGATGTCATCGTTGTCGGCGGTGGGCATGCCGGGACCGAGGCCGCCGCGGCGGCGGCGCGGCGCGGCGCGCGCACCGCGCTGATCAGCTTTGATCCAGCCAAGATCGGCGCGATGTCGTGCAATCCGGCGATCGGGGGGCTCGGCAAGGGCCATTTGGTGCGTGAAGTCGACGCCTTCGATGGCTTGATCGCCCGCGCGACCGATGCCGCCGGCATCCATTATCGGATGCTCAACCGCAGCAAGGGCACCGCCGTGCAGGGGCCGCGCGTGCAGGCCGACCGGCGGCGCTATGCGGCTGCGATTCAGGCAATGCTTGCGGCGCAGGTGGGGCTGACGGTTGTTGCTGGTGAGGCCGCAGAACTGGCTTTTGCGGGCGACAGCTTGTCGGGCGTGATCCTCGCTGATGGTCGGATCATTGCCGGGCGCGCCGTGGTGCTGGCGACCGGCACTTTCCTCGGCGGGCGGTTGTTCTGCGGCGAAACGCGCGGCGAGGGCGGCCGGGTCGGCGAGCAGGCTGCGACACGGCTGGGCGTACAGTTGCGCGCGCTCGGGCTGCCGATTGCGCGACTGAAGACGGGGACGCCGCCGCGACTCGATGGCCGGACGATCGACTGGGCGCGGCTGGCCGAACAGCCATCGGACGCGGATGGCTGGACAATGTCGCCGATCACGACATCACGTGGGCTACCGCAGCTATTCTGCGCAATCACCCGCACCAACGCGAGAACGCACGACATCATCCGCGCGTCGCTCGATCGCTCGCCGCTCTTTACTGGGGCGATCGACGCGCAGGGGCCGCGTTATTGCCCGTCGATCGAGGACAAAATCCATCGGTTTGGTGACCGTGATGGGCATCAGATTTTTCTCGAGCCGGAGGGGCTCGACGATCCTTTGGTCTATCCCAACGGGATTTCGACCTCGCTGCCGGACGATGTCCAGGCAGCGATGATTGCGTCGATCGAGGGCCTTGAATCCGCGACGATTCTCGCTCCGGGCTATGCGGTTGAGTATGATTATGTCGATCCGCGCGCGCTCGACCCGACGCTGGGCTTGCGCGCCTGTCCCGGTCTTTATTGCGCGGGTCAGATCAACGGCACGACCGGCTATGAGGAAGCGGCGGGGCAGGGGTTGCTCGCGGGGCTGAATGCGGCGGGGCATGCGCTGGGACTTGACGCGGTGTTGCTTGATCGCGCGTCGAGCTATCTTGGCGTCATGATCGACGATCTGGTGCTCCACGGCGTCACCGAACCCTATCGCATGCTCACCGCGCGGGCGGAATATCGGCTGCAATTGCGCGCCGATAATGCCGAAACCCGGCTGGCCGACATCGCCGAGGCAGCGGGCGCGCTCGGTTCTGCGCGCCGCGCGCGCTTTGCTGGCCGGGCCGCAGCGCGTGCTGCGATCCGGGATAGGCTCGACCAACCACTCATCGCGCGCCTCCTCAATGAGCGCGGCGCAAATCTGGTAGATGATGGCGTGCGGCGGTCGGCCTATGACTGGTTGCGCTTTCCGGGCGTGACGCTGGCGCAGGTCGCGCCCGAGTTGCCCGCTCGATATGATGCCGCTCTGCTTGCCGAAATCGCCGAGGATGCACGTTACGCCCCGCATCTCGACCGGCAAGCGAACGAGATTGCGCTGTTGCGCCGCGAAGAAGCTGTGCCGCTGCCCCCGCTCGACTATGCCACGATCCCCGGTCTGTCGGCGGAGATGGTCGAGCGGCTCAGCATGGCCGCACCCCCGACGCTTGCCGCCGCAGGGCGAATCCGTGGGATCACCCCTGCCGCGCTCTCGGCAATTCTGCTGCACAGTCGGCGCGCGGCGTGACCGAGGACGACGCGCGCGCATGGGTGCGCGAGCATTTCGGTGTTCCACGTGAAACATTGGTCGCGCGCTTCGTCGACATTGTCGTCGCCGAGGCCGCGCAGCAGAATTTGGTATCGGTGGCGACGCTGCCGCACATCTGGCGTCGGCACATCGTCGATTCAGCCCAATTGATTGCGCTCGCAGGGCCAATCCGCGGCGAGTGGATCGATATCGGCAGCGGCGCGGGCTTTCCGGGGCTGGTGGTCGCGATGCTGACCGATGCACCGGTGATGCTGGTTGAGCCTCGCCGCAAGCGCGCCGACTTCCTCCGTGCCGCCGCTGCCGCGCTGGGACTCGACAATCGCGTCACCGTGCGCGCCGCGCGCGCCGAGCAGATTACCGGCCATGCAGGCGTTATCTCGGCGCGCGCGGTTGCTGCTTTACCCGAATTGCTCGCCGCAACGGTGCATTTATCCACGAGAAAGACGCGCTGGGTGCTTCCCAAAGGCAAATCGGCACGCGAAGAGGTGGCGGCGGCGCAGGTGACATGGCATGGTGTGTTCCACGTGGAACAGAGTTTGACCGACCCCGACTCCCTGATCATCCTTGCCGAGAAAGTCGCGCGCCGATGACCTGCATCACCATTGCCAACCAAAAGGGCGGCGTCGGCAAGACGACGACCGCGATCAATCTGGGCACCGCGCTCGCGGCAACCGGCAAGCGCGTGTTGCTGATCGATCTCGATCCGCAGGGCAATTGCTCGACCGGGCTCGGCATCGCCAATGCCGAGCGCGCGCATTCCTCCTATGATCTGCTGGTCGGCGATTTGGGACTCACCGATGCCGCGATGCCGACGAAGGTGCCCCGCCTCGATATCGTGCCGGCAACGGTCGACCTCTCGGGAGCCGAGATCGAGTTGGTCGAATTCGCCGAACGCACGCATCGCCTTGCGCATGCCATCGCCAAGGGGCGCGAGGCGTGGGATGTCATCCTGATCGATTGCCCGCCGTCGCTCGGGCTGCTGACGATGAACGCGATGGTTGCCGCCGATTCGCTGCTGGTGCCGCTGCAATGCGAATTTTTCGCGCTCGAAGGGTTGAGCCAGCTGCTCAACACGGTTGAGCGCATCCGCTCACGCTTCAATCCCAATCTGTCGATCATGGGCGTCGCGCTGACAATGTATGATCGCCGTAACCGTCTGACCGATCAGGTGTCCGACGATGTCCGCGCGGTGCTCGGCAAGGTTGTGTTCGACACGGTTATCCCGCGCAATGTCCGCCTTTCGGAAGCGCCGAGCCATGGCCTGCCCGCGTTGATCTATGATCATCGCTGCTCGGGTTCCGAAGCCTATATCGCGCTCGCCCGCGAGCTGATCGCGCGGCTGCCTGCCCCAACCCCCAGTCCAGCCAAAGCCGCCGCATGACCGATCCGATTCTCGACACCCCGCTCGCTACCCGCAAATCGCGCCCCGGCCTTGGCCGTGGGCTGTCGGCGCTGATGGGCGATATCGCCCGCGAAGAACCGCTCGCCCCCGGTGCAAGCCATGCGCCGGGTCTGCGGATGTTACCGGTCGGCTCGATGACGCCGCATCCCGGCCAGCCGCGCCGCCGCTTCGACGAAGCCGCGCTCGATGAGCTTGCCGCCTCGATCGCGATGCGCGGGGTGATCCAGCCGATCGTGGTGCGCCCGCATGGCGCGAGCTTCCAGATCGTTGCCGGTGAGCGTCGCTGGCGCGCCGCCCAACGCGCACGCCTTCACGAAGTTCCTGTAATCGTTCGTGATTTCGACGAAGCCGAAACGCTCGAAATCGCACTCATCGAAAATATTCAGCGCCAGGATCTCAACGCGATCGAAGAAGCACAGGCCTATGCCCGGCTGATCGGCGACTATGGCCATACCCAGGAAGCGCTCGCCAAAATCGTCCACAAATCGCGCAGCCATGTCGCCAATCTGCTGCGGCTGCTCGACCTGCCCGATGCCGTGCAGGCGCATGTCGTCGAAGGACGGCTAACGATGGGTCACGCGCGCGCGCTGATCGGTGCGGCCGATGTCGAAGCGCTCGCGGGCGAAGTCGTCGCGCGCGGGCTATCG
Organism: Sphingomonas sp.; assembly: GCF_019749955.1. Taxonomy (GTDB): domain Bacteria; phylum Pseudomonadota; class Alphaproteobacteria; order Sphingomonadales; family Sphingomonadaceae; genus Sphingomonas. The sequence continues at coordinate 112,251 of NZ_JAIEPC010000014.1, forward strand.
GTCCGCGACACCGAAAAGCGCGCGCAGGCGGCCAAGCCGAATGGCGGCAGCGGCACGCGCACCGGCCCCAATGCCGATATCGTCGCGCTCGAACATCAGCTCGCCGATATGCTGGGGCTTGCCGTCAAGATCAGCTTCGGGCCCAAGGGCGGCACGCTGACGCTTGGCTATTCGACGCTCGACCAGCTCGACATGATCTGCCAGCGGCTGAGCGGCGACACGCTTTAACCCGCGCGCCGGCCGCCGCGCGCCACCGCGAGACACGCCGCCGCCGCGATCACCGTGCCGGCGGTATTGGGGGCAATCGTCGCGCGCTCGGCCTGTCGTATATGCTCGATCGACTGCGCCAGCCGTCGCGGCGACCAAGCCCGCAAGGCGCGCGCGGTTGCCGCCTTTTCCTTGAAGAACACGCGGTGGCGCTCAATCACATCGTTCACGCCGGCCCCTGCATCAACCTCACCGCGCATGTCGGCGAGCGCCATCAGCCGTCGCACCAGCCCGCGCAGCAGCGGAATCGGCGACACCCCGGCTTCGTCGAGCTTGGCGAGTTCAGCGCCGAGCAGCGCGGCATCGCCTGCGACCACGGCTTCGATCGCCCCCGAAATCTCGCTGTCGCCCAGATCGGCGCCGATCGCGTCGAGCGCCGCGTCGTCGAGCGTCCCCGGCCGATCGGGCGCCGCATCGAGATAGAGCGCGAGCTTTTCGACTTCGCGCGCGATGATGGCCCGGTCGCCCCCGGTCGCTGCGACCAGCCGGTGCGCCGCGCGGCCGGTGGTGCGCAGGCCATGCTCGGCAGCGATTGCGCTCGCGAGGCGGTCGGCGTCGGCAGCGTTGGGCAAATAACAGGCAAAACTCAGCGCCGCAGGTGATGCCAGCGCGAGCTTGAGCAATTTGCTGGTGCCCTTCAGCCCGGGTCCGATCGCGACAACAGGGTTCCCGGCGGTTTCGGCGCCGAGCAAGAGTTCAAACGCCTCAAGGCTTTCGTCACCGACGCCAGTCACGCGGATATGCCGCGCGCCGCCGAACAGCGACATTGACGCAGCCTCGGCGGCGAGCCGCCCCGGATCGGCCTTCAGCGCCGCCCCATCAAGGTCGACCCGCTCGGCCTCAGGCCCCATCGCGCGCGCAAGCCGCTGGGCATGATCGCGCGCGCCCGATTCATCGGGGCCGTGCAGCAGAACGAAGCGCGTCGCCGGACCGGGTTTGTCGAGCGCCGTGCGCAGCTGGTTTTCGTTCGCCTTCACTTGTCCGCGGGCGGCGTCGTGCGTTCGGCGTAGAGCGCAATGCGCGCGACGATCTGGCTTGCGACGATCGTCGACAGCCGCTCGAGCGCCGTATTCTCGGCGGCAATCGTCGCATATTCGGAGCCGACGACGTCAACGCCCGCGTCCGACCCCGCCGTGGCGTCGAGCAGCACCGTGCCGTTCGAAAGGTCGATCAGCTGATAGCGCGCGCGCAGCGTTCGCCGTTCACGCGTGACCGTGTCGTCGCGGCGCACGCCGAGACCGATGATCTTGTCGTCGAGCTTGATTTCGAGCCGGTAGAGCGGCGCTTCACCGCGCCCGGTGCCAAGCCGATCACGCACGGCATTGCTGACGAGATAGCCCGACTGGCCGGCGATCGGCGCGACTTCGATATGGCCAAGTGTCGTGCCAACGCGCCCGCCGCTGCCGCCGCCATAAAGCGGATGCAGCCCGCAGGCGGGGAGCAGCAGCGCCGCGAGGATCACGAGCCGCTTCATGCGACGAGATTGACGAGGCGGTCGGGCACCACGATCACTTTCCTGGGGGGCTTGCCGTCGAGCAGCCGGACGATCTTGTCGGACGCAAGCGCGGCGGCTTCAACAGTGTCACTCGGCGTCCCGCGCGGCATCGTCAGCGTGTCGCGCAGCTTGCCATTGACCTGGATCGCGATGGTGACTTCGTCCTCGATCAGCAGCGCGGGGTCGACTTCAGGCCAGGCCGCATCGGCAATCAGTCCTTCGCCGCCGCGCAATGCCCAGATTTCTTCGGCAAGGTGCGGCACCATCGGTGCGACGAGCCTAAGCAGCCCTTCGATGCCGCTGTTGCGCGAGGCGGACGGCGCGGCGCGCTCGATCGCATTGGCGAGTTCATAGATCCGCGCGACCGCCTTGTTGAACGACAGCGCCTCGATATCGCGCGCGACGCCGTCGATGGTTTGATGCAGCTTGCGGTCGAGCGCGGCGTCCTGCCCCTCGGCGACGCCCTCCCCGGGCTGCAACATCCGCCACAACCGCTGGACGAAGCGCCATGCGCCTTCGATCCCCGCTTCGCTCCACGGCAAATCGCGCTCGGGCGGCGAGTCGGACAGCATGAACCAGCGCACCGCATCGGCGCCATACTGGTCGACGATTGGCTCGGGGTCGACCGTGTTCTTCTTCGACTTCGACATCTTCTCGATGCGACCGACGGTAATTTGATCATCCGTACCCCGGACAAACAACCCCTCTGCGCGCCGCTCTACGTCATCGGGATTGACCCAGTAGGAGGCGTCGGTCGGCTTGTCGAAGTGCTCGTGGGCTTCGCCGATCTGTGAGCTGCTGTAAGTTGTTCGAGATGCGCGATACGTCTCGTGCGTCACCATCCCTTGCGTGAACAGCCCCGCAAACGGCTCGCTGACGTCAAGCCGTCCGATGTGCTTGAGCGCGCGTGTCCAGAAGCGCGCGTACAGCAAGTGCAGGATCGCATGTTCGACTCCGCCGATATATTGCGCAACCGGCAGCCACTTTTCCGCCTCGGCTCGATCGAACGGCGCGTCCTTGGGCTGGCTGGCGAAGCGGATGAAATACCAAGACGAATCGACGAAGGTGTCGAGCGTGTCGGTCTCGCGCCGCGCCGCACCGCCGCAGCTCGGGCAGGCGACATGCTTCCACGTCGGATGGCGATCAAGCGGATTGCCGGGGATGTCGAAGCTCACATCCTCGGGCAGCACCACCGGCAACTGGTCCTTGGGCACCGGCACGATGCCGCACGCGTCGCAGTGGATGATCGGGATCGGCGTCCCCCAGTAACGCTGGCGGCTCACCCCCCAGTCGCGCAGGCGGAACACGGTGCGTCCGCTGCCCCAGCCTTCGCCCTCGGCGCGCTGGATGACCGTGCGCTTGGCATCCTCAATGTCCATGCCATCGAGGAAATGCGAATTCACGATCGTGCCGGGGCCATTATAGGCCGTGTCGCCGAAGAATTCGGGGCTTTCCTCGGCGCCGTCCGACACCACGCGCTTGACAGCGAGGCCATATTTGCGCGCGAAGTCGAGATCGCGCTGGTCGTGCGCGGGCACGCCGAACACCGCGCCGCTGCCATAGTCCATCAGCACGAAATTGGCGATATAGACCGGCAACTGCCAGCTCGGATCGAGCGGATGCGTCGCGGAAATGCCGAGCCGATAGCCCAGCTTTTCCTGCGTTTCGAGCTCGGCGGCGGTCGTCCCGCCCTTGCGGCACAGCTCGATGAACGCGGCCGCTTCTGGATCGGACTCAGCCGCCGCGCGCGCAATCGGGTGGTCAGCGGCAACCGCGACAAAGCTCGCGCCGAAAATCGTGTCGGGCCGGGTCGAGAACACTTCGACCGCGCCGTCATCCGACAGCGCGAAGCTGAACGCGAGGCCTTGGCTCTTGCCGATCCAATTCTCCTGCATCAGCCGGACCTTGTCGGGCCAATGCTTGAGCTCGCCCAGGCCTTCGAGCAGTTCGTCGGCGAAATCAGTGATTTTCAGGAACCACTGGCTCAGCTTGCGCCGCTCGATCAGCGCACCCGAACGCCAGCCGCGCCCGTCGATCACTTGCTCATTGGCGAGCACGGTCATGTCGACGGGGTCCCAATTGACCGAGGATTCCTTGCGGTACACCAGCCCCGCCGCCATCAGATCGAGGAACAGCGCCTGCTCATGGCCGTAATAATCGGGTTCGCACGTCGCGAGTTCGCGCGTCCAGTCGAGGGCGAAGCCCAGCCGCTTCAACTGTGCGCGCATCGTCGCGATATTGGCGCGGGTCCAGTCGCCGGGATGGACCTTCTTTTCCATCGCGGCATTTTCGGCCGGCATGCCAAACGCGTCCCAGCCCATCGGGTGGAGCACTTCCATCCCCGTCATCCGCCGATAGCGCGCGAGCACGTCGCCCATCGTATAGTTGCGGACGTGCCCCATGTGGATGCGTCCCGACGGATAGGGAAACATCTCAAGCACATAGCTGCGCGGTTTGTTGCTGTCGCTGTCGGCGGCGAAGGTCCGGCGCTCTTCCCAGATCGCCTGCCAGGCCGCATCGGCCTTCAGCGCGTTGAAGCGCGATGCCATTTGGGCGATCCTCAGCCGGGCAGCGCAGCGCGGCGCAAGTCGCGGGCGTGGGTGAGGATGATGTCCTCCAGCTTTTGCGCGGTCGCGGCCTTCACCGGCGCGTCGATCCACTGGCCGTCGCGGTTGATCTGGCGCGACACCGCGACGCGCACCGCATCGGCGCGCAGGTCCTGGTCGAGGATCGACACCGTGACTTTCATCCGTTCGGCAGGCGCCGCCGGATTGGCGTACCAGTCAGTGACGATCACGCCGCCCGACGAGTCCGTCTGGAGCAGCGGCATGAAGCTGATCGTGTCGAGCGAGGCGCGCCACAGATAGGCATTGACGCCGATCGTGGTCACCCGGGCCGCGGCGAGATCACCCTTCGGCCGATCCTTGCCACCGCCACAGGCAGCGACGGGCAGAAGGAGCGAGAGCAGCAAAGCGGTGCGCAACCGGCGGGGCATGGGCAAAATCCTGAGCAAAACGGCGTGGCGCCACTCTATAGATAGTCCGTCGGGCGCCGCAAGCGCGCGCTTGCTGTGGGCGGAATGCAACACCATATCGATAAAAGCGTCAGACCTGTGGCGCACGCCGTTCGAATCATGTTAGGGGCGTTGGTGAAAGTGAGGATGTGATCGTGAAGCGTCGCGTCATGGCAGGAACAGTTGCAGGGGCGTTGCTCGCCGCCGCGCTTGTTGCGCCTGCGTTCGGCGCGCCCGATGCATCCTTGCGTGCCCCGCATCCCGCGCTCGCGAAGGGCTTCAGCGGCATCGACGGCTTCACGCCGGCCTTTGCTGACCGGCGGCTCGCGGCGATGGTCGGCAAGGCGCGGATCGGCGCGCGCGATTATCAATTCACGCCGGCCGAAGCGCGCCGTTCGACCGCCCCGGTCGCTTTTGCCGCCAAGACGGTTGCCCGCGCGCAGGCTGAGCCTGAAGCGGCGCCGGTTGGTACCTCGGTCAATGTCGCGCCGATTGCCTATAATCTGGGCGTGTCTGTAGGCTGGAAGAAGTTTGTCGGCACAACCGAAACGGTGCGCGCCGATCCGGTTGGCAGTGCGCGCAGCTTCGATCTGGGTGTGCCGGTCCAAACGGCGCGGTCGGCGCGGTTGCGCCCGCTTCCCGAAGCGCCCGTCGTCGGCGCCAAGCTGACCGGCGACGATCGCACCGTGTCGACTCTCGACTCGACCAACGCTTTCCGCCTCACCCGCAATGTCGACCTGACCGGCGGCTCGCGCTTCAAGTCCGAGAACTACCGCCTTGATCGCGTGCGCGATGATCGCCGCGATAGCCAGGCCGTCTATATCGGGACGGCGCTGCGCTTCTGATCTTGCGCTGCGCGGTCGCCGACCCAGCCATCAATTGCTGCCCAACCGGTAAAGCGGGTACCGCTCAGGCGACGGAACGATGGCGGGTTCATTCCCCCCAGCGCAACCGCTTTTCCGCGCGCCGCCTGCGCCAGCCGCGCTGCCCGAACGACATCGAGCGGTCGCTGATCGGCATGCGAGCGTGTCGTGAACACCGGCGAGATCAGGATTACATCTGCCCCGGCGCGTCGCCCGGCGATGACTTCGCGCAGATTATGCGCCGGCCAAGTCCTGAGTCCGCGCCCTTGTTTCAAGCTGCGGCCATGTACGCCTTGTTCGCCACGCATCGGAGTCGTCCCGGCTCGTACTAAAATCAGGCCGCGACGCCGCGCAACTCGGGCGATTTGCGCGAACAGGGCGCGTCGTTCCCCGGTCGGCAGCGAATAATGGCGGAAGATCACACCCCCGCCGCGCGGCAAGCGATCGAGCGCGGTCCATAAGCCATCGCCCAGCCGCTCATCAGTCATCAACCAAAGGCTGAGGCAATCGGGGTGGTGGCGGCGCACGCGTGTCCCTATAGCAGCGCCGATGCGCCTACCGGAACCCGCCGATCGTCTCGCCGCCATTCATGCGCGCATTGCCGCCGCTGCCGGTCTGGCAAGGCGCAACCCCGCCGAGACGCAGCTGATCGCGGTGTCGAAAACCCAGCCGCCGGAGGCAATCACACCGCTGATCGATGCTGGGCACCGCATCTTCGGCGAAAATCGTGTGCAGGAAGCGCAGGCCAAGTGGCCAGCGCTGCGCGAAGCAGCACCCGATGTCGCGCTCCATCTGATCGGTCAGCTTCAGTCAAACAAGGCCGATGATGCGGTTGCGCTGTTCGATGCGATCCATTCGGTCGACCGCCCATCGCTGGTGACGGCGCTCGCCCGCGCGATGGACAGGGCTGGGCGGCGGCCGGATTGTTTCATCCAGGTCAATATCGGCGATGAACCGCAAAAGGGCGGCGTCCCCACGGCCGATCTCGCGGCGCTGCTCGCCGAGGCGCGTGCTGCCGATTTGCCGGTGACCGGGCTGATGTGCATCCCGCCTGCCGATATCGAATCGGCACCCTATTTCGCGCTGCTGGCGAAGCTGGCGGCGGACCATGGTCTTGGCGGCCTCAGCATGGGCATGTCGGGCGATTTCGAAACAGCAGTAACGCTCGGCGCGACGCACTTCCGCGTCGGTACCGCGCTGTTCGGCGCGCGTACATGAAGGTCAAAGGCATCATCTTCGATTTCGACGGCGTGCTGATCGACAGCGAGTTCATCGGCAATCGCCATGTCGCGGAATTTCTGACCGCGGCGGGCTATCCGACCACCGCCGAGCAAGCGATGGCGCGCTTCATGGGGCTGTCGGGTGCCAATTTCATCGCTGCGATCGAACGCTGGATCGGCGGGCCGCTGCCGGCGCATTTCGCGACCGCGCGCGCCGAAGAAGATGCGCGGATCATGCGCGAGGGGATCGACGAAGTCGCTGGTGCGGTTGCCTTCGTGAGCGGCCTGCCCAACGATCTGCCGCGCGCGATTGCCTCGTCGAGCTCGACGCGGTGGATCGCCCGCCACCTCGACCATATCGGCTTGCGCACGGTGTTCGGGGAACATCTCTACAGTGGCAAGGAGCATGTCGCGCGCGGCAAACCCGCGCCCGATCTCTACTGGCACGCCGCCGAAGCGATTGGTGTGCCGATTGCCGATTGCGCGATCATCGAGGATTCGCCCGTCGGGGCGACCGGCGCAGTCGCGTCGGGCGCGTTCGTGATCGGGTTATGCGCAGGCAATCACTGCGGTCCCGATCACGAGGCAGCACTGCGCGACCTTGGCGTTACCGCCATCGCGCATGATTTTGCGGCGGTAGCGCGGCTGCTCGCCTAAAATTGATGGCCGGTGCGGTCGCGCTTGGTTGCCAGATAGCGCTCGTTGTGCGGATTGGGCGGCAGCCGGTGCGGCACGCGTTCGGACACCTGAATCCCCGCCGCTTCAAGCTGCGCGACCTTGTCGGGATTATTGGTCAGCAACCGGACGCGGTCCTGCCCGAGTAACGCCAGCATCCGCGCCGCCACTTTGAAATTGCGCGAATCGACCGCGAAACCCAGCCGCGTGTTGGCATCAACGGTATCGAACCCCTGATCCTGCAGCGCATAGGCACGCAGCTTGTTGATCAGGCCAATCCCGCGCCCTTCTTGCCGCAGATAGAGCAGGATGCCCCAGCCGTTCGCCGCAATCGCTGCAATCGCCGCATGCAACTGCGGCCCGCAATCGCATTTGAGGCTGCCGAGCACATCGCCGGTCAGGCACTCGCTGTGGAGCCGGACCAGCGGCGGCGCACCATTCGGGCTGCCGATCAGCAGCGCGACATGCTCGCCTGCCATTTCAGGGCTGCGGAAGGCGACGATCTCGGCCGATTCGGCGCCTGCGACCGGCAGGCGCGCGCGCGCGGCAATCACCAGCCGGGTCGCGTCTTCATGCGCTTCGATATCGGCGGGGCTGATGCGAACCTCCGAATCGCCCCCGCGAATCACGAAAAAGGCCGGCAGCATCCCCGCGAGCGTCGCCAGCTTGAGCGCCCAGCGTGCGCCGTTCGGATCATCGATGTCGATCGCGCGGTACGGCCCTTTGAGCGGGGTCAGCAAATCGAGCTGGGGATCGGCGAGCGCGGTCGCTGCGTCGAAATCGAGCCACGGCACGCGCTCGATCAGCACGGGGCAATCGGGCGCGGCCGCCGGGCGTTGGTTGACAAGCTTCAACGTTGCCGCACGCCCGGCGGAGAGCAGCACCGGTGCCACGCCCGCAGGATCAAATGCCGCCAGCCGCGGTGCATCGGCGGTCTCGATCGGCAGCAGCGCGAGCGGACCCGCTGCGGTTTCGAGCTGGACGGGCCAACCACGGCGCAGCGCATCGATCGCCTGGGCAGCACGGCGCGGTTCGGCAGCGACGTCGCTCAAAGCGCGAACTCGGTGAGCAGCGGGATATGGTCGGACGGCTTGATCCAGCTCCGGCAGCTCTCAAACACGTCGTGCCGCGTCGCCGCCGCCGCGACATCGGGACTGGCCCACATATGGTCGAGCCGCCGTCCGCGATCGGACGCGAGCCAATCCTTCGCGCGGTAGCTCCACCAGGTGTAGAGCCGGTCCGGTGGCGGCACGAATTTTCGCCCGAGGTCGACCCAGTCGTTCGATGCCTGCAAGCCGGCGAGCGCTTCGACTTCGATTGGCGTGTGGCTGACCACATCCAGCAACGCCTTATGGCTCCAAACGTCCGATTCGAGTGGGGCGATATTGAAATCGCCTACCAGCAAGGTCGGCCCATCGAGCGATTCGGACCAGCGCGTCATCCGTTCAAGGAAATCGAGCTTCTGCCCGAATTTGGGATTGGCCTCGCGATCGGGCACGTCGCCGCCAGCGGGGACATAAACATTTTCGAGCCGGAGCCCGTTGGGCAACCGCACGCCGATGTGGCGCGCTTCCTGATTTGCCTGCCAGTCGAATCGGTCGTCTTCGACGAGCGGCAGTTTCGAGACGATCGCGACGCCGTGGTGCATTCGTTGGCCGTGCAGCACGATGTGGCGATAGCCCAGCGCATGAAAGGTCGCCGCCGGAAACTCGGTATCAATCGTTTTGGTTTCCTGCAAGCACAGCACATCGGGGGCCGCCTCACGCAGGAATTGCTCGACGATTGCGATGCGGAATCGCACCGAGTTGATGTTCCAGGAAGCGATGCGGATCGTGTCGGCCATGGCGCGATGTAAGCCCCACCGCCTGACAGGGAAAGGCCCTCGTCCCGGGGGCATGGAACGAGGGCCGACCTAGCGTTCGTCACGCAGGCAGAACGGTACTTAGGGGTAACAGGGGGAAAACCCGATGCACCGTTCGCAGTTACTGTTTTAGCGACGCAAAGCTGTCGCCAATATGAACGGTTTTCGGCGCAACATTAATTCCGGCGAACGTTGCGCGTCGGCTCGTTAAAGCGAAACGCGTTGTCGGCGATCGCGATGTTGAATTTCTGATTCGCCAGCCGCACCAAGGTACGGTTGTTTTGCGCGTCAAGCGCGACCCAGCCCTGCAACATCAGCCCGCCGGGCGCGCCGCTCGTCCGCGCGAAGATCATCGTGATCTTGCCATATTCGGGATGCTTGGGGTCATTGGCTTCGACCGAAATGACGCGGGGGTCGCCGCCGGGGATGACCTTGGCGAAACGGGTCGCATCTTTTGTAGGATCGAGCAGCACACCGAGCGGCGCATTGGCAATCGGCCAACGTTGCTTCTGGCCAACCTGATAGTCGAGGAACCAGAGGGACTTGCCGTCAGCAACGACCAATATCGGCACGCCCTTTTCATATTGGAAGCGGATCTTGCCGGGCTTCTTGAGCGTCAGCACGCCGCTCAGGCTTTTGCCCGTGCGGTCGGTCTGGACGAAATCGGCGGTCATCGACTCGACCGCCGCCAGATGCGCCTTCACCAGCGGCAACCCATCGGTCGGCGTGGCGGCGGCGACCAAGGGCGCGGCGAGCATGGCAATCGTCAAACGGGTCAACAAACCGGATCTCCAGCGATATTCAGGCGTCCCCGCTAGATGGGGACGATTGAACCCGTCGTGAACCCGCTTGGGGTGCTGCGCGTAATTCAGAGGGGATTGCCGTCGCGATCGCGCAGCACTTCGCGACGGCCGACATGGTCGGGCTTGCTGACGATCCCTTCCTTCTCCATCCGCTCAATGAGGCGCGCGGCGCTGTTATAGCCGATGCGGAGCTGCCGCTGGAGCCAGGAAGTCGACGCCTTCTGGCTCTCGACCACAAGTTGGACGCCCGCGCGATAGAGCTGGTCTTCGGGGCTGTCCTCGCCTTCGGGGGCGCCGTCGAGCGCGAAACTTTGCTCGGGCTCTTCGGTCACCGACTGGATGTAATCGGGGCGTCCTTGCCCACGCCAGTGATCGGCGACCGCGCGCACTTCATCATCGCTCACAAACGGCCCGTGGACGCGGACAATGCCCTTGCCGCCGGGCATATAGAGCATGTCGCCCTTGCCGAGCAGCTGTTCGGCGCCCTGTTCGCCGAGGATTGTGCGCGAATCGATCTTCGAGGTGACGTGGAAGCTGATTCGCGTCGGCAAATTGGCCTTGATCACCCCGGTGATGACGTCGACCGAGGGACGCTGCGTTGCCATGATCAGGTGAATGCCCGCCGCGCGCGCCTTTTGCGCGAGCCGCTGGATCAGGAATTCGACTTCCTTGCCCGCCGTCATCATCAGATCGGCGAGCTCGTCAACGATCACAACGATCTGCGGCAGCACCTGATAGTCGAGCGTTTCTTCCTCATAAATCGGCTGGCCGGTGTCGGTGTAGCCGCACTGCACCTTGCGGCCGAGCGACTGGCCCTTGGCTTTCGCCGCGCGCACCTTGTCGTTGAAGCTCGCCAGACTGCGCACGCCGACCGACGACATCTGGCGATAGCGGTCCTCCATCTGCTCGACTGCCCATTTGAGCGCGCGCACCGCCTTGGCCGGATCGGTGACCACGGGCGAGAGCAGATGCGGGATATCGTCGTACATGCTCAGTTCGAGCATCTTGGGGTCGATCATGATCATCCGGCACTGGTCGGGCCGCAGCCGATAGAGCAGCGACAGGATCATGCAGTTGAGCCCGACCGACTTGCCCGACCCGGTGGTGCCCGCGACGAGCAGATGCGGCATCGGCGCGAGATCGGCGATCACCGCGTCCCCCGCGATATTCTTGCCGAGGATGATTGGCAGCGACCCCGGCTGATCGTCGAGCGATTCGATCAACTCACGCAAACTCACCATCTCGCGGCGCGTATTGGGCAATTCGATGCCGATCACGGTGCGCCCGGGGATCGTCGCGACGCGCGCGGACACGGCCGACATGTTGCGCGCGATATCGTCGGCGAGCTGGATCACCCGGCTCGCCTTGATGCCGCTGGCCGGTTCGAGTTCGTACATCGTCACCACCGGGCCGGGGCGGACGTTTACGATAGCGCCCTTAACATGGAAGTCATCGAGCACCGATTCGAGCAGCCGCGCATTGCGTTCGAGCGACGCCTTGTCGATCGCGGTGCCCGGCGTCGGTGGCGCGGGTTTGAGCAGATCAACCGGGGGCAGGCTGCTCGAATCGCCGAGGTCGAACGATGCCTGACGCGGCGGCTTGGGGGCGGCGGCGGCAATTTTGGGCGCACGATCAGCGATCACCGGTGCGGGGCGCGGATCGACCGAGGCGACGGCGCGCGGCGCAGGCTTGGGCCGCGCGGGTTCGGCGATTTCTTCTTCCGCTGCCGGGAATTCGGCTGCGCGCGCTGCTCGGCGTGGCAGCTTGAATTGCCAATTTGCACCGCCCGGATCGATTTCAAAGCCCAGCGCATAGACAATGATGCCGCCCAGCGCCGCGAGCCCCGCAACCCCGCGCGTCGTCCACAAAATCGCGGTCGGATCGCCGATCGCGTCGATGCCCCAGCGCAGCAGCCCTCCAATCGCAAGGCCCGCCGCGCCGCCATAGCCCGCCGGCAGCGTGCTCACCGCACCCGCGCCGATCAGCATGAACGCGATATCGATCAGAACAATCCCGATCAGCACCTTCAACGTCATCCGCCGCCACGCACCAACCGGGACATCGCGCCACAGCCGCGTCGCGAACAGCGTGACAAACGGCACCAGCAGCGCGGCGGGCCAACCAAGCAGCGCCAGCACGGCGTCTGCCACGATGGCGCCGGGGATGCCGAGCAGATTGGCCGCCGGCCCGCCCGACGCGGTCGACAGCGATGGATCACCGGGGCGATAGCTTGCCAATGCCAGCGCCAAACCCAAGGCTATCAGCCCGATCAACATCGCGCCGATTAAAGCGCTGCTCCGCCTTGCGCCGTGTCGGACGGTTTCACGCCAAAGCGGCGGGTGCGCGCTCGCCATTTTCGTTCCCCAAAAATGCACTGGATGTTCCGGGGCAGGACAATCGCGCGTGGCGAGTCCCGCGTCAAGCAGGCGTTGGCAGAACTCGCGGTCCAGCCTAAAGCAGGCGCATGGAAAAAGCGGATGTCCTTATTCTTGGTGGCGGCCTTGTTGGCTGCACGCTGGCGCTGGCGCTCGACGCGCATGGCCTGACGAGCATTGTCGTCGACCCGGCTGATCCGGTCGTCACGCTGGCGCCCGGTTTCGACGGACGCGCCTCGGCGATTGCCAGCGCGAGCGGGCGGATGCTCGCCGCGATTGGCCTCAGCGATCGGCTCGAAGGACTGGGCTGCCCGATCGCCTCGATCCGGGTCAGCGATGGACTTGAGCCTGGTGCGCTCGATTTCGAACCCGACGCCGATGATGGCGCCCTTGGTGTGATGTATGAAAACCGCGCGCTGCGGATCGTGCTCAATGACGCCGCTGTTGCCGCATCGGGCATCGATCTGCGCATGAAGACGCGCGCGACCTCAGTTGACCGGGGCGCGGCAGGCGTTACCGCGACGCTTAGCGATGGCACGACAGTGCGCGCGCCGCTGCTGGTGGCTGCCGAAGGCCGCAATTCACCGACGCGCGAGGCAGCGGGAATCAAGATCGCGCGCTGGTCGTATAATCACAATGCGATCATCACTGCGTTCGACCACGAATATCCGCACGACAATTGCGCGTTCGAGATTTTCTACCCCGCCGGGCCGTTCGCGATTCTGCCGCTCAGCGATGAAGGCGCGCGCCACCGGTCGGCGCTGGTGTGGACGGTCAGCGCGCGCGACGCGGCGGGCATGCTCAAAATGTCCGACCGCGCGTTCCTCGCCGAAGCCGCCAAAGGCATGGGCGGGTTCCTCGGCAGCTTGAGCAATCTCGCACCGCGCTCGACCTATCCGCTGGGCTTCCACCACGCCGCCAAGGTCACCGCCGAGCGTCTCGCGCTGGTCGGTGACGCTGGCCACGGGATTCATCCGATCGCAGGGCAGGGCCTCAACCTTGGCTTGCGCGATGTCGCGACGCTCACCGAAGTGCTGGTCGACGGCAAGCGCCTCGGGCTCGATCTCGGCGATCCGGCGCTGCTGACGCGCTACGAACGCTGGCGCGGGTTCGACACTTTGTCGGTGGCGGTCGCGACCGACACGCTCAACCGGATCTTCTCGGTCCCCGGCAAGACCGCAAGCGCGGTGCGCCGCTTCGGGCTGAGCGCGGTGCAAGCGATCCCACCGCTGAAGGCCCGTTTCATGGCCGAAGCGCGCGGCGAAAGCGGCGATTTGCCGAAGCTGCTACAGGGCTTTCCCGCCTAGGGGCCGCGCCGCCTCCACCAGCATCACCGGCACGCCGTCGCGAATCGGATAGGCGAGGCCTGCCGCGTCGCTGATCAGTTCCTGCGCTGCCTGATCATGGCGTAGCGGCGTGCGCGTCAGCGGGCAGACCAGACGCTCGAGCAGCCAGGGGTCGAGAGACCCGGCCACGCTCACTGAAGCGTCACCGAATCCTCGCCATCGTGGCGGCCGAAAAACTGCATGAGCTGGACGAGCATTTCGGCGCGGTCCTCAAGAGTCGGGGATTCGAGCAATGCTTGCTTCGCCGCGACATCAAACGGCGCGATTTGTGCCACGCCATTGACCAAGGACTCATCGTCGAGCCGCGCGACCGAGTCCCAATCGACGGCATAGCCCTGGCTATCGGCAAAGCGCCGCGATTCGGATTCGAGCGAAGACCGGCTCGCGCCCGACAAAATCTCGGGCTCGGCGCTAACCGGCAGCAATTCGGCTTCGACCTGACGAAAGGCCGTCGTCACATTGAGTTCGCGCACGATCCGGAACAGCGACAATCCCTCAAGCACGACATTGTAGCGACCGTCGTCGAGCGCTTCGAACTGCGCGATCTTTCCCACGCAGCCGATCTTGAACAAGGTCGGGTGTGCGCCGTCGCCGCGCGGCTGGATCATGCCGATCCGCCGGTCGCGCGCGAGCGCATCGCTGATCATCGCACGGTAACGCGGCTCGAACAGGTGCAGCGGCAAATGCATGCGCGGGAACAGCAGCGCACCCGCCAGCGGAAACACCGACAGCCGCGTCGTGGTGCGCGCCTCGCTCATCCGAACAAAATCGCCGATAGCTTGCGCCGCTGCGCCGACACCCAGGGGTCTTCGAGCCCGACGACTTCGAACAGCTTGAGCAATTGCGCCTTGGCCGCGCCCTCGTTCCACGCGCGATCATCGGCGATCATCGCAAGCAGCGTCGCGGCGGCCGTATCGCGGTCACCCGCTGCCATCTGGCCACCCGCCAGCGCAAAGCGCTTTTCGTGATCATCGGGGTTCGCCGCGACTTCGGCGGCGAGCCCCGCCAGATCATCCACGGGCTTCGCGTCTTTTGCCAGCGCCAGCGCGGCGCGGGCGCGGTCGATCTCGGGCAGTTTTCCCATATCTTCGGGCAGCGCGTCCAGATGCTCCTGCGCCGCGTCGAGTTCGCCTGCGGCGACCAGCGTGCGAACCAACCCCGAATGCACGGCGGCATGCTCGGGCGCCATTTCCAGAAGCTGGGTGAAAATGCCCAGCGCCCGCGGCGCATCGCCATCGGCAAGCACTTGTTCGGCCATCGCAATCAGCGGTTCGATCTCGGCCTCGGCCTCGGTCTCCGGGCTGTCGATCGGCAATTGGCGAAGAATCTGGTCGAGCATCGTCTTCAGCGCCGATTCGGTGCGCGCGGGCGTCAGATCAGCGACGAGCTGGCCCTGGAACATCGCATAGACCGTCGGGATCGTGCGGATCTGGAATTGCGCGGCGATGAACTGGTTCTTGTCGGTGTCGATCTTCGCCAGCACCACGCCTTTGTCGGCATAGGCGGCGGCAACCTTTTCGAGCAGCGGCGTCAGCGCCTTGCACGGCCCGCACCATTCGGCCCAGAAATCAATGATGACGAGCTTGGTCATCGACGGTTCGACGACATCGCGACGGAAGGCGGCGACCGCGTCGCGTTCAGCGGTGCTCATGCCCAGACTAGCCAATTTTTCGCTCCCAAGGCCGTTGCGGCGGATCGTGTGACACGCCCTTATGTGGGCGCTTGGGGGCCGAAGCCAAGGCTTTTTGCAATTCGATCGACAGGGCTTGTCGGCACCAGAAACGGGTGCTAACAGCCGCCCCCTTACCCGAGCCCTGCACGCGCAGGGCATCAGGCGCCAGAGCGGGCGTAGCTCAGGGGTAGAGCACGACCTTGCCAAGGTCGGGGTCGAGGGTTCGAATCCCTTCGCCCGCTCCAGCCGCCAGCCGAGATTTAGCGCAGCTAAATTGAGCGAAGCTGGCGGCCGGGCCGGCGCCGCGCAAGCGGCGTCCGACGGCGCGGCTTAGCCGCGACGCCTATCCGGCGATTGACGAAACCCCGCTCGCTGAAGTGGGATTCATCCGGGTTTACTCACTAGCGATCCGTGCGTTTCGAGCGCAGTCGAGAAGCTCTTGCGTCCCGCGCGTGGCCTGTTTCTCGACTTCGCTCGAAACGAACGGGTCAAGGTCGTCATCAACGTCTACCGCGTCGGCGCTGCAGGCGTTGCGGTGGGCGTCGGCGTTGGGACAGCAACTTGTGCGGTCGGCGCCAATTGAGCGGGCGCAGCCGCCGTCGTGGCCGACGCAGGGGCGACCGAACCCGCAGTCTGCCCCTGCAGCGCCACGGCCTCAAGCGTGTCGAGCGCGCGGCGCGCCTCAATGTAGCGGCGCGCTGCACTGGTCCAGGCAGCGGCGCTGGCTGCGCCGGGCAATCGCGAGACTTCGAGCAGGGCGGCTTCGACCTGTGCCGCGTCGAGGCTCTGGCGCGCGCGCGCGAGCCGGTCGGCGGGGCGCGGCGACGGCGTCGTGTCGCGGTGGAGCACGATCAGCCCTGCAAGTTCGCGTTGCAGCCCCGCCCACCAGCCATCCTTGGTGGTGCCGGTCGCGAGATCGGGGGCAATCGAATCGAGCCCCAGCCGCAGGTCGGCAATCGTCACCGGCGTCTGGCTCGCCGCAACCAAAGTTGCGACTTCGCGCGGCTGGCTGGTGCCGAAGCGCGCGCGCAGCAACCCCTCGACATAGCCAAGCGCCAGCCCGCGATCGAGTGCGCGGCGCGCCGCGAAGACGGTCAGCATTGCCTCGGCCCGTCCGGCATTGGCGGCGGCCCCGCGCGAATCGCGGTCGATGCTGACGGTCCGCGCTTCGAGCGCCGCCAGTTGCGCCGACAGCACGGCCATCCGCATCGCAACGATGCGGTCGTCGGCGGTGGGCGCACCGGGGCCGACTTCAGGGGGCGGCATGAATGCGGCGCTTGGTTCGGGCGCTGTCGGTGCCGCGGTCGTCACGGCGACCGGCATCGCATTGGGCAGCCACTGGCGATATTGGCGCAGGAACAGCGCGGTGGCGGCGATACCCATGGCGAACGCAATGAGCACGATCAGCAGAATCGTACGCACGCCGGTACGGGGCCGGGCAGGCGCAAACGGCGGGTCGTCGGTCATGGCCTTCTTATCAGCGCGCGCGTGCGGCGGGTCAATCGCCTGTGGCAAGCGCTGCTGCGATCAGCGCGGCGTCGTTGGGATGCGCGGCAATCACGACCTGGCCCCAACCCGGCCCCGCGGCATGAGCGACCAGCGGGCTGATCGCCGCCAGCGCCATCGTCGTACGGTCGATGCCATAGTGGTCGATCAGCTGGGCCAGCCGATCAGCGGCGCGGGCTGAATGGAGCAGCGCGGTGGCTCCCTCAATCGCGTGCACCGATCCGCGCGCCAAGTCGATCACTTCGCTGGCATAGACGGCGATCGACGCCGCAATGATGCCGCTGGCGACGACACCAGTCTCGCGCCCGCCCAGATGGAGCGCGCGCGTGACGCCATCGGTTGCTGCCGCCGCGATCAGGGCGTCGGCATCTTCGCTCCCAATGGCGGCGATGGCGAAACCCGCCGCCTCGGCAGCACGCGCGGTTGCGGCGCCGACCGCGTAAACCGGCAGACCGATATAGCGCTTCAACGCTTGCCCGCCCGCCCGCACCGCATTGGCGCTCGTCAGGATAAGTGCGTCAAAGCTTGCGGGGTCGGGCGGCGTCCAGTTCAGCGGGACGATTTCGAACAACGGGAGCGCGAGGGCGTGAGCTCCGGCCGTCCGAACCCGCGCGCAGGTCGCGCTATTGCCCGGCTCGGGGCGCAGCACGGCAATCGGGCGGCTCACCCGCCGAAAAGCGCGCGCACCTCGGCTGGCGCGCGCGCGAGCAGATCAACGGCAAGCGTCGCGGGAAAGTCGCTATCGCCTGTGGCGCCGGTCGCTTCTCCCACCACATGCGCTGCGCCGTCCGCCGCGAACAGCTCGCCGCGCAGGTGAATCGCGTCTCCCTCAATCCTCGCCAGTGCCGCCATCGGCGAATGGCAATCAGCGTTGAGCGCGGCGAGCAAAGCGCGTTCGGCCAGGACACAGGTCATGGTCGCCGCATCGCCGATCGCCGCGATTCGCTGCGCGGCGTGGCTCCCGGCGCGCGCCTCGATGCCGACGGCGCCTTGCGCCGGGGCCGGCAGCATGACGTCGATGTCGATTGCCGCGCCAACATCGCCCCGCCCCAGCCGATCAAGTCCGGCCGCCGCCAGCAAGGTCGCGTCAATCTCGCCCGAGGCGACCTTCGCCAGCCGCGTGTCGACATTGCCCCGCAGCAGCACGATTTGAAGATCGGGCCGCAACCGCTTCAATTGCGCCGATCGCCGGGGCGAACTGGTCCCGACCGCCGCACCTTCGCGCAATCCCGCAATCGACTCCGCCCCGATCAGTCGATCGCGGACATCGGCACGCGGCAGCATCGCGGTAATCGCGATTTCGGTAGGGCGGATTGTCTCGACATCCTTCATCGAATGCACCGCGCAGTCGATTTCGCCCGCCAACAGCGCGCGGTCGAGTTCCTTGGTCCACAGCGCCTTGCCGCCAATTTCGGCAAGCGCGCGGTCCTGGACGATGTCGCCGGTGGTTTTGATGACGACGATCTCGATATCGTCCTCGGCCCAGCTATGGGTGGTGGAAAGCGCGGCGCGGACCATCCGCGCCTGGGTGAGAGCGAGCGGCGAGCCGCGCGTGCCAAGGCGAAAGCGTGTCATCGGCCTTGTGCTACCGCGCCTTCCGGCTAGAGGGAAGCCATGGCCCTGATCCTCGGCCTTGAATCGAGCTGCGACGAAACGGCGGCCGCGCTCGTCACCTCCGAGCGCGTCGTGCGCGCGCATAAACTCGCCGGACAGGAAGCCGCACACCGGCCCTATGGCGGCGTCGTGCCCGAAATTGCCGCGCGCGCGCATGTCGAAATCCTGATGCCGCTGGTCGAAGCAGCACTTGCCGAAGCGGGGGTGACGCTCCGCGATGTCGATGCCGTCGCCGCGACGGCGGGGCCAGGGCTGATCGGTGGCGTGATGGTCGGGCTCGTCACCGGCAAGGCGCTCGCGCACGCAGCGGGCAAGCCGCTCGTGGCGGTCAATCATCTGGAGGGGCATGCGCTGTCGCCCCGGCTGTCCGATCCCGAGCTCGCCTTTCCCTATCTGCTGCTGCTGGTGTCGGGCGGGCATTGCCAATTGCTGTTCGTCGAAGGGGTTGGCCGCTACCGGCGGCTCGCGACGACGATCGACGATGCGGCGGGTGAAGCGTTCGACAAGACCGCCAAGCTGCTGCACCTTGGTTTTCCCGGTGGTCCGGCGGTCGAGCGCGCGGCACTTACGGGTGACGCCATGGCGGTGCCACTCCCGCGTCCGCTCAAGGGCTCGTCCGAGCCGCATTTCTCCTTCGCGGGGCTGAAAAGCGCCGTCGCGCGCGCGGCGGACAGCAGACAGTACCGCGTCGAGGATATCGCTGCGTCATTCCAGGCCGCTGTGGTCGATTGCCTGATCGATCGGACCAGCCTTGCGACTGGTCGCGCTGCGGGCGCGACGGCGCTGGTCGTCGCAGGGGGAGTCGCTGCCAATCAAGCCGTGCGTGGCGCGCTCACGGGGCTGGCCACCGCCAACGGCTTGCGCTTCGTCGCGCCGCCGCTGTGGCTGTGTACCGACAATGCCGCGATGATCGGCTGGGCGGGGGCGGAGCGCTTCGCGGCGGGCCTCACCGATCCACTCGATACCGCAGCAAGGCCCCGCTGGCCGCTCGACCCCGATGCCGAAGCCGTGCGCGGCGCGGGGGTGAAGGCATGAGGATCGGCGTCATCGGCGGCGGCGCCTGGGGGACGGCGCTGGCGCAGGTCGCGGCGCGGGCGGGTCCGGTGACGTTGTGGGCGCGCGAGGATGACGTCGTGGCGGCGATCAATCGCGATCATGCCAATCCGCTGTTTCTGCCGGGTATCGCCTTGTCGCCCGCGATCCGCGCTACCAGTAACCTACGCGATCTGGCGGGCAGCGAAGCATTGCTGATCGTCGCGCCCGCGCAGCATGTCCGCGCCGTGCTGGCCGAAGCCGCGACCGGCACGACGCCGCTGATCCTGTGCGCCAAGGGGATTGAGGCCGGGAGCAAGCTGCTTGTCGGCGAAGTCGCCGCGCAGGTCGCGCCCGGAGCGCCGATCGCGGTCCTTTCGGGACCGAGCTTTGCCGCCGAAGTCGCGCGCGGCCTGCCTACCGCGCTGACGCTCGCCTGCACAGACGAGGCGCTGGGCCGGGCGCTCGCTGACCGGCTGTCGGGACCCGGCTTTCGCCTCTACCGCTCGACCGATGTGGTCGGCGCCGAGATCGGCGGCGCGGTGAAGAATGTCCTCGCGATAGCCTGCGGTGTCGTCGAAGGAGCTGGCCTCGGCCAAAACGCCCGCGCCGCGCTGATTGCGCGCGGCTTTGCCGAAATGACGCGCTTCGGCCTCGCGCGCGGTGGCCGGGCGGAAACGCTGACGGGCCTTTCCGGGCTTGGCGATCTGGTGCTCACCTGTTCCTCGACCAGCTCGCGCAATTTCTCGCTCGGCGTGGGGCTGGGTCAGGGGCAGTCGGCGCAAGCGCTACTCGCGGGCAAGCGCAGCGTTGCGGAAGGCGCGTTCACCGCGCCCGTGCTCCAGGCGGCAACGCGCGACGCGGGCGTCGAAATGCCCGTCGTCGATGCGGTATGCGCACTACTGGGCGGCGCGCCGGTAAGTGACGTCATTGAGGCGCTGCTGGCCCGCCCGTTGCGCGAAGAACATCGCTGATGCGCTGGGCCGCACTGCTGAAAGGCGTCAACGTCGGCGGCAATCGCAAATTGCCGATGGCCGATTTGCGCGCGGCGGTTGAGGCGCTCGGTTGGCGCGATGTGCGCACCTTGCTGGCCTCGGGCAATCTCGTCTTCGATTGCGACGAAGGCGATGAAGCCGCCGTCGTTGCTCAGGTCGAGGCGGCGCTTGCCGCGATTGGCCTCAAAACCGATGTCATGGTGCGCGATGGTACCGCGATGGCCGCGATCATCGCCGCCAATCCCTTCCCCGATGCGGCAGAGGCCCGTCCCCAGCATCTGCTGGTGCATTTCCACCGCGATGCGTTTCCCGCCACGCTGCTCGGTCGCGTGCCCACGATCTACGACGGGCCCGAACGCCTCCACGCCGTGGGGCGCGAGCTGTTCGTCGACTATCCCGCCAATATCGGCGATTCACGGCTGCATCTGGCGACGGCGAAGCTCGGCTTTCCGAAGTGCGTCACCGCGCGCAACTGGAACACGGTGCTCAAGCTCGCGGCGATGCTCGCGACCTAAAAATCGATCGCGATGCCCTTGAGTTCCCAGTCGCCGTAGCGCACCGGGTTCAGGCCGAGCGGATCGTCCTTGCCCTTGTCGTCCGCAACCGGCGCCGGTGCGGGCAGCGGCGGGTTGGGCGACAGATGCGCGGGCGGCTTCACATGATCGGGGCGCTGGCCCATGGTCTGGCTCCTTTGACAACCGGAGACATCGGATTTCGAACGACGACGTGCAAGAGGGGCCGAAGGACGGGCTGGGGGCCGGGGTCGCCACACGGCTGGCAGCGCTGAAGCTGCTCGATGCGGTGCTGCGGCGCGGCCAGCCGCTCGAGGCGGGGCTGCCGGGGGCAACGCGCGGCATCCCGCGCGCCGATGACCGTGCGCTGGTGCACGCGATCACCGCCGAAGTGCTGCGGCGGCTCGGCGATCTCGACGCGCTGATCGATTCGGCGACGCAGCGGCCGCTGCCCGATGACGCCAAGGCGCGGATGGCGCTGCGGATCGCGCTGGCGCAGGCGCTGGCGCTCGGCACCCCGGGGCATGCTGCGATCTCGACCGTGCTGCCGCTCGTCGATGGAGGCCCGCGCAAACTGGTCCACGGTGTGTTCGGCACCTTGATGCGTAAAGGCGTGACGCTCCCCGCGCTGCCGTCGCTACCGCCCGCCACCGCCGAGCGCTGGCACCAGGCGTGGGGCGACGACATGCTCGTCCAGGCTGCGCGCGCGCTCGCCAAGCCGCCCGCGCTCGATCTGACACTTGCCGATCCGACCGAGACCGAAGCAATGGCGGCGTCGCTGGGCGGCGTCAGCCTGATGCCCGGCCATCTCCGCCTCGCCGAACGCGGCGCAGTGCCCGATATCGAAGGCTATGGCGAGGGCCGCTGGTGGGTGCAGGACCTTGCTGCCTCCCTCCCCGCGCGGCTGATCGGGCGCGGTGAGGGGCACGTCATCGACCTGTGCGCGGCGCCGGGCGGCAAGACACTTCAGCTTGCCGCCGCCGGGTGGCAGGTGACCGCGATCGACATTGCCAAGAGTCGCGTCGCGCGACTTCGTGACAATCTCGCGCGCACCGGGCTCAAGGCTGACGTCGTGACGGCGGACGCGTTCGACTGGAAGCCGACAGCCCCCGCTGACGCGCTGCTGCTCGATGCGCCGTGCAGCGCAACCGGGATTTTCCGGCGCCATCCCGATGTTCTCCACCGGGTGCGCGCGCCGCTGATCGCCGAAATGGCTGAACTTCAGGCGAGGCTCCTCGCCCGCGCTGCCGATTGGGTGCGACCGGGCGGCTATCTGGTCTATGCGACCTGCTCGCTCGAACCCGAAGAAGGCGAAGAGCAAATCGGCCGATTCCTCGCTGATCGGCTCGATTATGCGATTGATCGCGTGCTGCCGGACGAGCTGCCGCACGGGCTGGTGGCAGCACAACAGGGCTGGCTGCGCACGCTCCCCGGCACGCTCGCCGATGTCGGCGGTTGTGACGGCTTTTTCATCGCACGAATGATGCGGATCGCCTGACCAACACGCTTGCGGGCGGAGTCGGGCGTGCTACAGAATCGGTCATGCCGCAGTCTGTTCATCCCGTCCGCATCGCCCCGTCGATCCTGTCCGCCGATTTCGCGCGGCTCGGCGAAGAGGTGCGCGCGATCGATGCAGCGGGTGCCGACTGGATCCATGTCGATGTCATGGACGGCCATTTCGTCCCCAACATCACGATCGGCCCTGCGGTCATCAAGGCACTGCGGCCGCACACGGCGAAACCGTTCGACGTCCATCTGATGATCTCGCCAGTCGATGCGTTCTTGGACGCCTTCGCCGAAGCCGGGGCCGATACGATCACCGTCCATCCCGAAGCCGGGCCGCACCTTCACCGCACGCTCCAGCGGATCAAGGCGCTCGGCAAGCGCGCCGGTGTGGTGCTCAATCCGGCGACACCGGCCAAAATGCTCGACTATGTGCTTGAGGAAGTCGATCTGGTGCTGGTGATGAGCGTCAATCCCGGCTTCGGCGGGCAGAGCTTCATCAGCTCGCAGCTCAAGAAAATCGCCGCGATTCGCAATATGATCGACAAGCTCGGCAAGGCCATCGACCTTGAAGTCGATGGCGGCGTCGATCCGGCGACGGCCAAGGCCTGTATCGAGGCGGGCGCCGATGCGCTCGTCGCCGGGACCGCCGTGTTTCGCGGTGGGCCTGACCATTATGCCGCCAATATCGCTGCCCTGAGGGGATAGTGGCCGATCACGACCCCCGCGACACGCTCGCCGACAGTATCGAGCAGGGCCGACGGTTGATCCGATTGGGCGGCGACAAAGGGCTGTCGCTCGCCGAAAGGCTCGCCGAGCGGCTCCACCGGCTCGCGTGGCGCACGCCGATCCACGGCATGCGCCTCAACGGCAAGCATCCGCTCAAGCTGATCGCGGTGCCCGACGATCCGATCTTCGGTGATGTGTCACGCGGTGCCACGCTGCTCGAAGGATGGGTCGATCTGCGCGGCGAGTTGCTGCCGCTCGCCGGAATCGATTTCGCGCGACTCACTGTGTCGCCCGCGATGGCCGATTATCTGCACAGCTTCACCTGGCTGCGCGACTTGTCGAGCGTCGCGACGCGCGCACGCGGCGCGCCGATTGCCGAAGCATTGATGCGCGCCTGGCTTGCCCAGCATGCGGAGACGGTGTCCACGCCGGCGTGGCGCGCCGATCTGCTCGGGCGGCGGATCATGTTCTGGTCGGCGCACGCGCCGCTGATCCTGTCGAGTGCCGACCTTGTCTACCGGTCAGCCGTGCTCAACGCGATGGCGCGGGGCGCGCGGCATCTCGACCGCGCGGTCGAGAAACTGCCACCCGGCACGGGACGCGTCGCGGGCTGGTGCGGCGTGACGATGGCGGGGTTGATGATCGCGGGTGGCGAGCCGCGCCAGAAAGGCGGCGAAGCTGGGCTCCAGCGCGCGCTCGCGGCGTCGGTCTTTGCCGATGGCGGCAGCGTCCAGCGCTCAGGGATCGCCCAGCTCGACCTGATCGCGCTGCTCACGACCTTGCGCGAAGGCTATGCCGCGCGGCGGCTCGACCCGCCCGCTTTTGTTGCCGAGACGCTGGCCAAGCTGGTGCCCGCGCTGCTCGGGCTGATGCACGGCGACCGCACGCTGTCGAGCTGGCAGGGCGGCGGGCCGCTGACCACTGACATCATCGCGGCGGTGATCGATGCGTCGGGCGTGCGCACGCGCCCGCTGCGGCAGGCACGCGAATGGGGTTATCAGCGGATGAGCGCGGGCGCGAGCGTGCTGATCATGGATGCGGCGCCGCCGCCGGTCGCGCGGCTGATCGAGGGCGGCTGTGGCTCAACGTTGGCGTTCGAATTTTCGGACGGGCCGCAACGGCTGATCGTCAATTGCGGCGGCGCGCGGGCGGTGGTGGCGAAGCTCCCCGCCAAGCTCGCCGAAGGGCTGCGCACGACAGCGGCGCATTCGACGCTGATCGTCGGCGACAGCAATTCGACCGCGATCCACGCCGATGGCACACTCGGCAAGGGCGTGAGCGAAGTCGAGCTCAGCCGCCAGGAAAGTGAAACATCGAGCCGGATCGAGGCGAGCCACGACGGTTATGCCCGGCGCTTCGGCTTTCTCCACCGCCGCCAGCTCGTCTTGACCAGCGACGGGCGCGACCTGCGCGGCGACGATATGCTGCTCCCCGCCGGACGCAAATCACGGCGTGCAGCCACCCCATTCGTCGTGCGATTCCACCTTGGGCTAGGCGTCGAGGCGACGCCGACCAGCGACGGGATGGCCGCATTGCTGCGCGTCCCCGGCGGGGCGCTGTGGCAATTCCGCTGCCGTGGCGGCACGCTCGCGATCGACGACAGCCTGTGGGTCGATGGCGCCGGGGTACCCCAACCCACCAAACAGCTCGTGATCGTTGGTGAGGCACCCGCCGGCGGGGCCAGCGTCAGCTGGGTCTTGAAGCGCGCGCGGTGACAGGCCACAGCGGCGCCACCGCTGTCCCCGGAGCCCTGACATGACGACCATCAAAATTACCCGCGCCCTCCTGTCGGTGTCCGACAAGACCGGGATCGTCGCGCTGGGTCAGGCGCTCGCGGCGCACGGCGTCGAACTCGTCTCGACCGGCGGGACGGCCAAGGCGCTGCGCGACGCGGGGCTGGCGGTGCAGGACATCAGCGAGCTCACCGGCTTTCCCGAAATGATGGACGGGCGGGTGAAGACGCTCCACCCCGTGGTGCATGGCGGCTTGCTGGCGGTGCGCGATGACGCGACGCATGTGGCGGCGATGGCCGACCACAATATCGGCGCGATCGATCTCGTCGTGGTCAATCTCTACCCGTTCGAAGCGACCGTCGCCAAGGGTGCCGCGCGCGACGACGTGATCGAGAATATCGATATCGGCGGGCCGTCAATGGTGCGATCGGCAGCGAAAAACCACGCCTTTGTCGCGATCGTCACTGATCCGGCCGATTATGCGCTGGTCGCAGGCGGCGAGACGACGCTCGACACGCGCAAGCACCTCGCCGCCAAGGCCTTTGCCGCGACTGCTGCCTATGACGCCATGATCGCGAGCTGGTTTGCCTTTGCCGATCAGGGTGAGATGTTCCCCGCCACGCTGCCGTTCATCCTCGAACGCCCGGTGCCACTGCGGTATGGCGAAAATCCGCACCAGCACGCCGCTTTCTATCACCACCGTGGCCCCGCCGCGCGCGGGATCGGCGATGCGCGGCAGGTGCAGGGCAAGGAACTGAGCTACAACAACTATAACGACGCCGATGCCGCGCTCGCGCTCGTCAGCGAATTCAAGCACGCCGATCCGACCTGTGTGATCGTCAAGCACGCCAATCCGTGCGGGGTCGCGACGGCGGCGACAATCGCCGACGCCTATGCCGAAGCGCTTGCCTGCGACAGCGTGTCGGCGTTCGGCGGCATCATTGCCGTCAACCGCGCGCTTGATCGCGCGACCGCCGAGGCGATCAGCGGCATTTTCACTGAAGTCGTCGTCGCGCCAAGTGCCGATGACGATGCGCTGGCGGTGTTCGCGCGCAAGAAAAATCTGCGGCTGCTGCTGACCGGCGATTTGCCCGAACCCCAGCGCCCGGGCCTCGAAGTCCGCGCGATCACCGGCGGCTGGCTCGTCCAGAGCCGCGACAATGGCACCGTCCTCGAAGCCGATCTCAAGCTGGTCACCAAGCGTGCGCCGACCGATCAGGAATTGCGCGACGCGCTGTTCGCGTGGACAGTTGCGAAGCACGTCAAGTCGAACGCGATCGTCTATGCGAAGGACGGCGCGACGGCGGGGATTGGTGCGGGGCAGATGAACCGGCTCGAATCGGCGCGGATCGCCGCGTGGAAAGCGCGCGACGCGGCCGACAAGGCGGGCTGGGCGACCTCGCGCACGATCGGTTCGGCGGTGGCGTCGGACGCCTTTTTCCCCTTCGCCGATGGCCTGTTGGCGGCGGTCGAGGCAGGCGCAACGGCGGTGATCCAGCCCGGCGGCTCGATCCGCGACGAGGAAGTGATCGCGGCGGCCGACGAAGGAGGGCTGGCGATGCTGTTCACCGGCATGCGCCATTTTCGGCATTGAATTCTGACGACTTTACACTTGCCGGTTGTTTCGAGCGAAGTCGAGCCATCGAGAAACGGGCCTCGGGCGATGCGTAAGGTGTCTCGACTTCGCTCGACACGAACGGGCTGGGTTGGGATTCGACTTTAAGCCATCGCGCTCTAAGCCGCTGGTGTCGGCATCCGTTTGAACAGCGCGCGGTCCTCGGCCTTGAACGCCACGCGCCAGATCACGAACAAATAGCTGGCCGCCATCACCGGCAAGCCGATCACCAGCTGCGTCCATTCGAAGCGATGCGGCAGCAACGTGAACCCGCCGCCCAGCGCGACCGCCGTGCCCGCCGCGACCGCCAATTGCCAGCGCCAGCCCGACACCGGCGCACCGAGCAACCGACGCAGCAACCACGCCTTCACCAGCGAGGTGATCGCCAGCGACGCCATCAGCGCAATCGCTGGCCCCGCCGCCTGATAATTGTCGGGCCAGCCCCACTCCCGCATCAGGAAAATCAGGCCAAAGCTAAGCGCGATCTGCAACGCCAGCATCACCCCCGAAATCAGCAGATTCCAGTGCCGCGCGACATAAACGAGCGCGCTTTCGCAGGTCGATCCGGTTGCGGCGAGCACTTCGGCGACGAGCAGAAAGGCGAGCGCGGCGGTGCCGTAGACAAATTGCGGGCCGATCGTCCCCATCACGGCCTTGCCCGGAATCGACCCCATCAGCGCCAGACACCCCTGCGCCGCAATGATCCAGAATCCGACTTGCCGCACTTGCGCAGCAACGGCGGCGCGGTCGCCGATCGCAAGGCTTTGGGTAATCACCGGCCCCAGAATCGGATCGAAACTGGTCTTCAGCCGCCCCGGTAGCGACGCGATCTGTTGCGCCATATAATAAATGCCGACGATGGCGGGCGGGAAGAGCTGGCCGACGATGAAGCGGTCGATGTTGCGCGTCGCCCATTCGATCGCATCGGCGCCCGCCAGCGGCACATTCGCCCACGCCAGTCCCAATATCGTGCCCAATCGCGGCTTCCAGCCGATTGGCACGCCATAGCTGCGCACAAACGGGATCAGCGAAGCGACCACTGCCGCGACCATCGACAGCATATAGGCGATTTCGAGCCCGTCGTGCGGGCTGTAATACCACATCGGCACCGCCGCGATGCTGATCGTCCACGGCTCGACGATCGCGCGCGCGGTGACGGTCGCGCGCAGATTGCGGCGATAGGCAAGGGCGGCCAGGCTGATGTCGGACCAGGCAATCGCGACGATGATCGCGGGCAGCCAATGCGCGATCCCCACTGGCGGATCGCCCCGGTACATGATCTGCGGCACCGCAAACAGTAGCGCGCTTGCCGCGATCGAGGCGAATAGCGCGACCGCGAGCGCATCCCAAGCCACATGGGCATGCGGGCGGTCAGTGGTCGACAGCGCCTGTGCCAGCCCGCGCTTCATGCCGAGCGTGGCGAGCAGCGCGGCGAGTTCGACTGCCACCACGGCTAGCGCGAACTTGCCCACCGTCTCGGGGCCATAGAGCCGCCCGGCAATGAACAGGAACGGCACGCGTGCGAGCAGGCGCAAGCCGAAGCCGAACACATTGGTCCGCCCTCCCTTGGCCAGCGCGGCGATGTCGTCGGACGGCGCGGCCGCGGCTGAGCTCAATGCGCGGCGCCCCAGCTCGGCCCGGTGCCAATCTCCACCCCGAGCGGTACCGACAGCGTGACAGCAGGCTCGGCGGCACTTGCCATCACGCGCTCGATCACCGGCTTCGCGGCCGCGACATCGCCCTCGGGCAGTTCGAACACCAGTTCGTCGTGGACCTGCAGCAGCATCCTGACGTCATGCAGGCCGGCCTCGGCGAGCGCTGGCCCCATGCGGACCATCGCGCGCTTGATGATGTCGGCGCTCGTCCCCTGGATCGGCGCATTGATCGCCGCGCGCTCGGCGCCTTGGCGCTCGTGCTGGACCGAAGATTTGAGGCGCGGGAACCAGCACTTCCGCCCGAATAGCGTCTCGGTATAGCCGCGCTCCCGCGCTGATTGCGTGGTCTCGGCGATGTAGCGGTTGATGCCCGGGAAACGCTCAAAATAGCGGTCGATCATTGCCTGCGCTTCATCGGCGCTCACATCGAGCCGCCCGGCGAGGCCCCAGCGGCTGATACCATAGAGGATCGCGAAGTTGATCGTCTTGGCACGCCCGCGCGTGTCGCGGTTGACCTCGCCGAAAAGCTCCTGCGCGGTCATGCTATGGATGTCGGCGCCGCTTGCGAACGCATCGCGGAGTGCGGGCACATCGGCCATATGCGCGGCGAGCCGCAACTCGATCTGCGAATAATCGGCGGCGAGCAGGACATTGCCGGGTTCCGCCACGAAGGCATCGCGGATCTGGCGGCCGATTTCGGTGCGGATCGGGATGTTCTGTAAGTTCGGATCGGTCGACGACAACCGCCCGGTCTGCGCGCCGGTGAGCGAATAGCTGGTGTGGACGCGGCCCGTCAGCGGGTTGATCTGCGCCTGGAGCGCATCGGTGTAGGTGGACTTCAGCTTCGACAATTGCCGCCAGTCGAGCACCCGCGCGGCGATCACCGCGCCCGGCGAATTCTTGTCGGCGGCGATCTTTTCCAGCTCGGTCACGTCGGTCGAATAGACCCCCGACTTGCCCTTGCGACCGCCCTTGATGCCCATCCGCTCGAACAGCACATCGCCGAGCTGTTTCGGCGATCCAATCGTGAACTGGCCACCAGCGAGGCCGTGGATCTCGGTTTCGAGTGTCGCCATTTGGCCGGCAAATTCGCCCGAAAGCTGCGCGAGCCGATCGCGATCAACCTTGATGCCGTGGCGTTCCATCTGCGCAATCACCGGCGCCAGCGGACGGTCGACCAATTCGTAGACGCGGGTCGCGCCTTCCGCCGCGAGCCGGGGTTTGAAGCGCCGCCACAGCCGAAGCGTCACATCGGCATCCTCGGCGGCGTAGCGGGTCGCGGTTTTGAGATCGATCTCGGCGAACCCGCGCTGGTTTTTGCCGGTACCGACGACATCCTTGAAGGCGATGCACTGGTGCGACAAATGCGTCGCCGCCAACTCATCCATGCCGTGGCCGTGCAACCCCGCATCAAGATCGAAACTCATCAAAATCGTGTCGTCGAAGGGGGCCACATCGATGCCCAGCCGCCCGAGAATGATCATGTCGTATTTCAGGTTATGGCCGATCTTGAGCACGCTCGCGTCTTCGAGCAGCGGCTTGAGCTTGGCGATCACGACTGCCTTGTCGAGCTGATCGGGCTTTTCGGCGAACATGTCGGTCCCGCCATGCGCGACGGGCACGTAACAGGCGCGATTGGGCGAAAGCGCCAGGCTGACTCCGACCAGATCGGCCTGGGTTGCATCGAGGCCGGTCGTCTCGGTATCGACCGCGACCCAGCCCCGATGCCGCGCCTCGGCAATCCAGCGATCAAGCGCGGCTTCGTCGACCACGGTTTCATAATCGTCGTGCTTGCAGGGCGGGTCTTCCTCCTGCTCGACCGCCTTGGGCGCCGCGACCGGCGTGTCGGCGACGGCCGATAACTTCGCCAGCAGCGAGCGGAAGCCGTGATGCTCAAGGAACGCCCGCAGCGGCGCGTCGGGAATCCCCTTGAGTTCGAGCGAGTCGAGCGGATCGGCGAGCGGCGCATCATCCTTCAGCGTCACCAATACGCGGCTCAGCCGCGCCATTTCGGCATGCTCGATCAGATTGTCGCGCAGCTTGCCGGCTTTCATCGCGGGCGCGGCGGCCAGCACCGCTTCGAGATCGCCATGTTCGAGGATCAGCTTCGACGCGGTCTTTGGGCCAACCCCGGGTACCCCGGGCACATTATCGACGCTGTCGCCCATCAGCGCGAGCACATCGCCCAACCGCTCCGGCCCGACGCCGAACTTCTCGACGACATGCTCCGCGCCGAGGCGCCGGTTGTTCATCGTGTCGTACAGGTCGAGTCCCGGCTCGATCAGCTGCATCAAATCCTTGTCCGACGACACAATCGTCACCGACCAACCCTGTGCGAGCGCCGCCTTGGCATAGCTCGCGATGATGTCATCGGCCTCTAACCCCGCTTCTTCGATGCACGGCAGGCTGAAGGCGCGCGTCGCGTCGCGGATCATCGGAAATTGCGGGACCAGATCCTCGGGCGCGGGCGGACGCTGCGCCTTGTATTTGTCGTACAGATCGTTGCGGAACGTATGGCTGCCCTTGTCGAGCACCACCGCCATATGCGTCGGGCCATCGGCCTTGTGGAGCTCGTCAACGAGCTTCCACAGCATCGCCGTATAGCCATAGACCGCGCCGACCGGCTCGCCATGCTTGTTGGTGAGCGGCGGCAGCCGGTGATAGGCGCGGAAAATATAGCCGGAGCCGTCGACCAGATAGAGATGGGGCATGCGCCAAGGGATAGCCCAACAGTTGCGCCGTACCAACTATTTCGCATTGAGCGCGTGATGCGCGCGCTCAGGTCGCGTCGTGAAAGATGATGCCGAGTGTATGCCTTTGGCCGCTGCGCACCGTCGCCACGCCGTGACGCATCGTCACCCGATACTCGCCGCGCGTGCCGCGCACCGGGCGCTGGTTGACGGCGAACACCACCGCGTCGCCCTGCGCGAGCGGGACGACATCGACCCGCGATTGCATGCGCGGGCGCTGCTCGGTCAGCACGAAATTACCGCCGGTGAAGTCCGCACCCGGCTGCGACAGCAGGATCGCGACTTGCAACGGAAAGGCGTGCGCGCCGTACAGGTCCTGATGCAGGCAGTTATAGTCGCCGGGGCCATAGCACAGCAGCAGCGGGGTCGGGCGCGTCTGGCCGGCAGCATGGCAGCGCGCGAGGAAGTCGGCGTGCGTATCGGGAAAGCGCGTGTCGCTGCCCATCCGCGCCTGCCACCGGTTGGCGATCATGGCGAGTGGGGGATAGAGGTCATGTCGTAACCGCGCCACCAGCGGCGGTAGCGGCTGCGCGAAATAGCCATAATGCCCGCGCCCAAAGCCGTGCCGGGCCATCACGATGCGGCTGCGGAAGCGCGCGTCCTCGTCGAACAGCGCGGCAGTGGCTTGCGCTTGTTCGGGCGAGACGAGGGCGGGCAATACCGCCCAGCCCTGCGCATCGAGCGTGGCTGAGATGGCGCCCCAGTTCTCCGTGCGGCCAACCGCGATAGTGTCGTGTTCCATACTGGCAGTTTGCGCCGCATGCGCGTTCAAGGCATCCCGCTGCTTGCGCTCGAACCTGTCAGCAGGATCGGCTTACGAGTGGTTCGCCACCACTGCTGCCACCACCGATTGCATCAGCGCCTGACGCTCGGCAACCGGGCGCGGGGTGTCGCCGATCATCACCGCAATCGCATAGGACCGCCCGTCGGGCGCGACCAAAATGCCGACGTCATTATAGCCCGCCGTGCGGCCCGCCAGATCCTGACCGGTGCCGGTCTTGTGGCCGACGCTCCAGCCCTCGGGCACCGCCCCGCGCAGCCGCTGGCGGCCCGTCTTCGACGATTCCATCGTGCTGATCAGATATTGCGTCGAGCTGGGCGACAGCAGCGTCCCGCGCTTCAGCTTCGCCAGTGCCCCCGCAATCGCGACCGGTGCGGCGCCATCGGGCGGATCGGCGATATAGGCATCAAACGCCTTCACCCGCGTTTCAATCGGCAGTTGCGCGCGCGCGCGGATAAAGCTGTTGCCGGTGGCAAAGCCCGATTGCCATTGCAGCCCCGCAGTCTGGCTCTGGAGCAGGCGTTCGCCGGGGCCGAAGCGGATCGTGCCGAGTTGCTTGCGGCGGACGAAATCGCGCACCGCATCGGGCCCGCCGACAAAGCGCAGCAACCGGTCGTTGGCGGTGTTGTCGCTCTGCGTCAGCGCGCGCTGGAGCAATTCGCTGACGGTGGTCTTATAGCCATCGCCCTTCACCATCGCCGCAATCGGCTGGTGGAACAGCGTCAAATCCTCGCGCGTCACCGTCACCGGATCGTCGAGCGTCAACCGCCCCTGATCGCGCGCGTCGAGCACCGCCATCGCCACCCACAGCTTGCTCACGCTTTGCTGGGGCAGCGGCAGATCGCCATTGGCCGCGACCTGCCAGTCGCGGTCGATGCTGCGCACCGCAATCCCGACCTTGCCGTCAAAACCGCGCGCCAGCTCATTGACGGTCGCAATCAGCGCAGCCGGCGCCGGGGGCGGCAGCGGCTTTGACGGTGCCTTTGGAGGGACAATGGTCGCGCTCGGGACAGGAAGCGGCGCGGCGGCCACCGCGACGCGCGGCAGCTCGGTCGACTGGCACCCGGCGAGAATCACAAACGCCACCGCCGCGCCCATCAGCGCACGAAAATGCGGCAGGGTCCGGTTCTGGTGTCGATTCAAGGCGATGGCGGTCATGCTGCACGATGTCATGACCGGCATAGGGTTGCCGGGGTATCACCCCATGGCGTGCGAAGCGCCCAAATGCCCGATTTAAGCGACGAATCGCCAAAATGGGCGCGCGATTAAGGGATCAACACCGTGTCGACGGCGTTGGGCAGCAGCTCGGGATAATCGAGCGTATAGTGCAGCCCCCGGCTTTCCTTGCGGGCAAGCGCGCACCGCACGATCAGATCGGCGGTCTGGAGCAGGTTGCGCAGCTCGATCAGATCGGGCGTCACGCGGAAATGGCCGTAATAATCGGCAACCTCTTCGGTCAGCATGCGGATGCGGTGCTGCGCGCGTTCGAGCCGCTTGGTGGTGCGCACGATGCCGACATAATTCCACATGAAGCGGCGGATTTCGGTCCAGTTCTGCTTGATCACGACTTCCTCGTCGCTGTCGGCGACGCGGCTTTCGTCCCA
The DNA here is from genome assembly GCF_019749955.1 of Sphingomonas sp. Taxonomy (GTDB): domain Bacteria; phylum Pseudomonadota; class Alphaproteobacteria; order Sphingomonadales; family Sphingomonadaceae; genus Sphingomonas. The sequence goes on from NZ_JAIEPC010000014.1 coordinate 145,870, forward strand.
CGCGCGGATCGGCGGCGGCGGTGGCAGATCGTCCCAATGCGCGGCGATATGCTGCGCCGCGCTCTCGCCGATCACGAAACATTCGAGCAGCGAGTTGGACGCAAGCCGATTGGCGCCATGCAAGCCGCTCTCGCTGCATTCGCCCGCCGCATAAAGCCCCGGCAAGTCGGTCCGCCCGTCGAGATCGACGACGATCCCGCCGCAGGTGTAATGTTGCGCGGGCACCACCGGGATCGGATCGACCGTCATGTCGATACCGAGCCCGAGCAGCTTTTCGTAGATTGTCGGGAAATGCTCGCGGACGAAATCGGGGCCCATGTGGCTGATGTCGAGATGGACATAATCGAGCCCGAGCCGCTTGATCTCATGATCGATCGCGCGCGCCACAATGTCGCGCGGCGCCAGTTCAGCGCGCGGATCGAAATCGGGCATGAAGCGATAGCCGCTTTCAGGCAGCAGCAGATGCCCGCCCTCGCCCCGCACCGCTTCGGTGATCAGGAAATTCTTGACGTCGAGATTATAGAGGCAGGTCGGGTGGAATTGCATGAATTCCATATTGGCGACGCGCGCCCCCGCCCGCCACGCCATCGCGATGCCGTCGCCGGTCGCACCTCGGGGTGCCGTCGAATAGAGATAGGTCCGCCCCGCACCGCCGGTCGCGAGCAAAGTCGCGCGCGCGGTGAACAGCTCGACGCGGCCCGTCGCGCGGTTGACGGCATAGACGCCCCACACATGCCCGGAGCCCGAATAGCGCTCCTCATGCTTGCCGGTCGCAAGATCGATCGCGACCATGTCGGGCACGAGCGTGATGTTGGGGTGGATTTCGGCCGCGTGCTGCAGCGCCTCCTGCACCGCCCAGCCGGTCGCGTCGGCGACATGGACGATGCGGCGGTGGCTATGCCCGCCCTCGCGCGTCAGATGCAGCCCGTTGCCGTCCATGTTGAACGGCACGCCCAGCTCGACCAGCCGCGCAATCGCGCGCGGCGCGCCTTCGACCACGAACTCGACGGTCTTGCGATCGTTGAGCCCCGCGCCAGCGGTCATCGTATCCTCGATATGGCTGTCGAAGGTATCGCCTTCCTCGAGCACCGCCGCGATCCCGCCCTGCGCCCAGGCAGTCGACCCTTCGTTGAGCCGCCCCTTGGCGAGCACGGTGACCTTGAACTGATCGGCGAGGTTGAGCGCAGCGGTGAGGCCCGCGGCGCCGGAACCGATGATGAGGACGTCGGATTGATGCGGATCGTTTGCCATTATTGTTCTGGCGTGTCCTTTTGGGCGATGACGGTCGGCAGAGGGTTGGCGCGCGGTCCACGCTTGTCTCGAAGCCGGTACTTGCTTTGATAGTCGCGTCGTTGCCTTGCAACCTCGTACAAGACAATGCCGGAGCTTGTGCCAAGGTTCAGGCTTTCGATCATCCCAAACATCGGAATACTGACCGTCATTTCGCTTCGCGCAACGGCTGCGTCGCTGATGCCCACTGCTTCGCTGCCGAACCAGACGGCCAATTTGGTAAAGGCAGCGAAATCTGCCTCATGCAGATAGGCGTGCGCCTTGCCCTTCACATGCGGCGAGGTGACGATGGACCTGAAGTTCTTTCGTTCAAGATGATTGAAGCATTCCTCGGTGCTGTCGAAACGTTTCACGAAGGTCCATTTTACAGCGGAAACCGAGGTTTTCGAAATGGCCTTCCGCTCGCGCAATTCTTGCCAGTCATCGGGTAGCGACTTCCGGCTGTCCACGACACAGACTTTCTCCACGCCGAGTGCGTTCACGTTCCGGATCACCGTGCCAATATTCTTGATGTCGGTCGGGTTTTCGATGACAGCGATCAGATTCTTGCAGCGAAATTGCTTGATCTCGTCGGCGCGTCGCCTAGCTGAACGCTTCGAGCCAGGCTCGGTCTCGCTCCCGTCTTCAGGCCCTTCAATCTCGTCCATCAGTTCGTGGCCCGCGTCAGATTGAGGAACACATCCTCCAGATCGGCCTCGCGGGTCGAGACGTCGACGATGCCGTAGCCGTTGGCCTGCACCGCCGCGAGCACCTGGCCGGCATTCACGCGGTCCTTTTGGTAGGTGATCGACAGCACGCGCTCGCCCTTCAGCTCGATCTTGTGGAAGGCTGCATCGCTGGGTGCCGCCGTGACGTCACGGTCGACCGTCACTTCGACGAGCTTCTCGGTCGCCATCCCGACCAAAGCCCGCGTCGGCTCGTTCGCGATCAGCTTGCCGTGGTTGATGATCGCGATCCGGTCGCAGAGCTGCTCGGCTTCCTCCAGATAATGCGTCGTCAGCACCACCGTCACGCCGCCCTGGTTGAGTTCGCGCACATAAGCCCAGAGCTGCTGGCGCAGTTCGATGTCGACCCCTGCGGTCGGCTCGTCGAGGACCAGCACCGGCGGGGTGTGGACCATTGCTTTTGCTACCATCAACCGCCGCTTCATGCCGCCCGACAGCGTGCGCGAATAGGCCTTGGCCTTGTCCTCCAGATGGACTGCGCGCAGCAGCTCCATCGATCGCCGCTGGGCCTTGGGGACGCCGTAGAGACCCGCCTGGATTTCGAGCGTCTCGAACGGGGTGAAGAAGGGGTCGAACAGGATTTCCTGATTGACGATGCCGATCGACGCCTTGGCATTGCGCGGGTGCGCGTCGATGTCGAAGCCCCAGATCGACGCACTGCCACTGGTCTTGTTGACGAGGCCGGCGAGGATATTGATGAGGGTCGACTTGCCCGCCCCGTTCGGCCCGAGCAGCCCGAAGATTTGCCCGCGCGGGACGTCGAAGCTCACCTCATCGAGCGCGCGCTTGCCGCCCGCATAGGTTTTGGACAGGCGGTCGATCGAAATGGCGGCGTCGGTCATCCTTGCCGCTTAAGCCGCGAAAGCAGCGCCGCCAAATATTTTCGGCGCCCGCCTATCGCTCCATCAGCGCCGACGGCCAGCCGATGCGGACCAGCAGGCCATCCGGGCCAGCAATGCCGACTTCGTACAGCCCCCATTCGCGGTGGCGCAGCACGCCGCCGGGGCGGATGACCAGATCGTCGACCCTTGCGGCAATCGCGTCGACGTCGGGCGTGCGGATGAAGACGCCGAAGGGATTATGGTCGGCGGGCACGCGCCACGGGCCGCTCCCGGCCTGGATGAGATGCACTTCGCAGCCCCAGCCGGTCATGATGATGTATTCGTGCGACCCGCCGGTGCGGGCGAAGCCGAGCCGCTCCCAAAAGGGGATGGCCCCCGGCAGGTCGTTGCTCGGCACAATCGCGAAGGCGCCGATAGACGGCGTGTCGGACATCGAAAGCTCTACTCCCGCGTCAGCGTGGTGCGATTGCGCGTCAGCCACGTCTCGGTCTTGTCGTCAAGGAAATCGACTTCCTTCAGCGTCACCATCGTCGCGCCGTCGCGCTTGGTGGTTTCGCGGATGCGCGCCGGGCGGTCGTCATCGCGGCCGTCCTGCACTTCCTCGATCGTCCAGCGATCGGCAGCCTCGGCGCGCGTCAGGCGCATTGTCGCGGTGTCGAGTTCGGCGTCGCGCCCCTTGCGGAAGCTTACACTCTGCTCGCGCCCGGTGGCGGGATCGAGCAGCGCGGCGGTCGTGATCGTGACGATGCCGGTCTTCGGGCCATCATCGAAATCGGCGTGACGGATCAGCGTCAGCCCATCGCGCATGATCTCGATCCGCACCTGCACCGGCAAGCCGAACCAGCGGTCGGCCTGATAGTCGCGATATTCGAGCTGCCCCTTCCAGCTCCCCGCCATCCCGGCGCGGATCGACGTCAGCGTCACCGCACCCGGTGCGGTTTGTGCGGCAGCGGGCGCCACCGTCACCGCCAGGCCTGCGAGCATCAGCGCGAGAGTCTTCGATGCCATGCGCGCGATCCTGTGTTGCTGTGGTTCCCCGGCATTGCTATCGCGAGCGCCATGATCCCGCCACCCGAAACCACGCGCGTTAGCGCACCCCGCGTTGCCTGCGACGGCGCGCATGCCGGGATTCCCGCTGCGCTCGGCCATCCGCGCGTGTTTCTGGAGATCGACGAGCGCGGTTTCGTCGATTGCGGCTATTGCGACCGGCGCTTCGTGCTGATCGGCGGCCCGGCGGATACCGACGGGGTGGCTGGCGCCGCCGCCTGATGCCCCTATATTGCCGGGCATGACCAGCCCGACAGACCCCCGCGCTTTCCTCTATGCCGCCACGCTCGACCCCGCCGAAGCGCAAGCGCTGACCGCGCAGGCGCTCGCGCATGCCGATGACGGTGAGCTTTACCTGCAATATCGCAAAGCCGAGGCATTCGGCTTCGACGATGGTCGACTGAAGACCGCCAGCTATGATTCGCACGCCGGTTTTGGCCTGCGCGCGGTGTCGGGCGAGACGACGGCGTTCGCGCATTCGAGCGAAATCAGCGCCGCCGCGATCAAGCGCGCGGCCGAGACGATGGCACTGATCGATCCCGCCACCGGCCCCAAGGCGCCACCGCCGCAGGGTACCAATCGCCACCTCTACACCGGCGCCGATCCGCTCGACCTGATGCCCTTCGCCGACAAGGTGAACCTGTGCCAGACGATCGACGCTGCCGCGCGCGCGCGCGATCCGCGCGTCGCCCAGGTATCGGTGTCGCTGTCGGGATCGTGGAGCGTCGTTGAAATCGTCCGCGCCGATGGCTTTGTCGCGACCGACATCCGCCCGCTGGTGCGCCTCAACGTCTCGATGGTCGTGGAGCAGAATGGCCGCCGCGAGACGGGCACCTTCGGGCTGGGCGGGCGCTACCTCTATGATCAGGTCACCTCGCCCGAGGTCTGGAACCGCGCCATCGACGAAGCGCTGGCGCAGGCATTGGTCAATCTCGACGCGGTCGATGCACCGGCGGGCGAAATGACGGTGCTGCTCGGCCCCGGCTGGCCCGGCATCCTGCTCCACGAAGCGATCGGCCACGGGCTTGAGGGCGATTTCAACCGCAAGGGCACCAGTGCCTTTTCAGGCCGCATCGGGGAGCGCGTCGCGGCGCCCGGCGTGACGGTGGTCGACGACGGTTCGCTCAACGATCGGCGCGGGTCGCTGTCGATCGACGACGAAGGCACGCCGACGCAGGAAACGACGCTGATCGAGGACGGCATTCTGAAGGGCTATATCCAGGACCGGCTCAACGCACGGCTGATGGGCGTCGCGCCAACGGGCAACGGCAGGCGAGAGAGCTTCGCGCACGCGCCGATGCCGCGCATGACCAACACCTTCATGCGCGGCGGGCGCGACAACCCCGCCGAGCTGCTGGGCCGCGTGAAAAAGGGCATCTTCGCCAAGAGCTTCGGCGGCGGGCAGGTCGATATCGTGTCGGGCAAATTCGTGTTCAGCTGCACCGAGGCCTATCTGGTCGAGAATGGCCGCATCGGCGCGCCGATCAAGGGCGCGACCTTGATCGGCGACGGGCCGAGCGTGCTCACCCGCGTGATCGGCATCGGCAACGATTTCGCGCTCGACGAAGGCGTCGGCATGTGCGGCAAGGGCGGCCAGAGCGTGCCCGCTGGCGTTGGGCAACCCACCTTGCTGGTCGACGGGCTGACGGTGGGCGGGACGGCGGTTTAGCGCCGTTCAAACGCCAGTAAGCAACATATCGAAGGCAGAGATGATCTCCAGGCGTGCATGATCGAGCGACGCGATGGGCTTACGTAGTTCGGCGGCGCGAATCGCTGTTGCAAATTGCGTCATCAACATCACGTCTTCGCCGTTCACTGAGAATATTGGGTTGAGCCGGGGTTCTTGCCGATGGCTCTGGCTGACGGGTTCAAGCGGCACCACAAGGCGCGTCGCGATGCCCCCGAAATGATCTGCCTGGCAGTCGACGACCATGCCGCCATCCATCAATATGTAGACGTCAGACTGCGCCATCAGAACAGGCGGTAGCGCTCGAGCGGCAGACCACGCTCATCAATCCAGCGATTGACCGAATCAGCCCACTCGCGATTCTCCTCGCGCCATTGGCGCGCACGTTCGCTTCGACTCGCCTCGCGCAATGCCGCTTCGCAAATCTGGCTCAGGTTCAAGCCAGCCGCGCGGGCAGCCTCGACGACGCCTGTGTCGAGCGATAGATTGACGGCCTTGCGCTTGCCGGAAGCGATGGAATCGATCTTCATGCGCATAATTTATGCGCATCAGTCATGCGCGTCAATGCGGAGGTCGCCGATGTCCGAGTTCTTCACTGCCCTGAACGATGATCACCGCGCCTTCATCGCGCGCCAGCCGATCTTCTTCGTGGCGACTGCGGCCGAAGGCGCGCGGATCAACCTGAGCCCCAAGGGGATGGATGCGTTTCGCGTGCTGGGCGACAATCGCGTCGGCTATCTCGATCTCGGCGGGTCGGGGAATGAGACGCATGCGCATCTCGCCGCCGATGGCCGCATCACGATCATGTTCTGCGCGTTCGACAATCCCGCGCTGATCCTGCGGCTTTACGGACGCGGGCATGCGGTGGTGGCCGGGACGCCAGAGTACGTCTCTCTAGCCAGCCATTTTCCACGCCTGCCCGGTGCGCGCCAGATCTTCGACATCGCGGTCGACAGCGTGCAGGAAAGCTGCGGCTGGGGCGTGCCGCGCATGACCTTCGACGCCGAGCGCCGCACGCTGGTCAAATATCACGCCCAGCAGGACCCCGTCGAACGCCTCGCGCGGATTGCCGAGCGGACGCACAGCATCGATGGCCTGCCGGTGACAGTGCAGACGGCGATGCCTGCGTGGGACGCCTGACCCGGTGCCGCTGGCTGAACTCGGTCGCTTCTCGAAGAACGAAGCCAATATCGTGATCTGCGCGCTTGACGCGCAGGGCATCCCGGCGGTCGCGTTTGACGAAGGCGCGAGCATCGCCGACGGCAGCCAATATTTCATCCCGGTGCGGGTGATGGTCGACGACAGCGACCTTGCCGACGCACGCGCGATCGTCGCGGCGGCGCAGGGCTAGACTGCTGAAAAAACAGGCAGCCCTTCGCAACTGCACAAAAATCCACCGCGCTGCGACATGATCCTAACGCCGATTCACACAGATTAACGTAGAATTACGTTTGGCACGGTGTTTGCGTAGCGATCTGCCGTGGCAATAGCCGGGGGATCCATGTGAAGCTCGTCATCGCGATTATCAAACCATTCAAGCTCGACGAGGTGCGCGAAGCGCTCACCGCGATCGGGGCGGCGGGCATGACCGTCACCGAAGTGCGCGGCTTTGGGCGGCAGAAGGGCCAGACCGAAATCTATCGCGGCGCCGAATACACCACATCGATGGTGCCGAAGATCAAGATCGAGATCGCGTGCAGTGCCGATCTCGCGCCGCGTGTCGCCGAGACGATCCAGGCAGCGGCGCAGACCGGCGCGATCGGCGACGGCAAGATTTTCATCCTCGATATCGATTCGGCTGTGCGCATCCGCACTGGCGAAACCGACGAGACCGCACTGTGATTGGGGCTGTGAGGGGGATTATGACCAAGAATTTGAAGATGGCGGCAGCGGGCATTGCGATGCTCGGGCTCGCCTATGCCGTCCCGGCCCTTGCCCAGGCACCGGCGGCGCCATTCCAGCCCACAGCGGCGATGGTCAACAAGGGCGACACGACGTGGATGCTGATTTCATCGGTGCTGGTGCTGATGATGTCGGTGCCGGGGCTCGCGCTCTTCTATGGCGGGCTGGTGCGCACCAAGAACATGCTGAGCATCCTGATGCAGGTGTTGATGATCGTGTCGGTCGCCAGCCTTGTCTGGGTGTGCTGGGGCTATAGCCTTGCCTTCACGGCGGGTAGCGGTGCGACCGCGCCGTTCATCGGCGGCCTGTCCAAGGTGATGCTGCAGGGCGTCGATGCAAGCACGTTTGCCGCGACCTTCTCGAACGGCGTGTACTTGCCCGAATATGCCTTCGTCATCTTCCAGATGACCTTCGCGTGCATCACCCCCGCGCTGATCGTCGGCGCCTTTGCCGAGCGGGTGAAATTCACCCCGCTGATGATTTTCGTCGTGGCCTGGCTGACGCTTGCCTATTTCCCGATCGCGCACATGGTCTGGTATTGGGCAGGCCCGGATTTCCTCCCCGCCAATCCGACGGATACCGGCTATCTGTGGGGCAAGGGCGCGCTCGATTTCGCGGGCGGTACCGTCGTCCACATCAATGCCGGGATCGCGGGCCTCGTCGGCTGCCTGATCATCGGGCCGCGCGTCGGCTATAACAAGGATCCGATGCCGCCACATTCGCTGACGATGACGATGATCGGCGCGTCGCTGCTGTGGGTCGGCTGGTTCGGCTTCAATGCCGGCTCCAACCTCGAAGCCAATGGCGTCACCACGGTTGCGTTCATCAACACCTATGTCGCGACGGCAGCCGCCGCAGTTGCGTGGGCGGTGATCGAACAATTCGTCCACAAAAAGCCCTCGCTGCTGGGGGCCGCAACGGGTGCCGTCGCGGGTCTCGTCGCGATTACGCCGGCAAGCGGCCTTGCGGCGCCGATGACGTCGATCGTGCTCGGTTTCGTCGCCTCGGGCGTCTGCTTCGTGTTCGTGACCACGGTGAAGCGCGCGCTGAAATATGACGACTCGCTCGATGTGTTCGGCGTCCACTGCGTCGGCGGCATCGTCGGCGCGCTGGGCACGGCGATCTGCGCTGACCCGGCACTCGGTGGGCAGGGCTTCTTCAACTATAAGGTCACGCCCGCCGTTCTCGACGCTTACGACATGGGAACGCAGCTTTGGGTCCAGCTCCAAGCGGTCGGCATCACGCTGCTGTGGTCGGGCGGGGTCAGCGCGGTGCTGTTCCTGGCGCTCAAATACACGATTGGCCTGCGCCCGTCGGCCGAAGTCGAAGCCGAAGGGCTCGACATCAACGAACATGGCGAGCGCGCCTATAATTATTGACGAGATCGGGCCGCGCGCACGGGGGTGCGACGCGGCCCAACCGAGGTTCCTCCTGCGGACGCACTGGCCGGTGGCGAAAGTCACCGGCCCTTTTTTTGGAGAGGGATGGTTTTTGGACTGAATCACCACCCATCCGCTTGTTTCGAGCGACGTCGAGAAACGCTGGCGCGTCGCCTTTGGCCTGTTTCTCGACTTCGCTCGAAACGAACGGGTCAAGGAAGAGTCATCATCCTCTAGCTGAGCGCCGGGGGCTCGCTGTCGGGGGGTGGCGTTTCGGGTAAGGGCGGCACGGGGGCCTCTTCCTTGCGCATCCGCCGCGCGGCCATCGACGCGCCGAGCAGGAAACCGCCCGGGACGAACAGGATGGTGGCCACAAGGCCGATACGCCGCCAGTTGGTCTTTGCCATCGCCCCCGCCTAAGCGCTTTAGCGGCGGGGCGAAACCCTTGAGCTTAGCCTAGATCGGCGCGCACGAAATCGGCGCAGCGCTCGCCGATCATGATCGACGGCGCATTGGTGTTGCCGCTGACGAGCTTGGGCATGATCGACGCATCTGCGATATACAGCCCCTCGACCCCGCGGACGCGCAACTGCGGGTCGCAGACCGCGCCCTCGTCCGACCCCATGCGCGCCGTCCCGACCGGGTGATAAATCGTGTCCGATCGCGCGCGGATCAGCCGGTCGAGCGCGTCGTCGTCGTTCAGGTCAATGGGGTTGCGGTCGCGGCCGTTGTAGTCAGAGAGCGGCGGCGATTCGAGGATGCGGTACATCGCCTTGATGCCCTTTTTCATCAGCGCGATGTCGCGCGGATCGGTGAGGAAGGCGGGGTCGATCAACGGCGCGGCGCGCGCATCGGTCGAGGCGAGCCGCACCGTGCCTTTGCTCTCGGGTCGCAGCACGCAGACATGCCCCGAAAAGCCATGCGCCTTCACCTTGGTGCGGCCGTGATCCTCAAGCGCGGCAATCACGAAATGGAGCTGGACATCGGGGCAGGGCGAGTCGGGATCGACTTTCAGGAAGGCGCCGCCTTCGGCATAGGGCGATGTCATCGCGCCGCTGCGCTTGGTGAACCATTGCCAAAAGGATTTCAGCCCGTTGATCTGCCCGGTCAGCGTTTGCCCCAGGAAACGCGTATCATCGCATTCGTACGACGCGACATAATCGAGGTGATCCTGCAGATTGCCGCCAACTTCGCCGCGATCGATCCGCACCGCAATGCCATGCTCAGCGAGATGCGCGGCCGGGCCGATGCCTGACAGCATCAGGATTTGCGGCGTACCAAACACGCCGCCTGCAAGAATCACCGCACGGCGCGCGCGCAACTCCTTGGCCTCACCCTTTTGGAGATAGGCAACGCCCCAGGCGCGGCCTTCGTCGAACAGCACGCGTTCAACCGTCACCCCGGTTTCGATGCGCAGATTGGCGCGGTCGCGGTGTGGCTCGATATAGCCGCGCGACGCGCTCCAGCGCTCGCCACCCTTTTGTGTCACTTGATAAAGGCCGATCCCGTCCTGCCGCGCGCCGTTGAAATCGTCGTTGCGCGGAATCTGGAGGTTCGCGCCTGCCTCGATAAACGCCATTGTGCCGGGATTGGGGCTGGTCTGTTCGCTCACCCAGAGCGGGCCGTCACCGCCATGATATTCATCGCCGCCGCGCACATTGGTCTCGGCGCGCTTGAAATAGGGCAGCACCTCGTCATAGCGCCAACCGTCGCAGCCCATCGCCGCCCAATTGTCATAATCCCACGCATTGCCGCGGATATAGACCATCGCGTTGATCGCCGATGAGCCGCCCAGCCCCTTGCCGCGCGGCTGATAGCCGCGCCGTCCGTTGAGCCCCACTTGCGGCACCGTTTCGAACTGCCAGTTGGTCGCGGGCGTCTGAAACGGGATCATCCCCGGAATGCGCGTGCGATAGCCGGTGTTGTTGCCGCCCGCTTCGAGCAAGGTGACCTTATACTTGCCGCCTTCGCTCAGGCGACCGGCGACGGCGCTGCCGCCTGATCCGCCGCCGATGACGACGATATCGGTTTCTTCCACGCGTCGCTCCCCAATTGTTGTTCTCTTTGTTGCCGCTGTAGCCAGCGTGCCTTGATGATTTCGGACGTATCCCGGCTGCCGTCGTGGCTCCAGCCCGGCGGCATCAGCATATAGCCGAGCTTGGCCGTGAGCGTCGGCGCGGCCCACACGTCCTTTGCAATCGCGACCCATTCATGGAACGCCGACCAGAGCAGGTTGAAACTGCCGAGATTCTTGACGATGCCATAGCGCGGCGGCTCATCGGCGCGCTCGGGCTCGAAAGTGCCGAGCCATTTGTCCCACACGATGAACACGCCCGCGTAGTTTTTGTCGAGATAGCGCGGGTTGGTCGCGTGGTGGACGCGGTGGTGGCTCGGCGTGTTCATCACCGCCTCGAACCAGCGCGGCATCTTGTCGATCGCTTCGGTATGGATCCAGAATTGGTAGATCAGGTTGATCCCGCCGACGAACGCCAGCATTGCCGGATGAAAGCCGATCAGGAACAGCGGCAGCTTGATCAGGATGCCCATCGAGAAAGCACCGGTCCAGGTCTGCCGCAGCGCCGTCGACAGATTATAATGCTGGCTCGAATGGTGGATAACATGGCTCGCCCATAGCCAGCGGATGCGGTGTCCGGCGCGGTGGACGAGGTAGTAAAAGAAATCATCGGCGACGAAAGCGATGACGAACCAATACCATTGCCAGCCGATGTCGAAGAGCCGGTACTGCCACACCGCCAGCGCAAAACCGCCGAGCAGTCCGCCGAAGATCACGCCCGAAACGACACTCCCCAGCCCGAGACCGAGCGACGTCAGCGTGTCGCGCGGTTCATAGCGTTGGGGATGGGTCAGCTTCACGGCGATCATTTCGATCAGCACCAGCGCGACAAAGCCGGGGACGGCAAGATCGGTGGGGTTGGGAAGCGCCATGGCAGCTTGCTTACACCAGTGTCAGCGCCGAACCAAGACGGGGCCGAACAGCGCTTCGCCGGTGTCGACCTGCCAGCCTTCGGGTGTCTCATGCACGGCGTCGGCAGGCACCCGCCGCGCGACGAAATGCGCGCCGTGCCGCTTCAGCACCGCAACGCTGCCGTCGCGGCCGTGGACCAGCGCCGTCTCGCCATCGGTAGCGATAATCGCCTCGCGCGCGTCAAAGCCCGACAGCATCGCCTCGGCCTCGCGCACGGCAAACGCCGCATCGACGATCGGCGGCGTGCGCCCGAGCCTAAGCAGCCACGTCAGGCCCGCCAGCGCGAGCACCGCGACCAGCGACCCGCCGAGCTGGACCCACATCTCAGTGCCCGCCCGCGAGCGCCTGCATCATCCCCGCGACCGGTGACAGGTCATAGCCCGCCGCCGCTGCCTTTTTGAACAGCTCCGCAGGTTCAGCCCCTGCCTTGGCACTGGCGAGCGCCCAGAGCATGCAACTGCGCGTCCCCGATCGGCAAAAGGCGAGCACCGGGCCGTCCGCCATCGCGCTGGTCATTGCGTCGAGCTGCGGATGCGCGAATCCGGCATGCGTCACCGGAATCTCGGCGTAGCGCAGCCCGAGCGTCTCGGCGACGCGGCGGATCGCGTCGCCTTCGGGCTGGTCGGGCTCCTCGCCTTCGGGGCGGTTGTTGATGATGCCCTTGTACCCGGCGCGGGCGATGTCGGTGACATCGGCCGGCGTGATCTGCGGGGCGACAGCGAAATGTTGGTCGAGCGGAATGATCATGGGACGCAGCCTAGCCCGCTTCGCGGATCACCGACAAGAAGGCGTCGCCATAAGCTTCCATCTTTCGTGCGCCGATGCCGCTGATCTGCGCGAGCGCGGCGCGGCTGGTGGGTTTCAGCGCCGCCATTTCGCGCAGCACCGAATCGTGGAAGATCACATAGGGCGGCACCTTGGCCTCGGCGGCCAGTTCGCGGCGCTTGGTGCGCAGCGCATCGAACAGCGGATCGTCGGGGAGGGGCTCGGCGCGATCACGCGTGCGGCGGCGCGGTGGCGGCGGGGCGACGATCTGCACCGATTCCTCGCCTTTCAGCACCGCGCGCGCCCGGCCGCCGAGTTGCAGTCCGCCATGCTCGGTCGGCGTCAGCAGCCCGCGTGCTTGCAGCGCGCGCGACAGCGGCTTGATCAGCTTGACATCGTCGCCGCTAACGATGCCGAACACGCTGAGCTGGTCATGCCCCATCTTCGCCACGCGCTCGTCGGCTGAGCCAGTCAGCACCTTCTCGATATGCCCCAACCCAAAGCTCTGCCCGGTGCGATACACCGCCGACAGGAATTTGCGCGCGAGCTCGGTCGCGTCGAACAGCACGGGTTGCGACAGGCAATTGTCGCAATTGCCGCAGGTTTCGGACGGCGACTCGCCGAAATGGCGCAGCAGCACCGCGCGGCGACACCCCGGCGTTTCGATCAAGCCTTGGAGCGCATTCAACTGCGCGCGCCCTGCCGCCTGCCGCTCGGGCTCGACCTCGCCGACACGCCGCCACGCCTGCGCCCAATCCTCAGCGCCCCAGAACAGATGCGCCTGCGCCGGATCGCCATCGCGGCCTGCGCGGCCCGTTTCCTGATAATAGGCCTCGACCGACTTGGGCAGCCCGGCGTGGGCGACGAAGCGGACATCGGGCTTGTCGATGCCCATGCCGAACGCGATCGTCGCGCACATCACCATATCTTCGCTATCGACGAAATCGGCCTGGTTGCGCGCGCGCACCGCCGGGTCGAGCCCAGCGTGATAAGCGCGCGTCGGCCGCCCGGTCTTCACGAGCTGCGCCGCGAGCCGCTCGGTGCCCGCGCGAGTCGTCGTATAGACGATGCCCGGCCCGGGGACCGCGCGCGCGAGCGCCGCCAACTGCGCGCCGACATTGTCGCGCGGGGTAATGGTATAGCGGATGTTGGGCCGGTCGAACCCGGCGATCACGAGTCCATCGGCGGGAATGCCGAGCTGGTCGAGAATATCGGCGCGGGTATGCGCGTCGGCGGTTGCGGTCAGCGCGAGCCTTGGTACCTCCTCGAAGCGGTCGAGCAATGGCCGCAGCAGCCGGTAATCGGGGCGGAAATCATGCCCCCATTCGCTGACGCAGTGCGCCTCGTCGATCGCGAACAGGCTGAGCGTCGACTGGCTCAGCAGATGGCGGAACGAATCGTTCGATGCACGCTCGGGCGCGACATAGAGCAGATCGAGCGCGCCCGCGCGGAAGCGCGCGACCGTCTCGGCCTGATTGGTGTCGACGGACGTCAAGGTGGCAGCGCGAATGCCGACGGCTTCGGCGGCGCGGAGCTGGTCGTGCATCAGCGCGATCAACGGCGACACCACGACGCAGGTCCCCGGCAGCGCCACCGCAGGCAGTTGGTAACACAGCGACTTGCCCGCGCCGGTCGGCATCACCGCCAGCGTATTCGCGCCCGCCATTACGCGGTCGACCACATCGCGCTGGACGCCGCGAAAATCGGGAAAGCCAAACGTCTGTTGCAGGATGGGAAGCGGATCGATCACGCAGGCGCGCTTAGCCGTTCGGGCGCGCGATTGTCGAGCGGCTGTGGCGCGACAGACAGCGCGACTCGGGCACCTTCCATATCGTTCATCGATAAATAACTTGCCGAATAGCAATAAGTGATATATCGAATATCAATAAGGAGATTCGTTCACATGCTCTCATCGACAAAATGGTTGCTCCGGCTTTGTAACATCCTGAACTGGATCGGGGTGGCTTTTGTCTGCATCGTGATGGTCGTGCTGATCATCGATCCGGCCCCGCTTGCTGCGCGGCTGGCGACGCGGTTCGGCAGCAATGAAGAACTGGTCCGTTGGTCGTTCGTGGCGGTCTGCGCGCTGGTCGTACCCGCCGGCATTGCCACCAATCGCATTTTCACGCGGCTGATCGCGATGATCGATTCGGTGGTCGCCGGATCGACCTTTCACCCCGACAATGTCGGGCGCATCCAGACGATTGCCTGGGCGATGCTCGCGCTCCAGCTGCTCGATCTCGTGTTCGGGGCGATTTCGCTCAGCCTCAGCAAGGTGACCGGCGACTATTTCGGCTGGAGTCTGTCGTTTGGCGGCTGGCTGTCGGTGCTGATGCTGTTCGTTCTCGCACAAGTCTTCCGCCAGGGTGCCCAAATGCAGGCCGATCTCGAAGGGTTGGTCTGATGGTGATCCGCGTCACGCTCGATGCGATGCTCCACCAGCGGCGGATGACGCTGACCGAACTGGCGGAGAAGGTCGACATCACGCTCGCCAATCTGTCGATCCTCAAAACCGGCAAGGCACGCGCGATCCGCTTCTCCACGCTCGAGGCGATCTGCCTCGCGCTCGACTGCCAGCCCGGCGACATTCTCATATTCGATCTTGAAGGAGAGCAATGATGGCAACGATACCCTATCAAACCGTCAAATCTTCGCCCGGACGCTGGCTGCGCGATGGTGCGACGGCGGTGTGGCGCACCTATGCGGAAGGGGGTCGCGGGCTGATCGCCGCGCCGCTCATTGCCGCGCTGGTGGTGGTACCCGAAGCGCTGCAACACGTCGTCGAACTCGGCATGGGCATTTTCGATTCGCCTGAAGCGGCACGCGCGCTCCGAAATGATCCCCTGCGGATGGCGTTCGGGATGCCGAAGGTGGTCGCGTTCGTGATGGCGATCCTTGCCTTTGCGCGCTTCCATGCGCTTGGTTCGGTGCGCGCCGCCTTGTTGCCGGGTTGGCGAACGGTTGGCGCTGTCGTTGTCGCGGTCGCTTTGTGGAACGCGCTGGGGTTTGCGATCCAATGGGTCCAGCACGCGCTCGGCGCGAGCCCGCTCGCCTCGATCGTGGTGGCGATCAACTGGGCAAGCCAGCTCCTGTTGCTGATTCCGATCATTGCCTTGCTGCTCGACGATAGTCGCCGGCCGGTCTGGCACCATGTCCGCCGCTGGCAGGCGCTCGTCGCGCTGGCGCTGCTTTTGCCGCTGGCGTTCGCGCCCTCATGGTATCTGCACAAAGCCCTTCACGTGCTGGCGCTGCGCACGCCCTTCGCCGCCGATGTCGCGTTGCTGGCGTTCGACGCGGTGTTGATCGGCGTGCTGGCGTCGATCACCGGCGCCGCTCTGGTACGGGGCTTTCGTACCGGCGGCTGATCGCGCGCGGCGCCGATCGTCGCGCCCGTAGCTTGCGTTGGTGCGTTATGTTGGCGCAATCGGTCTGATGCTCTCCATCGGGCGCACGAGGAAACATCATGACCGACACGATTAGCCACCCGGGCCGCCTGCACGGCAAGATCGCGCTCGTCACGGGCGCGGCGCGCGGCATCGGCGCTGCCATCGTCCGCGCCTTCGTGGCGGAGGGCGCGACGGTGTGGATCACCGATATCGACGGCGAAGCGGGGGCGGCGCTCGCCAATGATATCGGCGGCGCG
Source organism: Sphingomonas sp. (assembly GCF_019749955.1). Taxonomy (GTDB): domain Bacteria; phylum Pseudomonadota; class Alphaproteobacteria; order Sphingomonadales; family Sphingomonadaceae; genus Sphingomonas. Next base: position 162,136 of record NZ_JAIEPC010000014.1, read on the forward strand.
ACGCGCTTTGCACCGCTCGACGTGGGCGACGAAAGCGATTGGGAAGCGGTGATCGCCGATCTGCTCGATCGCGACGCGCGGCTCGATGTGCTCGTCAACAATGCCGGCATCACCGGACTTGGCCCCGATAGCGGGCGGCACGATCCCGAACATGTCAGCCTTGCCGAATGGCATGCCGTCCACCGCGTCAACCTCGACGGGACGATGCTCGGATGCCGCTATGCGATCCGCGCGATGCGGCCGCAGCGATCGGGCGCGATCATCAACATCTCGTCGCGCTCGGGTCTTGTCGGCATTCCCGGGGCGGCGGCCTATGCCTCGTCGAAGGCGGCGGTGCGCAACCACAGCAAGACCGTGGCTTTGTGGTGCGCGCAACAGGGGCTCAACATCCGTTGCAATTCGGTCCACCCGGCGGCGATCCTGACCGACATCTGGGAACAAATGCTCGGTGACGGCGCCGACCGCGCCGACAAAATGGCGGCGCTGGTCAAGGATACCCCGCTCAAGCGCTTCGGCCTGCCCGACGAAGTCGCTGCCATGGCGCTATTCCTCGCCAGCGACGAAGCCACCTATGTCACCGGCAGCGAATTCGACATCGACGGCGGGCTGCTCGCGGGGTCGGCGGCGTCTCCCGGCTAAGCTGCCTTGCTTTGGCCATGACGCGCGGCTGATATGCGACGGCGTGTTTTTCAGGAGAAGATTGATGCCGACGCGACCGTTGCCGATCGTCATGGCGTCCGCCGCACTCTGCCTGCTGATGGGCGCCGCCAAACCGACGACTCCGCTCGTGGTGCGCGGTGACGGGCTCGTCAACGCAACCATCGGCGGCACAGCCGCGCGCATCCGCATCACCCCCTGGGCACCCGCCGCGCCCACGCTCAACCCCGATTTCGCCGACCGGATCGGGCTGAAGGGCGGCTGGTTCGGCTTTGCGGTCAAGGTCGGCCCGGTCAAGGTGAACGGCAAATCGAGCGTCACCCGGCTCGATTTCGGCACGATGAGCTTTCGCCGCCGCGTCGTGTGGTTCGATCGGCGTTATGAGCCGCAGGGTGACGGCGCGGTCGGCCCGGGCGGACTGCCCGCCGAGGTGATTCGCTTCGAGCTCCGCAGCCCGCGCCCCGGCGAGCGCGTCGCCACTTTGCCGCTGGTGCAGCGCCTGTTCCAGCCGACCTATAGCCGGATCACGGTCGCCGGGCGCGAGGTCAACATCCTGTTCGACCCGCAGCACGCGCAGACCTTGGCGACGGCGGGCGCGGGCGGTGCGATTGCGGCCGATTATGGCGGGCAACTGGTCGGTGCGACCGGCAAGGCCGAAGTCGCGTTCGGCATCGATCGGCCAATCCGCACGCTCAAGCTAGCGCGGTCGCTCGCGATCGGGCCGCTCCGCTTCGACAGCGTGCCGGTGCGGATCGGCGACAGCGGCTCGGTCGCGGGCATTGCCGATGCGGATGCCGATCCGGATGAAGTGGTCGTCACCGCCAAAGGCGGCGGCAAACGCCGCGACGTGCTGATCATCGGCCGCGACGCACTGGCGGGCTGTTCGTCGATCATATTCGACAAACCGGCCAAGGTGATCCGGTTGAGTTGTTTGTAGGCAGCAACGCTGTGCCAACCCCCGTTGGTGTCGAGCGAAGTCGAGACACCTTGGGCCTTAGCTTGCGGCCTGTTTCTCGACTTCGCTCGAAACGAACGGGGGAGTGGCTGAGGGCTAACCCCTACTCCGCCGCCAGCGTTTCCTCCGCGCGTTCCTGTGCCTGACGGTTCCACATTTCGGCATAGAGCCCGCCTTTGCGCAGCAGCGCGGTATGCGTCCCGCGCTCGCGAACTTGCCCCGCGTCGAGCACGACAATCTCGTCGGCGTTGACCACTGTCGACAACCGGTGCGCGATAACGATCGTCGTTTGGCGCTTCGAAATCGCCTCGAGCGTCGCCTGAATCTCGCCTTCGGTGCGGCTGTCGAGCGCGCTGGTCGCCTCATCCAGAATCAGGATCGGCGGGTTCTTGAGGAGCGTGCGCGCAATCGCCACGCGCTGCTTCTCACCGCCCGACAGCTTCAGCCCACGTTCGCCGACGCGCGCGCCATAGCCACCGGGTTGCGCCGCGATAAAATCGGCAATCGCCGCCCCCCGCGCCGCGCCCTCGATCTCGGTCTGGGTCGCGCCTTCACGGCCATAAGCGATGTTATAGGCGATCGTGTCGTTGAACAGCACCGTGTCCTGCGGGACGATGCCGATCGCGGCGCGTAAGCTCGCCTGCGTGACCTGCGCAATATCCTGCCCGTCGATCGTGATCCGCCCGCTGGTCAGATCGTAGAAGCGGTAGAGCAGCCGCGCGAGCGTCGACTTGCCCGCGCCCGACGGGCCAACGATCGCGAGCGTGCCGCCCGCCGGGATATCGAGATCGATCCCCTTCAGGATGCGCCGCTCGGGGTCGTAATCGAACACGACATTTTCGAAGCGGACATGCCCGGTGCTCACCACCAGATCGCGCGCACCCGGTGCATCGACCACTTCGGCGGGCGCATCGATCAGGTCGAACATCGCCGCCATGTCGACCACGCCCTGCCGGATCGTGCGATAGACCATGCCGAGCAGATCGAGCGGGCGGAACAATTGCGCGAGCAAGGTCGACACCAGCACGACATTGCCGGCGTTGAACTGGCCCTGCGACCAACCCCAGACGACCAGCCCCATCCCGCCTGCCATCATCAAATTGGTGATCAGCGATTGCCCGATGTTGAGCCACGCGAGCGAATTCTGGTTCTTGACCGCCGCTGTTGCATAGGCGGCCATGGCCTTGTCGTAGCGGATTGCCTCGCGCTCTTCAGCGCCGAAATATTTGACCGTTTCGAAATTGAGCAGCGAATCAACGGCATGCGCGACCGCGCCGGTATCGAGATCGTTCATTTGCGCGCGCAAGGCATTGCGCCAATCGGTGACGATCCGCGTGAAGGCAATGTACACGCCGACCATCACCAATGTGCCGATCACCAGCCACGCGCCAAAGGTCGAGCCGAAGATCTGGAGCACCAGCACCAGCTCGAGCACCGTCGGCGCGATGTTGAACAGCAGGAAATAGAGCATGGTGTCGATGCTCTTGGTCCCGCGCTCGACCACCTTGGTGACCGCGCCCGTCCGGCGTTCGAGGTGGAAGCGCAAGCTCAGCATGTGCAGGTGGCGGAACACCGTCGCTGCCAGCCGCCGCGTTGCATCCTGCCCGACGCGCTCGAACACCGCATTGCGCAAATTGTCGAACAATACGCTGCCGAACCGCGCCGCTGCGTACCCAACCACCAGCGCCAGGATCAGCGTGGTCGCGCCGCGATCACCCTTCGCCATATCATTGACGATGCCTTGCAGCGCATAGGGCGCGCCATAAACCTGCACCAGCTTCGACGCGATGATCAGCAGCAGCGACAGCACGATCCGCACCCGCAGCGCGGGCTGATCCTTGGGCCATAAATAGGGCAGGAACCGCCGCAGCATCGGCCACAAGGGCGGCTCGGCGGTTTTGGCTTTGGGGGGATCAATCGGCGGCATCTACCCCCCATGTAGGATGGCTGAAGCCTTGGCGAAAGCACCGTGCGCGGGGCGTTGATCCGCTCCCTCCCCGTTTATGTCGGGCGAGGTCGAGACACCTGGCGGAGCGCTTGGGGCTTGTTTCTCGACTGCGCTCGAAACGAACGGGTCAAAAGGGGGGCATCCGGTCCTAAGTCGAGAAAAGCGTCAGTCCGCGCTCGCGACCGCGTGCCGTGTCTCCCGGCGACGACGGATGATGCGCGCGGGGCGTGGCACTGCCCCAGCCCCATCCAATGCCGCCGCTGCGCTCAACCGGCTTTTTGCGCTCGATACTTGGCGCCGGTGTCTGGCCCCGCGCGCGGATCGCGGGCCGGTCGCCACTGGCCGATCCGGTTTGCGTCGGCAGCGATCCCAAAATCTGGTCGCGCAGCATCGCTTCGAGGTCGTCGAGGCCCGCTGCCGCCGCCACCGCGCGCCGCCGCAACAGCGCGGCGAGCACGGTGGGGCGCACCGCCACCACTGCCGCGCCGCGCGGGATACGCAGTTTTGTCGGGAACGCAGCCATCGTCACGCCGAGTCGATCCTCACGAAAATCGTTGAGTCGCCATAGCCTGCGAAACCTCACCGAAAGCGGACGAGACTCGGTTGACGCGGCGTTAGGGGCGTTGGCGCGGGCGCACCCAGCCGCCGCCCGGACCCCCGGAGTAGCGCGCTTTGCGGCTGCCCGCCTGTCGTCCGGCAAGCAGGATCGCGCCGATTTTCTCGGTCGCCGATGTCGTTACGCGGCTGTCCCAGGCATGCCCGCCGCGCGCGGCAACTTTGCGCCCGATATCGCCATAGATTTTGGCTGCCGCCAGCACCGCCCAGGCCGATCGGAAACCGAGCGCCGGCGTGCCCACGCGCGCGCTCTCCTCGAACGCGGCGGCGCGCGTCGTCAGTCGCGCGACCAGCTCGGTCAGCGCAGGCCGATGCGCGGGCGCCATCAGCGCGGCGACGCGAATATCCTTCTCCGCCAGCCAGTCGGTCGGCAGATAACACCGCCCGACGCTTGCATCCTCATCAATGTCGCGGGCGATATTGGCAAGTTGAAACGCCAAGCCCAGGTCACACGCGCGATCAAGCGTCGCCTCATCCTGCGGATCGACGCCCATCACCACCGCCATCATGCAGCCCACGACGCCCGCGACACGATAGCAGTATCGCAGCAGATCATCCTCGGTCTTGGGCCGCCAGCCTTCGGCATCGAGCGCAAACCCGGCGATATGATCGCGCGCAAAGCCATGCGGCAGGCTGGTTTCGGCCACGACGATGCGCAGTGCCTCGAACGGCGGCTCGCCGGTCGGCTCGCCTGCCAGCGCGAGTTCGGTGAGCACGCTCAATCGCGCGAGCCGGGCCATTGGGTCGTCGACCACGGTCATGCCGTGGCCATGATCCTGCCCGTCGGCGATGTCATCGCACGCGCGGCACCAGCTGTAGAGCAGCCACGCCCGTTCGCGGGTCGGCTTGTCGAACAGCTTGCTCGCCGCCGCAAAGCTGCGCGATCCGCGCGCGATCGACACACGGGCTGCCTCGACGACGTCGCCGCGCGTCACAGGTCGCGGGCGCCAATCTGCTGGATCGTCGTGATCGGCGCGGCATGCGCCATTTTGTCGAGCAGACCGTCCAAACTCGTGTCGACGATCATCAGCCCCTGATGCTGCGGGCGAATGAAGCCGACCTCGCCCATTTTCGCCGCAAAAGTGACCAGTCCATCATAAAAGCCCGCGACATTGAGCACGCCGACCGGCTTGGCGTGATAGCCGAGCTGCGCCCAGCTCAGCGCTTCCCACAATTCATCCATCGTGCCGGTGCCGCCGGGCAAGGTGACGAAGCCGTCGGACAGATCGGTAAACGCCTGTTTGCGCTCGTGCATCGTGCGGCAAACGTGCAACTCGGTCAGCCCGCGATGCGCGACTTCGGCATCAACCAGCGCCTGCGGGATAATGCCGATCACCTCGCCGCCCGCTTCGAGCGCAGCATCGGCGACCGCGCCCATCAACCCCAGCCGCCCGCCGCCATAGACCAGCCCGATCCCGCGCTCGGCGAACGACCGGCCGACGGCGCGTGCCGACTCGATATAGACCGGGTCGGCAGGCGAGGCCGAGCCGCAATAGACGGCGAGGCGTTTCACCGCCCCTCCTCCAGCATCAGCTTGGCGGTCGCCTTTGCGCTACCCACAACGCCCGGAATCCCCGCGCCCGGGTGGGTCCCTGCGCCGACGAAATAGAGGTTCGGGATATGGTCGTCGCGATTGTGGACGCGGAAATAGGCCGATTGCAGCAGGGTCGGCTCAAGGCTGAAGGCGCTGCCCAGATGCGCGTTCAGGTCGGCGCTGAAATCGCTCGGCGCGTAATGGAATTTGGTGACGATGCGGTCGTGAATGTCAGGGATCAGCCGCTTGCCGATTTCATCGAGAATGCGCTTTTCGAGGATCGGGCCAATCTCGGCCCAGTCGACCGGGAATTTGCCCTGATGCGGCACCGGCGCCAGCGCATAGAAGGTCGAATGCCCCTCGGGGGCCATCGACGGATCGGTGACGGTCGGGTGGTGGAGATAGAGCGAGAAATCCTCGGCCAGCACGCCGTGCCTGTAAATATCGTCGAGCAATCCCTTATAGCGCGGGCCGAACAGGATCATGTGGTGCGGGATGTCAGGGAACGTCCCCTTCAGCCCGAAATGCGCGACGAACAGCGACGGCGAATAGGTTTTCCGTTCCAGCCGCGCGCGCGTGCGCTGCGCCGAGCGCGAAGTCTTCAACAGATCGCGGTAGCTGTGCATGACATCGGCGTTGCTCGCGATCGCATCGGCCTGCACCGACCAGCCGCTCTTCGTCGTGACCCCAGTCGCGCGGTCACCGAGCGTGTCGATCGACGCCACCGGATCGCCGAGCCGCAGCACCCCGCCGAGCCGCTCGAAATGGGTGACCATCCCGGCGATCAGCTTGTTGGTGCCGCCCATCGCGAACCAGACGCCGCCGTCCTTTTCCAGCTTGTGGATGAGCGCATAGATCGAACTCGTCGTCATCGGATTGCCGCCGACGAGCAGGGTGTGGAACGACAGCGCCTCGCGCAGCTTGGGGTTTTTGACGTAACTCGACACGATCGAATGCACCGATCGCCACGCCTGATATTTCATCAGGCTGGGCGCCGCCTTGATCATCGACGCGAAGTCGAGAAAGGCGACATGGCCCAGCTTTTCATAGCCTTCGGTGTGAACGCCGGTCGAATATTCAAGGAACCGGCGATAGCCATCGACATCGGCCGGATCGAGCTTGGCAATCTCGGCAGCGAGCTGCGGCTCGTCGTTCGAATAATCGAAATTGGTGCCATCGGGCCAGTTGAGCCGGTAAAAGGGCATCACCGGCGCCAGCGTCACGTCATCGCTCATCGACCGGCCCGACAGCGCCCACAGCTCTTGCAGGCACGGCGGATCGGTGATCACGGTCGGCCCGGCATCGAACACGAAGCCGTCTTTTTCCCACACATAGGCGCGGCCGCCCGGCTTGTCGCGCGCTTCGACCAGGGTCGTCTGGACCCCCGCCGATTGCAGCCGGATCGCGAGCGCCAGGCCGCCGAAACCGGCGCCGATTACCACCGCCGACTTCATGCCTTCTTGCTCCTAATGGCGCGGATGGCCGCCGAAATCTTGACGGGCGGCTTGCCCAGCAAGATGCGTGCTTGGTCGATCATGGTGGTTTGTCCTGCGTAGAAACGCCCAACCAGCGCGGGGTTGAGCCGATAGAAGCGCTCGAGGATGCGGTATCGTTCATCCGGCGCCCCGGCGCGATACAGCATTTTGTCGAGCATGCGGTAAAAGCCGCGACCTTTCCACGTCTGCGCCGCAAAGCCGTGCATCAGCTCGTGGAGGCCTTTGCCCGACAGGTCGCGGGTGCGGGCGATCAGGCACGCGGTGCGCACCGCATCGGGCAGCGAATAGCCGGTGGTCGGGTGGAACAGCCCGGCGCGCATGCCCGCCTTGGCCACGCCATTGCCGCCGCTGCGCCAATAGGCTTCGAAATCGCCGCCGAGCGCGACCGGCAGCGCGCCTTGCTCTTCGCGCACGACATGGTCGACCTGCCAGCCGCCCGCCGCGACATAGTCGCTCAGCCGCGCGCCAATCGGATCGCTGTTCGCGCCACCGACGACCGGGCGGTAGAGGTCGGGGGTGTCGCTGTAATAGGTATCCTCGACGAACAGCCGCGTCGCCGAAAAGGGCAGCACATAGACGAAGCGATAGCCGTCGATCTGCTCGACCGTGGCGTCCATCACCAGCGGCCGCGCAACGTCGTGCGGTTCAGCGAGCGCATATTCGCGCCCGACGAATTTTTGCCAGCCAAGGTCGAGTGTCGACAAATCGCCCGCGCCGCGCGCGTCGATGACCCCCTTGGCCTCGATCCGGTCGCCATCGTCGAGCACCACAGCGGTGGCACTCGCGCCGAGCACGCGGCGGCCGAGCATCAGCGCGCCTTCGGGCAGTGCTGCGCGGACCTGCGCATCGAGCCGTTCGGACTCGATCGAATAATAGGTCGCCTTGATCATGCGCTGGTGCGCGGGGAACTGAATGTCGTAGCTCGACCAGCCGTGGCAGACGAGCGGCGCGATCAGCCAGCGATCGGCGGGCGCGACATCGGTGCCAAAGAACGACCACAAATGATTGCCGCCGATCGACGGCCCGCCTTCGACGATGCGCACATCCATGTCGGGCCGCTTTTTGGCGAGCGCAAGCGCGATCAAGCCGCCGGCGAGCCCGCCGCCGACAATCGCGAGATCGCACTGGATCGTGGCTGCCATCGGCTTGGCCTAACCAATGCGCGCGCGCCGCGAAACCCTTTCGTGTCGTTTCGGCAATGATTGGTCGGCAAAGCGACTCGGTTCGCCCGTTTCGGGCGTTGTTGCGCTTCCATCGCCGACTCGGAGCGCATATGAGGGAAACATGCCGATTTTGCTTGCCGTCGTCTTTTCCGCGCTCGCGATGATTGCCATCGTCGGCACGCGTTATTTGCTGGTCAGCGGCGCTTTTGCGGCGGCGACGCGGCTGCGCCATCCCGGACTCTACACCGGCCTTGGCAAGCAGATTCGCCGCGAAATCGGCTGGAGCCTCGCCAGTGCCGCGATCTACGGCATTCCGGCAGGCGTAATTGCCTGGGGATGGGCGAATCGCGGCTGGACCGCGATCTATACCGATCTGGCGGCCTGGCCCTTATGGTATTGGCCACTCTCGATTTTTCTCTATCTCTTCGCGCACGACACCTGGTTTTACTGGACGCATCGCTGGATGCACCAACCCAAATGGTTCAAGCGCGCGCATGCGGTGCATCACGCCAGCCGCCCACCAACCGCCTGGGCGGCGATGGCATTTCACCCGATCGAAGCGCTGACCGGCGCCATTGTCATCCCGCTGCTGGTGTTCGTCATCCCGATCCATGTTGGCGCGCTGGTCGTCGTGCTGAGCGTGATGACGGTGATGGGTGTCACCAATCACATGGGGTGGGAGATTTTCCCCCGGTTCATCTGGGCTGGTGCATTGGGGGAATGGGTGATCACGGCCAGTCATCATCAGCGGCATCATACGGAGTATAGGGGAAATTATGGGCTTTACTTCAGATTTTGGGACCGGCTCTGCGGCACCGATCGCGGGCTTGGCAGCTTCACCGCCGACGCGCAGCGCGGCACCGGGGGCAGCATTCATGCGGCGGTTGGGGGCCGCGCTGACGCTGGTCGCGCTGACGACGGGCGCCGCGCCAACCGGCTCGCTTGATGTGCGGATCGACCGGCTGCGTTCGGCGAAGGGCGTGCTGCGCATCTGCCTGACGGCTGATCCGAAGAATTTCCCCGGCTGCGTCGATGATGCCCGCGCGATCACGCGGTCAGTGCCGGCGAGCGAGCACGAGGTGCAGTTCAGCGGCTTGCCCTATGGCCAATATGCGATTGCCGTGATCCATGACGCAAACAACAATGCCAAGCTCGACACCTTGCTCGGCATCCCGCGCGAGGGCTTTGGCTTTTCGCGCAATCCGACGATCAATTTCGGTCCGCCGCGATTCAAGTCGGCTGAATTTGGTGTCGAATCGTCCCCTGTGACTCAAACGATCGAAATGCGCTATTTTCTGTGATCTCAAGCGGCTCGGAGCTAAAGGTGCCGGTGCTGCGTTATGGCCCCTGACCCTTTGCCCGGAGACTTTTCGTGCCGCTGTATCGCTTGCCTCACGCCCGTTTTTTGCCTGCCGTCCTGTTCGCTGGACTGATTGCCGCCCCCGCAGTTGCGCAGGACGCCCCCGCTGACCGCCCGCCGAGCGTCGCCGGTCCCGCCGATCCCAACGCCGATGACGGGCGCGACACGCTGACGATCGGCGGCGGCGTTGCGTTCCTGCCGAGCTACGAAGGGTCGAACAATTACGTCGTCATTCCGGCCGCCGCCGTGCGCGGCCGGGTTTCGGGCTTCAACTTCTCGACGCGGGGCACCGTGCTCAGCGTCGACCTGCTGCGCGATCGCTCGTCGCACGGATTCGACGTGCAGTTCGGCCCGGCGATCAACGTCAATTTCAACCGCATCGGGCGCCGGGTCGACCAGGCCGTGCTGCTGTTGACCACGCGCAAGATCGCGTTGGAAGCCGGCGGATTTTTCGGCGTCGCCAAGACGGGCGTGTTCACCAGCCCTTATGACAGCTTGGGGGCGAGTGTGACGGTGCTCGCCGATACCACCGGCATCCACAACAGCTATACGATCACGCCGACGGTGAATTATGGCACGCCGCTCAGCCGCAAGGCCTATGTCGGCGTTTCGGTGTCGGGCACCTGGGCAGGCGACGGCTATGCCCGCAGCTATTTCGCCGTGACCGCGCCCGAATCGGTGCGCAGCGGTTTGCCGGTATTCACCAATCCCAAGGGCGGGTTCAAAAATTACAGCATCGGCGCGCTCGGCACCTATTCGCTCACTGGCGATCTGCGGCACGGGCTCGGTATCTATGTCGTCGGCAATTATAGCCGCTTGCAGGGCGATTTCGCGCGCAGCCCGCTGGTCAGCGTCGTCGGTAATCCCAACCAGTGGATCGGCGCGGTCGGGCTTGGTTATACGTTCTGATCGCCCGAATTAGCGCGTCGTTACCCAGTGTTAACGGGCGCGCGCTAGGCCTCGACTTACCAGTTTAGGGAGTCGACGGGTGGCGATTGTCGTGTTCAGCAAGCCCGTGGCTTTCCCCATCGCGCCGCTGCGTGAGTTGCTCGACAAGCATCTGCCACTCTACCGCTGGCAGGTGGGTGAGCAGGACAATGGCGGCGCCAAGCAAATGGGCAGCTTCGCCGATAACAGCATCATTTCGGGGCGCTCGACGTCGACCGTCGTCATGACCGAGCTCAGGCCCATGATTGCCCAGGCGCCCGAAGCGCCCGTGCCGCATGAATGGTACGTCCGGATCGGTCCGCCGACGACCGAAGAACGCGGTGTCGCCGATCGGCTGACCCTCATCATCTGCATGACGATCATGATCCTCGACGAGCATCATGCGCATTGCCAGCTCGAACCGGGCGGCAACTGGTTGACGCCGGACGAAATGCTGCGCGCGTTCAAACTGGTGCTGAACGGCGAAACGCTCGATTTGGCGGCGGGGTTCGGCAAGCCATCACGCGGCGCCGGGCCAGCGGCGGCGCGGGACGCCCGCCCGCATCCCGGGGCATTGCAAGCGGCCGATCCGAAAGTCGATCTGCCGGGCAGCGAGTTGAGCGCGCTGGTGGTGCTGGCCGACCGCCATCTGCCGGTCGACCGGGGCTCCCTCGAACGGATGGCGTGCGATGTCGATCCTGACGGCGCGTGGCGCGCGGAGGAGTCGCGCGGCCAGACGGTGCTGGTCGGGCGCGGCACCATCGTCGGCGTGCTCGACTTTGCCGCGCCGCTGCCCGCGCAATATTTTGTCGGCAATTGGGACCGCAGCCATTGGTTTCAGGGCGATCGACGCGCGGTCGAGCAGCATGTCCGCCACGTCACCGTCAAATCGATGCTCAACACGCGCACGGCCGATTATGAAACGGTGCGTCAGGTGGCCAAGATCGTCACGCTCGCGGCCTGCTGGATCGCGCGGCAACCCGGCGCGCTCGCGATCGTCAATCTCGATGTCGGCACGACTTTTGAAAGCGCGATGGGGCGGACCTTTCTGGGTCATCTCGGCCGCGATGAGCTCTCGGTGGCGCTGTGGACCTGGACCAAGCCCGACAGCATGGCCGACGGCGATGTCAGCCTGACGACCAGCGGGCTGCTCCCCTTTGTCGGCCACGAGCTGGAGACATGGCACGCCCCGATCGACTATGCGGTGATGGTCGAACAATTTGGCGATCTGATCCGCTATCTGCTCGCGTCAGGGCCGGTGATTGGCCACGGCGACAGCGCGGGGCGCCATGCCGGCGATCAATCGATCCGCTGCTTCCTTGGACCGAGCCGTGCTGATCGTCCGCAGCCGGTGCAGGCGCTGATCCTCGAAGTCGAAGCGCCCGAAGTTGCGGCGCCCCGGCCCGACCTGCCGGTGACGGGCGGCGATAGTGCGGTCATGGCCAAGGACATGATCGACGGCGCGCTCCGCCAGATGATCCAGTCGTCGGGCTCACCCGCAATGGCCAAGGTGCTGGGCGATGTTCTCGCTGTGCGCGGTGGCGGCTCGGCCCAATCGGCCCCGCCCCCGACCGCGCCTGCCCCGATGCGCCGCCCCATGGGCTTTGGCCGCAAGGGGCTTTAACCGCGCGCATAAGCTGCTAATCATGCGTCATTCCCCGGGGGGACGCTATGGCGGCGTCTGAGAGGCGATGACGACATCGCGACCCGCTGAACCTGATCCCGTTAGTACGGGCGGAGGGAGGGAGCGGTTTTCTCACCCGAAACCCGTCCTCGCTCCGTATCATTTGGAGCATGACGACGATGGCCGACATTCCTGCCCGCACCGAAATTGGCGTGACCACTGGCCCCATTCGCGGCAGCCGCAAGGTGCATGTCGGCCCGTTGGGCGTCGCGATGCGCGAGATCATGCTTGAGCCGTCGTGCGGCGAACCGCCCTTGCGCGTCTACGACACCAGCGGCCCCTATACCGACCCCGACGCGCGTATCGACATTTCGGCGGGCCTCCCCAATCTGCGCCGCGACTGGATCCTCGGTCGCGGCGATGTCGAAAGCTATGACGGCCGCGAGACCCGCCCTGAGGATAACGGCCTCACCGGCCCCGATCGCTCGGCGGGCGTGCCGCAATTCCCCAACGTCGTGAAGCGCCCGTTGCGCGCGAAGGCGGGGGCGAACGTCAGCCAGATGCATTATGCGCGGGCGGGGATCATCACCCCCGAAATGGAATATGTCGCGATCCGCGAGAACCTCGGCCGTGCTGAACTGCGCGACAAGCTAGTCCGCGACGGCGAGAGCTTTGGCGCCGCCATCCCCGATTATGTCACCGCCGAATTCGTGCGCGATGAAGTCGCGCGCGGCCGCGCCATCATCCCCAACAACATCAACCACCCCGAATCCGAGCCGATGGCGATCGGTCGCAATTTCCTCGTCAAGATCAACGCCAACATCGGCAACTCCGCCGTCGCATCGGACGTCGCCAACGAAGTCGACAAGATGGTCTGGTCGATCCGCTGGGGCGCCGACACGGTGATGGACTTGTCGACGGGCCGCAACATCCACGACACGCGCGAATGGATCATCCGCAACAGCCCCGTCCCGATCGGCACCGTGCCAATCTATCAGGCGCTGGAAAAGGTCGGCGGCGTCGCCGAGGACCTGACCTGGGAAATCTTCCGCGATACCCTGATCGAGCAAGCCGAACAGGGCGTGGATTACTTCACCATCCACGCCGGCGTGCGGCTCGCCTATATCCCGATGACCGCCAAGCGCGTCACCGGCATCGTCTCGCGCGGTGGATCGATCATGGCGAAATGGTGCCTCGCGCATCACAAGGAATCGTTCCTCTACGAACGCTTCGACGAGATTACCGAGATCATGAAGGCCTATGACATCGCCTATTCGCTCGGCGATGGCCTCCGCCCCGGCAGCATTGCCGATGCGAATGACGAAGCGCAGTTCAGCGAGCTCTACACGCTCGGCGAGCTCACCCACCGCGCCTGGGCGCACGATGTCCAGGTGATGATCGAAGGCCCCGGCCATGTGCCGATGCACAAGATCAAGGAGAATATGGACAAGCAATTGGAGGTCTGCGGCGAGGCGCCCTTCTACACGCTCGGGCCGCTGACGACCGACATCGCGCCCGGTTATGACCATATCACCAGCGGCATCGGGGCGGCGATGATCGGTTGGTACGGCACCGCGATGCTTTGCTACGTCACGCCCAAGGAGCACCTCGGCCTGCCCGACCGCGACGATGTGAAGGTCGGCGTGGTGACCTACAAGCTGGCAGCCCACGCGGCGGACCTGGCCAAGGGCCACCCGGCGGCACGGCTGCGCGACGACGCCCTGAGCCGCGCGCGCTTCGAATTCCGCTGGCGCGACCAGTTCAACCTGTCGCTCGATCCCGACACGGCGGAGCAATACCACGACCAGACCCTCCCAGCAGAAGGCGCCAAGACCGCGCATTTCTGTTCGATGTGCGGGCCTAAGTTTTGCAGCATGAAGATCACGCAGGAAGTGCGAGACTTCGCGGGCAAGCAGAATCAGGGGGTTGAGGGCTTCATCGCCACGGGCCCGACTGGGGCGGAGACGGCAGCGGCGAGCAAGGCCGCGGCGATCAAGGGGATGGAGGAGATGGCCGCCAAGTTCCGCGAGACGGGGAGCGAGTTGTATATGGGCGCTGGGGGGCGGGAGCGGGATTGAAAAGCGCTAATTTGTTATACTTGTGCGGGAGAGAAACCGATGAGCGGATATGTATCACCGGCGACGACCGAAACTGCCTTCTCATGTCCACACTGTCGGGTTTTGACTACGCAATACTGACGGGGATTAAGTGTTGCTTTTAAATCCGAAGAAAATACTGCCCCACTCAGAATTCGAAATTTAGAAGAAGAAAAAAGAATATTTCTGGACGGCCTAGAAAACACTGAATCTCGACGCAGTATGGAAGATTACTTAAAACGTTTATCGTCTGGCCTCCCTTTCATCGAAGGTAAGTGTGAACGGTACACGCAACATCTTCAAAACGCGGACGTTTCTGAATGCTATAACTGTAAGAAACTGTCGCTATGGATCGGCGATGAACTGGTTTGGCCTTCAAATACCGAAGCGCCCGCGCCCAATCTCGATATGCCGGACGATATTCAACGAGATTTCGTAGAGGCTGGCAAGATATCGAACGTGTCTCCTCGGGGAGCTGCAGCGCTTCTGCGACTTTGTATTCAAAAACTTTGTATCTATCTTGGTGAGGGCGGTAAGAATATAAACGAGGACATAGCGGCCTTAGTCAAAAAGGCCTCGACCCTCGAGTACAGAAGATGCTTGATGTCGTAAGAGTGATTGGAAACAATGCAGTCCACCCCGGAGAGCTAGATATTCGAGATGATCCGGAGATCGCCGGAAAACTTTTTAAGCTCGTCAACATGGTTGTCGATGCAATGATTAGCCGGCCAAAGTCTATAGAAGACTTATATAACGACCTTGGCCCAAAGATGCACTCGGCAATTGAGCGCCGTGACGGGAAATAAGGTAAGGGATTTATCCCCTGCACCCATGTCTAGCTGACCACTTGAACGTCGACGAAGGAGGCGTTAGAACGTGTGGGTAAGAGATACCAACGAGTCCATGGGTTGCCGTGGCCTCTTTGTATGGTGCTAGCTCAGCTGGATAGAGCGCCTGACTGCTAATCGGGAGGCCGGGGGTTCGAGTCCCCCGCACCCCCGAAGCGCTAACAGTTAATTGCGCAGCTCGTTCGAGAATTTCTTTTTGAGACCGGAGATTGCCGCCCAGCGGCTCGGAATTCCGGGGGCACTATGCTTAATTTGGATCAGTCCCCCCACCGATGAACCTCCCGCCTCCCACCACGCGCGCCACCAGCGCCATAATCCCTTCATCCTCCACCCGCGCCACCGCCCGGTAATCGCCGATCCGCCAGCGCCAGTATCCCACATGATCCCCCGTCAACGCGCTCCCCAGCGTGCGGAGGGCTTGCTCGACCGGCGACTCCGCCGGACACCATTCCATCGCATTCCCGTTGACGACCATGGCTGCATTTTGCTCAAACAAGGCTTTACGGGAGAGACGATCATGGACGCGAGGCTGCAAAAGCTGATCGACGCATCGCGCGACCGCCCGATGTCGGAAGCAGAGGCAGAGGCGCAGCGCCGCAGCTTCGCCTATGGCAATGCGCATATCGAAAATGACCGCGTCACCCGAGAAATGGTTGACGAGGCGGCAGAGAAAATCGGGAAGCACAACGGTTGAGCGACGATCGGCATAGCAAAGCCGAAGAGGCTGCGCTGATCACCGATCCTCTTGAACAGGCGCGCCGCGAATCCGAAAATGCCGTCGCGCAGTTCGACCGCGTGCTCGATCTCATCGATGATGTCGTGCGCGGCGGTCGCCCGTTCCGTATCCGCACCTCGACCATTCTCGATCTGCACCGGATCGTGCTCGACGGCCTGTCGGCCTATGCCGGGAACTTCCGGCCCGGCAGTATCGAGATCGGTCTGAGCAAGCACGTCCCGCCGCCCGCGCATCTCGTCACCAGCCTGATCGACGAGATGTGCGATCATGTGATGGATAACTTCGCGGATGGCTCGGCGCTTAATCTGTGCGCCTATGTGATGTGGCGGCTGAACTGGATTCACCCGTTCACCGACGGTAATGGCCGTACCTCGCGCGCGCTCGCCTATTTCGTGCTGTGCGCCAAGATCGGCTATCGGTTGCCCGGCCACGAAACCGTTCCCGAACAGATCGCAGCGGACAAGCTCCCTTATTACCGGGCGCTTGAGGCCGCCGATCTTTCGCTGGAGGCGGGGGCGCTCGATCTTTCGGCGCTGGAAAAGCTGTTAGACAGCCACCTGGCGACCCAATTGCTGTCCGCTTATGACGATGCGAAGAACCCCGACGCTGGTGCCGCCAAGGACCGCAAGCTGCACTGACCGTCCTCCACCGCGCCACCACCCGATAGTCCCCGATCCGCCACCGCCAATTTCCCGCATGATCCCCCGTCAGCGCGCTGCCCAGCGTGCGCGGGTCATCGAGTGAGGCGATGCGCTCTTCCAATGTATTCATGATCCGCGCCGCCGCCGCGCCTCAGCGCTCTGGGCTAAAAATGCCGCGCCGGGTCCATCGCCTTGTGCAGCACGCGCACGATCAGCACGGTCTCACCTTCGACAATATAGAAAATCCGGTGCCCGCCGCAGGGCAGACTTCGCAGACCGCCCGACAGATCGCCCCGCGCAACACCAAGCTCTGGAAAATCGGATAGCCGGTCGAACGCGGCATGGAGCGTGCGCAGATACGCCTCGGCAATGTCGCGACCATGAGCTGTGATGCTGTAATCGAGGATGCCGTCGAGATCGGCATCGGCGTCACGACTGATCGTGACGGGCGTCAAACCAGGCCGTCCCGCTTCCTGCGATCGGCGATGATGTCTTCGATTGTCCGGTCGCTCACGCCCGACGCAAGCCCCTCGTCGATTGCCGCCTGCAATGCCTTCAGCTTCTCGGCATATTCCTGATCGCGGCGCACCAGATCGCGGACGTAATCGCTGGTGCTGCTGTAGCGCCCCTCGGCCACGCGCGCCTCGGCCCAGCTTTTGAGCGCTTCGGGGATGGAGATGTTCATTTGTGCCATGCGGACCTTATACGATTTCGCGCTAACTTTGGCAACGACCGCCCCCACCTCCGCCACGTCTTCTTTACGCTTTCCAAATCGTATCGTTCATGCTATGTTCCAAACCGCTCTTTGCCATCGTCAGCGCCCTCTTGAACCTGCGTGCCAACGCTCCGGCGCGCTCGGGCTTATGCTGTCCCCTGCAGGGGCGCCGCCCTTGGTGGCGTTGGTGCCACCTCATGCCCCCCCCCTGCGACCGTCGTAACTTTTGACACCTTTCGGCCCGTTCGTGCCGCAAAGCTCGGCGGAAGCAACGGTGAATATTGGTGGTTCCACCGCTCACCAACCCCCTCAAAACATCTTCTCCCCCAATATCGCCGCCCACACCATCAGCGTCATCGTGCCGCCGATCAGCGTCGTCACCACCGCTTGCCGCAGCAGGCGGCTTTGCGCGTCGATCGAGTGGACGAAGGCCGCGAACAGGCGGCGTTGCAGCTTGGCGGGGCCGTCATCGCCGCTGCCCGCCAGCCCGTCGGTATCGAATTCCTCGCCGAGCAGCAGCGCGCGCAGGCACAAGGCGCTTGAGGCGATCAGCGGCGCCAGGCCGATCAGGCTCGCGATCGTCAGCACCGGCTGGGTGGCGGCATCGACGCTGAGCGGGGCGCCGGGACTCGCCGAAATCGGGTGCGTGCCGATCGTCACCATCAGCGCGTTGAACGCCAGCATCCCGCCGATCCG
>NZ_JAIEPC010000009.1 GCF_019749955.1 Sphingomonas sp.
TCTGGAATCGCTAGCGAAATGATGGTCGCCGCAGTCAGTGCCATGCCCCACAATATCGCTCTTTGCCGCACTTTGGACATGGCGTTGAATCTGGCTGATATGTTCGCTCGCCACATTCCGACACCACGCCCAACCTTTAGGATGACGTTCATATGCTGCCCCTTTCGTTTTCAGCGAGGATTTGCGTCTCCCGTTCGTAAGCGGCGCGCTCGAAGACATTCCATTTTGGCGGCGGCGCTGGGCGGGCTTGCAAAATGGGTGTCGCAAGCCCGCTATTTTCGGCAGCGAGGTTCACACGCAAATCGCCGCTTGCGGGCGCGGCGATGGTCACCGCAGGAATCTGATCGCTATAAAGTGGCGCTGCGTTTACCACGCCAGCGTTGCCAACGACCTTTGCTACGTAGCCATTCCGAAATCCGCGCGTCTGGCTTCCCGTGTTATACATCGAGAGCGCGACCCGAAGGGCGGTTTGCGGATCACGACCGGCTTTTACCGAATTATAGTTCGTGGTGAGGACGCGAGCCAAAGCCGCGACGTTGGTGCAGGGGTCGAACACCGTCTCCCATGTGAGGCCGAGCCAGCGCATGTTGCGCGAGTTGATTTGACCAAGCCCCAGATCGACTGAATATCCTGCTGCTACATAAAGCCGGGCAGTTGCAGCGGCATCGGCTGCGCTGGTTTGGCGCGCGGGCTGCCTCCCGCCGTTGACGTTGAGGGCGAATTGTTCGCCGCTGCTTTCTGTTTGAATGATGGCAAGCACCGTTTCGGGTGCAACTGTTGGTGCGCATTGCGACGCCAAGGCAAGTATGGCCGCCGCTGAATGGGCCATTACACGCTTTCGCCCCCGGCCTTTAGGACCAACTTTGGTCGCGCTCCCCCATTCATTGTGCATCGCTCCCGACTTGCTGAATTCGTTAAAGAATGTCCCGTTTGTCTATCGAACTATTGATAGCCGTCAGGCGAAACGGTCAGCTATGGAATCACGAAGGCATTACGGGCGTTTCGGCTCGCCTGTCGAAAGCCGTAATGGCTTTTGACCTTCACTCTTGATCCTGCGGACTGTGTGCCTTGCGTCGCTAGGTGGGTTCGCTGACGGTCGATTCTTGAAGCCTGTTCACACAAGTAAGGCGAAATCGAACATTCGCCTTCGCAAACCCAAGGCCCCGCTGGCGTCATCCAGCTAGGGGCTAACTATGAACCGAAGCCGTTATGTAATCCGGCAACTCGACAAGACTGATCGAGCGATAATCGTGGCATTGACCGAAGATGGCCGCATGACCATCCGCGAACTTGCCATCCTAATTGATATGTCCAGTCCCAGCGTGAGCGAGCGGATTCTCAAGTTGAAAGATGCAGGCGCGATCCTGGGATATGGGGTATTGATCGACCCCAAGGTGTTCGGCCTTGGCACTTCGGCTTATGTGCGATTGAACGCGATGCCTGGCCAAGTGACGAGATTGGAGACGATGCTGGCCGATTCACCAGAAGTGGTCGAAGCAGATCGGGTGACTGGTCAAGACTGCTTTATTGCTAAAGTCGTGGTCAATGACGAACACGAACTCCAAAACGTGGTTGATCGTTTCGTGCCGTTCGCATCGACCGACACAGCCATCATCCAATCCTCGCCGGTCATCAGACGCCTACCCAAATTATAGTTCAACCCAGCGGGGGCTGACTCAAATGGCCCAAATCAGCAGATTGCTAAATCGACGTTCAAGTAGGTGTTTGGCCATGCTCGTTGACGGGCTGTCCCTCTGCCATCGGCATTGGCCGAAGCCACCCGGATTCCGCGATCAGGCCGCAATGGTCGAAACGGACATAATCACACTTGTTCTTACGGCGCTTGTACCGTGCAGGCGGCAGAAGCAGTTAGCGATCAAATGACGTTGCCAGAATGGCACGTGCTTCCTCGCCAATCGCTGCCGCAATTGTCCGATAATGATCCGAAAACGCAACGCCCTCTCGCCAAGCTGCGGCGATCGAGCGCGAGGCATCCCAATCAGTAACCGTGAGCCGCTTTACCATTTCCTCTCCGCCAACCTCGGATAGCAGATAAAGTTCAGGCAGGATAGCAAAACCAAGGCCCGACCCACACATTTGCCGAAGGCTGTCGAGACTGGTTCCTTCATAATCTTCGAGCAATTCGGCCCCTAACTCCGCGCAAATTGTCAGCGTCTGCCGGTGTGCGTGGTGTCGCAGATCAAGACTTAGAATGCCGATGCCGGCGAGATCCCGGACGCCGACCTCAGATGCTTGCGAAAGATCATGTTCGGGCGGAGCAACGATGTGCAACGGCTCCCGGAAGAGTGGCTCGATATGCAGATTGCTCCCGGATATAGGCAGGGGAGACAGCAGCATGTCGAGTTCCCCACGTGCCAGCTCACGCGCCTGATCGTCAGGAATGCCTTCACGAATATGGAGGCGCATGTCCGGGAAACGCTTGTGCAAAGAAGCGATGATGCCAGGCATCAAGTAGGGACCGATCGTCGGTGAGATTCCAAAGCGGATTGTCCCGCCCACGCCGTCTTTTGCGCGACGGGCGAGGTCTTCAATGTCTTTGACGCCCAGCAGAATCTTGCGCGCACGGGTTACGATTTCGCGCCCGATCGGCGTCATCTGGACGGGACTTTCATTGCGTTCGACGAGCGTGACGCCAAGCCTTGATTCGAGCGCACGCAACTGTTGGCTGAGCGTTGGTTGCGAAACATTCACGGCATCAGCTGCGCGCCGGAAATTGTGATAATCAGCGACCGCTACGAGATAGCTGAATTGACGAATTGTACTCATGACACCTCCTGATAGTTACTGCCTATCACAAGTGCGTTGGTAATTCAATTTGAACAATCACTGCGGTCGGTTAATCTGCGAACTTGAAGAGGACTCGGCTGAGCACGCCCTTGACCGCCACCGGCACGTTTCCGGTGGCAAGTCCGGACGTTGATAACGCGGTCGCGATTCTGCCGATCAAGATTTGAAAAAAGCGAAAGGATACACAATTATGCTCACCTCCGCCCGAAAATCCGTTTTCCTCTATGGAACCGTCGACACATTTTCCATGACGGAAGGCGGGCCCAGGCTGGCGCTTGACGTCTGCGAATCCATTGGAGCCTGCCTGACGGCAACATTCTACAATTTGGAAAACAATGTGCCGCCGCCAAAATGGGGACGCGATAGCGCTGAGCTTGAGGCTTTCTCTGACCGCCGCGAAGCCGCCAATTTAGCGAACGTCGAAACATTACGCTCCGAAGCCCTACGACGGAGTATCGGCTTCAGCGCTGTCACCAACATCGTTCATTCGCACGGCGTGGTGGCGAGCCTGGCTGATCGGGCTCGTTTGTACGACCTGATCGTTACCGGCGTCGATCGTCACGGTATGCTCAGTGATCGCAGCATCGCCGAGCATCTCTTGTTCGCGACGGGACGCCCGGTTCTGGTGACACCGACCCACTTCAGCGCCACCTTCTCCTGCCGCCGAATGGTCGCCGCATGGGACAATAGTCGGTCTGCCGCACGCGCACTCAACGATGCGCTGTTGCTGTTCCCGGACGTAGAGGAAATTGTCCTGCTGGTTATTGGAGGAGAAAAGGCAATCGACTCCAGCCTCGACGACGCCGAAGTCCTCGGTGCGCTGCAAATGCGCAATGTGCAGGCAACGATAGAGCGACGCGCATTCGGCGGTCGATCGATCGGGTCAGCGATCCAAGAATCGGCAATCGATCTTTCGGCGGACCTGCTCATTATGGGAGGATACGGGCATTCTAGGCTGCGCGAGTTCCTGCTTGGTGGTGCCACGGCTTCGGTGCTCGATCAGCCGATGCTGCCTGTCTTGCTATCACATTGACGCCACATTGCGCAGTATCGACATATCCCAATGCCCGCTTCAAGAATTGCTAATGCGATAGACGCATCCTATCGTTTCGGGTATGGAAATTCGATTGGATCAATAACTGCAATCCAGCTATTTGTTTGTCATGGAGATGCAATATGAAACAGATGCTTAAGAAGCTGCAGCAAAGTCACCGCCGATTGAACCGCCTGATCGATAACACCCGAAACCCGGCGCAACAGGATGAAATGAAAACCCTGAAGCGCCTTAGACTGCTGTTGAAGGATAAGATTTCGCAATTGCTGCGTTCGCAAAGGTCGATTGCTCCTTAGAAATCCAGCCTTGCGGGGCGGCGTGATGACCATTCCCCAGTCATAACGCCGCCCCATTTTTTATTTGTACCGATGCAGGTGTCGGAAAAGGAACAGATGATGACAACCAATGTTGTAATGTCCTGTCCGACTTGCAATGTTGCGCTGGTAATGAGCGAGCGACAAGGAATCGAGATTGACTATTGCCCGCAATGCCGGGGCATTTGGCTCGACCGGGGCGAACTCGACAAGATCATCGAGCGTTCCGCAGCTCCAGTCCAGGGCGACACACTTCAACCGTCATCTGATCGTGCCCACAGCCGCGACCCGCATTATCGCGGGAAGAAGCGCAAGTCCTTTCTTTCCGAGCTGTTCGATTGACCGTTTTCCTAACCCACCCGCGCGCCAACGAGCCAGAAAATTTGAATGACAGGATCGCAGCATGACTGAATGGCTTTTTTTCGATTTTCTGGGCAAGCCTGCCTGGCTTTGGTTGAGCTTCGTCGCAATCGTCGTCGTTCTGCTTGTCATCGATCTTGGCGTTGTCCATCGTAAATCGAAAGAGATCGGCGTTGCCGAGAGTCTGATTACCTCGGCAGTCTATATTATGCTCGGGTTGGCTTTTGGCGGCTGGGTGTGGTGGTATATGGGTGCCACAGCCGGAATGAACTATCTTACCGGCTTTGTTATCGAAAAGAGTCTGGCGATGGACAATGTGTTCGTAATCGCCATGATTTTCACCTATTTTGCGGTTCCGCGGATTTACCAGCATCGCGTACTTTTCTGGGGCATCCTGGGTGTCATTGTGCTGAGAGCGATCATGATCGGCCTCGGTGCCACGCTGGTCGAGCAGTTCAGCTGGGTTCTTTATGTTTTCGCTGCCTTCCTGGTCTTCACCGGAATCAAGATGTGGGTGTTCGCCGACAAGCAATATGACGTGTCTGCAAACCCGGTGCTGAAATATGTCAAGCGCCGTTACCGTGTGACCGACGAGCTGCATGGCGAACGCTTCTGGGTGCAGCAGACTGATCCGAAGACGGGAAAACTTGCGTGGTTCATGACGCCATTGTTCCTCGCGCTCATCATGATCGAGATCGTCGACCTGGTGTTTGCGGTCGATAGCGTGCCTGCAATTTTTGCGATCACGACCGATCCGTTCATTGTTTATACGTCGAACATCTTCGCAATTCTGGGTCTGCGCGCCTTGTACTTTGCTCTCGCGGCAATGGTCGATCGTTTCCATTACCTTAAATATGCGCTTGCGGTTCTGCTGGTCTTTATCGGGTCCAAAATCTTCGTCGCCGACGCGTTAGGCCTCGCCAAGATTCCGCCGCCAGTCTCACTCGCAATCACATTCGCAATCCTTGCAGTCGGCATCGGCTGGTCGCTCTGGAAAACCCGCAGCGCGGCATCGTCGCGCTGACCCCTACATTAACCAACAGAATAGTAAGGAATATACATGAACCGTTTTACATTTTCAGTACCAGTGTTCGCTGGATTGGCCATTGCCGCCGCACAGCCTGCCTTGGCCCACACTTCAGTTACCGCCACAAACACAGCCGAGCAAAAAGCCACGGCAGTCTATGCGCCAATCACGGTCACTGAAGTTGAGGCCGCCCAACAGGCATGGGGCACGGCGCTGGTTGCGATTGCAACCGAATATGACCGAAACGGCAGGGTTGCGGCCACCCGCATCGCCGAACAAGTGCTCGACACAGCATATGGCTACAATATGGGCCCGGTGCTGTTCAAGCCAACGCTGACGACCGCGCCAACGACGTTCCGCACTACTCGTGAAGGTGCGCTGGCCTATTTCGTCGGCGGGAACCGGGCGTTTCCCGGTGACAGCGGGTTCGCATTCAAGGGCTGGCGCAGCTACAAAATCGACAATGCTGGCATCCTGATTACCGGCAACAGTGCAATCTCCATGGGTAATGTGACGCTGACCGACAGCAAGGGCAACGTTACCGTGGTCGACAAGACCTGGGGCTTTGTCCGCGATGGCGAAGGTAAGCTCAGGGTCGTTTTGCACCATTCGTCGCTGCCATATGCGGCGAAGTAGGTCGCCTACACGCTCTCGCTAGTCCACCCATTCAGGTCGCCGCCGCCTTCTGCTCAGGCGACCTGAATGTGGCCATCCCTGCCGCGAAAACCTGATGTGCCGTCGTGGTTAGACGGCGCAGGGAGTCGTGCGCGCCCGCAATCCAGTTCCAATCCCAGTATGAGGTAAATCATGAAACATCTATCAGTCCAAATCACTCTTGCCGCATGTCTTGCGGTCACGCCTGTTACCGCGTTTGCACAACCCGAAGGCGGACAGATCCAGGTCAAACTACTAGGCACGGCAGTGCTGCCCGAAGGCAACATTACCAGCGTTCGAACCGATACCATCGGGCTGCCCGCAGGTTCACAGACTAAGGCTGACAATAGCGTGGTTCCAACTATCGCTGCCGAATATTTTCTGAGTCCGAATTTTTCGGTCGAGACCATCTGCTGCATTACGTCGCATAATGTGAGTGGCAATGGTGCTCTGGCGGGCGCGAACTTGATCAAGAATGCGGTAATTCTGCCCGCGACGATCACTGCGAAGTATCACCTGAATACCGGCACGGCCTTCAAGCCTTACATCGGGGCGGGGCCTTCTTACTTCGTAATATTCGGTGAAGACGTTGACAACAGTGCGCAAGCGCTCGGCGCAACGAGTGCCAGCCTTTCGAACGATTTGGGCTTTGCGCTGCAAGCAGGGGCCGATATCACCCTGAACGACAAAGGCCTCGGGCTAAGCATTGATGCAAAACGATACTTTATCGACACCACGGCTCGCTTTCGGGCAGGGACCACAACGCTACTCGAAACGAAACACAGGCTTGATCCCTGGGTGATCAGTGCTGGACTCGCGTATCGTTTTTGATCGGCTATGATGGCGCATTCAGTTGTCCAAGTTGTACCGCTTGCGGGCAGCTTGCCGCTGGTTCCTAGAATGGCCAATTTCACGGGCAAAACCTCAGATTCCGCCGACTTCATCGGTCCGGCGGAATTTGAGGCGTGCCATCCCGAGCAGATCCCGAGTAACCGTTCTGAAAACGAATTTAACAGCGTGACCCATGCAGACCATTCCTTGGTTGATCGAAGGTTGGGCTGGGCTAAAGATTATATGTGTTAAAGTGTAATTCAAAAAATAGTCTTGGCCGTTTCAATTACAGAACAGCCTGGCATTGATAGCTATCAATCTGTGCAATTACATCACGTCGATATGCAGACGCCCGAGGAAGCAACCGAATGAAGACTCACGCCACTCTAATCATCTGCCTCGGATTCGCGCTTGCACCCGTTCCGGCGCTGGCGAACAACGATTCCGCCGAGTTGTGGTTCAACCCGTCGGTTTCGTTCGACCTTGACGCGGATACGGGCATCGAAATTGAAACTGCGCAGCGTTTCCGCAATGCCGGTGACGGGCGTGTTGATACCTATTTCGGACGCATCTGGCTGAACCAGAGTATTTCCAAGAATGCCACGCTTAGCGGTGCGATCGAGCGACGGATCAACAATGGAGGCGATGACGAAACGCGCCTCATCCAGCAGCTTTCGACCAGCCACGGTATTCTGCGCACCCGGCTGCGGCTCGAACATCGGTTTGTCGGCAATGCAGACCAGGTTGGATTTCGCTTGCGGCCAAGACTTGGCGTGGCAGTGCCGCTCGACACGGAAAAACGCTGGACCCTCAGAACCGATGCAGAGCTCATGTTCACGCTTCGGAGCACGCGCGACGGAGGGACTAATGGCCTTACCGGACTGCGGACGCAGCTGGGCGTGAGTTACGACATCAACGACCGCCTCACCCTGAGCGGTACTTACTTGCGACAACAGGAGTTCGAACGCGGTGCTCCCGATGATGTCGGTCACGCCCCGCTTATCGGCATCGAATACGCCTTCTGAAGTGAATGAGGCCGATCAATGTCGATGATGATTGATACTGGAATGACCGCCCTGCTG
This sequence comes from Sphingomonas sp., assembly GCF_019749955.1. Classification (GTDB taxonomy): domain Bacteria; phylum Pseudomonadota; class Alphaproteobacteria; order Sphingomonadales; family Sphingomonadaceae; genus Sphingomonas. Next base: position 8,131 of record NZ_JAIEPC010000009.1, read on the forward strand.
TCGCCTATGATCCTGTTTTTTGTGCTCGGCGGATTTGCAGGTTTGGTGCGCTCTGACTTGTCCGTGCCGGAAGCGCTGGCAAAAGCAATGTCGATATACCTTATGGCTGCCATCGGCCTGAAGGGCGGCATCCAGATTGCCGAGACCGGGCTTACCTCTCAATTTGTTCTTGCTCTCGTGGCGGGCGTTACCTTGAGCGCGGTTTTGCCGATTCCGGTCTATGCCTTGCTACGCAAAGCAGGCGGACTTGATCGCCTGAACGCCTCTGCTGTTGCCGCTCATTACGGTTCGGTCAGTGTCGTCACTTTCGTGACAGGATCAGAAATCCTAGCGGCGATGGAAATGCCTGCTGCCGGTTTCATGGTCGCCGTTATGGCCGCCATGGAAACGCCTGCGATTATTGCAGGACTGTTGTTGGCGCGCAGCGCCATGAGCCCTGGAACTCGCTCGCCTGGCCCTGCTATCTGGCATGAAACATTGCTGAACGGATCGGTAGTTTTGCTCGTCGGCAGCCTTGCGATTGGCTTTGCGGTTGGCAAGGAAGGAGCAGCCCCCGTCCAGCCATTCTTCGAGGCGGGCTTCCGGGGCGTTCTGTGCCTTTTCCTGCTCGACATGGGCCTCATTGCGGCGAGAAGGCTCAGAGAAACGAGAAATCTGACCTGGCGGCTGGTTGCCTTGGGTGTCGCGATCCCCGTTGCGCAAGGCGCTCTGGGCGTTGTCACTGGCCACGCGATCGGGCTGGATACGGCCACGTCAGCCGCGCTGGGCATACTCGCTGCCAGCGCATCCTACATCGCTGTTCCCGCCGTAATGCGCATGTCGCTCCCGCAGGCCGATCCTGGAATCTCGCTTGGAATGGTGCTCGCCGTAACATTTCCATTCAATGTAATTTTTGGCATACCGGTATATATCGCACTGGCATCGAGGATTGGGACATGAAAGTTGAAGTCGTTCAGCGCCGCAGGATCGAAGTTCTCCTTGATCGGCCGCTTGCTTCGCTTGTGATAGATGCCACTGTTCGCGCCGGAATCAATGGCTATACCCTCTTGCCAGTACAGAGTGGGGCGGGCCATAGCGGGACGTGGACGGACGATGAAATTAGCGGAGCGCAGGCAAAGGTCATTTTACTTAGCGTCACATCGCAGGAAAAAACCGAACGGTTCATAGACGATATCGCTCCAATCCTCGACAGTCACGGCCTGGTTCTGTTCATTGGCATCGTTGATGTTGTTCGTGGGTCGCGATTCTAATACCCTGCCGCCTTTTTGAACTGACATGACGCTCGACAAGAGGCGGGAGCAGGCGTCATCGGACCTGTCGAGTGAACCCGATCAGGACTACAACATTGCCCGCGCGACTCCGTAGAGGCTGGTGATCGTAAGCACGATTCCGACCAGAATTAGCAGCGGCTTGGCTGGAACCCGCTTCGTCACCAAAGCCCCGAGCGGCGCAGCGACGACGCCGCCGATGACCAACCCAGCCGTGGCGATGGTGAATGCGGCGAGACCGAGGGTGAAAATGAACGTAGCGGAGATAGACACAGCCAAAAAGAACTCGACGGTATTGACGGTGCCAACCACTTTTCGAGGGCTTCCGCCTTGTACCAGCAGGTTGCTGGTCACCACTGCACCCCAGCCGCCGCCGCCTGCCGCATCCAGAAAGCCCCCGACAAGCCCAAGCGGCGCAACAAACTTGTGCGTCTTTTCGGTTGGATGAAATCTGATACCCCGCCACAGCAGATACAGGCCAATGGCACACAAGTATGCGAGTACGAATGGCCGAGCCGCTTCGGCATTGACCGAGGACAGTATATAGGCACCCAGAACGCCGCCAGCCACGCCGGGAATCACCAACCGCCGGAAGAGCTTCCAATCGACATTGCGGTGGGCGATGTGGCTAATGCCCGAAGCGCCGGTAGTGAAGCTTTCGGCCGCATGGACCCCGGCCGAGGCTGCGGCCGGAGGAACGCCCATGCTGATTAGTAACGTATTTGAGATGACACCGAACGCCATGCCAAGCGCGCCATCCAACAGTTGCGCCGCAAAGCCGATTGCGATGAAGGGCAGCAAGGCCTCAAAGGTGAAAGCCGAAAGATCCATGGCGGCTATCATGTCCTCAAGATCGAACGACCGAGCCGTTCCTGCTGCTCCGGTCAGGGCAATGGCTCGCTTAATGCAGTGGCCATCGGGTAGCCGGGATTCACCGGCAAGTGCTCATGGGCGCAGCTCTCGCGCCTGAGCACTCGCTGGCAGTAGCGATGATTCAGCGGCGCTGGCCCAAGAACTGAAGCAGGAAGCTGAACATGTTGACGAAGTCGAGATAAAGCGACAGCGCGCCCATGATCACGGTTTTGCTCATCATGTCGGTGCCTGCCACTTCGAAATACAAGCTCTTGATCCGCTGCGTGTCGTAGGCTGTGAGGCCGGCGAACAGCAGCACGCCGATGAAGCTGATCGCCATTTGCATCGCGGTCGATTGCAAGAAGATGTTGATGATCATCGCCACCAACAAGCCGACCACGCCCATGATCAGGAAGGTGCCCATGCCGGACAGATCCTTCTTGGTGGTGTAACCGAACAGGCTGAGGCCGGCGAACGCCGCCGCCGCCGCGAAGAAGGTGGTGGCGATCGAGGTGCCGGTGTAAACTAGGAAGATCGATGCCATCGACAGGCCCATCACCGTTGCGAATGCCCAGAAGAGCAGTTGCGCGGTTCCTGTCGAAAGCCGATTGATGCCGAAGCTCAGCACCAGCACGAACGCCAAGGGGGCAAGCATTATCACATATTTGAGGATGCCTGGACCGCCGAGAACCTGCGCCGCCGCCCCGGTGCTTGCAAACAGCAGAGCAACTATACCGGTCAGCAGCACGCCAGACGCCATGTAATTGTAGACCGACAGCATGTAGGATCGAAGACCCTCATGGTAGGCGATGCTTTCTTGGCCGACTCCAGCCCCTACCAGTTGCGGGCTGATTGACGATCTGGGATCAAATCTGTTTGCCACTTTCATTCTCCATTATTTAAAGAGGCGCCTGCCCGTCGAGGAACATCAGTTGGCTTCAGAATACGTCTAAACTGAGCTGCCCTACTTTCACTCGAAACCATAGTGTTGGGTCTTTTGCCGATCAGTCAATGCCTCGGACTTGTGGTTAAGTCTATTCGAAAGGTTGACCATAAAGTGATAGATAGCATCTATCGCTTTATGTTGCACTTGACAGTGCTATCGTTCACTCGCTGGATGTTATCGTTCCCCGAGTGGGCCTCCTAAATTTGGATCTGCGGCGGAAGTATGTCGGCTCTCAGCCAGCGACAGTAAGCCAGCCGGATCGCTCCGCCGCGATGTGGTAATCCGGCGCTGCCAGCTATGCGTCCATCGGACAATTGCTGACCGGATACAAATCGAGGCTCTGGAACTGATCAGGTAAAATGCTTACCCGCCTTCGAGGCGGTGATAGTCTGTAGCTATTACTCTACGTGAAAGATCATATTAGCTTCTAATTGCATATAGCTCTAAATCAGATTTCGCGGACCGGGCCCCTCTGGTGGCTGTTCTCCCTGACAGTTGCGATGTCGGACCGCCTCAGGCTGGCCCGATGCGTTCCCTCCTCCCCTCGGATGGCATCGTGGCTGGCCTGACCGACCGAACCATTGATTGGAGATATGGCAATGAACAGGCTTAGTTATCGACTGCTGCTGATTTACAGCAAGCTAGATGCCGAGGTGCGTCGCGAGCACCAGCGGCGCTTCCCGAACCCCTTGCGGTTGCTGCGGCTGAAGAAGCTGCGGCTCGCAATCAAGGATCGGATGCACCGGCTTGCGTTCGTTCGTCAAACCGGAAAGGCATGAACCATGCGAACCGCAGAAACTGTCGCAGTCATGCCCTGTCCGGTCTGCAAGACCGGCCTTAGCTTATCCGACCGCCAAGGCGTCGAAATCGACTATTGCCCCACCTGTCGGGGCGTATGGCTGGACCGAGGAGAATTGGACAAGATCATCGAACGCAGCGTCGAAGATACAGCACCGGCCCGGCGTTCGGCCGAACCGCCAAGTCGAGAGTCGCGTCCGACTGGCTATGATCATTTTGATGATGATGACGGTCGATATCGCCGTGGCAAACGGAAGAAATCGTTCTTGTCGGAACTATTCGACTGATCTGGTCCGCTGCTTGCGACGGCTCTCCATCCACATCGCTGAATTGACGCCGCTATGGATAAGGCGACGACATCTATGTCTCACACCGCATCATCAGCGATATCCGCCACATTCATTTCCGCTGAGCATGCACTGATTTTAGAATGGAAACACCACAATGCCTAATCGCACATCGTCAAGGCGCTTTTCCAAGCAGTCTTGGGAAGAACTCATCGCCGAATCCCCGCCCCAATATAATCAGCGTATTTTGGAAGGGGTCGTCGCTGGTTGTGCAATCATGGCCTATGCGGACGGATGGGTCACCGACGATGAGCGTCGGCGCATGCTCGGGTTGATCCGCCGTTTCGAACCGATTGCGGTATTCGGTCTGGACGACATCAACGGCTATTTTGAAGAAATTAGCGCCATTTTCATCGATGACCACGACAAAGGTGAACGCGAATCTCTGGCTATACTTTCACGACTCAGCGGCGAAAGTCGAAATGCTGCACTACTCGTCGAAGCCTGTTGCGCCATTGCATCCGCCGACAGTTGTTTCGATGCCGATGAGCGCGCAGCCGCTGTCCGGATATGCGAAGCGCTGGGGCTTGACCCGGCAGATTTCGACCTCGCCGATGCTGCCTGAGGCCTCGCCGTCGAGATGGCGCGCGACCGACCCTCAGACAATTGAAAAGTTCAATTTCGACCAAGGAAGCAACCCGACTGCGAGCCGACATCACCAAGCACCAGCTCAATAGCGTGATGCCGCACTTGCGAACCATAAAAGCAATTCAGGAGGTATGAAAATGGCGTTCAAGGATGTTCTCCTCCAATTGAGCAGCTACCCCGAAGCGACCCCTGCCAAAGCAATCGATCAGGCGGTCCGCATCGCCGAGAATCTGGGTGCCCACATTTCGGCGCTCGCGCTGGAAATAGAAATGCCAAATGCCGGCAATGCGCTCGCGAACGCAATGCTCGATATCAAGGGCATGATCGCCGCCGAAAGACGCAAAAGTTCGGCGAATGCTCGGCAGTTGATCAAGACATTCGATGACATTGCGACACAACGCGGCGTTGGACATGATCACATTCCCGGAGCGTGTCAAAGCTCGCAGCTCGCAGCGATCGTTACCGCTCAAGCCCGAATGCATGACATCACGATCATTCCGGTCGGCGATCAGCCGCAGCAGCTATATGTTGCCGAAAGCGTCATATTTGGTTCCGGTCGACCGACTATGATTTTGCCGGAAGCGTCAGCAAACGAGAGTTCTACTTCGTTCGGCAGCATCGGAGTAGCTTGGGATTTTAGCCGACCGGCAGCGCGCGCAATCGCGGATGCCATGCCCATTTTGCGGCGCGCCAAATCTGTTCAAATTTTGACCATCACGCAAGACAAGGTGATGGACACAAAGCACACCGGCGCGGATCTGGCGAGGCATCTGGCTTGGCATGGAATTGAGGTTGTGCTGAAGGAGAAATCTGCCGCAGGCCGTCCGATCGGGCAGGCATTGGCAGATTACGCAGTCTCCGAGCAATTCGACCTGCTTGTTATGGGTGCATACGGTCATTCGCGCATGCGTGATTTCATTCTGGGCGGCGCAACAACAACCATCCTCGATAACCCGCCACTGCCGGTGCTGCTGTCGCATTGAGATGCTGCCATATCATAGTCCGTGACGAATTTGAATCGGACGCAACCAAAAAAACAATGGCGCCCCCGAAAGGCGTCTCCCTCGATGCAAAAGTGTCGGCCAAGAAATAAGGACTACTCGTGGAATTTATTGTCGAATTTATGAATAACGATTTCCTGGGCAAGCCTGCCTGGCTCTGGTTCATATTCCTTATCATCGTCGGGGCGTTGTTGGCGTTCGACCTTGGCGTCCTGCACAAGGATGACAAGGAACTGGGCGTTGCGGAAAGCCTGGCTTTATCGGCGTTCTATATCGCCATCGCGATGGTGTTCGGTGCATGGCTGTGGTGGTCGATGGGACCGGTCTCGGGGATGGAATATTTCACCGGATATGCGCTCGAAAAGGCGCTTTCGATCGACAATGTCTTCGTGATTTCGCTGATCTTCGGCTATTTCGCCATACCTGCCAAATACCAGTATCGCGCCCTATTATGGGGTATCCTGGCGGTGTTGATCCTGCGCGGCATCATGATCGGGCTCGGTGCAGCTCTGGTCCAGCAGTATGAATGGGTGCTCTACATTTTTGGCGCCTTCCTGATCGCCACAGGGGTCAAGATGCTGGTCATGGGAGACAGCCCGCAGGACGTGTCAAAGAACCCGATCGTGCGCTTCCTGTCCAAGCGGATGCGCGTCACCGACGAGTTGCATGGTCCGCTGTTTTTCGTCCGCAAGCTCGACCCGGCGACCGGAAAATTGGCCCGTTTCGCGACACCACTATTTCTCGCGCTCGTCGTAATCAACATTGCCGATCTCGTGTTCGCGGTGGACTCCGTGCCGGCGATCTTTGCCATCACGACTGACACCTATATCGTATTCACGGCCAATATCATGGCAATCCTCGGTCTTCGCGCCCTTTATTTCGCGTTGGCCGCAATGGTGCATCGCTTCGAATATCTGAAATACGCGCTTGCCATCGTTCTCGTCTTTATCGGGGTCAAAATTTTCTGGAACCAGATCGTCGGCAAGGTCGATCCGTCAATCTCGCTCGGCGTGACGCTCTCGATCATCGCAACCGGCGTTTTCTACTCACTTTGGAAAACGCGCGGCGCTGTGGCGCACGAAATTGCCGTTTCGGAAACGGAAGCGCCGCCCCGCCTCCAAGAAGGCCGGTCCCCATCGCCTTCAGCCGGAACCGATCCATGATCGCTAACGCCGCATCAGCGGCTTTCAGCTTCGCAAATTTCAGCCGGTTTCGACCAATCGTTGTTTCACGATGCGGCGCATTACGGCGTCTGGTTCCACGCCGATCTCTAGCAGCACATTGCTCGCGAGCTGAAGACTGGCATCAATGGTTTCGGGTGTGCAGAAAGTTGCGCCCAGCGCCTTTAGCCTACGGGCGTGTTCGGCGTCTCTGGCTCTGGCATGGATCGGGACCATCGGCCAACGGCGGTGTATCTCGCTCACGATACCGCTTGCGGCGACCGCATCATTCATAGTCACGACCACTGCGGCTGCTTCCTCGATTCCGGCTTTGGCGAGAATGTCGATCCCCGAAGCATCGCCATAAAAGACGGGCAGTTTAAGATCCCTGAGCCTGGCGATCAGCGCGGCGTCGACATCGACCGCCACAAATTCCACCCCTTCGGCCCTTAACGTCTCAGAAAGCGTCTGCCCGACCCTGCCAAAGCCTGCAATAATAACGTGACCCTCGCAATCGCGAAAACCGTCGTCATCATCCTGCCCGTCGATCGATGCACTCTTGCGGTCCATTTGTCGTGAGAGCTTTTGTGCCAGTTGCGCAACAATTGGCGTCAACAGCATCCCCACGCCCGCGAGGATCAAGATGCGCTGTTGCATATCACCGGCGATGAGGCCGACGCTCGCCGCAGCGCCAAGGATGACAAATGCGAATTCACCGCCTTGGCCAAGCAGAAGGCCCGTTTCGATTGCTACCGTGCGCGACTTGCCAAACAACAAAGCCAATATAGTTATGATCGACGCCTTGAGGAACCACAGTCCTGCGACGCTCGCGCCAATGACAAGTGGATCGGAGAACACATCTCTCCAATCAATTCCCATGCCGACAGACATGAAGAACAAGCCGAGAAGCAGTCCCTTGAACGGTTCGATATCAACTGCGATCTGGTGACGATATTCGGTTTCAGCGAGCAGCAGGCCGGCAAGCAATGCACCAAGCGCCATCGAAAGGCCGAAAGATGCAGTGAGAGCGGATACTCCGACCGCTACAAGCAATACGGCAGCCGTAAACATCTCGGCGTTTTTTACTTGCGCGACCTGACGCAGGAGCGGTCGGAGCAGCACGCGCCCGGCTGCATATATGGCGACGATGACCAATACGCCCTTGCCCAGTGCAAGGGCCAGCCCGCCGATCGGACTCTGGTCGCCGGACGTCGCAAGAACGCCCACCATGAAAAGTATCGGCACGACGGCAAGGTCTTGCATCAACAATATCGCGAACCCCGTCCGGCCGACCGGCGTGGTCTGGAGGCGGCCTTGCATGAACATCTGCATGACGATGGCGGTGGACGATAAGGATAGCGCCGCGCCGATGATTACGGCGGAGGTGCTGTCGGCACCCAGGCCCGTTGCGATCCAGGCTATGAGTGCGGTGGTCACGATGATCTGGAGCGCGCCCATCCCGAAAACGAGTCGGCGAGACGACCACAGCCGATCAAGTGAAAGCTCCAGTCCGATCATGAACATCAGGAACACCACACCGATCTCGGCGAAAGCGCGAACGCCCGCAGTATCGGATATCACCATGTCGGACAGGAACGGGTATTGTTCCACCAGCAAACCGATGCCGAAGGGTCCGATCAGCCCGCCGATCAGCAGATAGCCGAGCACGGGGCTGACCTTCACCCGGGTGAGCAGAGGCACCGCAATTCCGGCAATCGCAAGAAATATAAGGGCTTCGCGCAGATAGGGGATGCCATATTGCGTCTCCATCACGCAGCGTTTTCGCGCAGCACGATTGTGTCGCCAATCTGATTATGGCTTGGCCATTGCTTCAGGCAAAAAAGCCACCGAGCAGGCTTGATGGAACCGAATCCGGCTGTTGCCGATACCTCTCTTTGAAAGAGCGTTCCAAAAGGGCCTGACGATGATATTCTTGCAGGCACTGTCAACATTTTGTCCATCGCACGATCCCCTATCCCATATCGGTACCATTGTCGCCAAGCACTCAGCTGGCCCGAAAAATCGCGTTCGCACCGCACAATCTTGATGCTATTGTGGATTGTTCCGATAACCCGTTGGTCCATCGCATGTTTACGTCTGGTCGATCAAGCGAACCTGATCTAGAGACGAATATTGCTGACGCGTTTAACTATCATGCTAACCGGATCGGATGGCGATGAAAATGCTTAACCGTCCAAAATCGATGCTGCGTGACTTCATCAAATCTGAGGCGTCGGGGGGCATAATCTTAATGATCGTGGCTTTTGTTGCCATGATTATGGCGAACTCTTCGTTTGCATCCTCGTATTTCGGAATACTTGATTGGACCATTGGACCCACATTTACGCCAAAACTCGGTCCCACGACGCTTCATTTGTGGATTAACGACGGCCTGATGGCCATTTTCTTTTACGTCGTTGGCCTTGAGGTAAAACGCGAGTTTCTTGATGGTCATTTGACGACTTGGGCCGACCGGCGCCTCCCGCTGGTCGCCGCGCTCGGCGGCATGGCTTTTCCTGCCGTCGTTTATCTGAGCATTGTTGCCGGCAATGCTGACCTGACCCGCGGTTGGGCGATCCCGGCGGCGACTGACATCGCGTTCGCGCTCGGGGTCGTCGCAATGCTCGGAAAGCGCGTGCCGACTTCGCTCAAGCTTTTTCTGACAACCGTTGCGATTATCGATGACATGGGTGCGGTGGCGATCATCGCCCTGTTTTATACATCGACGCTCACGTTGTGGGCGCTGGCCGCCGCTATCGCAGTCTTTGCGCTTCTGTTGCTGCTGAATCGCTGGGGCGCCCGGCATCCTGCCTGGTACCTGATTGGATTTGCATTGATGTGGTATTTCATGCTGGTCTCTGGCGTCCATGCAACCATCGCCGGCGTGCTGGCGGCATTCGCCGTACCGCTCCGCGCAACACCGGCCGCACCGGAAGCCGCGGACTCTACGCTTCACCGCCTTGAACACGGACTGCACCCCTGGGTTGCCTTTGCCATCGTCCCGATCTTCGGATTTGCCAATGCTGGTGTATCTCTCGATGGTCTGGGGCTAGATACAGTGTTGGCTCCGCTTCCGCTTGGCATTGCTCTGGGATTATTCATCGGCAAGCAACTTGGTGTTTTTGGCTTGGTCGCGCTGGCAGTGCGTCTGCGAATTGCACAGCGTCCAGCAGGGGCAAGCTGGCGACAAATCTATGGCGTGAGCCTGCTGTGCGGCATCGGGTTCACGATGAGCCTGTTCATAGGAGCGCTGGCCTTCCCGAATCAACCGGAAGCCGACGCGGCAAAAATTGGCGTTCTCATCGGCTCTCTTGCGAGTGCATTGCTCGCAGTCTTGGTCCTGCGCTTTTCCGGTTCCTTGCTACCTAAGCCAGTGAAATCTTAATACCTGGTCCGAGCTAGATGATCCGACGTTCAGCGCAAGCGGAAGATCGCCCCGCCTTTTTTTCGCAGCGTAATCGGCGCTGAGTCATACCTGTTGGCTAACCGCTTATCCGCTCGCCGGACAAGTCGGCGCGCGGTTCGGACAACAAACAGCGTTATTCGTGTTGGCCGCACTTGCGATGTGTGGTGTCGCCATCGCATTCCGGCTGTGGCCTGCGCGAAACCCAAAGGCGATCAAGCATTAGATCCAGACCTATCCGGCAATCATCCGCACAAGCTGGACCATGCAACGTCGCAATCATGACATGTGCATGACTATCTGATCGACGATCTTCACGCCAACTGGCCACGCTGATTCTTGGCAGAAATCCGAAGCCACATTCGGGGTAGCCCAAAAAAATCTACACTGTTCCTGCACAGGACAAAAATGGTCTGTTTTTGTGAGTTATTTCCGTGACTTACAAGTCGTCGATATGGTCGGGACGACAGGAGAGCGACGCGATGAACGGCGGCTGCCTCAATCCCCGCAAAGCAGGCATGCCGCGCGAGCGTATGCTTGCGCATAGATTGTTTAACGCGGCGCCGGATGAAGAGGAGTTGCCGCGTCGTCGCAGCCATAATTTCCATTGATTGACGCTGAAAATTTACACAAAACCTTACACAGTTCTTGACCCAAGGAAAATAATGTTATATTCTACAAATGCTTACGGTAGTCTCGTCCCACTTAAAATCTGTCTTCCCTATGGAAATGCGGGTTCAAGTCCCGCCGTCCGCACCATAGCCCCCGGCCCGCCCGCGTGGCACAAGAGCTGTCATGCGCCGACTCCGAGCTGCCCTTTCGATTGCCTTCGCCGCGCTGGCGCTGGCCGGTTGTGACCGCCGCGCCGATCGCGGCCCGGTGATTGTCAGCGCGATCGGCAAGACGCCGGGGCTGGTCGATCCCGCGCGCGGGGCGACCGACATGCCCGCGCGGCTGATGATCGATTCGGTCGCGCAGGGGCTCGTCCGCTTCGACGCGAGCGGGCAGATCGCGCCGGGGCTCGCCGAACGCTGGACCGTGCTCGACAATGGGCTCAGCTATGTTTTTCGGCTGCGCGATGCCGAATGGAGCGATGGCGAAGCGGTGAAAGCCGCCGATGTCGTCGCGGTGCTGAACCGCGAACTGGGGCGCGAGTCGCGCAATCCGCTCCGCCCCTTCCTGACAGCGATCGACGAAGTCGTCGAAATGACGCCGCAGGTGGTCGAGATTCGCCTGTCACGCCCCCGCCCCGATCTGCTGAAGCTGTTCGCCCAACCCGAACTCGCGATGTTCAAGGCGCGCCCACCGGCGGGCAGCGGGCCGTTCCGGCTGCAGGCGCGCGGGCGCAACTGGGTGATGCTGCGCCCCGCCTTTGATCCGGTCCGCGCCGCCGCCGAAGATGTGCAGGAGCCCGGCCCCGAGCAATCGGTGCAGCTGTACGGCGAACGCGCGTCGCGCGCGATCCTGCGCTTCGTCGCGCGCGAATCGGACATGGTAACGGGGGGCAGCTTCGTCGACTGGCCTTTGCTCGCGGGCGTGCAGGTGGCCCCCGCCAATTTGAAGATCGATCCCGCCGCGGGGCTGTTCGGGCTCGCTGTCGTCAACCGTGACGGCTTCCTGGCCGATGCGGCGAACCGGCTCGCGGTCGCGCAGGCAATCGACCGCACCGCTCTCGTCGCGGCTTATGCGCCGGGCTGGACCGCCGACGAACGGCTGCTGCCCGATCAGCTCGATTCGAGCAGCCCGCCGGTGCTGCCGAGCTGGACCCGGCTCGACCCCGCCGCGCGGCGCGACGGCGCGCGCGCCCGCGTCGCGCGCTGGCGGGCTGACAACGACACAGCGCCCGTGCTGCGGATCGCGCTGCCCAAGGGGCCGGGCGCGACGATCCTCTATGGCTTTGTCGGCGCATCGCTCCGCGCGATCGGTATCGAGCCGCAGCGCGTGCCGATGGGCGCCAGCGCCGACCTGCGGCTAATCGATGCGGTTGCGCCCTATGACAGCGCGCGCTGGTACCTCGGCACCGCGTGCCAGCTTTGTAGCCCCGATGTCGCTGCCAAGATCGATGCGGCGCGCGAAGCACCCGACATGGCCAGCCGTGCGGCGCGCCTTGCCGAGGCGGATATGGCACTGGCCGAGGACGGTGCCTATATCCCGATCGCGCGGCCCTTGCGCTGGAACCTCGTCGCGCTGCGGCTGGCCCGGTGGCAGGGGAACGCCCGCGCGTGGCATTCGTTGAATGCGCTGCGTAACGAGAGGCAATGATGGCTGGCCGCACTTCCCGTATCGATCCCGAGACCGTGTCGCGGTTCGCCGAAGTCTTGGCGCTGAAGGACGATCCGGCGTCGGTGCGGCGCCGGGTCGAGGCGCTTGAACATCTGATGGAAGGATTGGTGACGCTCCCCGGCATCAACCGCAAAATCGGCCTCGACGTGATCCTCGATCTGGTGCCGATTGCGGGCGATGCGGTGGCGGCGGCAATGGGCGCCTATATGATCTGGGAAGCGCGCAATCTGGGCATGTCGCGCTGGCAGATGACGCGGATGGCGACCAATGTCGGCATCGACTTCGGGCTGGGGCTGATCCCCTTTGTCGGCGCGATCCCCGATTTCTTCTTCCGGTCGAACACGCGCAACCTGAAGATCATCAAGCGCCACCTCGACAAACATCACCCGTCGAGCGTGCTTATCGACGCGAAGCCCCGCGCCAAATCTTGATCGGCGCGTCCGCCGCCAGCCCGCCCTGATGCGCGGGGCAGCGCGCATAGGCGAATTGCTTGTCGAGGCAGAGCCACACTTCCTCTAGCCAGCCCGATTTGTTGGCCGTGATCCGCATCATATCGGCATTGATGCCGCGATTGGCGCCCGCAATCGCCGTCGCGACGTCGCCCGCCGTCAGCCCGTCACGCCGCGACAGCGCGTTCATGTCGGGATAGCGCAGGGCCGCATAGAGCCGGGAGGATTTGGCGAAATAATCGGCCGGGCGGCTGCTCATGCAGGTGCCGTGCTTGGCCCATTCATGCTGGATCAACTGCGCCGAGGGGGTCGCGCAGAGCTGGCCGCGAATAACCGGCGCGGGGACGATGCCCGTCGCGCGGCAATATTGCGGCCATTCGGGCCCCTCGCCATCGGGCCACAGCCCGTGCAGCGTGAAGCCGAAGCGATTGCCGCTGCCGCATTCGAACTTGGCCGACGCGTCGCTGGCATTGTTGTGGCAATATTGCGCGGCCCAGCTGATCGCCAGCGTATAGCCGCCGATCGGCAGCACGCGCTTGGGCTGGGCGGGCGTCGGCAGATCGGGGCGCGGGCGCGGCAGCTTGGCCGGGACCGCGCAGCTATAAGCCTGCGCCTGTGCGAGCGTCGGCAGCGCGAGCGCGGCGAGCGTCAGCGCAAGGCGGATCATGCCGCGCGCGCCGTTTCGCCGAACCACGCCGGCGTATCGGGCCGGAACATCATGCTAACAGCCGCCATCAGCAGCGCGGACGCCCCAAGGCTGAACAGCGACCCCACGAGACTACGCGACTCAGCGCCAAAACCGGTCACCAGCCCGAACAAAAGAAACGCCGCACCGAGCAAATTGATCGCTGCGAGCGCCACCAGTAGCCATTTGGCGACGACTGCTCCTTTACGGCTGATGAAATACCACAGCAGAAGCTGCGCCAGCACCCCCAGCCCGAGCATCGACGGCAGCAGCCATGGGCCGACAGTCTCATTGGCCTGCGCCAGCGCGGGATTGTCGCTGCCGAAGAGGGCGACCGACGACCCCACCAGACCGACCATGATATGGCCGAGGTAGAATTGTTCGAAGCGAACGATCGATGCGGGCCGGTTCATGGCAATTCCCCTTGGTGTTGCGTCATCATAGCGCCCGGCTGGCGCGGCTCAAGCGGCTGAAAAATCGAGACCGATATCGGCAGCGGGCGCCGATTGCGTCAGCCGCCCGACGCTGATGAAGGTCACGCCCGTCTCGGCAATCGCGCGGATCGTGTCGAGCCGGACGCCGCCCGAAGCCTCGGTCGGCACGCGCCCGGCGACGAGCGCGACCGCCTCGCGCAGCATCGGTGGCGGCATGTTGTCGAGCAGCAGGTGCGTGGCGCCCGCCGCCAGCGCGGGCGCGATCTGATCGATCCGGTCGACTTCGACGATGATCCGCTCGATGCCCGCCCCGACCGCGCGCCGCACCGCTTCGCCGACCGACCCTGCAACCGCGACATGATTGTCCTTGATCATCGCCGCGTCCCACAGGCCCATGCGGTGATTGGTGGCACCGCCCATCCGCGTCGCATATTTTTCGAGCATGCGCAGGCCGGGAATCGTCTTGCGCGTATCGAGCAAGGTCGCACCGGTCCCCGCAATCGCATCCACGTAGCTGCGCGTCATCGTAGCGATGCCCGACAGATGCTGAACCGTATTGAGCGCCGACCGTTCCGCCGTCAGCAGCGCGCGCGCGCGCCCTTCGAGCCGCAGCAAATCGGTGCTCGCCGCGACGCTGTCGCCGTCCGCCACCAGCGCCTCGATCCGCACCTCGGGGTCAAGCGCGCGGAAAAAGGCTTCGGCAATCGGCAAGCCCGCGACCACAATCGGGTCGCGGCTGTCCATCACCCCGGTGAAGCGCGCGTCGGCGGGGATGACGGCGGCGGCGGTGATGTCGCCCCCCTGCCCCAAATCCTCGGCCAGCGTCGCCGCAACGAACGCGTCGAGATCGACTCCGGGCAAGGCAATGTTCATGCGCTGCGCCTTGGCAAAACCCCCTCGCGATTACCAGCCCTGCGTCGCCGTCCCCGCCACGGTGTAGAGCGTCACCAACAGCCCGACGAGTATCGCCCCCGGCCGGTGGCTCCCCGTCCGCCGCCAGGTGAAGATGCCGATCGCGGCGATCACCGGCAGCAGCACGATGAACTGGATCGCGATCACCGTCGTCAGGGGGTCGAACGCCGTCGGCAATTGGCCGGTCAGGTAGAACACGCCGTAATCAACCGCGAGCAGCACGAAGATGCCGAACACCATCGCCGCCTTCGCCCAGCCATATTGCGCCAGCCAGCCGTCGCCTTTCACCGTCAGCCGCCCGGTCAGCGTCCGCATCGCCGCGACAAAGCCGAAGGTGATCGGCACGACATAGATCGCCGCGATCGTCAGTTGCTGCACGCTCGGCAGCTTGATCCCGACCACCCACAGCCGGAAATCGGTGACGAAGACCCGGTCGACCAGCGCCAGCAGCGCATAGCCCGCAGCGGTGCTGAGCGCCGCAATCGCGATCGACTGGCCCCAGCCCGATTGCGGCCCGACACGCGTCCCCCGCCCGATCCAGGTACTGATCGCCGCGCCCACCAGCAGCCACAGCGCCACTTGCGTGCTCACCGTCTGCGGCAGCACCGGATTGGGCGGCACCAGCAGAAACACGGCGATGAAGCAGGGGAAGAAGGTCAGCATCGGCAGGAAGGCGGTTTGCAGGAAAGCGGTGCGCCATTTGCCGTCACGCCGCACGCTGCCCGGAACCGGCTCGCGCCGCAGCCCTGCAAAGGCGGAAACGCCGAGGAGCAGATCGAACGTGCCGAGCACCACCAGCACGAAGCCGATCAGCCCGAGGCCGGTGCCGATTTCCTTGCCGACCCAGATCTGGTCGCTCGACGGAATGGCCTTGCCGCCCTTGAGCGTCACCGAAAACCAGTCGATCGCGCGCGCCACCGCTTCGGGCGAAATATGGTCGCCCGGATGCGTCACCGCCGGCGTCGCCAAAATGCGCGCGGTGCCATCGGCGATCGATCCATAAAGCTTGCGTGGCTGAATCGTTTCGGTGGTACCGAACACGGCTTTGAGCTTTGCGGACGTACCGATGTCACGCGCCTTGTCGACGCCCCACATCAGTTTCGAGAATTCATCGTACTGGCTGAACACCAGCCCCAGATTGCGTGGCCATACCGGGCTGCCTTCCTTGGCGAAGGGCGCGCCGGTCGACGATCCTTCGAGCACGATCGCCTTATACGCATCGGGCATCGCGGCGGCGGCGGCGAGCACGGTCCAGCCGCCCATGCTGTGCCCCTCCAGCCCGATATTGGCGGTGTCGACCATCGGCAGCGACCGCAGATATTTCAGCCCATCCGGCCCGCCAAAGCCATCGGCATAGGCCGGGCCATCGCTATAACCGTGCCCGCGCTGGTCCAGCGCCAGCACGACACAGCCGCGCCGCGCGAATTCGATCGCGAACGCATCCTGCGTCTCGCGCGAGTTGATATAGCCGTGGACCGCGAGAATGCCGGGCGCCTTGGCCAGCGGGGTCGCGCCCGGCGGCACATAGAGCAGCGCGCTCATCGTCTTGCCGCTCGCGCCAATGAACCGGATGTCGCGCACCGACACGCCGCCGCTGGTCTGCACCGACGATGCCCACCAGGCGCCGCCGATTGCCAGGATCAGCCCCAGCACCACCATCCACAACCCGCCGCGCGGTGTCCTTGCCATCATCATCCCCCGTTGACCGCGCCCATTAACCATATCAGGCATCGCAGCGACGGTCGTTGCCGCGCAGTTGGAGAGCCGATCATGCCCGAGGTCAAGGTTTTCGCGTTCGATGTGTTCGGCACCGTCGTCGACTGGCGCAGCAGCATCGCGCGCGAGGTCGCGCCGCTGGTGGGCGATGCGATCGATCCGGGCGCCTTCGCCGATGCGTGGCGCGCGCGCTATCAGCCCGCGATGGAGGCGTGCCGCAGCGGGGCGCGGCCCTATACGCGGCTCGACATCCTCAACCGCGAGACGCTCGACGATCTGCTCGGCTTGCTGGGTCTTGACTGGGACGAAGCGACCCGCGCCGATATCGCCATGGCGTGGCGGCGGCTCGATCCTTGGCCCGATGCGGTGGCGGGCCTCGCGCGGATCAGGGCGCATTTCCCCATCGTGACGCTGTCGAACGGCAATATCGCGCTGACGCTGGAGATGGCGCGGCGTGCGGGCCTGCCGTGGGATGCAATCCTCGGCGCCGAAGCGACGGGGATCTACAAGCCGCTGCCGGGCGCGTACCTCGGCACCGCCGACATCCTCGGCATCGCGCCCGAGGAATTGTGCCTCGTCGCCGCGCACCACAGCGACCTCGCCGCCGCCCGCGCCGCCGGGTTAAAAACCGCCTTCATCGCCCGCCCGATGGAATATGGCGGCGCCCCCGCCCCCGACGCGCATTTCGCGCAGGCGTGGGAGTGGTCCGCCAACGCTATCACTGATCTGGCGACGCAACTCGGCTGCTGACGCTTGCCATACCGCGCGCGCCAAGCGCAGATGCGCGCAAACCAAGCACAGGAGCGGACGCATGAAAGCAGCAGTCTATTACAGCAACGGCGACCCCAGCGTGCTTGTTTATGAGGATGTGGCCGATCCCGTCTGCCACCCCAAGGGCGTCGTGATCCGCGTGGAAGCGGTGAGCATCGAGGGCGGCGACACGCTCAACCGCTGGCGCGGCCCGCTCGTCACCACGCCGCACATTGTCGGCTATCAGGCGGCGGGCGAGATCATCGAAGTCGGCGCCGAAGTCACGCATCTGAAGGTTGGCGACCGGGTGGCGACGGTCGACGCGTTCGGCTCACATGCCGAACTGCGCCCGGTGCCTGCGCGCAATTGCTGGCCGATCCCCGCCGGGCTTGATCCTGCCAAGGCCGCCGTCGTGCCGGTCGCGTTCGGGACGGCGCATGAATGCCTGTTCGGGCGCGGTGGGCTGAAGGCCGGCGAAGTCGCGCTGATCCAGGCGGGCGCAAGCGGCGTCGGCATCGCCGCGATTCAGCTGGCGAAACAGGCCGGGGCGACGGTGCTCGCCACCGCATCGAGCGACGAGCGGCTCGATCGGTTGAAGGCCTACGGCCTCGACCACGGCATCAATTACAAGCGCGATGAGGTGGCGGCCGAAGTGCGGCGGCTGACCGGCGGCAAGGGCGCCGATGTGGTGGTCGATCCGGTCGGCGGCACGACGCTCCAAGGCTCGATCGACGCGCTCGCCTATCGCGGGCGGTTGTCGATGGTGGGCGCGGCCGGGCGCGAGGCGATGAAGGTCGACGTCGCCTCGCTGATGGGCGGCAACCGGAGCCTGAGCGGCGTTTTCCTCGGCGCCGAAATCATGACCGACCGGGTGCACGACATGATCCAGGGGCTGATCGAGGATGTCGCTGCGGGGAAGCTGGAAGTGGTGATCGACCGGAGCTTCGCGCTATCGGAAGCGGCGGAAGCGCATGCGTATATCGAGAGCCGGCAGGCGGTCGGGCGGGTGGTGCTGGTGCCTTGATGGGCGCGTGGGGAGCGGGCGCCTTTTAGCGATTAGCTGACGTTCGTTCCCGGATCGGCGCAAGGCGGTGGCTTCGTTGGACGAAGGTTTGCGACCGTTGCCCTGATAATGACGCGAGCTGGAGCGTCGCTGTCGTCTTCTGTGACTCCGACAATATCACCACGAAAGAACTTCATACCGTACAGCGTTTTCCCGACACGCATGCGCTCCATTCCAGCGAGCACTTCTTCGTTAACTTCGATCCAAAAGGGTGATCCGACGCAGTCTTGGCTTTGAAGCGTGAGAGGTCCGTCCGGCGAGTAAGCGATCAGGCCTTTCGACGCTGTCACCTTGGATCGTGGCGGCAGGCGGAGCGAACGACTGTCAAACGTCGAGGCAAGCACCACCGCTTTCGGCGGCTTGGACAAATTTGAGGCGGTATCTGGCGGGCCCGAAGAGCATCCGTGAATGATCATGCCGCAAAGGCACAGGGCAAGTATTGCGCGCATGGCCAAGCTTATTACAGCAACGCCGAACTGCAGCAATTGGCGGAAAGTAGCCGTTCAGCATGACACGATGTTTAGGTAATCCGGCTCGGCATCGGCAATCTGCTGGATCATCCTGTCCCGCGTGACAAGCCCGAGTTTACGCACGCGCGCCGTAGCCATCAAGAAGCAGTCGCCGGGGTCGCGATGCCTCGTCGCGATCACCACCGCCGCCGCCTCGCACGCAATCCGTTGGTTGATCGCGATCACCTTTGCCTCGGTGACGGCAACCGCCTGCCGAAACCAGCGCGCGGGCGATTCGTCGCCCAGATGCGGACGGCCGGCGACCCGGTTCTTCTGCGTCGCAATCGACAATTCCCACGCGGTGATGGGCGACACGAACAGCGTCCCCGCCGCCTGATTCTCGCCGATTGCAACGAGCGCCTCTTCGGTAAGCACGTCTTCGCCGCTGACGAGCCAAAACAGCGCGTGCGTATCGAGCAGGATGCCTCGCAAGGCTAGCGCTTGGTCGGGCCAGCGAAAATCGGCTTGGTGAGATCGACCTTCTTGCTGATCGTCAGCTTGCCCCTAAGCGCGCCAGCACCCTTCACGGTTACCAGCCGACCGGACTTGGAGTCCCGTACGGTGGTGGTCGTTGTCGTGGGTGCGCTGCTTGCCATCACCGCAATATAGCAAATTGGACCAGTCGCTTCCAGCCTCGGGTGACATCATGTCCCCCCTCGTAACCCCGGCCTTGTGCCGGGGCCTACCGGGCGTCAGGCGATGCACTTTCCGCTCAAGCCGCTTCGCTTGCGGCACCGTGGGCCCCGGCACAGGGCCGGGGTGACGGTTAGGGTGTGGAGGGCTTAGCCGCCCCTATTCCGCATAGCCCGGATTATGCCGGTCCAGCTTCCGCAGCAGCGCGGGCCAGGCCAGCCCTTGCGCGAGCATTGCCATCCCGGCGCCGCTCGATTGTTCCTCGACCTTGCCCTCAACCCCCTGTGGCGGGTTGTGGAGGCCGTTCCGCCCCGCTGCCAGCATATGCACCTGCGCTTCGCACGCGCGTTCGAGGAAATAGAGGCGCAGGAACGCCTGCGCCACCGTCGCGCCCACTGCCAAGGTGCCGTGGTTGCGGAGGATCATCGTGTTCTTCTCGCCGAGATCCTCGACCAGCCGCTCGCGCTCCTCGAGCTCGGTCGCGATGCCTTCATATTCGTGATAGGCGACATCGTGCCCGGCGATCATCGATGTCTGGGTGTGCGGCATCAACCCTTCGGCCATCGCCGACACGGCCTGACCGTAAGGCGTATGCAGGTGCATCACCGACGCCGCATCCTCGCGCGCCATGTGGATCGCCGAATGGATCACGAAGCCCGCACGGTTGACCGGGGCGGGCGTGTCATCGACCTTGTTGCCGTCGACATCGATCTTGACCAGCGCCGATGCGGTCATTTCCTCGAACATGTGCGTATAGGGATTGATCAGGAAATGATGCTCGGGCCCCGGCACCCGCGCCGACAGATGCGTGAAGATCAGGTCGTCCCAGCCGTACATCGCGACCAGCCGGTAGGCGGCGGCAAGGTCGACGCGCGCTTGCCATTCTTCGGGCGAGCAGCGGTCACGGAGTGTTTCGGCGGGCTTGAGCGCAGTGGCCATCGGGGCTTCTCCTAATCGTCTTTGTGCGCAGCATAGGCCGAATTGGCGGCGGCGAAAAGCGCGAGCGTACGCTGCGCTTCGGCGAGGTGGAGCCGCTCGACCATCCGCCCGTCGAGCCGGATCGCGCCCTTGCCTGCATGTTCGAGGAGGTCGAATGCGGCGACGATCGCGCCGGCGCGGGCGACTTGGTCCGCGCTCGGCGTGAAAACGCTGTTGCAGGCGATGATCTGCGCGGGGTGAATGAGGGTCTTGCCGTCGAAGCCCAGATCGCGCCCTTGCTCGGCCTCGGCGAGAAAGGCTTCGACATCGCTGAAATCATTGCGCACGCCGTCGAGCACGGTCAGCCCGCTCGCCCGTGCGGCGGCGACCGCGAGGGTCAGCACCGGCAGCAACGGCGCCCTGCCTGCGCAGCGCATCTCCAGCGCAAGGTCGTTGGTGCCGATCACGAACGCGCCACCCTCGCCCACCGCATCGGCAATCGGCTGGAGGTTCGCGACCGCGCGCGCGCTTTCGATCATCACCCAGAGCTTCTGCCCGCCCAGCCGCTCGCGGTAGCGCGCCACGTCGGCGGCGGTCGCGATTTTGGGGACGAGCACGGCGTCGACATCCATATCGGCGACAGCGGCCAGATCACCCTCACCCCACGCCGTATCGAGGCCATTCACCCGCAGCACGGTCAGCCGCTCGCCGAACCCGCCGGTATCGAACGCGACCACCGCCGCCGCCCGCGCTTCGGCCTTGGCTTCGGGCGCGACCGCGTCTTCGAGGTCGAGGATCACCGCGTCGCACGGCAGCCCGCGCGCCTTCTCGATCGCGCGCGGGTTCGAGGCGGGCAGGTACAGCGCCGAGCGGCAGGGGCGAATGGGCTGAGTCATGACCACCTTCTAAAGGACAGGGCTGGACAAATCACGCGGTTGCGCGGAATCGGGTTTCGACCATTCAGGAGCACATCACATGTCCGGCATGAGCAGGTTCGACTGGGCCGATCCCTTCTTCATCGACGATCAGCTCGATGACGAGGAACGCGCCGTCCGCGATACCGCGGCTGCCTATGCGCAGGACAAGCTGGCGCCGCGCATCATCGATGCGTTCCAGCACGAAACCACCGATCCCGATATCTTTCGCGAAATGGGCGCGCTTGGGCTGCTTGGGCCAACGATCCCGGCGGAATATGGCGGCGTCGGTGCATCCTATGTCGCCTACGGTCTTGTCGCCCGCGAGGTAGAGCGGATCGACTCGGGGTACCGCTCGATGATGAGCGTGCAGTCGAGCCTCGTGATGTTCCCGATCTACGAGTACGGCTCCGAGGAACAGCGTCACAAGTATCTGCCCAAGCTCGCGAGCGGCGAATGGATTGGCTGTTTCGGCCTGACCGAGCCCGATGCGGGTTCGGACCCCGGCGGCATGCTGACCAAGGCCGAAAAGATCGACGGCGGATACCGGATTTCGGGCGCGAAGACCTGGATTTCCAATTCACCGATCGCCGATGTTTTCGTTGTCTGGGCGAAGAGCGACGCGCATGGCGGCGGCATTCGTGGCTTCATTCTCGAAAAGGGCATGAAGGGCCTCGCCACGCCCAAGATCAAAGGCAAGCTGAGCCTGCGGGCGTCGATCACCGGCATGATCCAGATGGACGGCGTCGAAGTTGGCGAGGACGCATTGCTGCCCAATGTGCAGGGGCTGAAGGGGCCGTTCGGCTGCCTCAACCGCGCGCGTTACGGCATTTCATGGGGCGCGATGGGCGCCGCCGAATTCTGCTACCACGCTGCGCGGCAGTATGGCCTCGACCGCAAGCAGTTCGGGCGGCCGCTGGCGGCGACGCAGCTTTACCAGAAGAAGCTCGCCGACATGGTGAGCGAAATCGCGCTGGGCTTGCAAGCCAGCTTGCGGGTCGGGCGGCTGATGGACGCGCATAAATTCGCGCCCGAGATGATCTCGATCGTCAAGCGCAACAATGTCGGCAAGGCGCTCGACATCGCGCGGGCGTCGCGAGACATGCATGGCGGCAATGGCATTTCGGGCGAATATCAGGTGATGCGCCACCTGATGAACCTGGAGACCGTCAACACCTATGAAGGCGCGCATGACGTCCATGCGCTGATCCTCGGCCGGGCGATTACCGGGATTGCGGCGTTCTGATGCTTGAGACGACGGAATTCGATGCGCAGCCGACGCTCGTCGGTGCGACCGTCACGCTGTCGCCGCTGCGGGACGAGGATTGGGACGCGCTGTTCGCGGTCGCATCTGATCGGCTGATCTGGGAAGTCCACCCGGCGCATGATCGCTGGCAGGAGCCGGTGTTCCGCCGCTTCTTCGCCAATGCGATGGGATCGGGCGGCGGGCTGATCATCCGCGACAACGCCAGCGGCGCGGTGATCGGGTCGAGCCGCTATGATCGCACCCGCGTCGAACCCGGCGAAGTCGAGATCGGCTGGACGTTCCTCGCGCGCGCTTATTGGGGCGGCACCACCAATCGCGAGGTCAAGGCGCTGATGATCGGCCACGCGCTGCGCTGGTTCGACGCGGTGGTGTTCTACGTCGGCGCGGAGAACGTCCGCTCGCGCCGGGCGATGGAGAAGATCGGCGGCACATTGCTGCCGGATCGCACGATCGACTTCGACATGGCAGGCGTGCCGACCAGCCACGTCGTCTACGCGATCCGCCAGCCGCTCGCATGACGGCGCGGCCGCTCTCCGGCATCAAGGTGGTCGAGCTGGCGCGCATCCTCGCGGGGCCGTGGTGCGGGCAATTGCTCGCCGATCTGGGCGCCGAGGTGATCAAGGTCGAGCGCCCCGGCGCGGGCGACGACACCCGCCACTGGGGCCCGCCGTTCATGATCGGACCCGACGGCGCCAATCTCGACGCCGCCTATTACCACTCGACCAATCGCGGCAAGACCTCGGTCGCAATCGACATCGCCACGCCCGAGGGACAAGCGCAGGTCCGCGCGTTGATCGCGGGTGCCGATGTCGTGATCGAGAATTACAAGGTCGGCGGGCTGGCGAAGTACGGCCTCGACCATGCGAGCCTCAGCGCCGCCTATCCTCGGCTGATCACCTGCTCGATCACCGGATTCGGCCAGACCGGCCCCTATGCCCACCGCGCGGGCTATGACTTCATCATCCAGGGCATGGGCGGCATCATGTCGATGACCGGCGAGCCCGATGGCGCGCCGCAGAAGTCCGGGATCGCCTATGCGGATATCTTCACCGGCGTCTATTCGGCAGTGGCGATCCTCGCCGCGCTGCGCCAGCGTGATGCCACGGGACAGGGCGCACATATCGACATGGCGCTGCTCGACACCCAGGTGGCGGTGCTGGCGAACCAGGCGCTCAACTGGATGGCATCGGGCGTGGTGCCGCATCGGATGGGCAATGGCCACGCCAATCTCGCGCCTTACCAGTCGTTCGTCTGCGCCGATGGCAATTTGATCATCGCGGTGGGCAACGACGGGCAGTTCCGCAAGCTGTGCGCGGTGCTGAAGCTCCCCCTCGCCGACGATCCGCGCTTTGCGACCAACCCTGAGCGCGTCCGCAACCGCGCTGCGCTGATTGCCGCACTGACCGCCGTTATCGTCACCTGGGCCAAGGCCGATCTTTACGAAGCGCTCGAAGCCGCTGGCGTCCCCGCCGGGCCGATCAACCGCGTCGATGAAGTCTTTGCCGACCCGCAAGTCATCGCACGCGGGATGCAGATCGCGCGCGACAGCATCCCCGGCGTCGCCAGCCCGATCGTCATCGACGGCCACCGCATGGTCTCCGCCACTGCCAGCCCGCCCCGCCCCGAGCCCGCATGACCAAGTTCACCGTCAACAACCAGCCGATCGACTATCGGATGGACCCCAAAACGCCGCTGCTGTGGGCTTTACGCGATGCGTCGAACCTGACCGGCACCAAATTTGGCTGCGGCACCGGGCACTGCGGCGCCTGCACGGTCGATGTCGATGGCAATGCCGTGCGGTCGTGCCAGGTCGCGATCGGCAGTCTGGAAGGCACCTTCGTCACGACGATCGAAGGGCTGTCGCGCGAACGCGAACATCCGGTGCAGCAGGCGTGGATCGCCAAGAACGTGCCGCAATGCGGCTTCTGCATTCCGGGCATGATCATGGCCGCCGCCGTGCTGATCAAGAACAACCGCAATCCGTCCGAAGAGGATATCGAAGCCGCGATCACCAATATCTGCCGCTGTGGCGTCTATCCGCGCGTGATCGAAGCGGTGCAGCTCGCCGCGCGCATCCAGCGCGGTGACGAGACGGTCGCGGGTCCGCCGCGCCCCGGCATCGAGCCCGCCGATGCCGCGCGCATCGTCCCGGCGCTCACCCCGCCGAAGAATTAAGCTTTCAATAAGCTGTCACGCCAATTCAGAAACCGCTCATCGCGTGAAGCGCAAAAGCACGTCATCGTCGCCACCGGCCTTTCGGATCGACGCGTGTTTGGAGGACATGATGCGTAAGTCGTTTTTTGTCGGTCTGCTGGCTGCGGTGGCGTTGATCCCTGGTGCGGCGCTTGCGCAGGAAGAGGGCGATCGCTTCGAGCCCGTGCAGCGCCTGCTCAATGAAGGCGGCCCGCGCTTTCAGCCATCCGAGTCGCGCCCGCAGCGCGAATTCCGCGCGCCGCCGCAGTTCCAGCAGCCGCAAGCGCAGCCGCAGTTTCAACGGCCTGATCGTGGCTTCAACCAGCCGCAGCAGCCGCAATTCCAACGGCCCGACCGTGGCTTCAACCAGCCGCAGCAGCCGCAATTCCAGCGCCCCGATCGCGGCTTCAACCAACCGCAGCAGCCGCAGTTCCAACGGCCCGACCGTGGCTTCAACCAACCGCGCGCCGATGTGCCGCAGGTGACCATCGACCAGCGCCAGCAGCCGCCCACGCCGCCCGTGTTCCAGCAGCAGCCCCGGTTCCAGGGTCAGGTGCGCGGTGATCGCCCCGATTTCCGGGGTGACCGGCGCGACAACCCGCAGGATTTCCGCCAGAATCGCGGCACCTTCGGCGGCACCCCACCCGCGCCGCAATTCCGCGACCAGCGACCGGACTTCCGCGCGGACCGGCGTGATGATCGTCAGGACTTCCGCGCCGACCGCCGCGATGACCGGCAGGATTTCCGTCGCGATCAGCGCCCGGACTTCCGCGGCGACAATCGGCCGGGGTTCCGCGACGATTTCCGCCGCGACTTCCGGGGCGATAATCGTCAGGGATTCCAGGGCGGTTTCCGTCAGGATTTCCGGAGTGACAACCGCCAGGGCTTCCGGGGAGACTTCCGCCAGGATTTCCGTGGCGCCTATCGCAACCAGCCCAATTATCGCGGCGACGGGCGCTTTGGTAATGGCTTTCGCGGTGCGTGGAACCGCGACTGGCGGCGCGACAATCGCTGGAACTGGCAGAGCTATCGCAGCTTCAACCGCGATATCTTCCGCCTGCCCCGCTATTACGCACCCTATGGCTGGAGCTATGGCTATCGGCGGTTTTCGATCGGCTACACGCTGAACAGCATCCTGTTCGATCAGCGTTACTGGATCAGCGATCCCTATTATTACCGCTTGCCCGAAGCCTATTACCCCTATGAATGGGTGCGCTATTATGGCGATGCGCTGCTCGTCGATGTCGAGACGGGCGAAGTGGTCGATGTGGTTTACGGCATCTTCTACTGACGTCGTGATCTGAACGGACAAGGCCCGGCGGCGCCCCCGCCGGGCCTTGCTTTTTGCATGAGCAGCGGCAGAGTCGCCCGCGTGTTCAATCGCTTCAAAAAATCGGGTCCGGCCTCGCCACTACGCGCCGGGATCGGCGCCTCGGTTGCCGCGACGCTGGCCGCCCACCCGCGCGCGACGCCGATTCGTGTCGAAGGCGTGCAAGCCTATCGCGTCGAGAATTTCCTCGATGCCGCCACTTGCGCGCGGCTGATCGCGCGGATCGATGCGGGGCGGCGACCCTCGACCTTGCTGAGCGATCACCCCGAGGAGAATTTCCGCACCAGCGAAAGCTGCGACCTCGAACGCTGGGCCGATGATATCCGCCCGGTCGACGAGGGCATTGCCGCGCTGCTCGGCCAGCCGCCCGAACAAGGCGAGACGATCCAGGGCCAGCGCTATGCCCCGGGTCAGCATTTCCGCGCGCACCATGATTATTTCTTCGAGACGCAATCCTATTGGCAAAAAGTGCGTGAGCAGGGCGGCCAGCGGACCTGGACCGCGATGGTCTATCTCAACGATGTCGAGGACGGCGGCGCAACCTGGTTCCCGCAGGCCGGTTTCCGCGTCGCGCCCAAACGCGGCCTGCTGCTCGCGTGGAACAATATGACGCTCGACGGCAGCCCGAACGCCCTGACGCTGCACGAAGGCATGCCGGTGGTGCGCGGCGTCAAATACATCATCACCAAATGGTTTCGCGAGCGCAGTTGGCTGTAGCGCGCGCCCGCGCTAATCTTCTGCCGGGTTCGAAAATGGGGGTCATCATGCGTCGATTGCGGTCGTGGCAGCTCGTGGCGGTCGGCGCGCTGGCGCTGAGTGGCGCCGCGCTGGCCGAAAGCGTCAAGATCACCGGGCGCTTCCCCGCCGATTACCGCGAGCCGAGCTTTCTGAAGCGCATGGGCGTCGACCGCATCGACGGCCCCGATGGCCGCGCGCTCGGCTATGCGCTCGAACGCGCGATCGGCAATCGCGGCCATTATAGCGTCGTCGCGGGCGGAGCCGATGTCGACGGCATCCTATCGGGCTTCGTTTCGACCGAAATCAACGAAGCGCGCGTGTCGCAGGAACGCGAGAATTGCGTCGAGAAGACCAAGGACCCATCGGGCAACGAAAAATGCGTCCGCAAGGAAAAGCAGACAATCTATTGCCGCCAGCGCACGATCGACGTGTCCGCCGACCTGCGGATCGCGCGCGCGAGCGACGGGCGGGTCGTCTATTCGACCCGCAAGCCGCGCCAGAATGCCGTGACCTGGTGCCCCGGCGAGAGCGCCCCTGGCGCGGTCGACGGTGTGGTGCGCGGGCTGACCGACAGCATTGCTGAGGAAGTGGCGCGCGAAATCAGCCCGCACAGCGAAACCTATGCGCCGCGCTTCTACGAAAGCCGCGAAGGGATGCCCAAGGAATTTCACGACCGCTTCAAGGCGGCCGTGCGCGCCACCCAGCGCGACCTGACCGGCGCCTGCACTGAACTCGCCGCGCTCGACCAGGCGACACCGCATTTCGCGCTCGCCTATGACACCGGCATCTGCGCCGAGGCACGCGGCGAGTATGAAGCCGCGATCGACGCCTATCGCCGCGCCGCAACGCTCCGCCCACGCGACACCGCCGACTTCAACGCGAGCATCGACCGGGTGCGCAAGCTCATCGTCCAACGCGACGACGAACGCGCACGGCGGTGAAGCGCGGGTCGCGGTTTTCCACGCTAGCCCTCGCCCTCTTCGCAGGCAGCATCGCGGGACCGGCGTGTACGCAGGCAAGCACGGCCGACGACCCTGCCCCGGTCGAGATCCCGAAGGTCGAGCGGCCCGGCGTGTGGCAGCCGACGCCGGGCGGGACGCAGATCCCGCTCTGGCCCGCCAATGTCGCGCTCGCCAAGCCCGACAGCGGCGATCATCCCGAAGCAACGGGCAATGGCTCGCCGCTGGTGGGCGGGCGCAAATGGTATTGGGCGAGCTATATCACGCGCCCGACGATGACGCTCTACCGCCCGATCGGACGCAATAGCGGTGCCACGATGCTGGTCCTGCCGGGTGGTGGCTTCTACGCGGTGGCGACCGATCTCGAAGGCACCGAAATCTGCGATTGGGTGATCCGGCAGGGGATGACCTGCGTGGTGCTCAAATACCGCACGCCGCAAGTTTGGCCAAAGGTGAACGGGCGGCAGCAGCGGCCCAAGGTCCTGTTGGGGCTGGAAGACGCTCAACGCGCAATGGGGCTGCTGCGGCATCGCGCCGCCCGCTACGGCATCGATCCGCACAAGATCGGCGTGATCGGCTTTTCCGCCGGCGCCTATCTGGTCGCCAACATCAGCAACGTCGAAGCGCGCACCTATCCGCCCACCGACGCCGCCGATGCGCTATCCCCCCGCCCCGACTTCGCGATCATCGCCTATACCGGGCGGCTGTGGGACTCGAGCAGGGCCAAGACCGACCTGACGCTGCAACCCTGGGTGACGATCAGCCCCAAAGCCCCGCCGACCTTGTTCATCCACGCGATGAACGACCCCGTCGACGATGTCCGCGAAGCCATGGCCTATGCGCTGGCGCTGAACGACGCAGGCGTGCCGGTCGACATGCGGCTCTACGCGCGGGGCGGCCATGCATACGGGATGCGCCCGACGGCCAATCCGATCACGACGCAGTGGCCGGGACAAGTGCGGCAATGGCTGCGCGATATTGGAGTGTTGTCTGGCCGGTAATTGATTGATCGCTTGGCCGATCAGCCATCACCCCATCGCGATATCGGCTTTCACTTCTTGACCACGGGCGTGATTTCCAGCCCGCCCGGCTCGACGATATTCACGCCCCCGAAGACGAATATCCCGCCGCGAAACTCGATCAGACTGTAATCCTTGTAACGCCCCAAATCGAACCCCCGCCACTTCAAAGGCTTGCCGACAAACGGCAGCAAGCCGTTGGTCTCGACCTTGGCTTCGTCGTTCCGGGGAAAAGGCTGCGAACGATCCAGCAGCATCACGTTAACGGCCGTATCGAGTTCACTCGTCAGCAATTCCTTCAGGCCGGCACCTTCGTTTTCGGTCAGGCTCGCAAGCGGCAGCGCCTTCCCTTCGCAGCAGAAATATTTGATCGTCTTGCCTGAGCCGGTCCCAGTCGCGAGCTTTGTCTTCAGCACGACGAACGGGCGAACATCATTGGTCTTTTTGACGAAGGTGAGCACGACATAGGGTGTCACCGTCATCGTGCTTCCACCCGGCTGGGGCGTGAGCGTATAGGCCGTCCGGAACTGGTCGCTCGCCATGATCCTGTTGGTCACTTCAATCGCCTGCGCCCGGACGTCGAAGCGCAGGTCATCCTCGACATTGCGAACCTTGCCCGTGGTGGTTTCGGTGCTGATCGAGCTTTGCACCAACATGCCGACCACACCGAACAAAATCCCCAACGCACCGCCGCCCTGATACCCCGAGACGACGACGTTGCTGTCGGGGATGCGATGGACGCCCATCGGCAGATCGCTCGCCCCGTTGGGCCCCTTTTCCGAAAAGACAATGGCTGTCGGGAAAGCCGATGCGGGGGCCGGGGCAGCGACGGGCTTTTCTTGCGCGGCCGCCGCCAGTGGCATCAACGCAACTGCACCCGCAATCATCGTGAGAGTGATTGTCCGCTTCATCCCATTACCCCCTGAACCTTGAGCCGCGATGCTGCCCCCGGCCTTTTTCGCGACCATAGAATCAAGGGCTAGCTGAAGGCCTTAGCCAAAACAATCCCGTGGACGGTGCGCACTGCAGCGGCAGCCGCATTCGTCAAAGTGTATCGCAATCGCCCAAGCAGTCGGGCAAACCGTACACATCCCACGCAGCTCTGAGGCCGATCCGCGCTGCAAAGGCCGGGAAGTCCGGATGTTCACGCAAGCCGCGCTGAGGGGCAAAGCCGCACCAGAGCAGGCACAGGATGATGTGGTTTCCGGGTTCAGCCCGGTCCCCAAACGCATCGAAAAAGGCGTCATATCCGCCGCAAGACAAGAGAATATGGAGGAAGGCAACATCGGACCGCCGGGTTGGCTCGGGAATCATCGCCAGCATTTGCGCGATGAGGCCCTTCCGCTGCTCGTCGGTTCCGGCAAAAACGATAGTCCCGACCATCCGCCAGAGTTGCGGCGTTGCGACTTCGGAAACGAACGCACGGGATGCTGAAGTCTCGATACCCGCGACCATCCGCTCAATCGCGAGTTCAGCGTTGCCCGCGGCCTTGGCGGCCAGTTGGACAGGCAGGCTCGCCGCATGATATTGCAGACCAACGGCGAGCTGGCCGTGATGCTCCGCCCCGTCGACATCCCCTGCGGCGAGCAGGGCCATGGACAGGATCATATGATTGCGGCCCTGAATGGGGTCCAGCTCAACTGCCTTCCTGATCGGCGGGAGCGCATCCCTCACGCGCCCGATGACCGCCAGATAATAGCCGTAGCGGACGAGCACATCGGGATCATCGGGCGAAAGCTGACAGGCGCGGTCCGCAAGCCGGATCGACTCTGCAAAGCTACCTTGTGACAGCGGAGTCCAAGATCGAACCATCCAGGGCAGGCCGTAATCGGGCCTGAGATCGATTGCCTTTTGCGCGGCGTCATACGACTTGGCGAGCACCAATCTGCGGTCCTCCGCCGCGACATAGCCTGCCATCTGAGCCAGTGCATAGCCAAGCTCCGCCCAAGCCTCGGCGAATTCAGGATCAAGCGCTATAGCGCGTTTGAAGAAATCCTCGGCTTGCTCAAGAACGCCCGCGCCAAAGATGCGCTCGCGCAGCGCCCGTCCCTGAAGGAACAGGTCATAGGCTTCCTTGCTCGCCGTGAGCGCAGGGGCAAGGCGCCCTTCATTCTCATCAAGGTGGAAAATGACCCGTAACTCATTGCAGACCGAGCGGGCAATCTGATCCTGAAGATCAAACACCGAATCGACCGTGCCATGATAGGTGTGGGACCAGACGTGGGTATCGCTGCGCGCATCAACCAGCTGTGCGACAATCCGGAGCTGCTCCCCTTGCTTGCGGACCGAGCCTTCAAGGACATGATCGACGCCCAATGCCTCGCCAATTGCGCTGATGCGTTTGTTCTCGCCCTTGAACGAAAAGGAGGATGTCCGCCCCGCGACTCGAATGCCGCTTAGGGGCACCAGCGCGTTGATGATTTCCTCGGCCACGCCGTCGGAGAAATAACCCTGGTCCTGGGTGGCGCTCATGTCGGCGAAGGCAAGCACCGCGATTGAGGGGCAGGTTTCGGCCGGGGCGGCAGCGGGAAGCCTTGCTTCTGGCGCTGCTGACCTTAGCGGCGAGACCGGGACTGCGAGCCGGTAGCCCTTCTTGGACACAGTCTCGATCGGTTTCTCATGACCCGACATGTGGGCGAGAGCGCGGCGCAAGATATAGATTGCGCGGGTCAGGCTTTCGTCCGAGCCGAACTTCACCCCCCACACGTGATCGATCAGCTCATCGCGCGACACGACGTCATCACCGCGCGCGGCGAGCAGACAACAGACATCCATAACCTTGGGTTCAAGGCTCGCCGTCTCATCGCCAAATGTGATCAGGTTGCGCTTGGGATGGACGCTGCACGCCCCTAATTCAAAACCTGTGGCTAAAGTCTCTCCAGCAAATGCCATGACGTCCCGTCCCCTCGTCACAACAGCGTCCTCTCTCCACCCACGCAGAACGCACACTCGACAGGTCTTTCAGGCCCGGGAGAGACTGGCCGGAATCGGGTGATGGGTCAAGGATAGGTTATTTTGCTGTTCAGGAGGCTGCGGTGCGAAGCCCAACGGAAAAATTGCAGCTCAAGTCTCTGTAAAAACTATCAATCACGTCCCATCATAAATCCATCATGTCGAAATCATACCGGCCACAGGACGTTTCGAGGGGCCTCCTCCAGAAAGACTGCACAGCCAGCGATGGTTGGTAGCCCAACTGAGGAGACACATCATGTCAAGGACTGCAAAAGCCTTCATCATCGGCGCTGTCGCCATCCTTTCCGCTTCAGCCGCTGTGGCTCAGGAAGCCGAATCCGTCACCTTCCGGTATAGCCCTGCCCGTTCGGTTGAAGCCAATTATGAAGCTTTCAAGCTGACCGCCGCGCGCGCGTGCAGCGATGTCTCGACCCTCGGCAAGGTCAATGCGCAAAGGGAATGCCGCGATAGCCTGGTCGCTCAGGCCGTTGCAGCGACCCAGGTCAGTGGCTTTATCGCTTACTACCAGCGCAGCATGGGTACCGTGCAGGTGGCTTTGGCCACGCGATAGAGAGCCGTGCGCCCGAGCTGAATGGTCATTCCAAATCTAGTTTGGAATGACCATTCGGATCAAACCCCGCCCACACCCCTCGCCTCGCCTTGCGCGGGTGCAGGCGACCGGTATTCCCCTTACGTTCAAAACCACAAACCCGCTCTCCGGTTTCCGCTTCGCGAGGGCGGGTGCCACAAGCGCGACCGAAAGCGCGGGGCATAGGAGAAATGTCATGAAGAAGCCTAATTCCACCCTGTCTGGCGTGATCGCCGCACTCTCAATGATCGGCATGGCCGCCCCCGCTTTTGCCCAAAGCGGTGACACCACCTTCACCTTTACCTCGACGAGCAATGCCCCGACCACGGTCGGCGGGAATGGAAAGAACGGCGTCCCATATTCGGGCATGCACTGGACCGGCAGCAGCGTAGGCAAGACCTCGACCGGCCAGACCACCAAGGCCAGCTTCAGCTGCGTCATGATGACCCAGCCGCCCCGCGATTCGCTGTTCGAGTTCCATATGCTGTGCGACGTCACCGCCAGTGATGGCGCCTATAGCGCGGCAATGGGCTGCCAGTTCATCGACCAAGCGACCCAAGAAGTCAGCTGCATCGGCGGATTGTACGGCACCAGCGGGGCCTATGCTGGACGGCGCGGAACCATTACAAACCACGCCAAGGGCAGTGCCTCATCAGGCACGGGCCAGTGGTTCCAGTAAGCGTTGAGTCTTGACGGAGCGGGAAGGAGAAGCGCCCCTTCCCGCTCAGGCTGCGTTTGAAAGCGCCGCAGCGCGAGTCGCTATGTCCATCGCAGTGTCACCTTTGTTCGCTCTGACCAGCGCATCGCACATGTTGTGGTCCAGTTTTCATTTTCGGGAGAACTCCAATGAGCAGTTTCCAGAACAAAGTCATTCTCATCACCGGCGCCACATCCGGCCTTGGCGCGACAGCGGCGGTTTCGCTGGCGAGCAAAGGCGCGAAGGTCGCCATCACCGGGCGACGCGAGGAGCAAGGCCGGGCCGTCGTGGCGCAGATGGAAGCGGCGGGCGGCGAAGGGATGTTCATCAAGGCCGATGTGACGGTGCAGGCCGATGTCGATGCAATGGTCGCGCGCGCGGTTGATCGCTTTGGGCGGCTCGACGGCGCGGTCAACAATGCAGGCATAACCGGCGGGATGTTCAAGCCGGTCGCCGACTTTACCGACGAAGATTGGCACAGCGTCATCGACATCAACCTGACCGGCGTGTTCGCCAGTATGCGCGCCCAGATTCCGGCCATGCTCGCCAGTGGCGGCGGATCGATCGTCAACATTTCGTCGATTTACGGCACCGTTGGCGGCGACATCGGCAATTGCGGTTATGTGACCAGCAAATGGGGCGTCATCGGCCTGACCAAGACTGCGGCGATTGATTACGCTCGTCGGGGCATTCGGGTAAACGCCATCTGCCCCGGCTATTGCCATTCGGAAATGGTCGATCCCTATGCCGAGGCCGAACCGGCTTTGTTCGAAAAGCTGCTCGAACGCTACACCGCAACGGGCAAGCTCGGTGAATCGCACGTTGTCGCCGATGCGATCGAATTCCTGCTCTCCGACCAATCGAGCTTCATCAGCGGCGCGGCAATCCCCGTGCAGGGCGGCCAACACTCACGGCTTTATTGAGCTGCTGCGCGGGGCGCCGGTGCAATTGTGATGTCGGCGAGCATGGCTCGTCGGGCGAGCTTCATCGGCGCATCCGTTTGGCGCAGTCCACCGCCCACCAAAACCGATTCCCGCCCGCGCGCCTTTCCCCTACACCCTCCCCAATGTCCCATGTCCTCAACATCACCCAGTCGATCCTCGGCCAGCCGTGGCGGTGGCGGGCGCTTGAAACCGATGCGCGCCACGACCTCACCGGCGACGATCTCGTCACGCAGCTCCTCCTGTCGCGCGGGTGTTCGCGCGAGACGCTTGAGGCGCACCGCGCGCCCAGCATTCGCGGTTTCATGCCTGACCCCTCGATCTTCCGCGACATGGACCGCGCTGCCGAGCGACTCGCGACCGCCGTCCTCGCGGGGGAGCGCGTTGCGGTGTTCGGCGATTATGATGTCGACGGCGCGACCTCCGCCGCGCTGATGATCCGGCTGTTGCGGTCGCTCGGGCTCGATCCCGTCGCCTATATCCCCGATCGGCTGATGGAGGGCTATGGCCCATCGGGCGAGGCGCTGGTGCGGCTCGCGGGTGAGGGCGCGAGCCTGATCGTCACGGTCGATTGCGGCGCGCAGGCGTTCGAAGCGCTGGCGATGGCGCGCGCGGTCGGCGTCGATGTGATCGTGGTCGATCACCACAAATGCGCGCCTGCCCTCCCGGTCGCTTACGCGCTGGTCAATCCCAACCGGCTCGACGAGGCCGAGGGCGCCGCGCACGGGCATCTGGCGGCGGTCGGCGTGGCGTTTCTGCTCGGTGCGGCGCTGATCCGTACGCTGCGGACGCGCGGCCATTTCGCGAGCCGCCCCGAGCCGAAGCTGCTCGAGCTGCTCGATATCGTCGCGCTGGGTACGGTCGCGGACGTGGCGGCGCTGCGGGGCCTCAACCGCGCGTTCGTGGCGCAGGGGCTGAAAGTGATGGCGCAGCGCCGCAACATCGGCCTGTCGGCGCTGCTCGACGCGGCCCGCCTCACCCGCGCGCCGACCGCGACCGATTTGGGCTTTGCGCTGGGGCCGCGCATCAATGCAGGCGGGCGTGTGGGAAAGTCCGATCTCGGCGTGCGCCTCCTCACCACCGACGACCCCGAAGAGGCCCGCGTCATCGCCGCCGAGCTCGACCGGCTGAACGGGGAACGCCGCACGATCGAAGGCGATGTCCAGGCGAGTGCGGAGGCCATGGCCCGCCCCGACCGCGCCGTCACGATCGTCGCGGGCCAAGGCTGGCACCCCGGCGTCATCGGCATCGTCGCCGGGCGGCTGAAGGAAAAATTCGGCAAGCCCGCGATCGTCATCGCGCTCGACGAGCAGGGCATCGGCAAGGGATCGGGGCGATCGGTGTCGGGCGTCGATCTCGGCCAGGCGGTGCTGGCGGCCAAGGAAGCCGGACTGCTCGTCGCGGGGGGCGGCCACGCGATGGCGGCGGGGCTGACGATCGCCGAAGGTGACATCGCCGCTTTCAGCGACTTCCTCGAAGCGCGCCTTGCCGAGGGCGTCACCCGTTCGATCGGCGACCGCGCGCTGCTGGTCGATGCGCTGCTCACCCCGCGTGGCGTCTCGCCCGCGTTGGTCGATGCGCTCGAAGCCGGCGGCCCTTACGGCATGGGCTGGCCCGCGCCGCGCGTCGCGGCGGGGCCGGTGCGCGTGATCAAGGCCGATATTGTCGGCAATGGTCATGTGCGTGCCATCATGGCGGGCGAAGATGGCGCGCGGTTGAAGACAGTGGCGTTTCGACAGGCCGAAAGCCTTTTGGGACAAGCGTTGCTGTCGGCGCCGTCGCACCGGCGCTTGTGGATTGCCGGGCGCGCGAAGATCGATGATTGGGGGAGCCAGCCCGCCGCCGAGATTCACCTCGACGATGCCGCCTGGGCCGACTGAGGATGCGTGTATGTTCAGCCATGTCACTCTGGGCACCCGCGATCTGGACCGCGCGCGCGCCTTTTACGAACCGGTGATGGCGACGCTCGGCATCGGCCAGCCGTTCAACATGACCGGCGCGCTGGTGTTCGGCGAAGCGGCGGGCATGAAGCTGTTCATCCTCGAACCGTTCGATGGCCGCCCGGCGGCGCGCGGCAATGGCAATCACGTCGCGCTGGTCGCGCCGTCGCGCGCGGCGGTGCATGCGTTTCACACCGCCGCCCTCCAGCATGGCGGCACCGACACCGGTATTCCCGGGCTGCGGCCGCACTACCACGCCAATTATTACGCCGCCTATGTCCGCGATCCCGATGGCAACAAGCTGCAAGCGGTTTGCCACCACGAAGTCGGCGCGGACGCTTGACCCCTGCCTTGGGTTTGATTAGGGCGCCCGCTCAAGCTCCGGTTTGGCCCCTTCGTCTAAGGGTTAGGACGCGGCCCTTTCACGGCTGAAATACGGGTTCGAATCCCGTAGGGGTCACCAAAGACTCAAATCATCCGGGGGATGATTTGTGCTTTGGTGACGGAAGCGAAGCGACCTCACCAGCGATCCACCCGCCCGGGCGAAGAAGTCTGCCACGGTGACGGAAGCGCCAGCGCCCTCACCAAAAAATAACCACGACGATCCGGCTAAAGCGCCCACTCGACTATGGTCGCACGCGCGAAAGGTTACAAAAGTCACGACCATCCCAGGGGGGTCAGGCCATCGCGGTGCCGCGCGGGCGGCGAGTCGGGTTCGATTGTCAAAGAGCGCGCGGCAAACGTTGCAGAAGATTTCCGACATTGGAAGGGTGGTGCATTTAGTAAACTGTCACCGTAATTCCAGGAGATGGTGCGCAAGTCTTGGGAACCTACACAGGATTTGCTCCGCTTGCCGTTGCTGGCACCGCTGCAGAATATATGAGCATCGGGGGGTCAGCGCTCCTTCATTGGAGTATAGGTGATAATCACGGTCTTATCGAAGACGGAGCTAGTTTCGCCGCTGGTTACTTGCCAGGTGGTAGGATCGCGCGCAAAGTTGGCGGCGCTGCTTTTGACTGGGGGCGGAGGGCAAATGGCCGATTTGTGAAAAGGTGGAATCGGAAACAGAAAGCGCAAGACGCTCTGCATTCGAGTGGTCAATCATTTGCGGTTTCTACGGGATCGATTTGTCCGGTGAAATCTGGGTGATCGGAGAGGGTTGATCAATATGAACACCGACGTCATCCTTGTTCTTGTTCTCGTTCCAGCCTTTGTGATCGGACTGCAGAAATATATTGAAGTTCGAGCCAGTTATTCTCCTCCGAACGAGGCTGAAATTCTGAAAGTTGAAAAGGTTTATGGAGCGATGATGGCTCGAACCGTGAAAGTTATTCCAAAAGTTCGAATCGTCATCCTGATTACTGCCATCTCGCTGCTTTACGTCTTTGGCTTCGCGGATCATCCTGGTCTAAAGTGGTCCGCCATCGGCGGAGTCGGTATTTGCGTGATCGCCATGTCTGCTTTGGTGAACTGGCATCTGGTTTACGACGCATGAGTGTAATGCCGCAAGGATTACGGGTCAGGGCAGCGCCACCCCCACCACCGCCAGCACTTCCGCCGCAATTTCCGCCGCGATCGCCTCGGGCGTCCGCATCGCCCC
Organism: Sphingomonas sp.; assembly: GCF_019749955.1. Taxonomy (GTDB): domain Bacteria; phylum Pseudomonadota; class Alphaproteobacteria; order Sphingomonadales; family Sphingomonadaceae; genus Sphingomonas. The sequence goes on from NZ_JAIEPC010000009.1 coordinate 45,985, forward strand.
GTTGGCCCCTGTGACGTCCGCGACCGTGCGCACCGTCACCCAGCGGCCCAGCACGCCGGCCGCCGCCATCGCCGCATAATTTTCCCGCACGCGTGCTTGCAGCGCGAGATCGGCTTCATGCTCGTCATAGCTGCGATCGGTGTAGCTGCGCTGGCGCTTGCGCAGGATCAGGTCGCGCGCGACCTCCAGCGGGGTGTCGAGATAGATCGTCAGTCCCGGCGCAGGCAGGCCGAACTGGCCGGTCTCCAACCGCACGATCCAGTCGATCAGCGCGGGCGCTTCGCCCGGCGGCACCTTCGCGGCCTGATAGGCGATGTTCGACGCGATGTAGCGATCGAGCACCACCAGATCATGCGTGGCGGCCAGCGAGGCCAGATGCGCCGCCGATTCGAACCGGTCGAGCGCATACAGCACGGCGGCGGCTTGCGGCGTCAGTGCACGCGGCAGGCGCCCGGCGAGAAAATCGCCGATCACATGCCCTCCCACAGTATCGCCGTAGCGCGGGAAGGACAGCACCGTCGCCGTCAGGCCTGCGGCTTGCGCCAGCGCGACCAGATTGGCCGCCGCCGTCGCCTTGCCCGCGCCATCGCCGCCTTCGATCGCGACGAGCAGCGCCGCGCGCGAGGAGAGCGAAGGGTGCGTCATCAGTTTCGGATCGACGCCCTATCGCGCAAGGGGTGGAGCGGGTGAAGGGAATCTGCTCCACATTTTGACTGTCCTGAAACCCGCAGCAATCCGCGATTCTTAGTTCGTCCGAAATCGTGTGTGCTACAGGTTGGTGCGCAGTTCAAGCGACAACCGGCAGCTCGGCGGGCGTCTCAACCATTCGATCAAATTCTGATCTCGTTTGAGATCATATTTGATGATGATCATCTTGGCATCGCTCTCCAAACGAAGTTTCTCGGCATAAGCTGCCGTTTGCCGCTGAAGAAGCAGACCATCGGCAATGCACCCTATCGCGGTCGTTCGCCGGGCCAATCACTGATCCCGTAAGCCAGCGTTTGCTCAGGTCGGGTCACGTCGCCGCTGATGGAACCGGACTTCCATCGCCTTCTCGTGCGGCGTTCGGTCCCATTGCGTCGGCGTCGCCGTGCGTTGGGGATGTCGCGACGCTCAAGTCATGCAGTTTGTAGGACCACATGATCCCGGTGGCCGGCGTTTCGGTTTCCACGTATCGGTCGGGCATCCGGCAAACCAGCGTGAAGTCTGGCCTGATTAAGGCGGCGATGCCGAAGCCTATCGCATGCGGCTTCGTGCCGAGGCAGAGGCCGACCTCTTTGAACCTATCGCAGCGGTCCAGGACGTCGATCACGATTTCCGCGGCGGCTGCGGCGTCCCCGGCCGGGCACCTCAAGATCTCGCGCTCGTCGAGGTCGAGGTTGGTGGCGAGCGCTTTCGCCTCCTTCTCGCTTTGGTCACCGTATTCTGGGGAGAAGCCCGGGTAGGGCGTCACTAGGCAATGCCGTTCGGCCTCGTAGACGCGGATCAGCTTCCTCGCCTGGAACGTCTCGAAGCCGATCGAGGCGATGACCTCGACCTTTTTGTCGGGTGACAGCCGCCCCTCGAGGTAGGGCACCGGCAGCGAGCGCCACGCCCCCTCGGTGAACGCATGGTCCGGAGAGAGAGACGTGTTCCCGTCGGAAGGCGCGTAGCGCCCCTCGGCATACAGGAGCCGTAAGGACCGAACCGATCCGGACGACACGCAGTAACCCATAAGCGTCAACATATAGTATTTTGGGAGGCAGCTAACGTCGACGACCATGTCGAGCGGCCTTCCCAGCTCGATCCGCGTTCGGGCGACGAGCTCGGCGATTGCGTCGCGCCAGCTCTCGACATCCGACACGGACTGACGGCCGAGATCGGCTACGCTCACGGCATGTTCGGTCGCAAGGCGCCACAGTTCGGCGTCGTGATCAGCCCGGCGTCCAGATGTTCCTTCCTCGGCGAAAGTTATCACGGTGGCCACGGCGTAGCGGCCGTGCATCACTCGGGCGACCTCGATGCATCTTCGCTCCCAGCTCGAGGTGAGAACCAGCAGGTCGCCCGCAGCCTCCATCCTTTCGCTGATGCGCCGCTCCTGCCGCATTTCGACGTGTCCGCGTCGCCAAATCACGTCATTCATCCCCGCCGAGGTTGCGTTGCTAACCATCAGAGGAGTCTCGGATGCTCGTCCGGCGACTCGCGCAGAATGCGGGCGTACGCCCGACTCACCGCCTCGTCGACCTGGACATCGGATCCCGCGTCGCACACCTCGGCGAACTCCTCCATCGGCATCTGCAGGATCCCGTAGGGTCCACGGTGAGAGAAGCCGAAGTAGGAGGCGAAGCGGCGGTGCAAGTGGAAGGTCAGTTCCGGCTCTTCACGCCCTTCGCCAATCTGCCCCTGGCGCGGGGGGCGCAGCAGCCCGTCCGCCTCGCATCGCCTGAGCAGACGCAGGATGAACGCCTTCCTGTCCGGCGTGGACATGCGGCCCCGACCGAGCGTGTCCAAATCGAAGTGGAAGTTGCCCCGCTCGGGTGTGGAGAGGGTGGAGGTCGAGGCATGGTTCGACTGCAACCTCGCGGTGAGCTTGCCGATGAACTCCATCGCCCGTTCGGCCTCGGCTCCGTCGCGTTCGAAGTTATTGCGGATGCCGTCGTATTTGGCCTTGCTCGACACTCGGACACCCTCGAGCTGGGTGTCCGCCGAGAGCGGCTCCTCCCTTCGCTGAAGGTCGGCGATTGAACGGATCTCGCCGCGCGCGACAGCCTGTTCAAAGATCGCCCCCATAATCTCGAGATAGTCGCGTATGCAAGTGTCGCCCATGTTGGTGATCGTCTGGGCGCCGACGTAGGGGATGCGGCTGAGCCGGAATTCGGAGTAGATCGCAAGAAGCGCGGCGAACTGCTTCCTGCGCATGTAGGCATCCACGTTCTCGTCCCGGGTGTCGCGCAGTCGCTCGCCCAGCTTCTCGAGCACGTAGGTCTCATAAATCGGCGGCGCCTTTCGGCGCGTTGCGGAGCTCGAACGCCGGCTCTTCTCAACCAATGCAGCGAGGTCCGAGGAGAGCGAGTTCCGCGCCGCCTCCAACAGCGCCTGGTCCACGTTAAGGCTTCCGAGGAGGTCGCGCAGATTGCAGTATCTCGCCGGCAGCCGGTCCGGCGGGGGACGGTCTCCGCTAATGTCTGAATAGTATATGCGAAGTCGGGAGACGTTCTCGCAAAGCCGGTAGAAGTGCTTACCGTCGATCTCGTCTAGGTGGAGTTGCGCGCGGTCGGCGTCGCTGAGTGTCTGGTTGTGCTGGATAGTGTTGGTCGAGTCGTAGTCGACCGACACGAAGCTGATCACCCAGAACAGTGGATGGCTCGAGTTACGGACCATCGTGTTGAGGAAGCGCTGCTGGAGCGGTCGGAGCGTCTCGCAGTCGTCGATGCAGATTTTCACGTGGAAGTCAGCCGAGCAGACGCCGTCGGTCGAGCAGGCAAGCGATCTGAGCGCAGAAGCCAAGTCGTTAATGAAGAAACCCGGCTGCACCGGCAGGGTATGGTCCAGCGCCTGGCGCAGCATGCCTCGCGTCATCAGCACGTTGAGGCGCTGGTGGGCTTCGCGAAAAAGTTCAGACAAGTCATCCAGGCTGCGGCAGACCCCCGTCCGCCTGACGTCGAGCGACGGGTATCGCGACATTAGGCCGCGAACGGTCTGTTCCTCCTGCTCGAACGGGTAGGGGAAGCGGCCGGCGGCGCGCAGCGATGCTAGCGCCTCGCAAATCAGCTGAGCGGCGACGAATTCTATGAGCTGCGAAAACAGAGTATGCCCAACCGCTTCGGCGCTTGGGCTCTCGGGGAAGGCCGTTGACCAGTCGATGAGGCCTATTGCGCTCGCGAGGTAGTCGGGCAGCCGGAAGTAGACCGCCAGGTAGTCCGGCGCATCAGACCCCAGTTGATCGCGGACCGTGGGATTGTGAAGCCGCTCTCTCCAGTTCACCGCCTTTAACAGGCTGGTCTTGCCGCTACCGCGCGTCCCGGCGACGTAGGCCGACTTCGTCCCTTCCAGCTTACTCACGTCGGGCGAGATCCAGATCAACGGATGCTGCTCGTGCTCAAAGCGGGTGGGTCGGAAAGGGTTCCTGATCTCGGTCATACCGCCCTCGAGATGCGCCAGTGCGCGCTTGGCCTGTCGGGGTTCTGGACGTGGACTAGCCCGAGCCACCGGAGTTCGTCGATGACACCGTGCAGCATGGCTGCCTCCCAGCCGGTGCTGATCGAGAGTTCGGCGGAATACTTCACTTGATCGGGCTCGATTTTCCGCATTAGCTCCCGGCCGTTCGCGCTCACCATGTTGAGGCCCTCCCGAGCATCCCAAATCGGAACCGACTGCGACGTCAGTCGCTCGACATGGCTGCCGCTGCGCCGGTGACGGCCCACTTGGCAGCCGAGCGGCACGCCGTCCTCGTTGAAGGCGATCTTGACGACGTTGAAGCCGTCCCGCAGCAGCGGCGCGGAGATCGAGATGATTGCGCCGCCCGGATGGCTCGGCGACCGCACAACCTCGACCGGATCGTCGTGGAGGTGGCCATGCAGGAAAATCACTGGCCGCTTGAGGGTCAAGAGCGCCGATCGGACTGAACCGGCGTTGATGAGTTCAGAGTAAGGCGCGATGCGGGGAGTAGTCTGCGGTAGGATGTTGTGGTGCGCGCAGACGACCGGCATCGCCGTCTCGGGCAGAGCCGAGATCGATTCCCGGAGGAGCCGCATTGTCTCATCGTCGATCGCCGGAGTGTCGATCCCCTCGTAGATCTCATTTAGTTCAGCCTCGCTGCCGCCATCGCGGAGGATGCGCTCAATCTCTGGACCCGCCTGCTTTGCGAGGATGCCGCCAAGCAGGCGGATCTGGCCGCAGCCCCGGCAACTGTTGACGCCGTATACGCGAAGCTCTGCGGGCGAGGTCCCTCCGAACACCCGCACCTCCGGGTTGAGCACGCTCGCGGCTGGGAAGCCCGCGCCGGTGATCGAAGCATTGATGTCGTCGAAGCGCTGGTCGGTCTCGGGATCTTTTCGGCGGTCGACGTCGTGGTTGCCGATCAGCAGCTGGCAGTCCGGTGCCGAGCCACTGGACCAGTCAGTCGGGAAGAGATTGCGCAGGTAACTCAGGCATTCGTCGAGGCCGGTCTGGTCACCCCGATTGGTGAAGTCGCCCATGAAGGCTACGAGCTGAGGCCGCTCCTCCTCAACGCTCTTCGCGAGTGCCCGGTAGATCGACTGGAGGGGCGGCATCCCGATAGAGGCCGACAGGGTCTTCGGGAATCCGGGGTCCTTGTTATCCACTGGGGACGCTGTGTTCTCCTTGTCCGTGTAATGGACGTCTCCGACTTGTATGACCTTAAACAGCTGCAAGTTCTGTCCTGTTCTGCGTTCGTCGTCAGTGCCGCCTCGCTGACTGGAATAGCACATTCAGGTTGAGCTGCACCCAGTTTTGCGGGGACCAAGCGAGGCTACGTTAGCCTGCTTCTCGAAGTCCATGGGGCTGAGATAGCCTTAACCCAAAAAGCAGTCGTTAGCCTGGGTTCTTGCGGGCGGCCCTGACCTTGGCCGCATCTGAGTTCGCTGGGCTGAATTGCTTCAGCGACTTGTTCGCTAGGAACCGTCAAACTCGATGTTGCGCAGCGCGATGGTCCGGTCGGCGCGGCGGCGCTCCATCGCCATCTGGTTGTCCGCCGACCGGATGAAGCGCGCAGCGAAGTCGCGAACGGCCTGGTTCTCGTCGGCCTCCCATTCGGCGACCAGGGCCTTCCGCGCCTCCTGCGCTTCGACCCTGCCATATTCGCCGACGAGAACGCCGCTCGAGTCGATGACGACGTCGACGATGTTCAGCAGCTCGTCGTCTGCGGGCAGGAAGCCGACGATGGCGCGCAGCAGCGGATGCAGGAACTTCTCGCCCTCGTAGGCCCTCAGCACCGAGAGCACGAAGTCGATGCCCTCGCGCCCCTGTTCGAGTTGGCTGTAGAGCAGCGCATAGAGCGGGTGCTCCAGTGCGGGGAAGAGCTCGGCGATGAGCCGGCCGCCGTGGAACTGCGAGAACGCCGGATTGGCGTCGAACCACGCCCTCGCCGCCGCCACGATCTCGCCCGGGGCTGCCGCGAGCGGCGCGCGCAGGTAGTAGAGGCCGTGCGGCAGGTCCTCGTATCTGACGTCCCCACTCTTGCTGTCGTGCTGGAAGCGCCGGCCGATCAGGTCGATGACGGCCTGGACGTGTTCCGCCGCGATGACGGCGAGCATTGCCTCGCCGTCGCTGCCTAGCCGCGGCACGTCGGTCATCAGCCCGAGCAGCGGGTCGACCTGCTCGGGGGAGAGTCCCTTGAGCAGCGCGACCTGGTCCCAGTTGAACATGCCGCCGGTCCAGCTGAAGACGCCGCGCGACGCCAAGGACCGCGCGGCCGGAAGGTAGATCTCGTCGAACAGGCCCGACGGATGCTTCGCCGACTGACGGGCCGCAGCGATGGCGGCGTTGTGCAGGATCGCGTCGTCCGCTGCGGCCAGCCCCTTGCCGGTAATTGTGGCCAGCAGGTCGAACCGGAACGCCTCGGCGAACTGCAGATAGTAGGCAATCGAGGACAGGTGCCGGTCCTCGCCGATCCAGCCTTCGACCAGCCGGTCTATATCCGGACCGCGCCCGGCTTCCCAGAGCCCGTGAAGCATGCCGGGCAGCCATGCGGCGAGGCGGTCGCTGAGCCGGGGCAACCACGACAGCAGGATGTCGGGCTGCTTCGTCGCGAGCCGCTTGATGAAGTCCTGGAGTCCCACGAACGTCGCCCCGTCGCTGCTGCGCGTCTCGACGAAGCGCTCGAGCCGCGCGAGCCACTCGTCCAATGTGTCGGCAGTGACTTCCGCGATCAGCGCGTCGATGCCTGCGGACTGCTCTTCCTTCCTCGCCTCGTAGTCGAAGCCCGGCTTCGCCCACATGCTCGCGGTGACGCTGTCGTAACCGACGAGTAACCGGTAGCGGCCCAGTTCGGGATCGGCGTCGAGCGCGGCACGCACGGCAGCGAACGCCTCGAGCAGCCGCCCCTGCGCCGCCGCCAGCGCGGCGTTCCCGGCCATGGCGGGCGGCAGCGCGTGGTAGGCGTAGTATCGCTGATGGACGGCGACCTCGAGATGACGCCTCGCCTCGAGCCCGAGGCCGGGGATCACCCCGGCGAAGAACCCCATGACCTGCGCGAGGTCGTCCATGATGACTTCGCCCAGCTGATCGGTGTAGCCGGCGTTGTTCGGCGTGCTGCCCGCAGCGAGCATGGCATGGCGCACATTGCCCTTCAGCCTGTCGTTGGCGAGAAGCACGTGCAGGCGCTCGAGCTGCCCCAGCGCGTCGCGGCGGATCTGCTTCAGCGCACCGGTGACGACGACCGATCCATTGTGGAGCAGCATCGCGTCGGCCTTCCAGCTGGTGCCGGTCACCGTGCTCGAGAGGGTTTCCTTTAGCATGATGGTGGCGTTTGCGGCGGCATCGAGCAGTGGCGCGTCGTCCATCCCGGCGAACCTGTCGACGATCAGCCGCTGGATCGCCGGCCCGACCCGTTTCCAGGCATGGAGCTCATACTGGGCGAACCGCCGGGCGAGATCGTCGATAGGCTTGCGCTCGTCGTCCGTGACGACAGCGCGGCGCATGGCGATCACGGCGTCGAACATCCGCTCGGGCGCCGCATAGAGCAGATACCCGCTTTGCAGGATCCGGCAGATCTTGACGATGACCGCGTGGCTCTCGGTGCCGGGGTACTCGCGGTTGAAGTAATTGAGCGGCACCTCGGGCATCCCGGGCGCGCGCATCGCCGCGTCGGACATCGCGTCGATGATGTCGGGCGCGGCGGCGGCATAGTCGTCGAAGTGGGGCAGCACGAAGTTCGAGTAGCGCTCGACCGTCTCCTCGAGGCTGTTGCGATCCTCGCAGGCGCGGATCGCCGCGAGGGCGTCTCCGTCGAACATCTCCTTGCCGTCCCGCAGGCGGGCATAGTCGCTCGCGATCTTGTCGAAGGCGTAGCCAGCCGGTTGGAGGTGCTCCTGCATCACCTTGCGCAACCGCTTGCGCATCGCCTCGATCTTCGCGGCCCCGAACCCCACGTCGGTCATCGGCTTGTAGATGGTGTCGTGCGCCATCTCGGCCCAGGCGTGGTCAAGGATCGTCTGGACCTGGATTTCACAGCGCAGTCCGGTAAAGCGGCGGTATTCGGGAAGCGCGCAGCGCTTCTCGCTCAGCTTCACCACCCAGTTCTCCGATATGAAGAACTCGGCGCCCTCCTCTTTGCTCTCGGGGTAGTGCATCTTGGAGCGATCGTAATCGACGTCGAAGTTGTCGCGCAGGATGCCGCTGTGTCCGAACCGCTGGACGTCGCCGTTGGTGTAGAAGATCACGCGGCAGCCCGAGACGTCCTTGGCGACGTCGCCGATCGGTGTGTCGGCGGTTGCCCCGCCCCGGGCGAGCTTCGCCTCGAGCGACACCGGCTCCTTCGCCCGGCGCTGAATGTTCTGCAGGCGAAGGTCGCATTGCTCGGCGATCGCGGCTTCGAGGATCGCCGCTACCGCCTCAGCAAACTCGGCGTAAAGGACCATCCCTCCGCTCTGATATTCGTCGAAGGTCATTCCGTGCTCCCGCCCCGCCCCCAAAGCCGAATTGCGGGAAACATATCCGACGACGATCCGCGGAGCTACCTAGCTTTGGCCTGGCAGAGAGGGACAGCTATCTCGTTCGTCATCGAAGTGAGCTGCCGGTCTGCTACCGGCTCAAGTTTTGCCGTCTGCAAGACATCGGGCATGCGAATGCGCAAATGTCTCTTCCTGACAATTGCGGCCGTTCGACGCGGCGAGCGCAAACGGCAGCGAAATGCCAATCCACACCGAAATCAGACCATGACTGGGCGTGCGGCTGGGGCAGTCGGCGCCATCGGCCGGCATGCCGCATCGGCGCAAACCCCTTGGCCGACTGTCGCGACCCTAGGGCCTGTAAGGAGGGCACTACTCATAGTCGTCATCGCGATAATCGAAATCGTCATTTCGGCGAGCTGTCGCTGGCGGAATGCCTGACAGGTCGGGAAGATCCGTTGTATCAGCCGTATCCGGCGAGGGATCGTCACCGGTGACACCGACCCCAGCTTGCTGTGAATCGCGGTCAACCTCGTCGTCGAAGACATCGCCCAACGCCTTCGCGATACAGTGCCGATCAAACCGCATGAAACCGCGACCGACGTTCATGAAGAAGCCTGCCTTCCGGTAGGCCGATACCAATCCGCGCAACGCTCCGTCGGTCGGATCCCAACCGACCGAAGCCGCCGCAGAGCGCATCTCGGCCGTGCCAAACCCGTCATGCCTGCCCAACTCCTTCAGCCATGCCCGCTTCTGTGGAGTGACCTGGGGTGCATGAATGCGACTCTTATCTCGCTGGCCGGCGAAATAGACCCGCTTTGCGACGTCAAGATCTCGTCTGGCCGTCTCCCGCTCCGCTTCCGCGATATGCAGGTCGCGACTGACCTGTTCGACCGTATACTCAGCCCTTCTGAGGACGCTGATGCACCGACGGACTTCTGAACCGGCGTCGCCATGCCACTGCTCTTCATCTAACATGTTATCTAACATTCAAATACGCGCTGTGCCGACCTTAGCGCCGGAAAGCACGCAATATAGCCATTTTTGACCATTACGGCAACCCAATGTTAGATTGATGGGTGAGTTTTTGAATCGCAAATCCGTCCCACAGCCCCTTTTTGCACCTAACATTGGGGTTTTTTGGTAGGCGCGGCACCGCGCACGAGATTGCCTTCGCGCAGGCCGGTGTCAGCCTGGCGATGATTCGGATCGCAAACAAGTTTCAGTATAGACCATCCGCTCGCCAACGTCAACCAGGCCGACAACGTCGGGCACATTGACGCTGCGCCCCCCGTGCTGGCGGTCACGCTCGAACCGGCCGCGTGAGCCTAGGCGACGCGGCCGACATGACCATGTCCCCAATAGCCGGAGAGCGATGATGCTCGTCGCTCAAGAAGACCCACTTCTACCGCCCGTGCACCGCGGGTTCTGCCAGCGCGCGTGCGTCAAGCGCATCGTCCAACTTGCTTCTATCGATCGCCACCAGCCTGCGGACTATCGACGAACCCTCCGGACCTGGCATCATCACACCATCGAAGAACCCATTCCGGCCCATTTGGAGCTCGACCGTCGGCGTACTCTCCTCGAACAGCAGGAAAAGCCACAGTCGACGCTCCTGCTCGGTCATACCCACCTTCATCCGAGTGCAGTATTTGTCCAGGAAACGCTGAGCTAGCAAGCCATTCCGATCCGATTCCGCTCCCTCTGCAAACGACATTTCTATCCCTGTCGGTGGCGCTAGCGCCATCATCGACCGATCAGGCGGAAGCTGCATCCGCGTCACCGCCAGGTCCTCGTCAGAACTCATCAGGCGCTCCTCGATCCGATACCCAGTGTGCGACACGTCAATGTCGCCCCAGATGCCGCCGAGTGCGACGGTCGTCATGGCCAGCGAAGTATCCGTCGAACCTTCTGACGGCTGGACCAAGCCGCCCTCGTCCTCGTCTGGCGGGACAGTCGGCGAGCCATCCCCTGCTTCAGACCATGTCGATGGAGGGAGGGCATCGGGGACCGCGTCCAACGCTTCCTGGTGCCCCATCTCCTTGATCGCCGACACCACCAAAGCAAGCCGTGCCTTCGGCATGTTCCGGACGTCGTCTACCAGCACACCTGACGCCATCAGGCGGTTGACGAAATCGACCATGGCCGTCGGGATGTTGCGGAGCTCATCAGCAGCGCGACGCCTCGCATCGTTGGCCATCGCCCGCAGCTCGTGGTCGATAACCACATGCTCGACCAGATGGCGCACGAGCGTCGCAATAACCCGGTCATTCGCATATACTGCGCTATCTGCGAATGAAAACGCATTTTCCGGGGATTTGCTGTTGAGCATCGTCCGGAGGCCTGCGAACGCCTCTTCGAGGCCGTCGTCGTCACCTTCGCTCGACTCCTCCGAATCCAGGACAGATTTGCCTCCGGAGACCGCATTCCCAAGTTCCCGGCTAATTATCCGGGAAATCCGGTCGAGCTTGCCTCCGATCCCCTCCTCCTCGATCGGGAGTGCCTGGCCGTCTACCGACTCGAACAGGGCTTGGCCTGCCAACTCAGGGGCATGGGCGACGACCATTTTTGCAAGAATCCCTTGGCTTTTGTTTGGCCTACCTCTGCCTCGCACCCATGAAGTGGCGTTCTTCCCCATAATTCACTTCCACTTCCCATGCTCGATCTGTCCGAAGCAGATCGTCACCCCGGATAAATCGATTCCATTTCCCTTCGATTCAAATACACGGTGTTGACTGGCATCGCAACAGGCTTCAGACTCCCGACTTCGATTTATCCGTCAATGAAAAATCGGCGCACCGGCTCAATCGCGCCGATTCAGCCTATAAAGGGTGCCTACAGGCCCCCTTTTTTACAGGCGCAATACCGCTAACAACGCGGGTGCCCCGCGTTGTTAGCTCAGGCGCAATACCGTAGTTGTGGGCTAAGCCCACAACTACTGCCCCTTCCGCTTCGCTCCAGGAGGCCCGGCCGTCCCGGCCGCCGGCAGGCCGACGTCGTCGTCCTGCGTGTCGCCCCTGCGTGGCTCGGATCGGACCGCCCTGCGGTCCTCTGGTTGCGCCAGCCTTCGGCGGCGCTGTGACCTTCGCTGACGCTCTGGCGAGAAGTTTGGGTGAATGAAAAAAAGCCCGAACTTCTCCGGCGCCGGCCGGTTCCGGCATCGGAAAGAATGCCATGACCACGTTCATCATCTTCGACGTCGAATACCGTGTCGATCACGAAGCGCACGGCCGCTATCTCGCGGCCGAGCGCACCGAGCCGGACGCACCGGATCTGTCCGACCGCGATCCCCGAGCTACGCCGCGCTGGCCCTTCCGTCGGCCTGTGGCGATCAGCTGGATGACCCTGGCGCCGGATGGGGACGGTATCCCCACGCCTGTGACGATGCGGACGGCCGGCAGCCCTGAGCAAACCGAAGGCGAGATGTTGCGCGGCTTTTTCGCTGACGTCTCCAGCGTCGTGCAGTTGGTCCTCGTGTCCTGGGGCGGTGCTGCAACCGATATCCCCCAAATCCTGCTGGCCGCGGCGAGGCATGGCATCACGCTGCCAGAATGCCTGCAGCCGTTCGCGCGGCCCTTCGACATGCGGGGCCGGTGCCACACCGATCTCATGTTGGCGATGGCGCATGGCGCGGCGCGGGTCCATCTGGCCGAGATGGCGGCCGCCATGGACATCCCGGTCAAGCCAGTCGGCGCGCCGACGGCAGTGGCTGGCTATATCGAGGCAGGCAAGTGGTCGCTTGTGAAGGCAACGGCTGAGGCGGACGTTCTGACCACCGCCTTGGTGCTGGCTCACCACCTTGGGCTCACGATGCCGTCCTGCACTGTCCCCATGTGCGACCGCATCGCCAGCTATGCGGTCAAGATGACGCATCGCCCGTTCGCCAGCGATTTCGCCGCCTATCGCGATCGTCTGCGCGCTGCAGCCCTTGCCGAGGCACGGTCCAGTTACGACCGGCTCGCTGCCTGATCCCCTGAGCCCTGCCCGTCGTGGCAGCCTGAAAGGAAACATCATGAAGTTCTATGAATTCGAGGGCGATCCCGCCCTCGAAATGCGCGCGCGTGAGCTCGAACAATCAAGCGACTTTCGCGTCCTGCGGCGCGTGCCGCACCTCCACGAGCTATGGGTGGCGCCGACGCCTGCGCAAGGGCGATCCATCCAGCTGGCGGTCATCGACAGCGAGACGACCGGTCTTGGTGACGGCGACAAGATGATCGAGTTCGCAATGGTGAAGATGGCGCTCGATGCCGATGGCCAGATTTGTGATATCGCTGGCCCAATCGACGGCCTGGAAGACCCCGGCACGCCGCTGCGCCCCGAGATCGTCACGATCACCGGGCTCGACGACGCAATGCTGGCCGGTCAGGGCTTCGACGACGACGGCCTGCGGGAACAGCTCGCCGACGTCGATGCGATCGTCGCTTTCAATGCGGTTTTCGATGCTCGCTTCTGGCGCGTACGCTTTCCATGGCTGACGAAACCATGGATCTGCGCGCAGAAGGATCTGGATTGGCATGCCCAAGGCCATGCCGAGCGGTCGCAGTCGGCATTGCTGGCAGCCAAAGGCTTTTTCTACGGGGGGGGCCATCGCGCGGCACCAGACGCCTGGGCGTTGGCGATCCTGTTGGCCACGCAAGCCCGTGACGGCCGCACGGTCGCCGCCAACCTTGTCGATGGCGCTTTCAGGATCACCCACCGTGTCCGCGCCGCTGGGGCGCCGTTCGGCTGCCGCGCTGATCTCAAGGAGGCGGGCTACAAATGGGACGCGAAGGCCCGGGTGTGGTGGACCGACGTCGAGGCCAAGGATCTCGATGCCGAGATTCTCATGCTCACGGCAATACACCCGTTGATCAAGCCGATGCACGAGCCGGTAGATTGTTTCAATCGGCACATATGGTGACCGATTGATTTGAGCGTGCAGGCGTCGGCCACCGTCCGGCGTCTGCACGCCGACAGGCACAAACCAAAAAGACACAGCAAGCCAAAAGCCGACATGGTGTCTGACTCGAATGTGCCAATCGACCAGAAATGACTACCAGAACAAGCAGCGCGGAGCAATACGCGGACTGCGCTAAGGCCAATCGCCGAAGGACGATCACCGCCAGAAACTTGGCGCTTACATGCCACGAAAATCTTCAAGATACTCTGATGCTGGCCGCACGCCGGTGAGCAGAAGGTGCTCGCGGGCACGCGTGCAAGCGACGTAGAGCAAGCGTCGCTCGGTCTCGTATATCTCGTCGAGCTCAGCCTCGTCAGCGGCATCGGCGACACGCTCATCGAGGGGGAGGATGCCTTCGTCGCAAGCCATGACGACGACGGCCCTGAATTCCAATCCCTTCGCAAGATGCATCGGCACCGTCGTCAATTGTTCGGCAGCTTCCAGATCGCTCATTGCAGCACGTGCTCGTGTGACGAGTTCGGGCGTTCTAACGAAGATGCCGATCTCGTGCGCTGCAATGCCGTCAGCCAGCCATCCGCGCACCGCCGCTCGCACTGCGTCCTGCTCGGCTTCCACCGAAGCGAAGCTCTCAACCAACGGCGCTGGCCCGTCGAAGACCGAAACAATGCCGCGCCGCTCATCCGCGATACCATCGACATCGCGCAGCACGGCGGGCAACAAGTGGTCGGCTGCCTCCCGGATCTGCTGTGAGGTGCGGTAGCACACCTTGAGCGTGTGCGACCGACCCCGAACGTCCACCCCCAGGCTCGACCACGAAAAGGGATGCTGGAAAATCCGTTGGCCCATGTCCCCAGCGAGGAAAAGCGCGTCTGACCCGGCGGGTGCCAAGGCGGCGAAGAAGCGCAGCTCAGCCGGTGCCAGATCCTGCGCCTCATCGAGGATGATATGGTCGAATGGCTTGTGCGGTCGATCTGCCAGGACCTCCGCCAGCTCGGTGAACACTTGCGCCCAAGTCGTGTATCGCTCCGCGACTAGCGCCGACCGCACTGCCTCAAACACGGGCCATAGCCGTTCGCGCTGGTTCGGGCCGAGCCGGCTCTTGCGCCCCATACGTTGGACAGTCGCATAGGCGTCGAAGGTCGGAATCCCCCACGCGTCAATGACGTTCGTCCATTCTGAAAGGAGGAAGCGGTCCGAAAAGCCCTTGAGTTGCACTGCTTTCGCTGCCTCCCCCAAGCGATCGCGCAGCACCATATCCGCAATGATACGCGGTCGGACACGATGCTCGAGCTGATACATCTGCTCGGCGATGTCGCGGAACGACGCGGTCGTAATTCGTGGCACGATGGCGCCCGTTTCCGGCGCAAGCACCAACAGCTTCTTCGCCATGGCATTGGCAAGCGGCTGGGAGAAGCTCGCGAGCAGGATGCGTGCATCGGGGTTCTCGCGAGCCAACCGCACAGCCCGGTGGATCGCGACGATCGTCTTGCCAGTGCCCGCCGATCCAGCGACGCGGGCGGGCCCGGCAAAGCTGCGGTCGGCCAGATCACGCTGAGACGGGTGGAGGAATACGCCCCACTTTTCCCAGGGAAAGGCCAGCGCCTGCTCGAGCTCGTCATGGTCAGCGATCGGCCGGATACGACGCAGCACATCGGGATGCGTGAAGGGGTCTGCCGTGGCCGGCACTGCTGCGGGCAGCGGTAGCGCGCCGGTCGCGGCGTATTCCAATAGCGCCTCGGACGCCTCGGCGGGGAGGTGCTCGGCAAGCGCGAAGAAACCATCCTCGGTCGCCGCACGCACATCGGCCAGCCAATCGGCAGGAACGCCGATCGACAGCAGCGCATCGTCGTCCAGTGCCGCGAACAGCGCGGGGGATGTTTGAGCCGGGGCCGGGTTGGCATCAGGATAGATGAAGTCGAACGATTCGGGGCGGGCGATCTCCTCCACCCGCTCACGCACTTCGACGATCTGGACCGCACCGGTGCGCGGATGTGCCTCGATTCGCCGCCTCTCTGCCCAAGCATAGGCATCGTCGTGATGATCGACATAGGCGACCAGCATCGACTCGCCGGTCCTGTGGACGATCAGTCGCACGTCGCGATTGACCCTCGCCGACCAGAAGTTCGGATCCTTGCTCTTGTCGATGCGGTGGAGTTGAAGGCCGTTGCCGCTCGGGTCCATTTGCAGATCGAACACGCTCGCCTTGACCGCCTTCTGATCCGGGGAGGACAAGCGGCTGAATGCGGCGGTGAAGGTGTCGGCGATGAGGAAGTTCATGATTGCTTGATCGTTCGCGTAGCTACGATCTCTCCACCACGCCTGTGTTCGACGACGACCGTTTTGTCAGCCTGTTTGTATTTCTCGCGTGCCCGTTTCGCCGCCTTCTTTTCAGCGTTGGAAATCTGGAGCTTCTTTTTCTCGCCCGTGGCGAGGGTTCGAGCTCGGTCGCGTTTTTCTTTCTGAGACAAATGGGCGTCCACATTAGTGGCCTGCGTGAGCTTGTTTGGTGACGCGCCCGTGAACGCGCCGGCAAAGCTAATGACCGACGAGCCGCCAAGATAGGAGCCTTTACCCATCTAAACCCCAAACACTTTCATCACCTCATCGCCGAAGTGATTGATGACCTTCACCGCGATTTTTCCGCCCGCCGGCCGGTCGAATGGCCTTGATGTGTCCGCATACAGCGTCGCCCAGGCGTCCTCGTCGATCTCGGCCTGCAGCGCGGTCTTGAGGCTTTTGTAAGGGTCGTTCGCCCCCAGGAAATAGGCGTGCCGGACGAAGAAGCTCTCTTCGTTGTAATCGGTGTCGATGAACCAGGCGGCGATGCCCTTCGTGTCGCTGGAGCGGATGTCGCCGGTGTTGGGATCGAACACATCGACGCCGTTCACCTTGACGCGGATCGTCGTGCCGCCGTCGTCGATGACGTCGACGTCGGGCTCGCCAAAGACGACGAACATGTTGCCGCGGCCGGTGTTCTTGAGTTCCTCTGACATATGCATGTCGGGGTTGATCCGCGCCTTCAGGATGGTGAGGCTGCCGAGCTTGTCGAGCTCGGATGAATGGGCGTCGAAGTTGAAGGCGCAGGCGATCAGCACGTCGAAGCGGTTGTCCACCGCCTCGCGCGCGGCAGCGACCAGGTCCTGCCGACCTACGGTGCCGTATTCAGGACCAATCAGGATTGCGGCGCGGCGCTCGGGTCCATCCTCGCCCTCGATGAACGTCGCGGCGGCGCCGATGAAATTGCCAGGCCAGGGCGCGATGCTCTCGAAGGTGATGCGGTCGCCTTTAGCCTGCTGCTTGACGCCCTCTGCCTTGAGATATTCGATGACGATCCCGGCGAAGTCGGTGCCGGCGAGATCAGCGTCGGAGGCAGAGCGGTTGCCGTCGGCAGCGTCGATCGTTTCGATCAATTCCTGCTCGCTTGCCGGAAGGACGCGGTGCGGCGACAGGCTTTCGACCGTGAACGGCCCGGCGACGCGGACGCGAGCGGGATCGGTGTAGGGCTTATCGTAAAGGTACTCGACATCTGCGCGAGCGACGATGCTGGCGTCGATCTCACGCTGCCGAGCGATGCGCGCTTCCCACCATTTTGTATGCGGCTCGGTGGCGCTGGGCGGGGCGGTGGCTGACAGCTGTCGCGGAATCTGCCATTCATCCCAGTCTGCGCTGGCCGCGGCGTTGAGCTCGGCGCGCAGCGGTTCCAGCATCGCCTGCCACTTCTCCCAGATGTCGTCGATCAGCGGGTTGTTGGCGATCGATTTGAGCGTGATGTGCGGCACCCGCTCATAGACGAAGCCTTGCCGGATATCGTCGTGGGTCGGCGTTTCGGGCGGCACCCTTTGGGTGAGCACGGCTTCCTTAGTGCGACCCTCGCGGCTGTCGGCGAGCAGATACCAAGGATAGCGCGCCGCCATCAACCGCGTGCGGGCGAGCGCTAGCGCAACGCGGCTGGTGTCTATCGTGATCCAGCGTCGGCCCCATTGCTCGGCAACGATAGCAGTAGTTCCCGAGCCGCATGTCGGGTCGAGCACGAGATCGCCGGGATCTGTGACCATTTGAATGCAACGCTCGATGGCCTTCGAACTTGTTTGAACTACATACACCCGTTCGACCGCGAACGTGCTTTCCATTGTGTCGAGCCAGATCGGGGTAAGCGGAGTATAGGAGCTCTCATCGAGATATTTTTTGAAAGTAAGCGTTTTACCCGCCAAATAAAGCCGGCCAGAAATACCTACTCTAGGCATCGATTGAAGAGATACTTTCCAGTGGTTTCCTTTGCTTGGCCTACAAATTATTCCGTTGAAAGAGAACGCCTGATCCTCTTTTGACGCCCCATCAGACATCATTGGGGACATTTGAAACCGGCGACCGTCAGGGAAATCAACCTCTCCTCGAAGTTCTTTTTTTGAAATTCCGCGACAGACGCCGTCAGGCAATTCAATATTTCCAAAACCGGAATCAACTGCCGCATCGCTTCGATTGGTCAAAAGTCGGCGAAATTTACCAACCTTCTTATACTTACAATACCAAAGAATATTATCCGTAATTCCGGAAATGAAGTCTCCGGACATCGAACCCGTCTTCTTAAACACAATATTCGCGACGAAATTATCGGTGCCGAAAACTTCATCCGTTACTGTCCGAACTCTATGCACATTTTCGTCGCCGATCTGCACGAAGATCGATCCACTCTCGGTCAGCAGGTCGCGCATGACGGTCAGGCGATCGCGCAGATAGGTCAGGTAGCTATGAATGCCGTCCTTCCAGGTGTCGCGGAACGCCTTCACCTGCTCGGGCTCTCGGCTGATGTCGGCCTGCTTGCCGTCCTTCACGTCGCGCGATTGGGTGCTGACCTGCCAGTTCGAGTTGAACTTGATGCCATAGGGCGGGTCGAAATAAATGCACTGAACCTTGCCCTTCAGGCTCTCGCGCTCGGACAGGCTGGCCATCACCTGTAGGCTGTCGCCCAGGATCATGCGGTTCGACCAATGCTGATCGTGCTGGTAGAATTCGGCGCGCTGATCGGGCTCGATGCCATTGAAATCTGCGAACAGGTCGGGCGCGTCGGTGGTCGCCTCGCGCCGCTCGGCTGTGCGGCGTTTCAGGTCGTCGATGATCGCCTTGGGGTGGATCTTCTCCTGAATGTAAAGCGGCGGCACGTTGACGACGAGATCGGACCAGTCCTGTCGATCCTTGCCGCGCCAGACGAGCTGCGCGTCGGACAGGGTGAGTGTGCCGGTCTCGGCAAGCTCGGTGGCCTGGGCATCGGTGATCGTGATCCGTGCCCCGTTCCAGATGATCTCGGGCACGCTCGGCTCCTCCTCGGTGCGGGTAGTGCCCGGCGCGAGCGGCCGGGCGCGGGGATAATGTTTGGGGGGTAGCGGGGCTGAATCTTCCTCCCGCCGGAAAAAGCTTTCCATCTCCGCCGTCGGGATATTGCGGCGCGTGGCGGCATCATGCTTCAGCGCATCGACCGATTTGGGGGTGCCGGGCTTGCGGGCCATCAGTCGACATCCCCATCGACATGTCCCGCCGCGGCAGGCGGCGGCAGTCGGGCCGGTTGGGCTGCGTCGATGCGGAGGCTCGCATCGAACTGGTGCATCAGCTGAACCACCTGAACCGGACCCATTTCCTGCTGCATTCGCCAGAGCTTCTGAACGAGGTCGATCCGCTTTTCGAGGTTCTCCAGCTTCTTGCCCTCGACTTCCTGCGCCACCTTCTCGGCCTCTTGCAGGACGAGCTGGATTTCGGCTTCGAGCTTCAAGTTTTCCAGTCCCTTTTCGCGTAGGCGCTCGCGGACATTCTCAAGAAACCTCGCTGTCATGTCCTTGGCCGTGTCGCCGACCGACGCGCCGGTGCGAATGTCGATCACCATTTTCACCAAGTCACTGAGCGCCGACATGATCTGGGTGCGCAGGGCGTTGCTCTGCTGCACGATTGCCGGATCGGCATGGTAGCGCATCGGATCGGTCACCGTGATTTCGCGCTGCCCTGCGGCGATCTGCTTCTGCACCATCAGGAACGTGTCGATGATCAGGTCTGCCGCGCGCAGCGCCTGAGGGGTGTTGATGAAGGTGACCACGCGGGCAACCCCGCGCTCGGTAAACACCCAAGGCTCATACCTGCGCCCGCCATGCTGCAATCTTGAGGTCGGATCCTGCGACCTCAAGTTGTCGAACTCGGCCCTGGTGAGCTGGAACCGATGGCGATCATCGAGCAGGTCGGCGTTTTTCTTCACCCGTTCGTTGAACCGTTTCGTGTCCATGCTCAATGCGGCCGCGAGATCGGCATCGACGATCACGGATATGCCGCGAAAGTGCCGAATCTTGCCAACGTCATCGTTGGCGGCCACAGGGACACTCATGGCTCGACCTCCCATTTTGAGGTCGCAGATTGCGACCTCAAGCGCGCGAATGCCGCCTGATAGGCTTTGGTCTGCTGGTCGAGCCAGTCCGCCATACGGTCCCAGTTCGCCACATCGTGAGGATCAGTGTCGAACCGCGATCCCAACGCAATTTCCAGCTTTGCATTCAGTTCGGAAACCAGTGTGTCGAAATGCGGCCTCACCGCGACTTCGAGCTCCTCATCCGACCCACCGCGCGGCGGGCGGACGAACACACCGACCCCGTTGCGGGACAGATATTGCACGAGCAAAAGATCGGTGCCGGGCAATGCCGCCCAGCGCGAGCTGGCTGCTCCGGGCGTCCCCTGGTCGGGATAACGTGTGCAGAAATGGGTCCAGAACGCCAAGCGATGCTTGCCGAGTTCCGAGCGATCGCCTTCGGTCGCGCGCTTCTTCTCCGATACCTGCCGATCCCAGTTGTTCGGCCGCTCAATCACCTCGAACAGCGGGGCGAAGGGAGAATCCGCAATCCGAACGACGCGGATGCGGACCGCGAAGAACGCAAAAGGATCGACCGTATGCTCGTTCAGCCAGCGGATTGCCGACAGATGCTCGTCGCGGAATGATGGCGCGACCCAGATCATCGTCTGCGCTTCAAGCCCGGCGAGATAGGTCATGATCTGGCCGAGATGCGTGTGGTCCGATCCTTCCAGCTGATTTTCGATCAGCACCACGCTGTCATCGGCAGCGTTTCGAGCTAAAATGTCGGCGCTAAAGGTGCCGACCCGCATTTCGGTACCAGTCAGCTCAAGCGGCATGCCGATGACGTCGGCCAGTCGGTCGAGGTTGGCTGCCAGCCAAGGCGTGAACCGATGAGCTTCATGCGTCCACGCATCACGAAGCGCAACGTCGGTTAAGGTGGCGAACAAAGGTTCGTCGCTCATTTGCCAACCCCGTTGATCAGCTTTTGGACCAGCAGCTTGAATTCATCGTCGGTCGTATAGGGATCGGTGAACTCAGCAAACGCCCAACGCCCATATCCACCAAGCGCGTTGACACCAGGCACCCACATCTCGCGCGTCGTCAGCGCCTTGGCCTTGTCGCTTTCGTCGCGTTGGCCCTTCATCTCCAGCACGAGGTGCAATGGCCCCGCGCCGGTGTCGAGACGCACGAGGAAGTCGGGCACATAACGCCTCATTACGCCCCCATCGAGATAGGGGATTTCGAAACCGAGCGCTTGGTTCTTGGCATAGGCAAGCACGCGAGGATGCCCCTCGAACGCTTGAGCGAGCGCCACCTCCCAGCTCGAATCCTTGACGACGTGGCTGATCTGCGAGCGTGGCGGCTGCGCGCCAGTCTTCCAGCATTCCTTGGTCGTGATGAAATTGACGTGCCGTGTCGATCCGCTCGGGTTGTAGGGATCGAGCACCGCGACGACATGGCCGCCGCCGCCGCGCGTGCACGCGATGTCGATCTTCTCGGCCGCGCGGGCGAGCTGCTCCTGATAGAGGATCGCGCCGATCGGCACGCCCTTCGTGACGAGATACCCCTCGTCGATCCAGCGGCGGGCGAGCCGCTGGATCTGCGGGAAAAGATGCTGCTTGGGAAATCCGTCCTCGTCGCGGAAATGCGTGTAGAGCAAATGCTTGGCAAGGTTGAAGCTGATCTCCGACGGGCGCAGCTGCGCCAGCACATCGGGCGTGATGATGACACCGGCGCCGACGATGCCTTCCATCGTCACCGAGGTCGGGCCAATGTCCTCAGGCGTGATGACGAGGCGGCTGTCTTCGTCGAACTGCGCCTCCAGCCGCTCTGACGGCAGCTCGCGGCGATAGCCGCTGACGCGCGGGAAACGGATTTCAAGTTCGGCGCGCTCAGCGATCGCATGGACGCGGGTGACCGGCTTGGGCGGCTTGGGATCGACCTTCTGGGGCGAGCGCGCAAAGTCGAACGGGATGCCCATGATATCGGCATATTCAACGTCGAACAGCCCGTCCTTGTTGAGCTCGTAGGACTGACGACGAAGGCCGCGGCCGACGACCTGTTCGCATAGCAATTGCGTGCCGAAGGCGCGGACTCCGAGGATATGGGTGACAGTGTTGGTGTCCCACCCCTCGGTCAGCATCGAGACCGACACGACGCAGCGGATCTGTTCGCCGAGCCGACCTTCGCGCCCAACGGTGTTCATGACCTCGCGCAGCAGGTCGCTTTCATTGACCTCGCCCTTGACCGCGGCGGCGCCCTCGCGCGCAGCGAGTTCGCGCTTGAACTGCTCGATCTCGGCCGACGCGGCCTCCTTGAAGCCCTTGTCGAGCGCCTCGCCCGCTTCGAGCTGGCGGGAATCGATCAGGAGCGTGCGCGGGCGGGGAAGCCGGCCGCCATGCTCGTCATAGTTGCGGAAGAGCTCGAGGTGGCCTGCGTGGAAGGCAGCACGCTCGCCCGCCTCGGCATCGCCACGCTCGAAGCCGGCGATCCACTCGAACACCAGCTTAGATATGGCGGTGTTCTGACAGACGACGATAAACACCGGCGGGACGCCGATCCCGGCCTTCCGCCAGCGCTCGAATTCGCCAGCGTAATGGCTGTAGAGCGAATTGAGCGCGGTGAGCAGCAGCGGGTTGAGGTCGAACGGACTGAGCTTGTTGGCGCCCGCCGCGGATTTCGGCATCGACTTGCCGATGTGTTTCCACAGGTCGCGGTAGACCACCGTGTCGGTCTGCACGAGATTGTCGGTCACCGGCACGCGCGGCAGCTTGACGATTCCGCTCTCGATCGCGTCCATCAGGCTGAAGTCGGACACCACCCAAGGAAACAGCGTCCCCTCGTTATAGCCGGAGCCGCGCAGGAAGAACGGCGTCGCCGACAGATCGTAGACGGCGCGCACGCCGCCGCTGCGCTTGCCCTTTTTGAGCTGCCGGTCGAGCGCCTCGATGCCGTTGATCCACAGACGCGCGGCTTCCTCGTTCTGTTCGGCTTCCTTCTTGTCGTCGCCGGTCAGGGCGTCCTCGGCGTCGCCGCCGACTTTGTGACGATAACAATGGTGCGCCTCGTCATTGATGACGTTGACGCGGTCGAACCGGAGGAGCTTGTCGCACGCGCGCTCCAGCATCGCGGCGTCGGTCTCGATGGTCCTGACGGGCTCTGGATCGTTGCCCTGCAGGAAGCTGCGCGCCGCCTTCGGCATCGACAGCGTCTCGCGATGCTGAAACGCATGGTAATTGGTGATGACGATCTCGGCCCGTTTGATCTCCAGCAGCATTTCCGGCGGCACGATCTCGCGGGTATCGTAATAATTGCCCGGCTCGCTAGGGAGGAGGACGCGCAGCCGGTCCTTGATGGTGATGCCCGGCGCCACGATCAGAAAGGCGCGTGAGAAATCCTTCGATTCCTTGCGCGCGGCGTTAATCGCCTGCCAGGCGATCAGCATCGCCATGACGGTCGTCTTGCCGCTGCCGGTCGCCATCTTCATCGCCAGCCGGAACAGCGCCGGATTGGCTTCCTCATTGTCCTTGGCGATCTGGTCGAGCAGACCACGCGTCGCTGCGCGACGCGGCGCGACCTCCGTCAGCCAGATCATCGTCTCGACCGCTTCGATCTGGCAGAAAAATGGGTGAGGTCCCGCCCATTGCTCTCCTGGCCGGCGCCAATGTTCGAGCAAACGCTGCGTGGCGGGCGTCACGCCCCAATCGCCCGGGTTGGGGATCGCGCGCCACGCATCGACATAGCCGCGGATCTCGTTGATCTTCGCGTTCTCGGTGTAGGTCTCAAGATCAAGCGACGCCTGCGCGGCAGCAGCCTTCTTCCGCGAGGCCGGCACTGGCACGATGAACTTCGACGGACGCCGTCCCGAGATCGGCTCGCCCTCGATCGGCTGGCCGGTATCATCGAGCGGGTGATAAAGCGCCGGCGGCTCGTAAGGCGAGTTCAGAATCGGACGTTCGTAGAAACTGTTAGTCACCGACACCTACCCCCTGACACCCTTATTGTTCGACCAGGCGTTGGTTTGTCAAAGCGGAATGGATCGCCCAAGTAGCGATTTGACAATACTTGACCGTAACGCTGCTGTCCGCCACGCTGATTGATCTCAGGCCTTCTTCCGCGACACGCAGCCGTTGGCCGATCCGGTCCTCGACCGCTCCGCCAATGGCAGCAGCTGCAGAGGGGCTGGATGAAGGTGCGACGTGACGTCGGGCATGACCTCGATCATCAACTTCAGTCGCTTGGCGAGGATCACCTCACCGCCCTTCTGATACCAAGCCTTGCTATACTTTCGCGGCCCCATGCCCTCGCGAGCGTGCCCCATGATATCATCGACCTGAAGCTGTTTGGCGTCGCTGTCCTCGAGCGCGCTGCCGCCCGCAGTGCGCATAGAGTGCAGATCGGCGCGCTTGCCCTTTCGCGTGCGCAGCAACGGCTCGATCTCGTCGACATAGGCGAGAAGATAGCGTCCAGCGCAGGCGTAGAAGCGGTTCCCGCCCTGCTTCGTGTGTTCGTCTTGATAGAGTTCAGGGAACACCATCACGTGTCCATCGGCGGCGATACGTTCAACATACCTCTGCAAGCCGAGGCGCAACAACTCGGAATGAAGGGGTATCATACGCATCCTTGAAGACCGTTTCAGGCCACCCGGCGTCTCGCCGTCCTTGCTGCGGGTCATGTTTGCGCGGATGATGACGTAGGGGACCTTAACGTCAAAAACGAAGTCCGCACATTCCAGCCCGCACGCTTCCTCGCGCGCAACAAATGTAAATGCCATGATCAGCGGTGCCCAATAGGCTGCATCCTGCCAGACCGTGCCACCGCCTAGCAGCGCCGCCTTGAACCGCTTCATACAACCGCCGCCACCGGTATAGATCGGCGAGGAGAAGGCAGCGCGCAGGTTCTCCTCGGTCCACGGCATACGGTCGGGGTCATTGATATCTTCCCTCACGCCGGCGCTATGCTCATTGAAATTCATGATGGGTGCGCCTCCGAGCTTTGGCTTCCAGGCGACCTTGGCAAGCTGACCCGCCACCCGCGACATCGTGGTCAAGTCGCGATTGAGGGTGCGCGGCGACCGCTTCTCGGTGCCTTTAGCTGGTGGCGTTTCGGCCAGCACCTCGGAAAATGGACGGCTCATCGCACCTGCTTTAGGCGTGCCCCACTTGAACGTCTTGGGCAGGTGAGCAAGCGTCTGGGCGTATAGCTCGGCGTCTGCCGGCCGATAGTCGCACAGCCGTTTGTCGCCCGCGATCCAGGCGAATGCCCGCATCGCCGTGCGACGCTGCGCCATATCCTCATTCCAATCGCCGGACCGCTGGATCGCAGCGATCGTCGGCTCGATGATCTCGCTGAAACGCCGCGTGTCGATCGTGAGATAAGGGCAGTCAGCCACGTCGGCGGTTGATGTCGGTGGACTAGGACTGGAGGCTGAAGTCGGCGCGACGCGCATCGCCACGACCGCGTCATCATCAAGCAGACGGGACAGCGGGTCGCCTGCGGACGTCGCCAAAGGATGGCCGATCAGCAGCGCTCTGGCTTGAGCTTCTGCCTTGGCAAGCAAGATCTGAACGCGAGCATCGCGGATCGTTCCGCCGTTGAACGGCGCGTTGATCGCCGTGAGCGCCTTTTCAGCCTCCGTTTCTGCGGTCGCCTGCGGCGCGACGACCTTGAGCATCAGCACGACGGCGCGACGGTCTTCGTCGGAAAAGCCATTGGTATGGGCGTGCAGCAAATCTGCCGGAACGCAAGTTGCGTCAGGCTCGAGGCGGGCAGCGATACGATATGCGGCTTCGAATACCCGGGGGGTCCGCTCGTCCACGTCGCCACCGTCGAACCGTGCGGCGGTCGCCAAACCCAGCTCTTGATCAAGGCCGCGCCGGAACACCGCGACTGCTTCGCTGGCGGTCAGATACCCGCGGCTCGCCTGGACGCTCGTGATCATTGTCGTCGCCTCCCATCTTACCGACAGCCGGGCGGCGAGGCGGCGGGCCTCGACGGGATCGGCTGTTCCCAAAGGGACGATTATAGGACGGCTGACCAAATTTCGCACGTAGACGCGGCGGCGGTAGTGATACCGCGCGCCACGCCTGCACAAATAGCTTGTCTTCGCCACGCTCGATCCCCGGCGTCGCGCCCGGGCGAGCTGGTGATGCGAGGGGACGTGCGGCGGCTGGTGCACTGCTTGGTGCTACAGCCGTGTGCCTCGCGGGCTCGACCGGACGCGCGCGATGGCGGAAAAATGTGGGTTCAGCGCAAATGTGGAGCGGGTGAAGGGAATCGAACCCTCGTCGTAAGCTTGGGAAGCTTCTGCTCTGCCATTGAGCTACACCCGCATGTCCAGAGCCCGCCGGTACCGTTTGCGCGCGGATCGACCCGGGACTGGCCGAGCGCCTTTGGCACATCCGCCCGCTCTGGGTCAATCGGGGTGGGCCGCCGCTTGCCACGCGCAAGCGGCGGTCCCTGCCGCGATCAGAAGCGCAGCTTGATCGCGCCGCGATAGCTCTGGTTCTGCACGTCGCTGCGGGCTGCCGTGGTGTCGGCTGACAGCGACAGCTCCATATTGCCGGCGGTGTAGGTGATGCCACCGCTCACTTCGAACCAGTTGCGGTCGATGCCTGCCAGCAGGAAGCGCGCATCCGGCCCGCTGCCGCCCACGAAGTTCGCGAAAACGATGTTCGGGCGTTGTTGATCAAATTCATGGACATAATTGGCGGACACGAACGGCTTGAACGCGCTGTCCTTGGAACCGGTGAAGTTGAGGCCGGCGCGGCCCTGCACCGACGACAGGTCGGCGCGGGTAAAGGCCAACGCGGGGCCGCCACCGGTTTCGGCAACCCTGCCGAAATCGATGAAGTTCGACCGCACCGACACGCGCGGCGCGACGTTGAAGAAGCCGAGCGCGATCGTGTTCTGGAACCCGACTTCGCCGCCTAGCGCAAACGCGGCCTTGTTCGCGACCAGCCGATAGTTGGTGCCAACAAAGCCGACGTTGCGGATCGTCGTCGAATCGAACAGTCCGGCATTGACTTGCCCGTCCATTGACCAGCCGCCGCCCAGTTCGGTCCGCGCATAGAGCGTGCCCTGATACAGGCTGCCGCGCGCGCTCTGGGCAAAGCCGGTCACATTGCCTCTCAGCTCGGTGTAACCAAACGACAGGCCGATAATGCCGTCGCCCAGGTCCTTTTCGATACCGCCGACGATGAAAAAGCCATTGAAGCGATCACGCGCGCCGACGGGGGTCAGCAGCCGTCCCGGTGCGCTCGACCCTTCGACATAGCCGCCGGCCAGATAGACGCCGATGTCATCGGGCAGATTGGCCTTTTGCACGCGGGTCTCATTGCTGTCGCTCTGCACGGGCTGGCCGCCATTGAGGCTCGCCGCGCTGGCGGCGGCGACCTGAATCGGCTGACCGATCACCGCGATCGTGCCGCCATGCGACACCGACGGATCGAACTGTGCAAGCCGGTCGCGGTGGAAGCGCGCGTTGTTGTCGACGACCGTCGTCGCCATGCCGCTGAGCAGCGCTTCGCTGCGCGGCGCGAGACCATCGAGCGTCGCCCGGATCGTCGCCGCATTCTGCAAGTCGAGCGGGCCGTAGATCGCATCGAGCGTGCCTGCATTCACCCGGTTCTGATCGAGCAGCTGCGCATAGCTTTGCTGCACCGGCGAGCCGTCAACGACGTTGCGGTAGAGCCCCGGCGTAATCGTGAGCTGGACGCTGGTGGCAGTGTAGGTCAGCGTCGGCGTCAAGATCGCACTGAGCGCTGTCGGCGTCGCAAATCGATTGGTGACGCCGTTCTGAGCGGTCAGGATCGTATAGCTGTTGCCCGCCCGCAGCGTCGTTGCCGAAAAGCTCACGTTCACCGCGCCGCCAATATTGGCGATACCATCGCCTGCGATACCGTTCGACACGACGGCGATCCGGTCAGACATGCCGCTCCCGCCGAGATCGACCAGATAGCTGTTGCCCGAAGTCAGGATGACATTGCCGCGGAACGTGAGCGTGCCGAACGACCCGGCGTTGCCCGACATGCCGGGCGAGATCACGCCGAGCGCACTGGTAAAAAAGGGCGTGGTGATCGTGCCGATGCCGTTGAGGCCGCCGACCCGCAGGAAATAATCGCCGGACGTTGTCAGGCTGCCGTTGACTTGCAGCGTGCCGATCGTCTGCGTCACGTCGATCAGGCTGGTGAGCGAGCCACCCGCGTCGATGTTGAGCCGCGCGCCCGCACCGTTGAGCGTGAACCGGTCGATTGTCACCGCCGTGTTGAGCGTGGTGGTGCCGTTGGCGGCGAGCGTCACGTCAAAATACCGCCCGAGTGCCCCCGTAGTGCGGACCGGATCGACGTTGTTGGGCACGAAATTCGTCGCGCCCGGCAGGCCGTTGGCGATCGTTGCGGGTGGCAGCGCGGCGCCTGTTCCGGTTGTCTGGCTTTCGAGCACGGCGTCGCTACCGCCGCCGAGTACACCGGTGCCGGGTTGGCTGAGCGGCGACGTAAGCGTCAGATCGGCGCGGCCATTTGTCAGGGTGGCGACATCGTCGGTGCCGATCGGGTTGCTGTTGACCGTCTCGACATTGGTGCGAACATCAAGGCAGTCGCTCAACGTCGTGTTCTGGAAGCAGATCTGGCCGAACGCACCGCTGACGTTCGTGGTGCCACCGCCGAGATCGTTGGGCACGCCGTTGATCAACTGACCATTGGGGCCAATGATCTGGTAGTTCGGATCGAGGCTGGTGACCCAACGCGTCGGATCGGTCCAGTTACCATCGCCCGCCCGCGCAGTAACATAACGGTACGGATTATTGGCCGCGATATAGTCCCAATAGAGGTACAGCGGCTGATAGAAGCTGTTGGAGCCATAGCCCTGAGCCGGCTGACCAGTGAAGAAGCGGCTGAAGCCGCCCGACAGCACGCCGAGCACAACTTGGCGCGCAAAAGTGCGGTCGAGGATCAGCGGGCCGCCCGAATCGCCCGGCGCGGTGCCGCCTTCATTGGGCAGCGCATTGTCGCGGAAGCTGTTGAAATCGAATCGGCTCGCCGCCGCCGTGCCACGGCGGGGATCGTCGAAATCGATCCAGTAGAGATTCTGCGGCAGCGGCCCGGTGGCCGTGCCGAAAATGAAATTCTGGAAACTGTCGAGCGAGGTAAGACCGCCGAGCGTGTTTTCGGCGATGCGACGGCGGAAATCGATACCGCCATTGGCGCCGGTTTCGCCGGTGCCGTTATTGCCATAGCCGGTGATATTGACGTGATAGCCGGTGCCCGCCGCGCCGATCGTGGCCGGCGCAGGCAGCGGCGAGAGCAGCAGCGCCCAAGTCGGGATGCCGACCGCCGGACGATCGAGCGTGCCGAGCGCGATATCGGCGTAGAGGAAGCCATTGCCCGGCTCGGTCGAGCGCGGATTATAGACCACCTGATTCAGGTTGTAGAGAAAGGCTGCCGGATTGCTCGCATAACGGTTGGCGCCCGCGAACAGCCATTGCTGCAAAGCCGAAAGGTTGTTGTTCGAAAAACCGATGCTGACGGCAGTACCGGTGCCACCGGGCCCGGCGCGGCCATAAGTGGTCGCCGCCGCCGAATTGACGCAGTGCGCGGCAAACAGCACCGTACGCGGGTTGATCAGCGATGCCGTGCACAGCCCGATCGCGCCACTGCCATTGCCGGTGTCGACGACGATCTGGCCGACGCCGGTGATGTTGACGGGGTCGCGCGCGGTCGTGGGCGTGCCGGGATTGGCGATCTGCAGATAGGGATCGGGCACCACCACATCGACGCGCGGGCCATCGGTGTGCGCTTCGAGCAAGGCGCCGCCGACATCGACGCGTCCGGTATCGTCGGATGCAGGGGCTGCGCTGGGCACCGGCGAATCAGCAATCTGCGCCTGCGCGACACCGCCCATGGCGATACCGATACCGGCGGCGCTGGCGAGCAGATATGGGCGGAACCGGGCGACTGCGGCGGCAGTGGTGATCATGAGTTACATCCCTTTTATGTCCTTCAGCGGCGGCGCTGAAAGATTGTCAGACGCCAATCCGTAATTTCTGCGACAAACAGGTCAAGGGGCGCTACCATAAAATACGCAAATCGCTGGCAAGTGAGACTTAAATGCCACCATTAGCGACGCCGCGCCCGGTTGCGCTCAAATCGGCGATCAGCCGATCAACGACCTGATCGACCAGCGCGGGGTCAGTCGCGCGCACCACGAAATTGGCGCCGACCTTGCCGTCGCGAAAAAACGGATAGCTGCCGATCGCCACGCCTTCCTGCGCGCGCTCGGCCTCGCGCAGCAGATCAGCAACTTCGCTTTCGGCGACCCAGCAGCCGATCGTGCGCGAGACCACGGGCTTGCCACCCTCAAGCGTGCCCGTCAGCGCGTCGAGCATCCCCGCCGTGATATGCGGCACGCCCGCCATGATGAAGATGTTGCCGATGCGAATACCCGGCGCGCCCGACACGCGGTTTTCGATCAGGTCGGCACCATCGGGCACGCGCGCCATCCGCTTGCGCGCTTCACTCAAGCCGCCACGCGTTTCATAATAAAGTTCGAGCACCGCCAGCGCGCGCGGATGGTGGACGACCCCTACCCCCAAAGCCTCGGCAATTGCATCGACCGTGATGTCGTCATGCGTCGGCCCGATCCCGCCCGTGGTGAACAGATAGTCGTTGCGCGCGCGCAAAATGTTGACCGCCTCGACGATGGCGTCGGTGCGGTCGGCCACGACGCGCACTTCGGCGAGGCGAATCCCCTGAACATTCAGCCAGACCGCGATCTGCGCGACATTCTTGTCCTGGGTACGCCCCGACAGGATTTCGTCGCCGATGACGACGATAGCGGCAGTCCAGATGCGTTCGGTCATGCGCCTTGCGATAGAGCCAACGTGCGCCTTCGCCTAGACTGAACCTTGTGCGGTGGCCCCTCGCAAAATCGCCGCCGCTTCGCTATGTATCCGCGATGACCGACTATCTCACCGTCACCAACGCCGACACGCCGATGGCGCGCACCGGCGCGATCAAGCTGCACGGGCCGGAAGGCTTTGCCGGGATGCGCGCCGCCGGGCGGCTCGCCGCCGAAACGCTCGACATGATCGTGCCGCATGTCGTGCCGGGCGTGACGACCGGCGCGCTCGACGACATCATCCGCCGCTTCATCGTCGATCACGGCGGCGTGCCCGCGACGCTCGGCTATCGCGGCTATACCCATAGCTGCTGCATTTCGATCAACCATGTCGTCTGCCACGGCATTCCGGGTGACAAGTCGCTCAAGTCGGGCGATATCGTCAACATCGATGTGACCCCGATCCTCGACGGCTGGCACGGCGATTCGAGCCGCATGTATCTGGTCGGCGATGTGCCGTTGAAGGCGCGGCGGCTGGTCGACGTGACCTATGAATGCCTGATGCTCGGCATCGAGCGCGCGCGCCCCGGCAATCAACTGGGCGATATCAGCCATGCGATCCAGCACCATGCCGAGCGCCACCGCTACGGCGTGGTGCGCGATTTCTGCGGTCACGGCGTCGGTCGCCTGTTCCACGACGCGCCCGAAGTCGTCCATGTCGGCCGCCCCGGCACCGGGCCAGAACTGCGCCCTGGCATGTTCTTCACGATCGAACCGATGATCAACATCGGCCGCCCCGATGTGAAGCTGCTCGACGACGGCTGGACGGCGGTGACGCGCGACCGGTCGCTGTCGGCGCAGTTCGAACATTCGATCGGGATTACCGAAACCGGGTGTGAGATTTTCACGTCGAGCCCGACGGGACTGGACAAGCCGCCTTATTGAGCGCGTTGACTGATCGTCGCCGCATAAGCCGCAGGCTCGCAACCAAAGCGCGACCGGAAGGCGCGGGAAAAGCTGCTCGCACTGTTGTAGCCGACATCGGTGACAACCCGCTGCACGGGCTGTGCGGCGCTGCGGAGCAGCTCGGCTGCGCGTAACAAGCGCAGTTCGCGCAGAATGGCCATCGGTGAACCGCCCAGCGCTTCGCGGAAGCGCTTCGAAAAGGCCGATCGGCTGAGGCAGGCAATGTCGGCAAGCGATGCCAGGCTGTGCGGCGCCTCAATCGTTGTGACCATCGCGCGAAACGCGCGCAGCACCTGCGCATCGTGCAAGACGCGCACGCGATCGACCCAGTCTTCCTGAGTCGCCACCGCTTCGCGCAGCAAGCTGATCAGCAGTTGCTGGAGCAGCGCACGAACCATCGCCCGTCGGCCAAGACCCGGCGCCGCGAACTCCTTGAGCATCAAGCGCATCAATGCCGCCATCGATTCACCCGCGAAGGGCTGGACCGCTGCCGTGCGCAATCCCGCAAACAGCCCTTTCAGCGCGGGATCGAGCGCGACAAAATGCCCGCACACCAATTCCATCGCCGACGCACCCTCGCCTGCCGTCCAACGATCCACACGGTGCGCGAGCGGTAATGGCGGCAGCGTCACCTCGACAATCTGGTTGTCCGGGATGACCCCTTGCTCCCCTGGCTGCTCGATTCGCCAGGCATGGCCGGGCGGCGTGATCAGCACGGTGCCGACGGCCAAGGCCTTTGGCGGCGCGCCTGCGACTGAAACCCAACCGCTGCCCTTCGTCACATAATGAAGGCCGACCGCCGGCGACGCGGTAAAGGCCAGGCGCCAGCCAGGCGCCACGACGCATTCGGAAAAAGCGATCGGGTCTGCCTTCAAGCTGTCGAAAAGCTGCTCGAGCGCGGCGGTAAATTCTGGACGTTCGGACAAGAAATAAGGCCCCCGGTTGCTGCTCGCAACGTTATAAGCGGTTTTAATGGTGGGCTTAACGATTTTGCAATTTTCAATCAAAGTCAACAACAGGGATCCTAAGGCAATGAAAATATCGATGAAGATGCTCATTTCCTTGTCAACTGCCGCGTTGTTGGTTGGCTGTAATTCAAGCCTTGATGCTAAAGGATCAGCAAAATCCGCCGAGCTAACATCATCTGTGGCGCGGTATCTGCCGGAATTTACCGATAGCGGTGATTTAATATTGCCCAAAAACTTTGAACGCTGGATCTATGTCGGCTCGCCATTGACGCCCAACGCGCTCAACGGTGGCAAGGCCAATTTCCCCGAGTTCCACAATGTTTACATCGAGCCCGGCGCCTATGACATCTATTTGAAAACGGGTGTTTTTCCCGAAGGCACGATCATGTTCAAGGAATTGCAGCTGACCCTGCCGCAGCAGCATCCGGACGGATCACGCGACGAGCCATCGGGACGCGGCTATTTTCCGGGCAAGCTCAACGGCGCCGATGTCTCGGTCAAGGACAGCAAACGCTTTGCCGCGACGCATGGCTGGGGCTATTTCAACTTCAACCACAGCGAACCCAAGGCCGCGACCGGCAAGTTAAAAACAGCGGCTGAATGCGCCGATTGCCATACCGCCAACGCCAAGAAGGACATGGTCTGGACGCAATTTTATCCGCGCCTTGACAAATGATCCCACCCGCCATACGCCCCATGTCGGCGTCGGGCTATTGAACGCGGCCAGTCGCCGCCGCGCGCCCGATGATGTACGAATGCGGCGGGCCGGGACTCAACGCTGTGCCGACTCGCCGACTTGGCGTGTGGGTGCGAACCAGGGAGACCAATTGATGAAACGCCAGCCGATTGCGCCGCTTGTCGCGGCACTCGCGTTCGGTGCGCTGGTTGCGGCGTGCTCGCCGACCGGCTCCTCGCCGGTTGCTGACAGTGGCGCCGACCCTGCCGGCGAGATGCACGTTCCCGGCAATTATCGCGACAGCTATCAGTATCTCGGCACCTGGGCAGTTGCTGCCGACAAGGCGCCGGGATCGCAGCAATTGCACATCGTCTATGCCTCGCCCGGCGCCGCCGCCGCGCATCGGGCGACCGGCCATTTCCCCGACGGCACGACGCTGGTGAAGGAAGTGTTCGAGGCAACCACCGGGCCGATGACCACCGGCACCGTCAGCCATAGCGATAAGCTGAAGGGCTGGTTCGTCATGGTCAAGGACAGCAAGAACAGCCACCCCGGCAACAAATTATGGGGCGATGGCTGGGGCTGGTCGTGGTTCGACGCGGACAAGCCAACCAAGACCTCGTCGACCGATTACAAGACCGATTGCCAAACCTGCCACCTCCCCGCCAAGGCCAACGACTGGACCTATGTCGAGGGCTACCCCGTGCTGAGAAAATAACCGGGACCCGGCGGCCGGCCTTGACTGGCCGCCGGACGTGCGTCGACCGCCCAGCAATGCGGCATTCCCCCCGACGCTGCCCAACAATTAAGCAACCGCAATCCCCCGCCGTCCTTTGCGTCAGGCGCATTGCCGCCTGCGCATGCATCTGGCACGATCATTGATAGCAGTCACAGATCAAGCAGCGGCGCCGCGCGCCGCGCGAGGGGGACAGAAGTGAAAAAGATCGAAGCGATCATCAAACCCTTCAAGCTCGACGAGGTCAAAGAGGCGCTGCACGAAGTCGGCGTGTCGGGCATCACGGTCATCGAAGCCAAGGGCTTTGGCCGCCAGAAGGGCCATACCGAACTCTATCGCGGCGCCGAATATGTCGTCGACTTCCTGCCCAAGGTGAAGCTCGAAGTCGTGGTCGAAGATGCGCTCGCTGCGCGCGTCGTCGAGGCTATTGCGGCGGCGGCGCACACGGGCCGCATCGGCGACGGCAAGATCTTCGTGATCCCGGTCGAAAGTGCTCTGCGCATCCGCACCGGCGAGCGCGATGAAAACGCGATTTGACGCGCTGCAACATTTTCTTCCAAAGTGCGCGCGAGTTTTGAACGCGCACCCGAGTCGCATCCGCCGATTCGGTACTATCATCAGCTGAAAGGATCATTTCATGGCCAACGACCCCAGCACTATCCTGCAGATGATCAAGGACGACGAGATTGAGTGGGTCGACCTGCGCTTCACCGATCCCAAGGGCAAATGGCAGCACCTGACCATGGTCTCGTCGGTCGTCGGCGAGGATGAGCTGACCGACGGCTTCATGTTCGACGGCTCGTCGATCGCCGGGTGGAAGGCGATCAACGAAAGCGACATGATCCTGAAGCCCGATCTCGACGCGGTCTATGTCGATCCGTTCAGCGCCACCCCGATGCTGATCCTGTTCTGCGACATCGTCGAACCGTCGACCGGCGAACTTTATTCGCGCGATCCGCGCAGCACCGCCAAGCGCGCCGAGGCGTATCTGAAGAACACCGGCATCGGCGACACCGTGTACGTCGGCCCCGAAGCCGAATTCTTCATCTTCGACAATGTCCAGTTCGAAACCAGCTATGCGACGAGCTATTACAAGATCGACGATATCGAACTGCCGACCAACACCGGCCGCGAATATGAAGGCGGCAACCTCGGCCACCGCCCGCGCGCCAAGGGCGGTTACTTCCCCGTCGCGCCGGTCGACAGCTGTGTCGACATTCGCGGCGAGATGATCTCGACGATGCTCGAAATGGGCCTGCCGTGCGACAAACACCACCACGAAGTCGCCGCCGCCCAGCACGAGCTCGGCCTGACCTTCGGCACGCTGACCACCACTGCCGACCGCATGCAGATCTACAAATATGTCGTCCACCAGGTCGCGCATGCTTATGGCAAGACCGCGACGTTCATGCCCAAGCCGATCAAGGAAGATAATGGCTCCGGCATGCACACGCACTTGTCGATCTGGGACAAGGGCACGCCGCTGTTCGCGGGAAACGGCTATGCAGGCCTTAGCGACATGTGCCTCTATTTCATCGGCGGCATCATCAAGCATGCGAAGGCGGTGAATGCCTTCACCAACCCGACCACCAACAGCTACAAGCGCCTGGTGCCCGGATACGAAGCGCCGGTGCTGCTGGCCTATTCGGCGCGCAACCGCTCGGCATCGTGCCGCATTCCTTACGGCACCGGGCCGAAGGCGAAGCGCGTCGAAGTCCGCTTCCCCGACGCGATGGCGAACCCCTATCTCGCCTATGCCGCGCTGTTCATGGCCGGTCTCGACGGCATCCAGAACCGCATCCACCCGGGTGAGGCAATGGACAAGAACCTCTACGACCTGCCGCCCGAGGAACTGAAGGAAGTGCCGACGGTGTGCGGTAGCTTGCGTGAAGCGCTCGAAAGCCTCGCCGCCGACCACGACTTCCTGCTGAAGGGCGACGTGTTTTCGAAGGACCAGATCGAAAGCTATATCGAGCTGAAGATGGAAGACGTGGCGCGCTGGGAAATGACCCCGAGCCCGGTCGAGTTTGATATGTATTACAGCTATTGAGGCTTGCAGCGTCGCTGCAAGCCGCTGCCGGGAGCGCAGCGCGCCCGGCACAAGAGCTGTCGGCCGGCCTCGCTAAAGCGAGGACCGACGACGTGGCTTTGCCACGGCGTGATATTCTCTGCAGTACTACCGCCCGGGGTGGGAACACCCCGGGGCGTTTTGCGATTGGTCTAGGCCCTAAACATTCGCGCGCCGCCAAGTCTGCCAATCGACCGGTTCGGACGACACCGTCCGCACCTCCTCCAGATTGATCGCGTCGAGGAACAGGACGATGTTCTGGCACGCCCAGCGCGCGGAAGGCACGATCAGCCCGTCAAAGCCCAAAAACGCCGCCGCCGCGCCGATTTCCTGCGTGCGGTCGTACAGCATCTCCCGATAGCGGCTGTCCTCGACGCCGAGCGCCTTGAGCTGCGCCATATCCGCCAGCACCAAAGTCTGCCGCGCCTTCACCGCCAGCTCGAACACATCATGCCGCATGCGCGAGGGAAACACCGACTGCCCCCGGCTCAGGTGAAAGTTGATCTCAGCGAGCGCACCGTCGCGCTCGGCCGCGCCGTACAGGACCGACATGTCCGCCGTATTCCACCGGCCCGATCCACGCGAGCCATCGAGCACGTCCCGCCCCTGCCGGACGACTCGCCACATCGTGCCGTCGAAGGACTGCCCCTCGATCGCGCCGACCAGATCGAGCAGCCGGTCGTCGAGCGCGCGGCGGCGCTCCACTTACAGATAGACCCCGCGATCGAGCCGCTCGATCACTTCGAGCACATCGCGCGTTCGCCCATCGACGATCAGGTCATAAGGGCGCGCGCCGCCAAGCTGCGGATGCGGCGATTGCAGCCAAAGCCGCACTTCATCGGGTTCGTAGAAATCCGCGAGCCGATCAGCAACCCAGCGCAACTGCGCCATCGCCGTCTGCTTGTCGATCGTCGGCTCCGCCTCGCCCTTGCTCCAGCGGGTGACGGTGGGCGGGGAGACGCCGAGCATATTGGCGAGATCACGGCCTTTGAGGCCGCCCATTGCTTTTAACTCTGCGACCAGCCGCGAGACGGCGGTCTCGCGATAGGGGATGATGTTTGTGGCCATTGGCGATATCCTTTGATGGATCGATATTACACTCTTGTTCCGTGAATGTCATTTGTGAAATGTTTATGCAATGTCGTCGGCAGAGCGATGGCGTCGCGCCCGTGGGCGAGGCGTTCGCCCGGCGAAGATCGAAAGCTCTATTGGGCCGAAGTTCGAAGACGTCGCCCGCTGGGAAATGACCCCCAGCCCGGTCGAGTTCGATATGTATTATTCGAGCTGATCGCTGCAATTCTCGATACAAGACGGGCGTTCAGCATGCTGGGCGCCCGTTTTTGTGTATAGAATTCAGCGTAATTTGCGCTGGCCGCACGGCGCGACCAATGTCATGCTCAGTGCATGATCGACGTGCCGACTGCGCCTTGGCTCCACACGCTGTTTGATCTGGCGGCGTGGACAGCGGCAGCGTTTGGCGGGCGGTGGGTGTATCGGCATCGCCCCGCCAGCGTGACGCAGCTCGCGCAGCAGACAGCGCCGGGCTATTTCGTTGCGCTCGCGCTTGGGGCCGCCACGGGCGCTTGGCTATCAGGGTCGCTCAACACGCTGCGGCTGTCGACGCCGGGCGTGTCGCACAGCATTGCGGGCGCCTTGGCGGGCGGCATTCTTGGCGTGGAACTCTGGAAATGGCGCGCGAAAATCACCGGGTCGACCGGCGGCGCCTTCGTCATGCCGCTGTGTATCGGCATTGTCGTCGGGCGCTGGGGGTGTTTGTTCGCGGGGATCGCCGACCACACCTATGGCACACCCACCGCGCTGCCCTGGGCCGTTGATCTCGGCGACGGGATCGGGCGCCATCCGGTGCAAGTGTATGAATCGCTCGCGATGGCGCTGTTTCTGCTCGTCTATTGGCCCGCGCTGGAGCGGGGGCGCCGCTGGGCGGTGTCGCAGGGCTTTCATGCGTTCGTGCTTGCTTATGCCGTCCAGCGATTCGCCTGGGAATTTCTGAAGCCTTATCCGCCGTTGCTCGGCCCGCTCAACATCTTCCATCTGCTCATGATCGGACTTGGTCTTTATGCCGTCACCTGGATCGCTCGCCCCGTCGCCGCGCCACCCCAGCCCGCCCCTGCCTGAAACGAACATGCCTGAAACGAACATGCCTGACGCGATCATGCCTGAGGCTGCCATGCGCAAGATCGCGCCCTATGTCTTCCACGGCCAGACCACGAGCCTGTGCGAGACGTGCCTGGTGACGGTGCCCGCCAAGATCATCATCGAGGATGAGCAGGTCTTCTACCTCAAGCGCTGCCGCGATCACGGCGTGCAGAAGACGCTGATCAGCGACGATGTGCCCTATTGGCGGCAGCAGAAGCTGTGGCTCAAGCCGGGCGACCGGCCGCTGCACACCCAATCGCGGACCGAACATGGGTGCCCGTTCGATTGCGGGCTGTGTCCCGATCACGAGCAGCATAGTTGCCTCGCGATTATCGAGATCAATGCCGCGTGCAATCTCGCGTGCCCGGTGTGCTTTGCCGATGCGCAGGACGTGCATGGCAGCCACCTGCCGCTCGCGACAATCGAGACGATGCTCGACGCGCTGGTGGCGAGCGAAGGCGAGCCCGATCTGGTGCAATTGTCGGGCGGCGAACCGACGATCCACCCCGATTTCTTCGCGATTCTCGAAGCGGCAAAGACGCGCCCGATCCGCCACATCATGATCAACACCAATGGCGTGCGGATCGCGCAGGATCCTGATTTCGTCGATCGGCTCGCCAGCTATGCCCCCGCGCTCGAAGTCTATCTGCAATTCGACAGCCTCGACGACGATGCGCTGATGGACCTGCGCGGTGCGCGGCTCGCGCGCATCCGCCAGCAAGCGCTCGAACAATTGGAGCGGGTCGGGCTGTCGACGACGCTCGTTGCGGTGATCAAGCGCGGCGTCAACGATCACGAAATCGCCTCGATCGTCGAGCACGCGCTGCAATGGCGGTGCGTGCGCGGCGTCACCTTTCAGCCGGTGCAGGATGCCGGACGCAATGACGGCTTCGACGCCAAGGCCAACCGCATGCTGCTGACGCAGATCCGCCGCGAGGTTGCCAAGGCGGGCGTGTTCGGGCTCGACGATATGATCCCCCTGCCCTGCAATCCCGACCAGATCTGCATCGGCTATGGCCTGCGCGATGGCCCGAATGTCACCCCGATCACGGCACTGCTGCCGCGCGAGCTCATCCTCGAAGGGCCCAACACCGTCAGCTACGAAGCCTATCCAAAGCTGCGCGCCGCCGTGAACGACCTGCTGAGCCTTGCGACCGCGCAAGCCAATACCGAAGACAAGCTGGCGGGCCTGATGTGCTGCCTGCCCCAGGCCATGGTGCCGGGCGAGCTGAGCTATGCGAACAGCTTTCGCGTCGTGATCATGCAATTTCTCGATCGCTATAACTTCGATCTCGGCACGGTGAAACGCAGTTGCGTCCATTTCGTCACGCCCGAAGGCGCGATCATTCCCTTTGACACCTATAACAGCTTCTACCGCCCCGGCGCGGAAGGCGCAGGCGTGTTGGCGCGCGTGCGGGCAGGAGAGAGACTATGAAGCGGCTATTCGGCGGAATCCTGATCGCGACGGGCATCCTGTTGATGACGACGAGCGGCCTGTGCACGGGCTATCTGGTGATCAGCTATTTCGCGACAGGCGGGGTGTTCGACCTTTGGCTGGCGCTGTTCCCGGCCATCATTGGCGGCGTGCCGATGGCGGTTGGTGCGGCGTTCTTCACCTGGGGCCGGTCGCTGATCCGGCTCGCGCGCGCCGAAGCGGAACGCCCGGACGGGCCTGCCTGATCCGAGGTCCGCGCAGTGGCTCGCCCTCGCTTCGGCTAGCCCCTTGATTGCGGCGCTCTGTCTCGGGTCACCGTCGCGATGGCGCTTTTTCAGGCGCTTTATGTCAAGCGACCAGATGTGGACTTTACCGCACGCCCCGGAATCAATCGATGAATGGCTAATGCGCTGTATCAATTGAGTTAATCGCCCCCAACGATGCCGCGACCGATCATTGGGACCGAACCAGAGTTAAGCCGTTTTTTACCAGGCAGCGCTAATCTCAAGGTCGGTCAAATACACATCAAACCATTATGATATAACGAGGAACTCCGGATGCGATGGCCCGTCATGGTCCAGGCTGTGCTGGTGGTGGCTGCCATTGTGGTGTTTGCGATCGCACCGGCGATGCGCGCACCGATGCTGGCGATTCCGACCGGCGCGACATCGGCGGCGACGCTGCTGGACGGGGATGTCCAGCTGCTCGGGCCGGGGCCGCTTGCGCATAGCCTGGTCATCCGCAGCGGTGATCCGGGGATATTCTGGCGCGCGCTGTCGCACGGCATTCTTCTGGTGCGCAGCGACGCAACTTCTTGTTCGACAGGGAATCAACTGAATGACTGAAGCGAAGACGGCCACATTGGATGCAATCCGACTGGTCGGGGCGCGATTGCTGGTGGGGGTGATGGCCGCAGGCGCGCTGGCCACGCTTGCCGCCGGGCTGGCGACCGGTAGTCCGGCGACGATACCCGCGATGATCATGTGCGTCGTCGTGCTGGCGTTGCCGTTGTGGCAGGTGATCCAGCGGCGCATCGATGCCGGCGCCCGCATCGTGATGGGCATTACCGCGCCGCTCATCCCCGCCGCGTTGCTGGCGGTGCTTTCGGGCCATCCGTGGCAGATCGACATCCACATGGCGTTCTTTGCAATGCTCGCCGTGTTGGTGGCGCTGTGCGATTGGCGCGCGATCCTGGCGGGCACGCTGGTGACCGCGCTGCACCACCTGATCCTCAATTTTGCGGCACCCGTGTTCGTGTTCGGCGCTGACCCTGGCCTCGGCCGCGTCGTGCTGCATGCGGTTATCGTGTTGGTCGAAGCGGGTGTGCTGATGTGGACCGCCAATCAGCTCGTCTTCCTGATCGGTCAATCCCAAAGCGCAGTCGACGCCGCAGCTGCACTTCAGGCAGCGTCGGACGTTCAACAGGACCGCAACCGGCTGGTCATTGACAATGTGCGCGCGGCCTTTGCCCGGCTGTCCGACGGCGACCTTACCGTGCGCATCGAGACTGAATTCGATGCCGAACAAGAACCGCTGCGGCTCGATTTCAACGACGCCGTCACCGAGCTTGAAGCGATGATGCGCGCGCTCGTCGAATCGGTGGACCGGATCGGTGGGACCACGATCGAAATTACCCAGGCCGCCGGCGACCTTGCCAGCCGCACCGAGCGAGAGGCCGCCACGCTCGAACACACCGCAGCCGCCGCAAGCCGATCGAGCAGCGCCGTCAAGGACGTCGCGGTCCGCGCTGCCGAAAGCGAGCGGCTGTTCGGTGTGGCCTTTGCCGCAGCCGAAAATGGCGACAAGATCGTCTCAGACGCGAAGGCCGCAATGTCCGAAATCGCGCGTTCCTCGGACGCAATCGGCGATATTGTCGGCTTGATCGACGGCATCGCCTTTCAAACGACGCTGCTGGCGCTCAATGCGGGCGTTGAAGCCGCGCGTTCCGGCGATGCCGGGCGCGGCTTTGCGGTGGTCGCAACAGAAGTGCGTGCGCTCGCCGAAAAGGCCGGCATGGCAGCCGCCGAGATCAAGAAACTGATCGGCGCCAGCGCCGACCAGATTGACCGCGGGGTTGAGCTTGTCGAACGCGCTGGTGCGACGGTACGCGGCATCGTCGATCGCTTTGCCGAAGTGCGCAGCCATATCGCCGACATCGCTGGTTCAACCGACGCGCAGGCGGAAGCGATCAACACCGTCAACGTCGCGATCCGCAACATTGACGGCGTCACCCAGCAAAATGCCGCAATGGCCGAACAGTCGAGCGCGGCAACCCAATCGCTCGCCACCGACATCAAGCGCCTGAGCGCGCTGACGCGCCGCTTCCGCTTCGACCAGGGCACCGATTTAGAGGACGAGCGCCACATGATGCCCGCGCGCGGGGTACGGCGAGCAGCCTGAGTCTCCCGAGGCAGCAGCCTGCAACGGCTGCTGCCTCGGCCATCCCGTACCGCGTGCAACCGCGCCACGTCCTAACGGTTTCGCCTTGCAACCGGCCCCGCCCCCCGCCATCTATCCTCCATACCGTGACCTCGAAAAACCCGAGGCCCAGATGGAGAGCAAGGCGATGAACAGCTATCTGCAACATTATATCGACGGCGCATGGGTCGATAGCGAGGGCGGCACCCGCCACCACGTCATCAATCCCGCCACCGAAGCGCCCTGCACCGAAATCACGCTGGGATCGCAAGCAGATGTCGACAAGGCCGTCGCCGCCGCGCGCCGGGCGTTCGAAAGCTGGTCGCAAACGAGCATCGAGGAACGCAGCGCGCTGCTGACGCGCATCATCGAGGTGTACAAGGCGCGCATGCCCGATCTCGCCAAGGCGGTGAGCGAGGAAATGGGCGCGCCGATCGGTTTTGCCAGCGCCGCGCAAGTTCCTGCGGGGCTGGGCCATTTCATCTCGACCTTGAAGGCGCTGGGCGATTTCCCGTTCGAGGAAAAGCTCGGCCGCGCGAAGGTGGTGCATGAGCCCTTGGGCGTGGTCGCGATGATCACGCCGTGGAACTGGCCGCTCAACCAGATCACCGCGAAGGTCGCGCCCGCCATCGCGGCAGGCAATGCGATGATCCTGAAGCCGTCGGAAGAAGCGCCGAGCTGCGCGGTGATCCTCGCCGAAATCCTGCATGAAGCGGGCGTGCCGGCGGGCGTGTTCAACCTCGTCAACGGCGATGGCCCCGGCGTCGGCGCGGCGCTCTCCAGCCACCGCGACGTCGATATGGTGAGCTTCACCGGCTCGACGCGCGCCGGAATCGCGGTCGCGCAGGCCGCCGCTGCGACGGTCAAGCGCGTGCATCAGGAATTGGGCGGCAAGGCGCCGAACCTCGTGCTCGAAGGCGCCGATTTGCAAGCGGTGCTGCCGCCGACGCTAATGGGCGTGCTCGCCAACAGCGGCCAAAGCTGCATCGCGCCGACGCGGCTGCTCGTCCACAGCTCGCAGGTCGAAGCCGCAACGGCGGTGGCGAAGGCGATGTTTGAAGGCGCGCAGGTCGGCGATCCGGCGGAGATGGGCGTGCATATCGGCCCGGTCGTCAACAAGGCGCAGTTCGACAAGATTCAGGGGCTGATCCAGTCGGCGATCGACGAAGGCGCGACCTTGGTGACGGGCGGCGTGGGCCGCCCCGATGGCCGCAATTCGGGCTATTACATCAAGCCGACGGTCTTCGCCGATGTGACACCCGACATGCGGATCTCGCAGGAGGAAACCTTCGGCCCGGTCGCGACGATCACCCGCTATGACAGCCTCGACGAAGGCGTGCGGATCGCCAATGACACGCCTTACGGGCTGTCGGCGACGATCTCGGGCGATGCGGCGGAAGCGGCGAAGGTTGCGCCGCGACTGCGCGCCGGGCTGGTGACGATCAACGGCTGGAGCCCCGATGGCGCGGCGCCCTTCGGCGGCTACAAACAATCGGGCAATGGGCGCGAGAATGGCAAATACGGCCTCACCGATTTCATGGAAGTGAAGACGATTGTCGGCGCGCCTGCCTGATCCGATGCGCACCATCGATGTGCTGATGCCCGCCGCCGACAGCAATTATGCGGCTGAAGCGGCGGACATGGTTGAGGATTATCGGCCAGCCTTTGCCGCGCGCGGCTTGGCGCTGGCGCCCCGGCCCTGGACCGAGGGGCCGGGTGGCGGCGTGGCGGCGCTCGCGCTGTTCGCCTGGGGGTATCACGTCGATCCAAGGCGTTGGGCGGCGGTGCTGGCGGGTTGGCCGGACGGCGTGCCGCTGTTCAACCCGCCCGCGCTGCTGCGCTGGAACATGCGCAAGACCTACCTCGCCGAGCTTGAGAAGGCGGGCGTGCCGATCGTGCCGAGCTGGTTCGGCGATGCCGATGCGGCGAGTGTCGCGGCGGCGTTCGACCGCTTCGGGGTCGATACGCTGGTGGTGAAGCCGCAGATTTCGGGCGGCAGCTATCGTACCGATCGCGTCCGGCGCGGCGACCCCGTCGAGCCGCTCGCCGACGCGATCATCCAGCCCTTCCTGCCCGCCGTGGGCGCGGAAGGCGAACTCTCGCTGCTCTTCATCGGCGGCGTCTTCAGCCATGCGATACGCAAAGTCGCGCAAGGCGGCGACTTCCGCATCCAGCCGCAGTTCGGCGGCGTAACGACCGCAATCTTGGCCGACCCGGAGGCGCATGCGGTCGCGGCAAAGGCGCTGGCGGCGCTATCGGTCGCGCCACTCTACGCCCGCGTCGACCTCATCCGCCTGCCCGACGGATCGCTCGCGCTGATGGAATTGGAAGCGATCGAGCCCGATCTCTACATCGATTTCGGCGAGGATGTGCCGGGCAAGCTGGCGGACGCGGTAGTGGCGCGGCTGACTCAATAATCCTTCGATACCCGGATGTTGGCGCTCTGGCGGCCCAGCGTCGAAATCGTCGACAGGATCGACAGCCAGCGTGTGATCTGGAATTCGACTTGGGTCGCCGAATAGCCCTGCCCGTCGGTGATGATCTCGGCATAGAGCCGCCGCGTGATGTATTTGCCCGCCGCATATGAGGTGGTGCGCCCCACGGTCTTGTCGGCGGGCAGGATGCGCAACCGGTCGAGCCCTGCCACGCGGCGCAGCGT
This sequence comes from Sphingomonas sp., assembly GCF_019749955.1. Classification (GTDB taxonomy): domain Bacteria; phylum Pseudomonadota; class Alphaproteobacteria; order Sphingomonadales; family Sphingomonadaceae; genus Sphingomonas. The sequence goes on from NZ_JAIEPC010000009.1 coordinate 90,738, forward strand.
GTTGATCGGATTCAGGCCCTTGCCGCCATCCTGGAGTGCCGACACCGCAGAGGCGAGCTGGAGCGCTTCGGGCGCCGAAAGCTGGGTGATCGAGGTGCCGAACAACAGCCGCGACAACAGTTCGTCCTGCGGTAGCGCAGGCGTGCTCGAAAAGCCGATGTCGGGCTTGGTCGCCTGGCCGGTGACGCGAATCGTCGCGTTAAGGCCGGGGGTGTCGGCATTGGCGGCAATGTCGATCACCGGATCGGGGGGCGAATTGCCGGGGAAGCGGATTGTCCCACGGCTGATGGCGAACGCGCGGCCCGAAAATTCATACGTGCCGAGGATGATGTCGGCGCGGCCGGAGATCGTCGGCTCCTCAACGATGCCGCCCAGCTGCATCGTCGCCGACCAGCGGCTCGAGAGGCCGAGGCCCGTCACGGAGAGGTTGTCGGGCGCGCGGGCGCGGATATCGAGCCGCCACGGCTTGATCGGCAGCGTATCGGCTTCGTCCTCCGCGCCGGGCAGGTTGATTTCGCGGATGTTGAGCTTGGGCACGGCGGCGGCGGCCGTCGCCTGACCCAGCCGGTATCGGCTGGCGCTCAACACCACATCGCCGGTGATCAGCCCGCCGTCGCCGTCGGAATGGATCGTGAGCGGCCCGGTGATGGTCGCGCCGATATCGTCGCGGTTGATCATCACCGCGCGCTCCGCCTGGAGCTTCAGGTCGATGCCGAAACCGTGGACGGCGGCGAAATCGAACGCGCCGCTGCCCGCGACGCGCCCCCCCTTGCCCGCGTCCGCTGTAAAATCATCGATCCGCAGCACGGAGCCGGCGAACACGCCCGACCCTTGCACATTGGTGAGCACGGTGCCGGTGCGCGCGCTTTCGAGCCTTGCCCCCTTCGCCCGGAGCGCCCCGGTGATGCGCGGGTCGTTGACTTTGCCGGTCAGGTCCGCGCCGATCGCGACGGGGCCGGACAGGTCGAACAGCTCGATCCCGGTCAGCCGCCAGAGCGTGTCGGCGGGGCCGTCGTAGCGCACTTGCGCGAAGAGACCGGCATTGGCGAGCCGCTTGACGAGATCGCCTGACCCCAGCGGCGACAGGCGCGCCTGCGCGCGACCGATCGTCTTGCCGCCCGATGCCATGATCGCGCGCAGCCCCACGCTGTTGGCGTCGAGCACGCCCGCCAGTCCCATGTCGACGGGTTGCGAGGTGAGCACGAGGCCGGCGCGGCTCAAGCCCTTGACCGTCATGTCGATCCGCCCGGTCGGCGCGCCGCCGCCGCCTTGCGCAAAGGCGAACTTGCCCGAGGCACTGCCAGACAGCCCGAGGCCGGGATAGCCAATGTCGAGCACCGATAGCGGCATGCGGGCGAGGGTCGCATCAACCGCGAGACGGTCGCTGGCATAGTGGCCGCTGAGCTCGCTTTCGCCGCCCGCGAAATTGAGGCGCGCGGGCGCCAGCCGCCAGCCGTCACCGGCCCGCGTCACGACGGCAGGCGATAGGAGAGTGACCGGGCGGCGGTCGATCGTGCCCGACGCGGTGATGGTGTAGCGATCGGGGGTTGCATCGGCGGCAAGGCGGATGTCGAAGGCGCGCCCGCGTGTGCCGCTGAGCTGCGCCGTCACCTTGCCGGTGCCGTCGCGCAGCGATGCGGCGACGTTGAAGCGGCCGAGCACGAGGCTGCCCTGGCGCAACCCCGCGCCATCGGCTTTCGCTTCGATCGAGACGCCGTCGGGGTCAAGCAGCGCGACGAGGTCCAGCTTGCCGCGCCGCAGTCGCGCGGCGTCGGTGACTTGGGCATTGGTCGCTTCGAGATGCGCTTCAATCCGCTGGATCTTGCCGACCGGCGCGAAGGCGAGCGTGCCGCGCGCCGCGCCGTTGACGTCGAGCCGTCCGTCGAAACCGCCGGTGACCGCGCGCAAACTGCCGCTCGCGTGCATGTCGGCAACATCGAGCGCGGCAATCGCAATCGTCGCTTGCCCGCCCTTCGGCAGCAGGATCGCCCCGCGCCCATTGAACGCGCCCAGCGTCGATCCACCGCTAGTGGTGAAGGCAAAGCCGTCGGGCGTCGGATCGAGATGCGCGGTGACATCGCTGAGGCCCATCGCTTCGTTCGGGCTTGCGAATTTCAGATCGACCGTCGGGCGTTCGATCCGCCCGTCGAGCATCAGCGTCAGCGGGCCATATTGGCGCTGCGAGCCAGCCCCTTCGAAATGAACGCTGCCGTCGCGTCGCAGATAACCATCGCCAGTGATGCGGATGTCGGGCGCGGTCAGCACCAGATCGTTGAAATGCAAAATCCCGTCAGTTGATTGGCGCAGCGCGGTGGTCACGCGCGGCAGCCCGCCGGCAAGCGACGCGAAGAACTCATTATCGAGCCGAGCGAGCTGCGCGCTCGCCGTGCCGGTGATCAGCGCGCCCTTCGTGCCCGGCGCGGGCACGACCTGAAGCTTGGCGCCGACATCGACGAGACCAAGCCCGGGGATCAAAAACTTCTGGAGCGCGCCGGTAAGGCCAATGTTGAAGCGCCCCGCCTTCAGGTCGACGATCAGGTTGATGCCGCCGCGCAGCTTGTCCGACCGGAACGGGATATTGTCGCCGGTGATTTGGCTCGCGCTCGCGCGGAGCACGCCTTGCGCCGACAGGTTGCGCAGGATGCCGCCGATCATCGCATCGACGCCCGTGACGCGCGCGACCTCAAGCTTGACGGGCACCGTAATCGGCAGCGGCGACAGCCGCCCGCCGCCGCTCGCGCGCACGACCTCGAACCCCTCCTTGCCGCCGAATTGCAGGCGATCGGCGGTCAGGCGATAGTCAAAGCGTGCACTGTCGAATGTCCCGTCGAGCACCGCGCGCAGCTCGATAGTGCGGCCACTCGCGCGGTCGATCACGCTGGCGGGGTCGAGCACGCGCACCCGCGTGCGGACATCGCGATAGCCGCTCGTCGCAAGATCGATCGCGCCGGTGGTATCGACCGCCAGCGCGCGCGACCGCAGCGCGAGATTGCCGTCGAGCACGCGATCCGCCAGCGTCCCCGCGCCTTGCACCGTCACGCGCGGCGCGAACATCTTGGCGGCCTTGCCCCCGACGAGTGCATCGAGTCCCAACGTGCCGCCCAACGTGTAGCGCCCCGCGTCATTGCCAAGCGTCAGGTCGAGCGCGGTGGCGCCCGCGACTTGGCCCTTGGCGGTGCCGCGCCAACGCGCCCAGCGCCCGTCGCCTGCCACCACGAGCGACAGCGGCTTGCCGATGCCGCTGAGCTTGGCGAGCAGCCCACTGGCGGCGCCGGTCGCGTGCAGATCAATGTCGAATCGATCGGCATCAGGCGCGACGTCGAGCATCAGCTTCAGCTCGTCACTGCCTTCGACCCGCGCGGCGAGCTTTACCAGCGCGCGGCGGTTGCGGACATCGCCGCTCGCCACGATGCGCCCGACCCGCTGGGTGCCGGTCACGCGCGGCCCGACCACCAGCCGGTCGATCGTCAGCCGCCCGGTGCGGATGTCGAAACCGGGCAGGATAGGCCCGCGCCTCTGCCCGGGATTGAGCGTTGGCGCCTTGATCAGCGTGGCGGTCGGGATGTCGAGCGCGTTGATGTCGAGCCGGTTGTTCAGCCACGCCAGCGGCCGCCAATCGAGTTCAGCGCGCGGCACGACCAGCACCGGTCCCTGCGGATCGCTGACACGCACGTCGCTCAGCGTTGCTTTCGACCACACCGACCCGGTGATCCGCCCGACCGAAAAGCGCAGGCCGCTCGCGGGGCGCTGCGCCGCGATTTGATCGGCGATCAGCCGGTGGCCAATGCTGGTGTCGATCAACCAGACGCCGACGCCCGCCGCCACCAGCATCAGCGCGACCAGCGCAGCGGCCCAGCGCCCCCACCGTCGGCGTGGCTTTATCGGAGCCGCGTCGCTCAAAATGCTTGCCCCAGCGAGACATAGACCGCGACGCGCGGATCGCCGCGCTGCGGGTTGATCGGCGTGCCGACGTCGATGCGGATTGGCCCGAAGCTCGAATAATATCGCAAGCCAACCCCGGCGCCATATTGCAAGTCGCTGAACTTGGGCAGATCGGCGGTGTAGATGTTGCCCGCATCGAAGAACGGGACAATGCCGAACGGGCCGAACGCCTTGATCCGCGCTTCGAGCGAGAATTCGGTCAAGCTGCGCCCGCCGATCGGATCATTATTGGGATCGCGCGGGCCGATCGCCTGAAAGCCATAGCCGCGCACCGAGGCGCCGCCGCCGGCATAGAAGCGCCGCGACGGTGCGATGGCGTCGCGCGGCGCGCCGAGGATCGTGCCCAGCCGCAACCGCCCGGCCAGCACCACCCGGCTGCCGAGCGATTTATAGGCGCTCGCGTCCAATTGGATGCTGGCGTAGCCGAACGTCGACCCTTGCAGCGACACTTCGGGCGACAGCCGCCCGCCCAGGCGAAACCCCCTGGTGGGGTTGAGCAGATCGTCAGACCCGTCATAGGTCAGGCTGGTCGGCAGCGCGCCGATGAAAAAGGTCCGCCGCCGCGGCGCGCCGGTCGCCTCGATGATGTCGCGCTCGTCGGAAGCCGCGAGTTCAGCCCCCAGCGACCAAGTCCATTTCTTCTGGAAGAAGATCGTCGTCTGGCGCTCGAGCCTTCCCGAGAGCGAGAAGGTCGTCGCGCGAAACGCCGGTCGGTTGAGATTGGCGAGCGCGACCTGCGCGGTCAGGATACGGTCGCGCCCGTTGAAATTGTTGCGGCGGAAGATCACCGACCCCGATTGTTCCTGCGTGCCGGCGACCCCGCGCAGCGTCAGCCCACCTTCGGGCGGAAACAGGTTGCGGTGGGTCCAATCGACTTCGGCGCGAATACCCTCACCCGTGCCATAGCCGAGCTCACCCGCAATTGTGCGCGGCGGCGCGGGCTGGAGCGCGACGGCGATATCGACCGTCCCCGGCTTCGCACCCTCGACCGGCTTGACCTCCGCCGACGAGACGATGCCGGTCTGGATCAGCGCACGGCGCAAATCGTCGAGCGCGGTGGTGTTATAGGGCTGGCCGGGTTTGAAGCGCGCGATCTGCTGGATGTGGCGCGCGTTGAACAGCTTGTTGGGCGGCGTGATCACTTGGCCGAAGACGCGCGCGCCGCCTGGGTCGACGGCGATGGTGAGCGTTGCCTTGCCGGTCGCGTGATCGATGACGACGCTTGGCTCCTCGACCTGCGCGAACGGAAAACCGCGTTCGCCGAGCTGCGCGCGCAAGTCGGCAGTGCCCCCCGCGATCTTGTCGGCATCGACCGGGGCATTGACCCCGACGGCGAAGGCATCGCGCAGCGCCGAAGCCTGATCGCCCGCCGACGCCAAGCCGGGCGCGGCGACGCTTTCGAGCTTATACTGGGTGCCGGGTTCGACCAGCAACGTCACGCGGGGCTTCCCGCTTTCGATTGCAATGCTGCTGCTGATCCGCGCGTCATAATAGCCGATGCCGCGCAACAACGTCTGGAGCAGCGTCAAATCCTCGCGCGCACGGCGATCGATCTGCGCGGCGTTTGACGGATCGCCGGCATGAGCTTTCAGCGCCGACAGGCCGTTGAAGCGCTGGAGGAACAGCGCATCGGTGATGCCGTCGATCCCCTCGATCCGATAGTCGTAGCGGGTCAGTTCGGTGATGTCGGTCTTGGCCGTCATATCCTCGGCGCGCGTCGCGTCGATCTTGCTGAGATCGGGCCAGTCGACGCCCAATCCCGGCAGGGGCGCCAGCGGCGCATCGGGATCGAGCAGGGGCGAGTCGGGCACCGGCGGGGGCGGCGCGGGTTCGGTTGGCGGTGGCGAGGGCGGCGGGGCGGTCTGCGCCCAAGCGGCTTCCGGCAGGGCGAGCGCCAACATCATCGCGGCCAAACCACGGCCCTCATGCCATCCGATGCGCCCTGTCATGCGCCCCGCTCTAGCGGGCATGTTCGCGCAGCAACAGGCCCGGTGGTGCAACGATCGGGCGCGGCTGAATGCGCCGAAGGATCAGTGCAACGTGCCCTCGCGCGGCGCCGAAGGATCAGTGCAGCGTGCCCTCGCGCGGTGCGGAAAGCGTCTCGATCAATCGCTCGATCTGGCGCCAGCGGCAGAAGCCCGCGACATTGCCGCGATTACGGCTGGCATCGGCGCGCGCGGCCGCCTCAAGGCTGGCGAGATTCCCATGGTCCGACATCAGGGTCACCGCCGCCTCCAGTGTCGCGCGATCGGCGATGTAACAGGCGAGGCGCGATTCGTCGGGAAAGGGATCGAAGGGATCGGCAATCATTGCCGTGCCTTAAGCGACAGCTTCCCACCTTCCGATTACGCGTATTGGTAAACATCGCGAAAGCCATGTCGTGGCGCAAATGCCGGGCTGGCGCTCGCCGCGCGATCATGGCAGGGCGCCGTTATGACGACCCCTTCCCCCCGTCCCGCTTCGATGGCGGGTGGTGTGCTGATCGCGATCGGCGCGGTTTTCGGCGCCTTTGCCGGTGCGACCCGGGGCCAGCCGAGCATCGGTTTCCTCATCGGCCTTGGCATTGGCATCGTGCTGGCAACTGGAATCTGGCTGCTCGACCGCGCGCGCTGAGCGGTTACTTCAGGCGTCGCGTCAGCCTGACCACCCGGCCAACGACCTCCAGTGCGGCGACGCTAAGCGGCGGATAGGCCGGGTTGTCACTGCTGACCACGACGCCCTGTGGCCCCTTGGCGAGTCGCTTGACGACGAGCGCGCCGTCGATCCGCGCGACGAACAGCCCACCGGCGCCCAACGCACAATCGGCACGGTCGACCAGCAATTCATCGCCATCGGCAATCGTCGGCAGCATCGACTCACCGCGCGCCGTCACGATCGACAGATTTTCCGCGCGCACGCCGAGCCGCCGCAGCAGCGCGGGGTCGATCGCTTCACCGCCCGCCGCCCGATCCTCATCGACCAGCGCGCCCGGCCCCGCCGACGCCGCCGCATCGATTCGCGGCACGCGCACGAGCGGCGGCGGGCGATCAGCACCGCCGAGCAACGCTTCATCGACCCCCAGATAGGCCGCGATCAGCCGTCGGTCGGCTTCGGCAAGGCGGCGCGGCGACCCGCGCTGCACGAACTGTTGAAGATAGGCCGCGTTGCGCCCGATCAGCCGCGACAGCGCCGCCAGGCTCGCGCCGCGTTCGGCTGCCAGCGTGTTCAGGGCCGCGCGCGGATCATCGCTCTGCATGATCTTTCTTAGCCGTAGGATTTTTCCTAGACAAGTCGGAAATTTGGGAACACAAAGTGAACATCGATGCGAGTCGGGAGTGAGACATGGCGATGTTGGTGAAAGTGGATCGGTTTTTGCGGGCAAGCGGGATGAGCGCGGCGCGATTCGGGCGGCTCGCCGTCAATGATGCGAGCCTGGTGCCCGATCTGCGGCGCGGACGCGCGCTGCGCCCCCCGACGATTGCCCGAATTGAAGCCTTTATCGCGGAGCAAGGGTAATGGCGCGCGATGTCGGGGCGGCGCTTACACGCAGTCTGGCGGGTACAGCAGCGCATGCAGGATGTTCAATCGACCTAACGGCTAACGACTGGCGGCGCTGGGCCAGCGCAACCTTCTCCGGCGCACGCCACCACTTGTCGTTCGCCGGATCGCCGTCCCTCGCGTTGGAGAACTGGATTGCGCGGCTGGGCGACTTGGATGTGCCGATGCCGGGGCATCTCGTCGCCGACCTGACCGTGGCAGCCGTACGCCGCGCGCCTGAGCGCGTCGAAGTCGATCTGGAAGTGCTGACCGTTGAAGCGGATTAGCCGCCGGTGGCGATCCGCCGCAGCGCGCCCCGCGCCGCATCGGCACTGGCGCGCGGCAAGCGATCCGAACGCGTCGACACGCCGCGTTCGAGCCGTTCGAGCAGCGCGGTGATCGTCGCTTCAGTATCGCGCGCGGCGGGGCGCGGTGTATCGGCATCGCGCGACAGCGGTTGCGCGAAGATCGGCACGGGATCGCGCCGGATCGGCGTCAGCTCAAAAGTTTCGATGCGTTCGCCGGGGGCAAAGCGCGGCAGCGGCACGGGCTCGCCCGTGGCAGCCGCAAAGGCTGCCGGGTCGAACGCCGCGAGCGGCATGTCGAGATCATCAGGGACTTCGCGCTCTTCGTCGGACGCCGCAACCGCATCACCAGCGGTGTCGAGCGGGCCAGCCACCAGCCGGGCGTGGATATCGAGAAAGGGGGTGCCAAGCTCGCGGTGGGCGAACAGCGGCGCGCGCGGCGGCGCGTCGGGATGGGCATCACCCCGGCGCAAGACCGGCACGGGCGGCAAGCCCGCCTCATCGTCTTCCCGCTTGGCGGGCCAGCGCAACGTGATGCTCCGGCTGCCCAACAGCGGCCACAGGCCGAGCCAGACGAGCAGGCCGACAAAGCCGCCCCCGAGCATGATCAGCACTGCCCTCGCGTTGCCGCCCAGCGGCGGTTCGGCCGCAGCGACGACGGCGGGTAGCCCGCTTGCGTTCACCAGCCGTTCGAGCATGTCGCCCGGAATGAACGCAAATCCCGCGGCGGTGGCGAGACCGGTAAGGACGGCGGCGGTGGGCGCGACGGGCAGCGTCAGGCGCGAGCGGCGGAAGGACGAGACCATGGCTTCAGCGTATCGGCTTTTTCGGTTAGCTTTTGGTAAACAGGCTCATAACGCCCGATATTGACGGCCCAATTCCGCTCGGCAGCGACGAAAGCACGACCGCGTGCACGGCGCGCGTCCCAGCCGCCACGATCAGCAAGCAAGGCGGCGAGCGCTGCTGCCATTGCAGCCGGATCATCGGGCGCGAACAGGGTGCCGGTCACGCCGTCTTCGATCAGCTCGCGGTGGCCGCCGACGTCGGACGCCGCCACCAACCGGCCCTGCGCCATCGCTTCGAGCGGCTTGAGCGGCGTGACGAGGTCGGTGAGCCGCATTTTCTTGCGCGGATACGCCAGCACATCGATGATGCTGTAATAGCGCTCGACCTGCTGGTGCGGCACACGCCCGACGAAATGGATATGCGCAGCCACCGGCGACGCCGCCGCCTGCGCGCGCAAGGCCTCCTCGCAGGGTCCGCCGCCGACCAGCACCAGCTTTGCGCGCGGCCGTGCAGCGACGAGCGCGGGCATCGCTGCAATCAGGTCATCGAGCCCTTCATAGGCATAGAAGCTGCCGATAAAGCCCATCACTTCGTCACCGGTTACCCCCAGTTGGGTTGCGAGCGCGGTGTCATATGCGGCGGGTTCGCCGAACAGCGTCAGGTCCACGCCATTGGGCGACACCATGATCTTCGCCGGATCGATGCCGCGCGCGACCAAGTCGCCGCGGAGCCCTTCGCAGATCACTGCAACCGCATCGGCGCGGCGCACGGCCCAGGTCTCAAGCAGCCGCGTCGCGCGGTAGCGCAGCGATCCTTCGGTGCCGGTTTCATTGCCGACCGCTGCATCCTCCCAAAAGGCGCGGATCTCATAGACCAAAGGCAAGCCGAACCGCTTGCGCGCGCGCAGCGCCGCCAGCGCATCGAGCACGGGCGAATGCGCGTGGAGGATGTCGGGGCGAAAATCGGCGATCACGTCGCCAATGCGATCGGCAAAAGCACTGATTTCGCGCCACTCGCCAATCGGTGCGCGTGCCAGGACCGTAGGCCGGGTCCGGTGGAAATCGATACCGTCGACCGTTTCTGCCGACGCGGGCGCGTCGCCGTGGCGCGGACCGGTGACCGCCGCCACCTGCCAGCCGCGCGCGATCTGCGCTTTCAGGATCGCACGGGTGCGAAAGGTGTAGCCGCTATGCAGCGGCAGACCATGGTCGAGAATATGCAGGATCCGCATGACCAGCGCCTTGCCACGCAAGTGTTTAACGCCGCGTCAACCCGGCCGGGCCTATGCCGGAAAAAGGGCGGGCGACGGTGGCCGTCCGCAGGCGACAGGCAGGGCCATGATCGACAATTTCGCGCTCGGACTCAGCCATTTGCTGATGATGATCGCGGCCATCATCCTGCTGCGCCGCCGCGATCTCGATCGCGAAGACCCGGCGCGCAAGGACGACACGCGTGCGTGATTTCGCTTTTGTCGGCTTCCTGTTTGCACTGTTCGGCCTCGGCTTTCGTCGGCCGTTCCTGTTCGTGCTTGTCTATGTCTATATCGATCTCGTCTCGCCGCAGCGACTGACCTATTTGCTGCTCAATTCGGTGCCGATCTCGCTGATTGCGGTCATATTCGCGGTCGGTGGTTGGTTGATCGCCGACGACAAGCGCGACACGCGCGTTGCCCCGCGTCAGTTCCTGTTGCTCGCGCTGCTCGTCTATTGCGCGATCACGACCCGCAACGCCGATTTCCCGATCGACGCGGTCGGCAAGTGGGACTGGGTTTGGAAAGCGCTGGCGTTCGCGATTTTCCTGCCGCTGACGTTGCGCACGAAGCTGCGCATCGAAGCCTTGCTACTGTTCATGATCCTGTCGGCGGCGTCGATCATCATCGTCGGTGGCATCAAGACAATTTTTTCCGGTGGCGGTTATGGCTCACTCAACTTGATGGTCTCGAGCAATTCGGGACTGTACGAAGGCAGCACAATCTCGACGATCGCCGTCGCGATTGTGCCCTTGATACTCTGGTTCACGCGGCACGGCACGATCTTTCCGCCCAACTGGAAAGTGACATTATTCTGTTACGCGCTGGTGTTCGCCTGTCTGCTGATCCCGGTCGGGACATCGACGCGAACGGGCTTGCTGTGCATCGTGCTGCTGGCTGCGCTGATGCTGCGCGATGCCAAGCGCCGGCTGATCTATCTTGCACTGATCGCGGCGTCGCCGGCGGTGGTCTACCCGTTTTTGCCGCCGTCGTTCATCGAGCGGATGCAGACGATCAAGGGCTATCAGGGCGACACATCGGCCTCAACGCGAGTCGCGGTGTGGGTGTGGACGGTCGACTATGTGAAGACGCACCCGTTCGGTGGGGGGTTCGAGGCCTATCTCGGCAACAAGCTGCGCTTCGAAACAGTGAAAGCCACCGGCGAGGGCAATAACATCGCCTTTCAGCGCAAGCTCGAAGTCGACAAGGCGCGCGCGTACCACAGCGCCTATTTCGAAATGCTCGGCGAACAGGGCTATTTCGGGCTCGGGCTGTGGCTGCTGATCAATGTTGCGGGCATCTTCCGGATGGAAGTGATCCGGCAACGCCATCGCAAGGAAGAACAGCTCGCCTGGGCCGTGCAATTGGCGAGCGCGCTGCAAACCGCGCATATCGTCTATCTGCTCGGCGCGGCCTTCGTCGCCATCGCGTTCCAGCCGTTCATTTACATGCTGATCGGCGCGCAAATCGGGCTCGATATCTATCTCGCACGCAAACGGGCGGAGACATTGTGGCAGCCGTTCCGACGCAAACGTCCGACCGCACCGCCGGTCGCGGCGGCATGACCGCGCCCGAACTTCGCGCGCTGACCAGCGTGCGCGGGCTGGCGGCGTGGTTTGTCGTGCTGTTCCACATCCGGGGCAGCATCGCGGGACTGCCGCGCGCCGTCGAAGCGCTGCTCGCCAAGGGCTATCTGGCGGTCGATTTCTTCTTCCTGCTGTCGGGCTTCGTGATCTGGCTGACCTATGCCGAGCGGTTGCGGGCGGAGGGGCCAGCGGGCGTGCCGCGCTTCCTGTGGCGGCGGATCGCGCGGATCTGGCCGCTGCATCTGGTGATATTGGGCGCGGGCGTCGCGCTCGCGCTGCTGCTGGCGGCGACCGGGCGGCACGATCCGGCGCGCTTCCCGTTCGACGAGCTGCCGCTGCATGTGCTGCTGCTCCAGAATTGGGCGTTCACGCAGGCGCTGAGCTGGAATGATCCGGCGTGGTCGATCAGTTGTGAGCTGGCGGCCTATCTGGTCTTTCCCTGGGCCGTGTTCGCGGTCGATTGGCGGCGGTTGCCGGCCTGGGCGGTGGTCGGCGCGGTCGCGGGGATGATCACGCTGCTGCACCTGATCATGAACGCGGGTGGCGCGACAATGCTTGGCAGCGGCATCACGCGCTTCGGGGTGGTTCGGTGCCTCGCCGAATTCGGTGCAGGCACTGCGGTGGCGGCGCTGTGGCAGCGGTGGCAGGACCGCCGTGACGCTGTGGTGGCGGCGCTGCTGGTCACGGTTGGCGCCGCGAGCGGTTGGGCGCTCGGCATGCCTGAGACGCTGACCGTGCCCTTGCTGTTCGCCGCTGCCCTGCTCGCGCTGGCGCTGACGTCGGGCGCGCGCGGCAATCCGCTTGAGGGGCGCGCGCTCCATTATCTCGGCCAGATCAGCTATTCGACCTATCTGGCGCATTATCTGCTGTTCTTCGCGTTCAAGCTGGCATTCGTGCGCGATGCGAGCGATGTGCCGCTTGCGCTGATTGCGCTGTATCTGGCGATGGTGCTGGCGAGTTCGGTCTGGCTGTTCCACGGGGTCGAACGCCCTGCGCAGCGCTTGCTCAACAGCTGGAAGGTCCGCGCGCCTTCCCCAAACAGCGCCGCCTAGCCCTTCCCGACCGGCTGTCGGCGCCGTAAGCGATGCGGATGAGGAGCATCATGGCCACTTCTTCCGCCCCCGCGCCGACGCGCGCAACCAACATGCGTGAGGTCGATCTCGACCTGGCGCAGCTCTATGCCGACAGCCTGTTCTGGATCGAGCATCACTGGGTGCTGATCGGCGTCGCGGCGAGCGTCGCGGTGATGGCCGTCATCGTGCTGCGCGCCATCCGTGGATTTGGCGTGCGCATGTGCAACCGCGACCGCCCGGGCGATGTCGGCTGGTGGCGGGTGGCCGGGCGGACGCTGTCGCGCACCGGCAATGTCTTCATCGTGATGACCGGGATCGAACTGGCGAGCGGGATCGCCGGGCCGCCGGGTGGCGTCGCGGCCGTGATCAAGACGCTGTTCACGGTCGCTGCCGTCTTCCAGGGGGCACTCTGGGCGCGCGAGCTGATCATCGGCGCGGTCGAACATCACAGCGGTCCCGAGCGCAGCAATGGCGAAGCGCTGTCGAGCGCGATCAACATCATCCGCATCATCGTGACCTTCGCGGTGTTCGCGATCGCGCTGGTGGTCGTGCTCGACAATATCGGCGTCAACGTCACCGGGCTGATCGCCGGGCTGGGCGTCGGTGGCATCGCGATTGGTCTGGCGGCGCAAGGCATTTTTGCCGATCTGTTCGCGGCCATCGCGATCATCCTCGACCGCCCTTTTCGCGTCGGCGACGTGATCAGCTTCGATCAGACCACTGGCACCGTCGAGGAAATCGGGCTGAAATCGACGCGCGTGCGGCCAACGACAGGCGAAGAGCATATCATCGCCAACAAGCAGCTGCTCGAAAAGGAAATCCGCAACATCACGCGGCGCGAGCATCGGCGGCAGAAGTTCGTGCTCGGCCTGGTCTCGCAGACACCGCCCGATGTCATCGCGCGCCTGCCCGCGATTTTGCGCGAGGAAGTCGAGGCATGCGGGCAGGTGTTCGTGCAGGCAGGCTTTGCCGCGTTCGGCGCGAGCAGTCTCGACGTCGAGCTCGAATATGACACGCCGAGCCCCGCCTTCGACCCCTGGTATCGGGCGCGGCATGACGTGGGGATCGCGATCCTGAAGCGCTTCGCCGCTGAGGGGATTTGCTTCGCCTATCCGACGCAGACCACGTTCACGGCAGCACCCGATGGGACGATGGTGATGCCCTATGCGCTGCCGAGCGCGCCGGAGCGGGGCTAGATTCCACCTTCGTCAAGGCTGAGCAGCGTTGCATTGCCGCCCGCGCTGGTGGTGTCGGTCGAGGTGAGCCGCTCGACGCAGAAGCGGGAGAGGTAATGCGGGCCGCCCGCTTTTGGCCCCGTGCCTGACAGCCCTTCGCCGCCGAACGGCTGGCTGCCGACGACCGCGCCGATCATTGAGCGGTTGATGTAGAGATTGCCGACCTTGGCGCGTTCCTCCGCCAGCTCGCCTGCGCGGGCGATGCGGCTGTGGAGACCCATCGTCAGGCCATAGCCCTTGGCGTTCACCCGCTCGATCGTCTCGGCGAGCTTGCCTGCGGGCCAGGTCGCGACGTGGAGGATCGGGCCGAACCATTCCTGCGTGAGCTCATCGGGCGACTTGAGCCGGATCAGCGTCGGCGGGACGAACAGCCCGGTCGTCGGCGCGTCGAGCGTCTTGACGATGCGCGCTTCCTGCTCGGCGCGATAGGCCATCAGCTTGTTATAGGCGGCGCGGTCGATCACCGGGCCGACATCGGTGCGCGGATCGGCGGGATCGCCGAGGATCAGCAGGTCCATCGCGCCCGACAGCATTTCGATGACGCTGTCGGCGATTTCCTCCTGCAACAGCAGCAGCCGCAGCGCCGAGCAGCGCTGCCCGGCCGAGCGGAAGGCGCTGGTGACGACGTCCTGCACGACTTGTTCGGGGAGCGCAGTCGAATCGACGATCATCGCGTTGATGCCGCCGGTCTCGGCGATCAGGGACACGATCGGGCGGTTATCGTCGTCGAGCAGCGCGCGGGCGATCTTGCGCGCGGTCGCGGTCGAGCCGGTGAAGGCCACGCCCATCACGCGCGGGTCGGCGGTGAGCGCCGCGCCGACTTCGGGGCCGCCGGGGACGAGGATCAGCGCGTCTGCGGGCACGCCAGCCGAATGCAACAACGCTACCGCCTCTGCGGCTATACAGGGTGTTTGCGGGGCAGGCTTAGCGACCACCGTGTTACCCGCCACCAGCGCGGCGACGGTCTGCCCCAGAAAAATCGCAAGCGGGAAATTCCACGGCGCAATCGTTGCCCAGACGCCGCGCCCTTCGAAGCGCAGGACATTCCGCTCGCCGGTCGGCCCGGGAAGCTCGATCGGCGCGAGACCATTCCGCGCCTGCTGCGCATAGTAGCGACAGAAATCGACGGCTTCACGAATTTCGCCCACCGCGTCGGCAAGTGTCTTTTTGCCTTCGTCGTGCAGGATCGGAATGAAAACCTCCGGCGTCTCTTCTAATACGCTCGCGACATATTCCAGGCAGGCGGCACGTTTTTCGACTGGCGTGGCGGACCAAGCCGGAAAAGCAGCGGCGGCGCGGGTCACTGCGCTGGCGACATCGACCAGTGGGGGCGAGCTTAAGACACCGCCGTATGCGCCGACCTTTGCCTCGAAATCGAGCAAGGTCTGGCGGTCTTGTAGATCGATACCGGCAGAATTCTTGCGGTCCGCGCCGAACAGATCGACCGGCAGCGGAATGCTCGGATGCCGCGTGCCGCCCACAGCGGCGATCTTCTCGACCGGATCGGCGAGGATTTCGTCCTCGCTCAGTCGCTCGTCGGCAAGCTGGTGAACGAAGCTCGAATTGGCGCCATTTTCCAGCAGCCGCCGCACGAGATACGCCAGCAGATCACGGTGCCCGCCGACGGGGGCATAGATGCGGCAATGGTAACCATGCTCGCGCACCAGCCGCTCGTAGAGGCCGTCGCCCATCCCGTGCAGCCGCTGGAATTCGAAATCACGGGCGTTGCCTGCCCAGTCGATGATCGTCGCCACCGTCAGCGCATTGTGGCTCGCGAACGCCGGGCGGATATGCTCGGCGTCGAGCATGTCGCGCGCGCAGGCGAGGTACGACACATCGGTCGCGGCTTTGCGCGTGAATAGCGGATAGTCGCTCAGCCCCTCGACCTGCGTGCGCTTGATCTCCGAATCCCAATAGGCGCCCTTGACCAGCCGCACATTCATTACGCGGCCAAGGTCGTTGGCCCAGGCGATCACCGGTCGCGCGCGCTTCCCGTAAGCCTGCACCGCCATGCCGAAACCGTCCCAACCCTTCAGCGCCGGGAGCGCAGCCACCGCGCCAATGATGTCGAGGCTCATCTCGAGCCGCTCGGACTCCTCGGCATCGACCGTCAGCGCGATCCCCTTCCCCGCTGCCTGCACTGCCAGCGCCTCAAGCATTTCGGTGAGCGCGGGCACGCAATCGTCCCAGCGCGCGACTTCGTAGCGGGGGTGGAGCGCCGACAGCTTGACCGAGATCGAATGCCCCGCCGCCGCATTGCCGCCAACCGCGTCGATTGCCTGCACATAGCTTTGGAAATAGCGTTCGGCATCGGCCGTGGTGCGTGCCGCCTCGCCGAGCATGTCGAAGCTCGCGGTGAACCCCGCATGCTCGGGTTTGGCCATCCGCCGCATCGCCTCATCAATGCTGCGGCCCATCACGAAGATTTCGCCCATCATCTTCATCGCGGCGCCCACGGCCTGGCGCACGAACGGCTCGCCCGCGCGCGCGATGAGGCGGCGCAGCGCCGATTGCTTCTCGCCTTCGCCCACCAGCGCGCGACCGATCACCAGACCCCAGGTCGCGGTGTTGACCAGCGCGGACGAGGATTGACCGGTATGCGCGCGCCAGTTCGCATCGCCCAATTTGTCGGCGATCAGCAGATCGGCGGTTTCGGGATCGGGCACGCGCAGAAACGCCTCGGCGAGCGACAGCAGCGCCACGCCCTCCGACGAGTTCAGCCGATATTCCTGCAGGAAGCGATTGACCCACCCCTTCCCTTGCGCCGCGCGCAGGTCCGCCAGCAGCCCCGATGCGTGCCCCAATATCCGGTTGCGCGAGTCGGGCGTCGTCGCGGCACGCGCCAGCAGGTCCTTTAGAACTTCGGGTTCGCTCGCGCGGTGGAGCTTCGCCATGGTTTCGCGCGGGGTGGACGCTACGTCAGCCAACATCTTCCATCATCCGGTCTTGCAAGGCTTGCGGGAACCAGCCTTGCGGGCCTATCTCAGCGCCGCGCTATGCAAGCAAACAGGCCGGAGGGGAATGCCGTGACCACGATCACGATACAGGAAATGGCGACGCGCGTCGGCACCGAGCAGGTTTCCGACTGGGTCGACGTCAGCCAGGAAATGATCGACAAGTTCGCCGACGCGACCGGCGACCACCAGTTCATCCACGTCAACCCGGCGATGGCGGCGATGACGCCGTTCGGCGGCACGATCGCGCACGGGTTTCTGACCTTGTCGCTGATGCCGCTCTTGTCGTCGAAAATCACCGACGCGCCCAAGATCGAAGGCGTCAAGATGGGCGTCAATTACGGCGGCAACAAAGTCCGCTTCCTCCAGCCCGTCCGCTCGGGCAAGCGTGTGCGCGGGCGGTTCAAGCTGATGGAGCTCGTCGAGAAGCGCCCCGGCCAGTGGCAGCAGACCAACGAATTCACGGTTGAGATCGAGGGCGAGGACAAGCCCGCGATGATCGCCGAATGGATCAGCCAGATTTTCGTTTGAGGGCCGCAAAACCCCTCCCCTTCAGGGCAGGGGCTTTAGAAGGAAGCTTTCCAGCATGACCCGCATCGCCCCGCTCGCCAAACCCTATCCGGAAGAATTCGACGCGCGGATGAAAGTGCTGATGCGCGGGGCCGAGCCGCTGGTGCTGTTCACCACGCTGGCCACCAACGAGCGCGCCTGGACCAAGTTCAGCGGCGGGTCGCTGCTCGACAAGGGATCGCCGCTGTCGATGCGGGTGCGCGAAATCGTCATCGACCGCACCTGCGCCAAATGCGCCAATGAATATGAATGGGGCATCCATGTCGCGGGCTTCGCGCCGCACATCGCCCTGACCGACGACCAGATCCGCGCAACCGTGCTCGGCGATGCGAGTGATCCGGCGTGGACCGACCCCGCCGAGGCGGTGCTGATCGCGACCGTCGATGCGCTGATCGATCGCAAGAAGCTCAGCGACGCCGAATGGAGCGCGCTGCGGGCTGCTTACGACGAGCCGCAAGTGATCGAAATCATCCAGCTCGTCGGATTTTACCACGGTGTGTCGCTGATCTGCGGCGCGCTCGACCTGCCCCTCGAAGCCACTGCGGCCCGTTTCCCCGCCGCCTGAAGGAGAATAAGCCATGCGCTCTGCCGTCATCGTCTCGACTGCCCGCACCCCGATTGGCCGCGCCTATCGCGGCGGGTTCAACAACCTCCCCTCGCCGACGCTCTCGGCCCATGCGATCAAGGCCGCTGTCGAGCGCGCCGGGATCGACGGCGCCGAAGTGCAGGACGTCGTGTGGGGTGCAGCCCTTCAGCAGGGCGTGCAGGGCGGCAATATCGGCCGCAACGCGCTGCTCCGCGCCGGGCTGCCGATCAGCGTCGGCGGCCAGTCGATCGACCGCCAGTGCGCGAGCGGGTTGATGGCGATTGCCACCGCCGCCAAGCAAATCATCGTCGACAATATGGACGTTGCGATCGGCGGCGGCTGCGAATCGATCTCGATGGTGCAGACGCCGCAGATGCGCGTGGCAGGCGACCCCGAGCTCGTCGCCATGTACCCCGATGTCTATATGTCGATGCTCGAAACCGCCGAAGTCGTCGCCGCGCGCTACAACATCAGCCGTGAGGCGATGGACGAATATGGCTATCAATCGCAAATGCGCACCGCCGCCGCGCAGGCCGCGGGCAAGTTCGACGACGAAATCGTGCCGGTCACCGCGACGATGGCAATGACCAACAAGGAAACCAAGGAAGTCACGCATCACGAAGTGACGGTGACCAAGGACGAGGGCAACCGCGCTGACACCACGCTGATCGGGCTCAATGGCCTGAAGCCCGTGCTTGGCCCCGACAAGACGATCACAGCGGGCAATGCCAGCCAGCTGTCGGACGGCGCATCGGCCAGCGTGCTGATGGAGGAAAAGCTCGCCGAACAGCGCGGCCTTACCCCGCTCGGCCGCTACATCGGCATGGCGTCGGCGGGCACCAAGCCCGACGAAATGGGCATCGGCCCGGTCTATGCCATCCCCAAGCTGCTCGAACGCTTCAACCTGAAGATGGACGACATCGGCCTTTGGGAGCTGAACGAAGCCTTCGCCGTGCAGGTGCTGTATTGCCGCGATCAGCTCGGCATTCCGAACGAGCTGCTCAACGTCAACGGCGGCGCGATTTCGGTCGGCCATCCTTATGGCATGTCGGGCGCGCGCATGACCGGCCACGCGCTGATCGAAGGCAAGCGGCGCGGCGCGAAGTATGTCGTGATCACGATGTGCGTCGGCGGCGGGCAAGGTGCTGCCGGGTTGTTCGAGGTCCTTTAAGCCAGGGTCGGCGGGCCGGGCATGTCCCGGTCCGCCGCCTCCACCGCATCCCCCAGCACATAGCGCGGCCCCGCGCCCCGTTTTCCGGCGCGGTCGCCGGGATTATAGAGCTTGCAGCGCTCCAGCGAGAGACAGCCGCAGCCGATACACCCTTCCAGCAAATCGCGGGTCCGCGTCAGCGTCGCGATCCGGTCGTCGATCATCGCGCGAATCCCAAGGCTCATCCGCGTCCAGTCCTTTGCCGTCGGGGTCCGGCCATCGGGCAATTTGGCGAGTTCGGTGCGAATTGCCTCGATCGACAACCCGAGTTGCTGCGCGATCAGGATGAAGCTCAACCGCCTTATGTCCGAACGCAAGAACCGCCGCTGCCCGCCGCTGTTGCGAAACGGGTTGAGCAGCCCGCGCGCCTCGTAAAAGCGGATAGCTGACACAGACACACCGGCGCGCGCCGCCAGGTCGCCGATCGCGATGACATCACCTGCTTTCATCGGACCTCCTCCAATAATTGCTTGACCTCAACTTAGGTTGAGGTCGCACAAGCTACTACGTCAAGCCGAATCGATGATCGATCGGTGCATGGAGGGACGTCACGATGGGCTCTGCAATCATCGAACATATCAACTTGAGCGTCAGCGACCCGGACAGGGCCGCAGCAATGGCGAGCGCGTTATTTGGTTGGACCGAGCGGTGGCGCGGCGCGGCGGCAGACGGTGGCCTATCCATCCATGTCGGCAACGAGCGAAGCTATATCGCCTATCATGGCACGCCAGGAACGCATCGCGGTGGCCGCTTCGAAAAGGGGGCGCCGTTCAATCATGTTGGCGTGGAGGTCGATGAGTTGGGCGCTGTCGAGGCCCGTGTTCTCGCGCACGGATTGGTACCATTCGGTCATGGCGATTATGAACCGGGTAAGCGCTTCTATTTTTTCGATCCCGACGGCATCGAGTATGAAATCGTCAGCTACAGCGCGCCAGCTAGCGAGCAGGATGCGGCTGTCTCGCTTGAGGTAATGTAAAGTGATCCGCAGGGCGCTTCGTTGGTTGTCACGCGTCGCAACCAATATGCGTCACGACCGAGTGAACGCGACTCAATTGTCGCCGGAGCAAGCGGCGGAAATCGCGGCATGCGCGGCGCGCAGAACGGAAGCGCTCGCCAATCCGGCGCTGTCTCCGCTCCAGCGGCTGGTCCATTGGTGGGGTGACGACGCCACGTCCGGTGCCACCGGCGCGGACGTGGATGCCCTTGAAGCGCGGTACGGGATTCGTGTCCCTGGCGATTTCCGCGCCTATCTCATCGCGACCATGCCGAAGGGCAATGAGTGGGATTCCGAAGGGACGAACTGGTGGCCGCTCGCTGACCTCAAATCAGCTCGCGACGAATGCGCCGGTTGGGAAGGTGGCACTGGCCTACAGGACGACGATAAAGTGATCGTCTTTGCGGACTATCTTATCTGGTGTTTTGCTTGGGCGATCGATTGTTCGGAGGGCATCAATCGTGGGAAAGTTATCGTGCTGACCGGCACGACCAACCCGCGTGTCGCAGAAAACTTCGATGATTTTCTCGACCGCTATGTGCGTGACCCCTCGTCGGTCATGTAGCAAAACACGGCGACACCACCGCAACGCCGGCTGGCCACATCCCCCGAGAGCCGACGTATTAGTGGAGGTGCCGCCCAATCACCCGTGCGCCGAAATCCATTCCTCGACGACAGGGGCGATCTTCGTGCGCCATTTGCTGCCGTTGAAAATGCCGTAGTGCCCGGCGCCTTCGGCCATCAGGTAGCGCTTCTTTGCCACCGGCAAATTCGCCGCCAGCGACAGCGCCGCCTTGGTCTGGCCCAGGCCCGAAATATCGTCGCGCTCGCCTTCGATCGCGAGCAGGGCGATGTCGGTGATGGCGCCCGGATCGACCGCGCGACCCCGGTGCGTGTAGGTCCCGTTGGCAATCGCGTGTTTCTGGAAGACGACTTCGATCGTCTGTAGATAGAATTCGGCGGTCATGTCGCAGACCGAGCGATATTCCTCGTAGAAATCCTTGGTCTGATCGGCGCTGTCATCATCGCCCTGGACCAGATGTTTGAACATTTCCCAGTGCGAGACCATGTGGCTGCCGAGATTCATCGACATGAATCCGGCGAGCTGGAGGAAGCCCGGATAGACTTTGCGGCCGGCGCCCGAATAGGTCATGGGCACCGTCGCGATCACATTCTGCGCGAACCACGCATGCGGGCGCTTGGTCGCGAGCGTGTTGACGGCGGTTGGCGCTTCGCGCGTGTCGATCGGCCCGCCCATCATCGTCAGCGTCTTGGGACGGCACGGGTGCTTGTCGGCGCTCATCAGGCAGGCGGCGGCATAGCAAGGCACCGACGGCTGGCAGACCGCGAGCATGTGCGCGCCCGGCCCGATATGCTCAAGATAATCGACGATGTAATCGATATAGTCGTCGAGATCGAACTTGCCGTCCGACAGCGGCACCAGCTTCGCATCGCGCCAGTCGGTGATGTAAACATCGGCGAACGGCAGCATCCGCTCGACCGTGCCGCGCAGCAGCGTGGCATAATGGCCCGACATTGGCGCGACGATCAGGAGCTTCGGCCCGCCTTCGACGCCTTCGCGTGCGAAACGCTTCAACTGGCCGAACGGGCGGCGGAGCACGATCTGCTCCGACACGATAACCTCGCGGCCATCGATTTCGGTGGTTTCCAGCCCGAATTCGGGCTTGCCGCGCGGGGCGGATGCATGGGCGAACACTTCGAGCGCCGAGGCAAGGATCGGCCCGCCGCCGAAATAGGCGAACGGGTTCGCCGGATTCTGGAGCACGCCTGCGCCGAAATTGGCCATCGCGCTCGCGCCGGCAAACATCGACTTTTGCAGTTCATAGGCGTTGTAAAGCATGCGTTCCCCTGTACCCTGACAAAGTTACTGCCCCGTCAATCGTGCGGCATAGCAGCATAGCGTGCGCTGGCAATGCAGATGACGTGCCCGATCCGGGTGCACCCTCCCTCGGGATAGGCGTTGAGGGGGGGCGGGCCGCCTGCTAGGGGCTTTGGATCATGGCCGAAGAAACCCCCGCGCCCGCTTCCAAGGGCCGCCTCGCAAGTCTCCGCATCGTCTGGCAGCGGGTGCTCCATTATCCGCTCCAGACCGCGTTCGCCGCGCTGGCGCTGCTTGTTACCTCGGCGGCGACGATTGCCATTCCCTACGGCTTCAAGCGGGTGATCGATCGTGGCTTTAGCGGCGTGGGCGGCGCCGAGGCAGTGGCGACGTCATTCCATTATCTGCTGATGATTGTCGTCGTGCTCGCGATCGGCACGGCGGTGCGCTTCTATTTCGTGTCGTGGCTGGGCGAGCGCGTCGTCGCCGATATTCGCACGCAGGTGCAGCGCCATCTGCTGACGATGGCACCGCGCTTTTTCGAAGAGAACCGCCCGTCCGAGATCGCCAGCCGCCTGACCAGCGACACCGCGCTGATCGAAGTCGTCGTTGGCACCACTGTATCGGTCGCGCTGCGCAATGCGCTGACGGGCATCGGTGGCATGCTCTATCTGTTCGCGATCTCGCCCAAGCTGGCGGGGCTGCTGATGCTCGGCATTCCGGTGATGATTCTGCCGATCGTGCTGCTGGGGCGGCGCGTGCGCAATTTCTCGCGCACGTCGCAAGACCGGGTCGCCGATGTCGGATCGATGGCGGTGGAAACGCTGTCAGCGATGAAGATCGTTCAGGCGTTCGGCCAGGAAGACCGCGAAGCCGGGCGCTTCTCTGATGCGGTCGCCGCGACCTTTGCCGCCGCCAAGCGCCGCATTCTGCTCCGGTCGGTGATGACGTCGATCGTCATCGCGCTGATCTTCGGGTCAATCACGATGGTGCTGTGGGAAGGCGCGATCGACGTCGGCGCCGGACGGATTAGCGGGGGTGACATCGCCGCTTTTGTGCTGACCGGCGGAATCGTCGCGGGCGCCTTCGGTGCGCTCACCGAAGTTTATGGCGATTTGCTGCGTGGTGCGGGCGCTGCCGGGCGGCTCAACGAATTGCTCGCGCAAGTGCCGGAGATTCGCGCACCAGCGACGCCGGTTGCGCTGCCGCAACCAGCGCGCGGCGCGGTGCGCTTCGACCATGTCACTTTCCGCTATCCGACGCGGCCCGATGTGTCGGCGCTCGATGATTTCACGCTCGATGTGGCGCCGGGCGATACGGTCGCCGTCGTTGGCCCCTCGGGGGCGGGCAAATCGACCTTGTTCCAGCTGATCCAGCGCTTCTACGACCCGAGCGAAGGCACGGTGTCGATCGACGGCGTGGCCCTGCCAGCCGCCGACCCCGCCGAAATCCGCCGCCGCATCGCCATGGTGCCGCAGGAAACGGTGATTTTTGGCGCGTCGGCACGCGACAATCTGCGCTATGGCGATTGGGAGGCGAGCGACGACCGGCTCTGGGCCGCAGCTGAAGCCGCCAATGCCGCCGAATTCCTGCATAAGCTGCCCGAGGGGCTCGACACTTTCCTTGGCGAAGGCGGCGCACGGCTCTCCGGCGGGCAGCGCCAACGCGTCGCGATTGCCCGCGCGCTGCTGCGCGATGCGCCGATCCTGCTGCTCGATGAGGCGACCAGCGCGCTCGACGCCGAAAGCGAGCGGCTGGTGCAGCAGGCGCTCGAGAGACTGATGGCTCATCGTACCACGATCGTGATCGCGCACCGCCTCGCCACGGTGCGGGCAGCGCAACGAATCATCGTCATGGACGAAGGCCGGATCGTCGAAAGCGGCACGCACGGCGCGCTGATCGGCACCGGCGGGCTGTATGCGCGGCTGGCGAGCTTGCAGTTTAGCGAGGCGGCTTAGCGTTAGACGCTATCGGGAGGAAGCAAGTGAGAATGTTCGCGTTCTTTTGCATTCTTCTGGCCGCCTGCGGCCCACAATCGCATGCGCCAAGCCACCGCAAAGACTCCCCCCGCAAAGTCGCCGACAACGCCAACACCGCCTCGGCAGTCGAAGACGAGCATCCCTTTGCGGGCGACCCGGCGTTGGGGTGGGACGACATCGACAATCAAGCTTTGATGCATCGACGTTTCTGGTCCACCAAGCTCAGGTCAAAATGCACCCCTGCCGCATTTTATCCTGGGGGCAACGTGCCGCCCTCCTTCTATAATTGGCCCTACCCGCCAGAGGCCGAACGTCGCCGGGACTGTTTGGGCGAAGAAGTCGAGGCGGCTGGGGCATCCTATTACCGGTTCGCGATACCGAGTGATTTCCCGAAAATCGGCACCTGTTATCGCACCAAGATCAAGCAATTATATGCGGGCGTTGCGGCGTTATACGATAACGGCATCCGACAGTTCGACTGGAAGGCGTCGGTGCAGCTAGTTCGCAGTCGTGTCGGCGACCCCGTCCGCGTTTGCGTTGTCTGGATTCCCCAAAATTGCCCGGCCCATGACTTGCGCGGCATCACCTATCGTACGAGAAACCTGAGGACGGGTGACAGCTGGGAACTCGGTTCGGACGAACATATGTGCTGGGGCGCATGATTGCGATGCCGACACGCTTATAAAATCGGAGAGAGACATGGCTGACCGCGACTTCGACATCATCGTTTATGGCGCGACCGGCTTTACCGGCCGCCTCGTCGCCGAATATCTCGTGCAGATCGGTGCCAAGCGCTGGGCGATGGCAGGCCGGTCGCTCACCAAGCTGCAGGAAGTGCGCGACCTGATCGGCGCGCCTGCCGATACCCCGCTCGTGACCGCCAATGCCGATGATCCCGCGAGCCTGCGTGCACTGTGTGAGCGCACCACCGTCGTGCTGACGACCGTCGGCCCCTATCAGCTTTACGGCAACGACCTTGTCGCCGCCTGCGCCGACAGCGGCACCGCTTATGTCGATCTGTGCGGCGAGCCCGCGTGGATGCGCGAGATGATCGACAAGCACCACGCCCGCGCGCAGGCGACCGGCGCGCGGATCGTGTTCAGCTGCGGCTTTGATTCGATCCCCTTCGACCTAGGGGTGCTGACCTTGCAGGAAGCCGCCAAGGAACGCTTCGGCCGCCCCTGTCCGCGCGTGAAGGGTCGCGTGCGGGTGATGAAGGGCGGCTTTTCGGGCGGTACTGCCGCGAGCCTGAAAGCGACGCTGGCCGCCGCTGCGCGCAACCCGTCGATCATCGCGCTGCTCACCAATCCCTTCGCGCTGACACCAGGCTTTACCGGGCCGAGCCAGCCGACGGGCTTGCTGCCCGAATATGACCGGACGATCGAAGCATGGACCGCGCCCTTCATCATGGCGCCGATCAACACCAAGAACGTCCACCGCACCAATTTCCTGCTCGGCGAAGCATTTGGCGCCGATTTCGTCTATGACGAGATGATGGTCGCGGGGCTCGGCGACATGGGCAAGGCCGCGGCGGAAGCGATTGCCAAGATCAACCCGCTCGCGAGCGACAAAGGCCCCAAACCCGGCGAAGGCCCGTCGAAGGAAGAGCGCGAAACCGGCCATTACGACATTTTGTTCGTCGGCGAGATGGGCGGCGGGGAACGCATCGACGCAGTGGTAACCGGCGACCGCGACCCCGGCTATGGCTCCACCAGCAAGATGATCGCGGAGGCGGCGCTTTGCCTGGTCGAGGATGTGGCGGACGCCAAGGGCGGCATCTGGACCCCCGGCGCGATCATGGGCGCACCTTTGCGCAAGCGGCTGATCGAGAAGGCGGGCCTGACCTTTACGGCTGGATAGTGTGCGCGGCGTCGACGAAAAAGCTCATCGCGAGGCCTGCCAGCGCGAGGGCGATGAGGATCCCGATCACCGCGCCGCGCTGGCGCCGCTGCTCGGCGTCGGCGCGCATTGCGGTGCGGTCGAGATAGTAGCGACCGTCCCGGGTGCGCAGGATGACTTGCCGCGCGAGCAGCCGGTCGAAGGCACGTTGTTCACCGGGCGAGCGTGCGGCGAAACCAATCGCATCCTCCCGGTCGATGGCGTGTGCAGCGAGGAACGCCGCGACGACGCGCTGGCGTGCGCGTCCGACCATTGCCGCTTCGATCGCCACTGGTCCTGCCGTCATGCCGCTCTCGATTCCATTTGGTACGGCTACTTAGCCCGCTTTTTAGGCCCGCCGAACGCGAATTTGAAGTTGAGCATGATTGCCTGCGTCGTACCTCCGGGACCGACTTCGCGCTGCTCGGCGGTCACCGAAGCCGTAGTGGTCGCATTGAGGCGCGTCACCGCGACCACAGGCTTGGGCTCGTACCGATCGCTGAGCGGCTTGAGGCGATAGCGTTCCTCGGCGTTGCGCGACCCGCAAACGACAATCTCAGTCGCAGACTCGTTGGGAAGGCAGGGCTTGCGCGCGATGAGCGGCGCAGGAAATGGCGGTCGATCGGGTCCGGCGACGGGCTTCGGCTCGGCGGGTAGGGCCTGAGCGATGAGCAGCAGCGCGAGCATTTTCCGTTCCTTCGACTGCCAAATGCTGGTTTTGGCCTGACCTCAAGCAGCTTGCCGATCCGCGTAGAGCACATGCGCGAATAAATAGCTGTCGGGGCCGATCTGATCGGGCGGGGTGCCGGTTTCGTCAGAAAGGAGCGCACAAATCGCATCCCAGATGTCGGCCTCCCGCAAGCGCGCGCCCTGCCTCGCTAGAGCACCGACATTCCTCGCGGCGATCCCGCGCGTGAGATCGCCGACGGTGATCAGGCCATCCGGCAGGCTTAATCGGTCGAGGCGTCCGAGCGCCCAGCCGATGAGCAGCGCAGCGATCGAGGAGATCGCAACAACGCCACTTTTCAGGATCAAATCCCCCGCCAAGCAGACCACGGCCACGAGACTCAGATAGCAGCCGATCGTGCCTTGTGTCGTCCAAGAGAAACTCGGCATATCCAAGCTCAACGCCCGCTGTAGGTCGTCACGCCATTGCCGAGGGTTCGTACCAACGAGCGGCGCAAGCGGCGTGTTCGGAGCAAGGTGGAGAGAGCGACCGCCAAGCGCGCGTCTGAGGCGGTAGAAGACCATTGCCGTGGCGCAGGCTTCGCCACCCTGCCGATCCGCCAGCCGCCTGATAAGCGTCTGGTGCATATCCCCAACCGTGCGCCAGTCGGCGACATCGCTTTGACTGAGCTTCAAGTCGAACACGGCTTGAACATCGCCAAAGACCGCGACATCGCCATCCTGCGGATCGAGATTGACGGTCGGAACGCTCATCGCATCACCCCAGCAACGCCACGGCGGCACCCGCCGCGACAGCGAGCGCGCCGATCAGCATGCCAGCGCGGCGACGGCGGCTCTTCGAATAGGCGTCCCACGCGGGCACATCGAGATAATAGCGGCCATCGGGCGTCGGCAGCAGCACCTTGGCAGCGACGAAGCGGTCGAAAGTCTGGCGCTCGATCCGGCGGCCGGAGGAAAAGGCGACCGCGCTGTCTGGCGACACGGCGTTGGCCGACATGAAATGCGAAATGACGTTGCGTCGCGCTTTTGCGACAACGGCGGCAGCGGCTGTGGCCATGTTCGACTCCTTTGTGAAATTGAGTGTTGCACGACGATTAGCATATCGCAATTGAGCCTTTGGGGCAGCGCAGGTTGTTGCGTTGCGAACTATCCCAAACCGTTCGTGTCGAGCGAAGTCGAGACACCCCGCGCACCGCTTGAGGCCTGTTTCTCGACTTCGCTCGAAACGAACGGGTCAAAGGTCAAGTGTCAATCCTTAGCGTTTCCGCCCTTGGTGCCGGATATTGCCCGGGCGTCCGCGACGCTTGATCACGCGTTTGCCGCGATCAGGCGGTGGCGCGCGATGGCCGCCGCCACCTCCGCCGCTTCCCTCGGCCAGCTCGAACCGAAGCGCCCCCGACACCGGGTTCGCCTCGGCCAGCCGGAGCTTGAGCCGCATGCCCGAGCTGTAGGTGGTGCCCGTCTCCTCGCCGACCAGCGCCTTGGCCGCTTCGTCGTAGCGGAAATATTCGCGACCCAGATCGCGCGCGGGGACGAGACCGTCGCCCCCCACGCCCTCAACCGTCGCGAAGAAGCCGAAATTCTGCACGCCCGTAATTCGCGCATCGAGGACTTCGCCGACCTTTTCGCTCAGGAAGGCCGCGACATAGCGGTCGATCGTGTCGCGCTCGGCTTCCATTGCGCGGCGCTCCAACATCGAGATCGAGGTGCCGATCTGCTCCATCGCCGCTGCTTCGCCGTCGGTCAGCCCGCCGGGGCCGAGCTTGAATGCCGAGACCAGCGAGCGGTGAACGATCAGATCGGCGTAGCGGCGAATCGGCGAGGTGAAATGCGCGTAGGAGCCGAGCGCGAGCCCGAAATGGCCGCTGTTGGCGGGCGCGTAATAGGCTTGCGTCTGGGTGCGCAGAACCTGCTCCATAACCTGCGGGCGGTGGTCGACCTCGCCGACCTTCTCCAGCAGCTGGTTGAACACGCGCGGCTGGATGACCTGTCCCAGCGCGAACTCGACCCCGAAGGTCTTGAGATAATCCTTCAGCGCGACGAGCTTTTCGCGCGCGGGCGGTTCGTGGTCGCGGTACATCACCGGCGCCTTCTTGCCCTCCAGCGCCTTGGCGGCGGCGACATTGGCGGCGATCATATATTCCTCGATCAGCTTGTGCGCATCGAGCCGCTCGCGCGGCGCAACCGACATGATCCGCCCCTTCTCATCAAGGATCACCCGGCGTTCGGGCAGGTCGAGTTCGAGCGTTTTGCGGCGCGGGGGGGGGGTGGAAAGCGCGCGCCAGCTGGCCCTGCGGGGGTGGTGGGCGTTAAAAATCTCACGCCCCTCCCCTTCTGGGGTGGGGTTGGGGTGGGGGGGTTCCCCAAGCGCAGGCTCGGTGAGACATCCCCCACCCCCTTCCCCTCCCCTGAAGGGGAGGGGTTTTGCTGCATCCGCCGCGCCGTCGATCGCCGCCTGCGCTGCCTCATAAGCTATATTGGCGCGAATCCGCACCACCGCGCGCGTAAAGCGCCAGCTTTTGAGCGCGCCCGCCTTGCCGATCTGCAAATGGCACACGAGCGCCGCGCGGTCCGCGCCCGCCTTCAGCGAGCAGACATCTGCTGAGAGGATTTCGGGCAACATCGGCACCACCCGGTCGGGGAAATAGACACTGTTCCCCCGCCGCCGCGCATCCTTGTCGATGGCCGATCCGGGTCGGACGTAGAAGCTGACATCGGCAATCGCCACCACCGCGCGCCAGCCGCCCGCATTGCCGGGATCGTCGTCGGGCGCGGCCCAGACCGCATCGTCATGGTCGCGCGCATCCTCGGGGTCGATCGCGACGATCGGCAGGTGGCGCAGGTCCTCGCGCCCATCGCCCAGCGGCTGGCGCGCGGAGTCGGTCGCTTCCTCCAAGGTTTCGGGACTGAACTCGACCGGAATGCCGAGCTTGTGGATCGCGATCAGCGAGAAGCTGCGCGGCGCGAACGGATCGCCGAGCTTTTCGGTCACCCGCACAGTGATCCGTGGCGCGCGACCGGTCTTTTCGGCCAGCACCAAGTCGCCCGGCGCGGCATCGCCCGCGTCAGACACCGGAAAGTCGCGCCGCTCCTTCTTCTCGACACCCGACAGCCAGAGCTTGCCGCCTTCTTCGCGCAGCACGCCCAGCACGAGCTCCTCGCCGCGCGCGAGCTTCTTCATCGGGTGGGCGATATGGCCGCTCCCCGCTTCTTCAGTGCGCGCGAGCACGCGGTCGCCGACCCCAAGCGCGCCCTTGCCCCGCTCACGCACGCGCAGCCGGGGCGCTGGCGCATCGGCGTGCCAGCTTTCGGGGCTGCCCCAGACGGTGCCGTCGTCGGTGACGTCGACGATCCGCAGCACCGTGACCTTCGGCACGCCGCCCATTTTGTGGAACGCGCGACCCGGGGCCGAATCGATCAGCCCTTCGTCGGCCATGTCTTTCAGCAGCGCCTTCAGGCCAATCTTCTCCTGCGCCGACAGGCCGAACGCGCGCGCAATCTCGCGCTTGCCGGCGGGTGTGTCGGACGACGCAATGAAGTCGAGAATCTGTTTGGGCGTGGGCAGGCCGGGCGTCTTCTTCATCGCCAACGCATAAGCGGTTTCGGTCGGATGCCAAACAGCGCCCAAACAGCGATAGCGAAATTGCTGCACTGCGGCTATCGCGCAGCGGTGACCTATGACCTGCTCATCATCGGCGGCGGCATCAATGGCGCGGCCATCGCACGCGAAGCGGCGCTGAATGGCTTGAAGCTGCTGCTGGTCGAGCGCGATGATCTGGCGAGCCATACCTCATCGGCATCGACCAAGCTGATCCACGGCGGGTTGCGTTACCTTGAATATTATGAGTTCAAGCTGGTCGCCGAAGCGCTGCGCGAGCGCGAGCGGCTGGTGCATGCAGCACCCCACATCATTCACCCGATGCGTTTCGTGCTCCCGCATGATGGAGCGCGCCCGTGGTGGTTTTTGCGCGCGGGGCTGATCCTCTATGATCTGCTCGGCGGCAAGATGTCGCTGCCGCGTTCGCGGGGGTTGCGGGCGAGCGACAGCGATCTGCGCGCACCGCTCAAGAGCGCGACCAAGGGCTTTGTCTATTCCGATGCCTGGGTCGATGATTCGCGGCTGACTCTGCTCAATGCGCTCGATGCGGCCGCAAATGGCGCGGAGATCGCGACGCGCACCGCGCTGCTCTCCGCCCGGCGCGAAGGCGATGTGTGGCGCGCGACACTGTCGGACGGGCGCGAAGTGGCCGCGCGGGGGCTGGTCAATGCGGCGGGGCCGTGGGTCGCAGAAACGCTGGGGCTGCTCGGCGTCAATGCCCGCAGTGGCGTGCGGCTGATCAAGGGCAGCCACATCGTCGTCCCGAAACTGTTCGAGGGCGATCAGGCCTATATCCTCCAGCAGCCCGACGGGCGGATCGTGTTCGCGATTCCTTATGAAGGGGAGTTCACCGAGATTGGGACCACCGACGTGCCCGTCGAGCGACCCGAGGACGCGGTGATCGACGCGGACGAAATCGCCTATCTCTGCGCGGCGGTGAACCGGCATTTCACCGCGCAGATCAGCCCCGGCGATGTGCGATCGACCTGGTCGGGGGTGCGCCCGCTCTATGATGACGGCGCGAGCGAGGCCAAGGCCGTGACCCGCGACTATGTGCTAGAGGTTGATGCGACCGGCCCGGTGTTGCTGAGCGTGTTCGGCGGCAAGATCACGACGGCACGGCATCTCGCCGAGGAAGCCGTCGGCAAGCTCGCGGGGCCGATGCGCTTCGCCGCCAAGCGGGTAACCCGCGAACGTGCTTTCCCGGGCGGCGACATCGGCGGGTTCGCGGCATTCCTGGCCGATATCCGAGCACGCTGGCCGTTCCTGGGCGACGTACGCAGCGAGCGCATGGCGCGCGCTTATGGTTCCATGCTGCACGAAATGCTGCGCAACATTTCGGATGAAGCGGCGATGGGCTTGGCGTTCGGCGCAGGCTTCACCGAGGTCGAAGCGCGCTGGATGCGCGATCACGAATGGGCGCGCTCGCCCGACGACGCGCTGATGCGCCGCAGCAAGATCGGGTTGCATTTGAGTACCGACGAACGCGCCACCTTTGAAAGCTGGTGGGTAAAGACATACACTTCCGACCCAACTCCCCGTTTGCCCTGAGCTTGTCGAAGGGCCGTCCTTCTTCTTCCAGCGCTGGCGGAAGAAGGACAGGGCTTCGACAGGCTCAGCCCGAACGGGTTAGGTAAGTAGCCACATCACATGCTCACCGTCGCCGCCCTTTATCGCTTCGCCCGTTTTGCCGATCCCGCAGCACTGCGCGAGCCGATCGACGCGCTGTGCCGCGCGCACGGCATCAAGGGCACGCTGCTGCTGGCGACCGAAGGGCTGAACGGCACGCTCGCGGGACCGCCCGAAGGCATTGCCGCGCTGATCGATCATCTCCGCGCCCTCCCCGACTGCGCCGAGCTCGACGTCAAATATGCACAGGCAGCCACGATGCCGTTCCACCGGCTCAAAATCCGGTTGAAGCGCGAAATCGTGACGATGGGTGTCCCCGTCGATCCGCTGAGCATCGTTGGCACCTATGTCGACCCCGCCGACTGGAACGCGCTGATCGCCGATCCCGACACGATCATGATCGACACGCGCAACGATTACGAAGTGCGCATCGGCAGCTTTGAGCGCGCGATCGACCCCGGCACACGTGCCTTCAGCGACTTTCCCGCCTGGGCCGCCGAGCAGCGCGCACGCATGGCGGGCAAGAAAGTCGCGATGTTCTGCACCGGCGGCATTCGCTGCGAAAAGGCGACCGCGTTCCTGAAGGAGCAAGGCGTCGACCAGGTGTTCCACCTGAAAGGCGGCATCCTGAAATATCTCGAAGAAGTGCCGCAAGCCGAGAGCCGCTGGCACGGCGAATGTTTCGTGTTCGATGAACGCGTCGCGGTCGGCCACGGCTTGTCCCCCGGCAGTCACGAACTGTGCCGGGCCTGCCGCATGCCCGTCAGCCCCGAGGACCGCACCTCGCCGTTCTACGAAGAAGGCGTCGCCTGCCCCGCGTGCCACGGCACCCGCACCCCCGAGCAACGCGCGAGCTACGCCGAACGCCACCGCCAGGCCAAGCTCGCCCAAGCGCGCGGCGAACCCCATGTCGGCGCGGTTTATGACGAGTAGTGCACCCGCCGATCGCTTTTTTGTGATTTCGGGCTGCTCAGGCGGCGGCAAATCGACATTGGTGGCGGCGCTTGCTGCGCGCGGCTATGCAACGATCGAGGAACCGGGCCGTCGGATCGTTCGCGCGGAAGCGGCTGGAGATGGCCAAGCGCTCCCCTGGCGCAACCTTGCCGCATTTGCCGACCGCGCCATCGCACTGGCCAAATCCGATCACCAAGCCGCACAGACACTTGAAGGGCCTGTGTTTTTTGATCGCAGCCTGATTGATGCAATCGCCGCGCTTGAACATGCAACCGGCGCATCAGCGGCAGATCAGGTCTGCGGGCTCCGCTATAACAGCAACGTCTTTCTGGCGCCGCCGTGGCCAGAAATCTATGTCAGCGATAGCGAGCGCGCGCACGACTTTGCGCAGGCAGTGACCGAATATGCCCGGCTCAGTGCCATTTATCCGCGCATGGGATACACGGTGATCCACCTTCCCAAGCTAGCCATAGCCCAGCGCGTGGATTTTATACTGGCGCATATCGATGCGCTAAATCAGCCCGGTTGAGCGCGGCAAAGCGCTGGAGCATGACGCACCCATGAAGAGCGCGATCTGAATTCCGCGCTATGGCGACACCCGCAACGATTACGAGGTCCGCATCGGCAGCCTCGAGCACGCTATCGACCCCGGCACGCGTGCGTTCAGCGACTTCCCCGCTTGGGCCGCCGAGCAGCGCGCGGCGATGGCGGGCAGGTGTTCCACCTGAAAGGCGGCATCCTGAAATATCTGGAAGAGGTGCCGCAGGCCGAGAGCCGCTGGCACGGCGAATGTTTCGTGTTCGACGAACGCGTCGCGGTCGGCCACGGCTTGTCCCCCGGCAGTCACGAACTGTGCCGGGCCTGCCGCATGCCCGTCAGCCCCGAAGACCGCGCGTCGCCGCTCTACGAAGAAGGCGTCGCCTGCCCCGTGTGCCACGGCACCCGCACCCCCGAACAGCGCGCGAGCTACGCCGAACGCCACCGCCAGGCCAAGCTCGCCCAAGCGCGCGGCGAACCCCATGTCGGCGCGGTATTCGACCCTCAACGGTCGCGCAGCCACCCCGTGATCGAATAGCGCGCAACGGGCGCGAACGGCGGCACGAACGTCACCGCATGCGAGGCCGGCACTGCGAACAGGCTGAGCGCATTGAAGCGCGGGCGATAACCGGCGACGACATCACCGTCGGCGTCGTAAAACAGCAGATAGCCGCCCCAGTCGGGTCGCCAATCGGTCGCGCACAGGCTTAGCACATAAGCGACTCGCCAGCCTTCGCCAACATGGCTGTCGTCGTGGCGCGCCAGGAAATGGCCGGGTGCGAACAGCGTCGCTTGTGCATCGGCCTTCAGCAGCTCGGGGATCGCCGTGACGCTGCGGACCAGATCGAGGAACGGCTGATCGTTGAGATGTTCGAGGAGGAGATCATGCGCGCCCCCCGGCGCCCACCGCTGCAGATAGGCATCGAGAATCGGATAGCGGGCATAGCTAAAGCCATAATCGCTGCCCTGCATCGCGCGGATGATGCCGCCGTTCATTTCGGCACGCCGCCGCTGGTCGATCCGCGCAAGCTCGGCGGCGGTCACGCCATGCGGGCCATCGGCGCCTGCCTGCCAGCCCAGGCCCCACGGCGTCGCTGTTGCGATCACGTCGCGCAGGTTGCGGGCGGCCTCGTCGGTCAGCACGTCGCGGATCTGCACGCGCCGATCCGCCGCGAAACGCGCCGCAAGCGCGTCCCGGTCAAGCGCGGGATTGATCGTGAACAGGGCCTTGGGCAAGGATCGCTCATACGATGATGACGGACCCGATTCCCCTTGCCCTCAATCGGGCGCTCGACGCAACTGCGCTGGCAAAGGCATTTGCGCGCGACGGTCGCGTCCAGATCGCCGATTTCCTCGAAATCCGCGCGGCGGAAGCGCTGCACGCGATGCTGCGCGCGCGCGACGATTGGGTCCACGTCGTCAATTCGGGCGAGAAGACGTTCGAACTGTCGCGTCCTGCGCGGGCGGCGATGTCGGCGGATCAGCGCGAGGCGCTCGACACCGCAGTCTATGCCGGCGCCCGCAGCGGCTTCCAATACCGCTATGAAACCATCCGCGTGCCCGATGCCGCCGCCGCCCGCGCAGCCAGCGATGATCCGCTCGCTGCCTTTGCGGCCTGGCTATCGAGCGGCGCGGCGCGCGATCTGCTGCGGCAGGTGACGGGGGCTGCCGGAATCGATTTCGCCGATGCCCAGGCGACCGCCTATGCCCCCGGCGATTTCCTGACCGGGCACGATGACGATGTCGTCGGGAAACACCGTCATGCGGCCTATGTATTCGGCCTGACGCCGGTGTGGCGGACCGAATGGGGCGGGCTGCTGCTGTTTCACGGGCACGCGGTTCACGGCTATGCGCCTGCGTTCAATACGCTCAATCTGTTCGCGGTCCCGCAGGTGCACAGCGTTTCCGAAGTGACGCGTGCAGCTGCCTATCGCCGCTATTCGATCACCGGCTGGCTGCGCAGCGCGCAATAGCCTCAGCGCACCGCGAGCCGAAGCTGCAGCTCGGGAAAGGCGTCGCACCGTTCGATCACCCCGTCGATCATCGCGACGAGCCGGTCGCGTGCGGCGGCAATGCCTTCGGGGCTCGATCCTAGCTCGCGCGTCTCGACATTGACGTAGCGCAGGCCGTGCTGGACGGCATAGTTGGAGAGCGAGCCATCGCTCGACGCCACCCGCTCGAACAGGACGTTGTACCCGGCCGCCGCGAGCGCCGTCCCACACATCGCGCTCGCCTGCGGCCGACTCGCAAGATAGGGCACCAGCGCAACGCTGTCGTCATCGTCGAACGGCCAGCGGCGCACGGGCGCTGCGACCGGATGCCAGCGCTGCGAGCACAGCCGGATCGAGATATTGCCCGCGCCCTGCCCCCGCACGCCGCCGCAGCCCGTCAGGCCGGGATCGAAATCGGGTTCGTTGGTGTGCAGCGCGACGATCAGGCGCTGGGTTCCGGCCAGATCGGCGAGGACCGCGCCGGTATAGCCCGGATGGCGGTCGTCAAAATGGCGGTTGGGATCGATCGGACGTCCGCCGGTGAACCAGTTGAACCGGGCGCTATCGTCATCGTCGCGCGCGCCGCCATCGACGATGATCGCGACGCCGCCATAGCTTTTGATCGCGACCAGCATCGCGGCGAAGGTCGCATTCTCATTGTCATGGGTAACCACCCACAGCGGCCCATCGGGCTTGCTGAGGCTCGCGATGCGGAACAACCGCCAGCTGACCGGCCCTTCCTCGACGCTGAGGCGCGTGACAGCGAGGTCGCGCCAGATCGCCGGATCGCGGTTTCGCGCGAAATCGGCGTCGGCGACGGTCAGCGGGTCGACGGGCGTGCGAGCCGCGGTTTGCGCGCCAGCGGGACTGGCCGTGAGAACGGCAGCCAGCAGCGCACCCGACAGCGGGCTGCGCCACCATCGCCAGATTGGTTTACTTCGCCACGCCACATCTGTTTCATTGGCAACGAAAGACCGCCGCAGCAATTGGTGCGGCGCACGGCGCGGTGGACAACTGTCCCCCGTCGGTACGCCCGCACCCGCCTCGGCAGGCCGCCCCACCCGTACCCGTTCAACTAGCGGGGCGCCCGTGAAGGCGCACTCGGGTCCAGCAAAATCAACACCGTCGCAGGCAGTATCGGGATCGAAGCACGCCTCCTCACCGGCAGGCAACCCCGGCTTAACCGGACATTTAGCGCTTGGCGGATAAGGGCAAATCATGACTCCCGCCCTGGACCTTCCCGACGCCAGCGACGCTCGCCCCGGCTGTGCGCTGTGTGGCGATGATCGCTACGATCCCCTGTTCCGCAAAAAGGGCTATGCGCTCGTCGCCTGCCGGTCCTGCCGCCTTGCCTATATCGCCAATCCGCCCTCCAGCGACGCGATCGCTGCACTCTATGTCAGCGACGACGACTATCACGGTGCGCTGCGCGACCCGGCCGATCCAGAGGCGCGGCGGATGCGCGCCATCGCGCGACAACATCTGCGCTTCCTCAAGCGCGCCGTGCCCGTGCCGCACGGGCTGAAGCTGCTAGACATCGGCTGCTCGACGGGCCTGTTCCTTGACGAGGCACGAACCGCCGGGTTCGATGTTCATGGTGCGGAGCTCTCGCCCCAGAGCGGCGAATTCGCCCGCGCCCATTTCGGGCTGCCGGTCCATGTCGGCGACTGGCGAGACGCCGGATATCCCGATAACAGCTTCGATGTCGTGACGCTGTTCGACGTCATCGAACACCTCGCCGACCCGCAAGCCGAGCTGATGGCAATCCGTCGCTTGCTGAAGCCGGGCGGTATCCTGCTGCAATCGACGCCCGACATCGACGGCCTGTTTCCGCGGCTATCGTTCCTGCTCGCGAACCGCCTGGATTACTGGCCCCATCCCGAGCCACCATACCACCTGTTCCAGTTTTCCCGCCGCACGCTCAGCTTGTTGACCGAGAAGGCGGGATACACCACCTTCCGCGCGGACCAGACGCGGATCAGCCTTGATTACAGCTTCGGCACGCCCGCGGCGTGGAAAATCAGCCCGAAGTCGCTGGCCTATGCCGCCCTGTTCGCGCCGACGGCGATCATCGGCCCGTGGGTCGGCATGGGCGACTGGCTGTATCTGGCGTCACGCCCCGCCGCTTAGTAACTCCGCCCGACGAGCACCCGCTCGACCGCAGCATCGCCGGTGAAGATGCAGACGCCATCCGCCGGAGCGGCACCCAGCGGCACATTGCGCAGGGTCAGCTTCAGCGCCTTCAGCCGCTCGACCACCTTGTCGAGCGCGTCGCCGGTGGGCTTGGCCCACTGGATTTCGAGCCAACCGGGCTTGCTCTCGTTTTCCGCGAAATAGGCCTCGAGGTCGGCGAAGTCGGTCACGTCGCGGCGGATGCTAGCCTCGAGCCGCACGCGTGCCTCGGTGTGCAGCGAAGCCTGAACCTCGCCGAGCAGTGCCGCCGCGCCGCCGACGAAATCGCCCCGTGCCACGGTGGCCGAATCGAGCTTGCCGTCCTCGCGGTAGAGCCGGTCGCGGCGCACCACGCTCACATTGCCGCCCGCGACATCGCGCCCGCCGACTTCGACGATCACCGGCGCGCCCTTCTTGACCCAGCCCCAGCGCTTGGTCGCGGCCTTGACGGGTTTCATATCCAGCAAAGCGCGCACCGGCTCGCCGAACGCCGACAGCGCAGCGAGTTCAGTCTGAAGCGCCTTGCAGTAATCGACCACAGCTTCATCTTCAGGCACATCGCGCAGCATCGGCACGATCACGATCTGCCACGGCGCTACCCGCGGCGGCACGCGCAGGCCATCGTCGTCGCCGTGCACCATGATCAGCCCGCCGATCATCCGCGTCGACATGCCCCAGCTCGTCGTCTGCGCGAGCTCAAGCTGCCCTTCGGCATTCTGGAAGCGGATATTCTGCGCTTGCGAGAAATTGGTGCCGAGGAAATGCGACGTGCCCGCCTGCAGCGCCTTGCCGTCCTGCATCATCGCTTCAATCGAATAGGTCGCAACCGCGCCGGGGAAGCGCTCATTTTCGGGCTTCTCGCCCGCGATGACGGGCAGCGCCACGCAATCCTCGGCGAAACTGCGATAGACTTCGAGCATTTTGAGCGTCTCTTCGCGCGCCTCGGCCTCGCTCGCATGCGCGGTATGCCCTTCCTGCCAGAGGAATTCGGTGGTGCGCAGGAACATCCGCGTGCGCATTTCCCAGCGCACGACATTGGCCCATTGATTGATCAGCACCGGCAGGTCACGCCAGCTCTGCACCCAGCGCGCGAACGCCGTGCCGATCACCGTCTCCGACGTCGGCCGCACCACCAGCGGCTCCTCCAGCTTGGCGCTCGGATCGGGCACCAGCCCGCCCTTGCCATCCGCGATCAGCCGATGATGCGTAACGACCGCCATTTCCTTGGCGAACCCGTCGACATGCTCAGCTTCCTTTTCGAAATAGCTCAAGGGGATGAACAGCGGGAAATAGCAATTCTCATGCCCCGTCGCCTTGATGCGATCGTCGAGCAGCCGCTGGATGCGTTCCCAAATGCCATAGCCCCATGGCCGGATGACCATGCAGCCGCGCACGCCCGATTCCTCGGCGAGATCGGCCTCGGCGATGACGGATTGATACCAGGCAGCGAAATCGGCCTCGCGGGTGACGGAAAGAGCATGTTTGATCATGTCCCCGGCGATAGCGTGGGAAATTTCGCGCGTCACCCCGCTGTGTTCACACTGGCCTTGTCCCGCAACGCAGCATGCCGCAAGGACAGCTATGGCCGACGCAACCGCCGATCGCATCCTGTTCGCCGTCGCGCTGCGGCTGGGATCGGTATTTGGGTTCCAGTGCATGAACAGCGCGATCAAGCTTGCCGAGGCGAGCGGCGCGACGCTTGGCGAAATCCTGTTCTACCGCCAGTTCGGCGCGGCGTGCCTGATCACCCTGGTGATCATGCGCGGCCCCGGTCTGGCGTCGGTCCGCACCGAACGCTTCGGCGCGCATGTGCTGCGCGCGGTGATGGGGCTGACGGCGATGGTGCTGACTTTCACCGCAGTCCTCGCACTGCCGCTCGCCGAATCGACGACGATCGCCTTCACCATGCCGATCTTCGCGACGATTCTGGGCGCGATCGTGCTGCGCGAGCCGACCGGCTGGCACCGCTGGGTCGCGGTGGTTGCTGGCTTTGTCGGGGTATTGATCGTCGCGCAGCCGGGGAGCGGGCATTTTCCGCTCTGGGGTGCGCTCAGCGGCTTGGCGGCAGCGTTGATGACCGCGAGCGTGTCGATCCTGCTGCGTCAGATCGCCAGGACCGAAGCGACGATGACGACGGTGTTCTGGTTTTCCGCGCTGTCGGTGCTGCCGCTCGGCATTGTCTATTTGTTTGTGGCGCAGGCGCACACCGCGTTTGGCTGGGGGGCGCTGATAGCCATTGGCGTGCTTGGCGGGATCGCCCAGATCTTCATGACCTCGTCGATCCGCCACGGCCCGGTCTCGCTGGTGGTGCCGATGGACTATTCGTCGCTGCTCTGGGCGACCTTGTTCGGCTGGCTGCTGTTCAAGGTGTTGCCGACGCCCGCGACCTGGATCGGCGCGCCGATCATCATCGCGAGCGGGCTCTACATCGTCTGGCGCGAGCATGTGCGGCGACGGCCGATGACCG
This sequence comes from Sphingomonas sp., assembly GCF_019749955.1. Lineage (GTDB taxonomy): Bacteria > Pseudomonadota > Alphaproteobacteria > Sphingomonadales > Sphingomonadaceae > Sphingomonas. The sequence continues at coordinate 130,476 of NZ_JAIEPC010000009.1, forward strand.
ATGAGGCGGTGTCGGCTTAAGGCGCAACCCCTGTGGCTTGTTTCTCGACTTCGCTCGAAACGAACGGGTCGAGGTGGGCACAACGGGCTAGGTCCGCCGGTAGACCAGGATCAAGTTATTCGCCGGCATTTCGATCAGCCGATCGAGCGCAAAGCCGGTCGCGACCGCCGTCACCGCGTCGACATCGCGCAGGCCCCAGCGCGGATCGCGTGCCTTGAGCGACTGATCGAACGCTTCGTTGCTCTCCGCCGTTGGAACGCCCGCGCGGCGATAGGGGCCGTAGAGGATCAATGGCGCACCCGATGCCAGCAGCTTCGCCGCGCCCGCCATCAACCCCAGCGTCGCTTCCCAGGGCGCGATATGGACCATGTTGATGCACAGCACCGCCTCCGCGCGTACGACCGGCCAACTGTCGGCAGCGGCATCGAGCATCACCGGCGCGCGGACATTCGCCAGTCCCTCGGTCCACGCCGCGATCGAGACCAGTGCGGTCGGATCGGGATCGCTCGGTTGCCAGTCGATCGTTGGAAATTCCTCGGCGAAATAGGCAGCATGCTCGCCGCTGCCGCTCGCGATTTCCAGAACGAGGCCGGAGGGTGGCAGAATGCCGCGCAGACTCTCGGCAATCGCCCCACGATTGCGCAGCGTCGCGGGGGCATGTTTGCGGACGTCGCCGTGGTCTTCGGCGGCAATCCAGGGGGTCGGGTCGGCCATCATCGTCCTCGCGTGTTGCTGAGCGCAGCGCTAAACGGTTCGGACGCGATACAACAGACAGGAGTCGAGCAATGGCCGAGACCGACCGGGGCGCGGGCGTGATGTTTCCGCCGCCGTTCGTCTATCTCGGGCTGTGGCTGCTGGGGCCGGTGCTCGACAGGCTGCTGGGATTGACGCCGCTCCTGATTCCGGGCGGTTTCAGCGCGCTGTTCCTGTTTCCCGGTTTCATCCTGATCGGCATCGCGATCGGCCTGTTCCGGCGGCGCGGCGAGAACCCCAATCCGGCGACGGTGACCGGCGGCATCATCGACACCGGCATCTACGCCCTCACGCGCAACCCGATGTATCTGGGCATGTCGATTGCCTATCCCGGCCTTGCGATCCTGCTCCACAGCCTGGGTGCGCTGCTGCTTTGGCCGATCGCGGTGACTATCATCCGCACCCAAGTGATCGCGCGCGAGGAACGCTATCTGGAAGCGAAGTTCGGCACGGCCTATCTCGACCATAAAGCGCGCGTGCGACGCTGGATTTAGCCGCCGCGTGCTTCGGCGAGCAGCGCGCTCCCGCGCCGCCAAAGCTCGATGCGCTGCGCGGCGAACAGGCCCAATGCGAATACCACCAGTATGTCGGTGATCGCCATAACACTGACGTGCCACGCCGCCGCTTCGGCCTCCCCCAGCGCGCGCACGCCGAAGCGGATGGCGATCAGCAGCAGGATGAACAATATTGCGAACGGCGATTCGCGCTGGCTGAGCGCGTGGCTGTCAGGGTCGATCGACAGCGTCACGAACCGCGCGCGCTGCCAACCGAGCGCGGCGCCGACCAGCAGCGCCACCGCGCATGCCCCCCAGATCGCCGCTGTGGGCGATGACACATAGAGCAGCGACGCCGCCAGCGCGCCGTAAAGCGCGGGCACCACCCACAGCCATTCGAGCCGCAACCGCCGCCCGCGCTGCATCCGCCGCAGCCGCATCGCCAGCACGAACGCAATGAACGCGATCAGAAAGATCGTGCCGACAAAGCCATGGGGATGCGCTGGGTCGGTCATGTCAGGCCGGGTGCGTGCCCAGCCTTAACCCGCGCGTGAGCAGCAGGTGGAGGAACAAGCCAGCAGGCCCCGCGAGGAAAGTCAGCAGCAGCACCGGCGCCTGCACGAAGCGATTGATCCGCCGTCCGTCGCTGTCCTCGGCAATCCAAAGCCCGGCGAAAAGGTCGAGCGCGAGATAGTGCGTCCAGCCCGTCACCACGCCGCCGTCGGTCGCAAAGATCGCGCGGATACCGGCGATTGTCGAGAAGTCCGGCGCCTTGCCGGGCGCGTCTCCGAACCCGACCGTCAGCGCAGTGCCCACCAGCACGACGTAGAACAGGCTCAAGCCCCCTGCCCCCGCGATCCGCAACTGCCCGATCGCACCGGTCCAGCGCGGCGCGAGGATCAGCACCAGCCACAGCAGCAGCGCAACCGTGTTGACGATCTGGAAGAGACCGCCCCAGCTCATGCTATTCGGCCGCGACGGGCAGGCCGGGCGCTTTCCACGTCAGCACCGGCTTGCGCGCGGCGAGCGTCTCGTCGAGCCGCGCGCGGGGGGCGAAATGCGGCGCCGATTTCAGGCTCGGGTCGCCCGCCTTGCCGCGTTCGGCGACCGATCGCAGCGCACCGATGAACTGGTCGAGCGCGGCTTTGCTCTCGGTCTCGGTCGGCTCAACGAGCATCGCGCCGTGGACGACGAGCGGGAAATACACCGTCATCGGGTGGAAGCCTTCGTCAATCAGCCCCTTGGCGATATCCAGCGTGGTAAAGCCTTCGGCCATACCGTTATCGCTGAACAGCGCCTCGTGCATGCACGGGCCGCTGTGCGCGAACGGCGCGTCGAGCACGTCCTCGAGGCTGCGCAGGACGTAGTTGGCGTTGAGCACCGCATCCTCGGCGACCTGACGCAAACCATCGGCGCCGTGGCTGAGGATATAGGTGAGCGCGCGTGTGAACATGCCCATCTGGCCGTGGAACGCGGTCATCCGCCCGAAGCTGTCGGGATGGCGATCGCCGACCGATTCTTCCTCGACGAGGGTGATGTGGCCGTCTTCATAGCGTTCGGTGAACGGCAGCGGACCGAACGGCGACAGCGCTTCCGACAGCACCACCGGGCCGGAGCCGGGGCCGCCGCCGCCGTGCGGGGTCGAGAAGGTCTTGTGGAGGTTGATGTGCATCGCATCGATGCCGAGATCGCCCGGTCGCACGCGCCCGACGATCGCGTTGAAGTTCGCGCCGTCGCAATAGACATAGCCGCCGACGGCATGCACCGCGTCCGAGATTTCCTTCAGGTCGCGCTCGAACAAGCCGCAGGTGTTGGGGTTGGTGATCATCACCCCCGCCACGTCGGGTCCCAGTCTAGCCTTCAGCGCGGCGGTATCGACGCGACCTTCAGGTGTCGCGGGGATATCCTCAACTTGGTAACCCGCGAACGCCGCCGTCGCGGGATTGGTGCCATGCGCCGATTCGGGGACGAGGATGACCTTGCGATGCCCCTCGCCACGCGCGTCGAGCGCCGCCTTGATGCACAGGATGCCGCACAGCTCGCCATGGGCGCCCGCCTTGGGGCTCATCGCGACGCCGTGCATGCCGGTGAGCTTGATCAGCCACACCGCGAGTTCGTTGATCACGCCGAGCGCGCCTTGCACCGTATCGACCGGCTGAAGCGGGTGGATGTCGGCAAAGCCGGGCAGCCGGGCCATTTTTTCGTTCAAGCGCGGGTTATGCTTCATCGTGCAGCTGCCGAGCGGGAAGAAGCCGAGGTCAATCCCGTAGTTCTGGCGCGAGAGGCGGGTGTAGTGGCGCACCGTTTCGGGTTCCGACAGCCCGGGGAGGCCGATCGAGCGTTCGCGCGCAAGTCCACCGAGGCGGCTGGCAGCGGGTGCTGTGTCTGCAATGTCGACACCGGTCGTCTCGGTATCGCCGATCTCGAAGATCAGCGCTTCTTCGAGCATCAACCCCTTGTTGCCGGTGAAGGTCGCGGCGCCTTCGGTCTTGCTGCCGCCGATTTCGGGCCGCCAGCCGCTTGCGTTGATCGTCATGCCAGCACCTCTTCGAGCGCAGTTGCGAGTGTTTCGATGTCTTCGAGTGTCGTCGTTTCGGTGACGGCGACCACCAGGCCGTGGTCAAGTTCGACCGAGCCGGGATAAAGCCGCCCCAGCGACACACCCGCGAGAATCTGCCGATCGGCCAGTTGCCGCACGATAGGGCGCGCCGTTTTGGGCAGCACCAGCGTGAATTCGTTGAAGAAGCTGTCATTGACCACGGTGACGCCCGGCACCTTCGCCAGCCGCGCCGCCGCCGTCACCGCCAGCGCGTGGTTGACACCCGCCAGCTTGCGCAGCCCCGCCTCGCCGAGCAAGGTCATGTGGATCGAGAACGCCAGCGCGCAAAGCCCCGAGTTGGTGCAGATGTTCGACGTGGCCTTCTCGCGCCGGATATGCTGCTCACGCGTGCTGAGCGTCAGCACGAAACCGCGCTTGCCGGTCGCGTCGACGGTTTCGCCGCACAGCCGACCCGGCATCTGGCGCAGGTATTTCTCCTTGCAGCCGAACAACCCGACATAGGGCCCGCCGAATTGCAAGCCGACGCCGATCGACTGGCCTTCACCGACGACGATATCGGCATCCATCTCACCGGGCGACTTGATCGCGCCGAGCGCGACCGGCTCGGTCACGACCGCGATCAGCAGCGCCTTTTGCGCGTGGCAAGCGTCCGCGAGCGGTTTCAGATCGGCAATGCGACCGAGGATGTCCGGGTACTGGACGACGACGCACGAGGTGTCGCTATCGATGCCCGCGATCAGCGCGTCGATGTCGGTCTCGGCGGTCAAGCTCGGCAGCGAGGTTTCGAGCAAATCGCCGGTGTACTTCGCCATCGTCCTGGCGACCGACACATAATGCGGATGCAGCCCGCCCGACAGGATCGCCTTGCCGCGCTTGGTGATGCGCCGCGCCATGCCGATCGCTTCCCAGCACGCGGTCGAGCCGTCGTACATCGACGCATTGGCCACATCGGTGCCGAGCAGCTGCGCGACCTGGCTTTGGAACTCGAACAGCATTTGCAGCGTGCCCTGCGCGATTTCGGGCTGGTACGGCGTATAGGCGGTCAGAAACTCGCCGCGCTGGATCAGATGGTCGACGCTGGCAGGCACATGATGCTTGTACGCCCCGCAGCCGAGGAAGAACGGCACGTCCCCCGCGACGGTATTCTTGCGGGCGAGCGCCCGCATGTGCCGCTCGACCGCCATTTCGCTGGCGTGCATCGGCAAGTCGTGGATCGGCCCGTCGAGGCGAGCTTCCTCGGGCACATCGACGAACAGGTCGTCGATCGACGACGCGCCGATCGTGGCGAGCATCGTGGTGCGATCGGTCTGGGTGAGCGGCAGGTAACGCATTCATTTTCTCCAAGCCCCTCCCCTTCAGGAGTGCAGGGCCGTCCGTGCTCCCAGCACAGACTGAAATTGCCGGGGGCAATTTCACCCTGCACTCGGTAGGGGGTGGGGGATGTCTCATCGAGCCGTACGCTTGCGGAGAGTCCCCACCCCAACCCCTCCCCTGAAGGGGAGGGGCTAAACTGGCTAAAGCTTCGCGACGAACGCTTCGTAGGCGGTCTCGTCCATCATGCCCTCGACCTCGGTCGGGTCGGACAAGGTCAGCTTGAAGAACCAGCCATCGCCTTCGGGGTCTTCGTTGACGAGGCCCGGTGTGTCGGCGAGCGCGGCATTGCCCTCGATCACCGTCCCCGACACCGGCGAATAGACGTCGGACGCGGCCTTGACCGATTCGACCACCGCGGCCTCATCGCCCTTGGTCACTTCTTTGCCTTCTTCGGGCACGTCGACGAACACGATGTCGCCGAGTTGACCTTGCGCATATTCGGTGATGCCGACGGTGCCGATCTCGCCGTCGAGTTCAACCCATTCATGGTCTTCGGTAAAATAGCGGCTCATGAAGGCCTCCTGTTAGCGTACGTAGCGGTGGGGGACGAAAGGCATCGCGGTGACGATGCCGGTGTGCGCCTTGCCGCGCTGGGCAAGGGTGATCTTGGTGCCGGGCGCGGCCAGCGCGAGCGGGACATAGGCCATCGCAATCGGCGCGCCGACGCTGGGGGCAAAGCCGCCCGACGTGACCTTGCCGACCTCGGCGCCGCTGGCATCGAGCACCGCCGCACCTTCGCGCACCGGCTGCTTGCCATCAACCAACAGGCCAACCCGCTTGAGCACCGGGCCGTTCTCGCGCTCGGCGAGGATGCGCGCGGCGCCGGGGAAATTACCTTCCTCGCGCCGCCGCTTCGACAACGCGAAGCCGAGATCGGCCATGATCGGCGTCGTTTCCGGATCGAGGTCGTGGCCATAGAGCGGCAACCCCGCCTCGAGCCGCAGCGAATCACGCGCGCCGAGGCCAATCGGCTTCACTTCAGATTCGGCGCACAGCAGGTCGGCGATCACCTCGGCCGACTCGGCGGGGATCGAAATCTCGAAGCCGTCCTCGCCGGTATAGCCCGAGCGGCTGATCCAGGCATCGACGCCGGCGATCTGGAAATTGCCGCCGCGCATGAACACCAGCGCATCGAGCGGCCATTCGCCCGCCGTATGGCGCTTCAGTACCTCGAAAGCCTTCGGCCCCTGCAACGCCAAGAGCGCGCGGTCGTCGAGATGGTTGATCGTCACCGAATCGGGCAGGTTTTCGCGCAGATGGGCAATGTCGTCATATTTCACCGCACCATTGACGACGATGTAGATGCTGTCGGGCCAGCGCGCGAACATCAGGTCGTCAAGAATGCCGCCATTTTCGTCGAGCAGCAGCGAGTAACGCTGCGCGCCGAGCTTCAGCCCCTTCACATCAGCCGGCATCAACACTTCGAGCGCGTCGTCGAGTCCATCGCCAGAGATCTGCAACTGGCCCATGTGGCTGACATCGAACAGGCCCGCCTGCGCGCGCGTCCACAGATGCTCGGCCATGATCCCTTCATATTGGATCGGCATGTAATAGTCGGCGAATTCGACCATCCGCGCGCCGCGCGCCCGGTGCCATGCGTCGAGCGGCAGGTTTTCGATCGTATCGATGAAGTCGATTTGGTCGCTCATCGCAGGCCTTCCGTTCGCATGGGTGACGGCATGCCATTCCGGTCGCCCGGCACTGGTCAGCCGCCCCCTCTGTCACGGAACCTGAGAGCTTTCGCCGCACGCCTGATGCGAATCGGCTTACCCCTTCGGTGGGCCACGCAAAACGTGCGCGCAGCCGCTTTCCAGAGTGTCTTGGCGCGTGCGGTCCGGTTGCCTGAGAGATTCCGGGGCGGTTGCTCCTTCGGCGGTGGCTCGGAGCCACACTCTCCCGCACATGCTCAAGGCTAAAAGCCTTCGACGCGCCGAGCTTTGACGCGCCGCAGCAAGCGAGTCAACGCCGCTTTGGCTATCGCGTGGCGTTATACTTCAGCTGCTCGGTGGTGAGCTGGAAACCGACCAGCGCCTCAAACGTCGCGCGTTGCACGGCGGCGCGGATGTTGGGGCGCGCGAGCGGGTCGATCGCGGCATCCTCATTCCCCGCCTTGCGCGGGCGGGTGAGCTGTTTGCGGATGTCGGGCGGTAGCGTCGCCGCCGAGCGCAGCACATTGGCGGTTGCCTGGCCGCTCGTCGAAGCGCGCGCCTGGCCATCGTCGAAATGTACCGAAACCCGGCTGATCCGCTTCGAGACTACCACCGTTCCACCCTGAAGCACGGTCACAAAATAGGGAATCACGACGTCGCGCGCGCCCTGCACATTGGCGCGGCGTGCCTGCACGTCGAAGGTAATTGCGGTCGACACATCATCGCCAACATCGCTGCACGTCGACCGCACGCGGGTGAGCGTTGCCGAAACGTCGAGCGCGCTCTGGTCTTCGCTCGTCGGCGGGTTGAACAAGGTGATGTCGCCGGTCGCTGCCGGCACCGCGACCGTTGGGCAGGCCGTGCGAATCGCGGTGATCCCTTCAGCCGAGATTTCGCCGGTCTTGGTCGCGCAGCCTGCGGCCATCAGGCCGAGCGTGATGGAGAGAATCGATTTCGCGGCGTTCACGCTGGGCACCTTTTGTCATACACTGGGGCCGCCACCGGGGATGTAGCGCGCCGCCCGTCAATACGACGCACCATAGGAACCGGCTTTCGCACGCGCAAGCAATCGCGTAGAGACCATGACCATGACTATCACTGAAAAGCCGGCGCTCGACCTGTTGATCGCCGCCCCGCGTGGCTTTTGCGCCGGTGTCGACCGCGCTATCCACATCGTCGAACTCGCGATCGAGAAATATGGCGCGCCGGTCTATGTCCGGCACGAGATCGTCCACAACAAATATGTCGTTGACAGTTTGCGGGCCAAGGGCGCGATCTTCGTCGAGGAACTTGAGGAAGTGCCCGACGGCGTGCCCGTGGTATTTTCCGCGCACGGCGTGCCCAAATCGGTGCCGGTCGAGGCCGAAACGCGCGGCCTTGCCTATCTCGATGCGACCTGCCCGCTGGTGTCAAAGGTCCACCGCCAGGCCGAGCGTTTGGTCGAGCAGGGCCGCCACATCATTTTCGTCGGCCATGCCGGCCATCCCGAAGTGATCGGTACCTTTGGCCAGGTGCCCAATGGCGCGATGACCTTGGTCGAAACGGCGGAAGATGCCGAAACCGTCGTGGTCGACGACCCGGGCAACATCGCTTTCCTGACACAGACCACCCTGTCGGTCGACGACACTGCGGATATCGTCGCGGTGCTCCAGCGCCGCTTCCCCGAGATCAAAGCGCCGCGCGGCGAGGATATTTGCTACGCCACCTCGAATCGGCAGGCGGCGGTGAAGGCAATTGCCGACCATTGCGATGCGATGCTCGTGATTGGCGCGACCAATTCGTCGAACTCGCTGCGGCTGGTTGAAGTCGCCGAGCGGCACGGTATCCCCGCGCGGCTGATCCAGCGCGCCAGCGACCTCGATCTGGCGTGGCTCAATGGTATCCGCACGCTGGGCATCACGGCGGGTGCGTCCGCCCCTGAAATCCTTGTGCGCGAACTCGTCAATCGGCTCGCCGAGCATTTCACGATCACCGAGCGTGAAGAAGAAACGACGCGCGAGACGATTTCGTTCAAGCTGCCGCGCGGCCTCGAAGCCGCCACCGTCTAGGCATTTGGCGGTCTATACGCATGTATCGGCCGAGGCATTGGCCGATTTCCTGACGCGGTTCGATGTTGGCGATCTGGTATCGGCCAAGGGCATCGCCGAGGGGGTCGAGAACAGCAATTACATGGTCGACACGACCGGCGGGCGCTTTTTCCTTACACTGTACGAAAAGCGCGTCGATGCGGGCGACCTTCCCTTTTTCATGGCGCTGCTCGATCATCTCGCGGCGAAGGGTTTGCCGGTGCCGCCCGCGATCAAGGACCGCGACGGCGTCGAGATTCATGAACTGGCAGGGCGGCCCGCATGCCTCATCAAGTTCCTGCCCGGGGTGTCGCCGTCGCACCCGACCCCGGCACAGGCCCGTGCGGCGGGCGCCGCGCTCGGGCAGATGCACCAAGCGGTCTCCGATTTTGCGCTGCTTCGGACGAATTCGATGGGCGTCGACAGCTGGGCACCGTTGTTCGATCGCTGCGGCTCCAACCTCGATCGGATCGCGCCCGGACTTCATGATGATGCGGGCCGGATGCTCGACAACGTGCTTGCCGCCTGGCCAGCCGACGACGTCCTGCCGCGCGGCGCGATCCACGCCGATCTTTTTCCCGACAACATGCTAATGCTCGGCGATAAGGTGACCGGGCTGATCGACTTCTATTTCGCGTGCACCGATTTTCGCAGCTTTGATCTGGCAGTGATGCACAGCGCCTGGGCGTTCGACGCGACCGGCGAACGTTATGGCGACGCCATCGGGCGCGCCCTGATCGACGGCTATCGGACGGAAGTCGCGCTGACCGAAGCGGAAATAGCCGCCCTGCCCGCGCTCGCGCGCGGCGCCTGTCTGCGCTTTTTCCTCAGCCGCGCATGGGATTGGCTGAACACCCCCGCCGACGCGCTGGTGACGCGCAAGGACCCGCTCGCCTATCTGCGCCGCTATCATCATTATGCGTCGGAGGGCGCCTTCGCATGACCGAACTCCCCAAGGTCGAAATCTTCACCGACGGTGCCTGCAAGGGCAATCCCGGCCCCGGCGGCTGGGGCGCAGTGCTGCGGATGGGTGCTGTCGAGAAGGAATTGTCGGGCGGCGAAAAGCTCACCACCAACAACCGCATGGAAATGATGGCGGTGGTGCAGGCGCTCACGGCCCTCAAGCGCCCCTGCGCCGTCACGCTGTCGACCGACAGCCGCTACGTCATGGACGGCCTGACCAAATGGATCCACGGCTGGCAGAAAAACGGCTGGAGGACCGCCGACAAGAAGCCGGTCAAGAATGCCGATCTGTGGCAGGAACTGCTCGCCGCCGCCAAGCCGCACAAGATCGCGTGGCAATGGGTCAAGGGACATGCCGGCCACCCCGAAAATGAGCGCGCCGACAAGCTCGCCAGCGATGCCGCGGTGGCAGCAAGCCGTGGCGCCTAGCGTCCGCCGCGCGAATCGGACATAGCGTCCCCGCCGCAGTCGAAAAAGGGATCGAACGCGCGATGTCCATGATGCCACGCCGCCGCGCTTCGGGGACGCGCCGCGTCGCCTATAGCCAGTTCGGGCTGCAGGTCCTCGCAGTCAGCATCGCCGTGCATCTGCTCCAGATCGTCACCCAGACGACATATCCGCTGCTGTTCATCGTCAACATCGCCGCGCTCTTCTATCTGCGCGCGCGCGCGACGCGCTATATGCGCAGCGGCCGGGCCGATTTCGACGCCGTGATCGCCGCCGAAATGATGGTAGCCTTTGGCGTGCTGTCGCTGATTCTGGGCATCACCAGCGCGGTCCTGCCGCTGTTTTTGGGCAGCGTCAGCTTGCGCGTTGACGATCTGTCGGCGCTGGCGACGCTCGCCGTCCCCTTCCTCGAAGGGCTTGCGACCGCAGGCCTCGCCCCCTTCTTCGCGGTGCTGCTGCGGATTGAGGCGCATGAGGTCGAGACGTCGTTCGACACCAGCGTCGATATGTCCAATCTCGCGACGGCGACGCGCGACCTGACCCGCGAAGTCCGCGCCGCGTTCAAGGCGATCCGCCAGCTCCAGGAATCGGCACAGGATGCGACCATGGCGACGCATCTGCTCGCGAACGAAGTGCGCGGCGATGCCGGCAAATTGTCGCGCGCCTTTGAAGCGGGCGAAATGCAGCTCAAATTGCTGGGAATCTCGGCGGAGACGAGCAGCGCCGAAGTCGCCCGGCTGGCGACCGAGACCGCGAAGCTCAACGCCACCGCGACCGAGGCAAGCACGATGCTGCACGCGCTGGGCGATTTGATCGAATCGGTCGAACGCTTCGTCAAACCGACTGCCGACGCCGAATGAGCCCCGCATGAGCAAGGGCTCGCCACGCAGCACGCTGCACATGCAGATGGGGCAGGAAACCATCTACCTGCTGCTCGCTGTGACGATGTTCACGACGATCATCCTCGGCGGCTATCTGCTCGCGATTGCGCGCGCCAAACCACGCGAGGACCCGCCGATCATCGTGCTGCCCGAAGCGCAGGGATTCTCGTTCGCCGCCGGATCGGCCGCGCTGACGCCGGGCTTTGAGGATCGGCTGCGACGCTCGGTCATCCCACGCATCCGCCAGATCGGGCAGCAATATCAGGCGTCGGTGATCGAAGTCATCGGCCACACCGACGCGGTCCCGCGCAAGAGCGGGTCGGGCCGCAGCAATCTCGATGCCGTACTGGTGCCACTGCTGCTCGGCAAGGAAACGGTCGCGCCCGAGGCGGTCGATAACGCCGGATTGGGGATGGCCCGCGCCGTTTCGGTCGCGCGCTTCATGCGCGGCGCGGGGTTGCGCGATTTTATCCTCGTGCCGCTGTCGGCGGGACCGTTCCTGAAGCCCGACGATAGCGTGATCACGGCGGATGACGTGGCTGCCGACGAATCGCGCCGCCGCATCGAAGTGCGCCTGCGCCGCCGCGAGGCGCGCTAAACCCGCAGTTTCAGCACGTCGTGATAGCGGTTGAGCTCGACGAACCGCTGGTGCGCGGCGGCTTGGGAAACGGGGTCCGCCTGTGCCGCATCAGGGTGGGCGGTCCGTGCAAGCTCACGGAAACGCCGACGCAGCGCGACCGCATCGGGCCGCTCGTCGATTGTCCAGCCGAAGAACAGCAACGCCCGGTCGTAGTCCGATCGCGGACCCACCGCGCGCGCGCGCCAATCGCGACCGCGCGACGCGCCCTCGATCGCATCGGCCAAGCTGAACAGGCTCTGGTTGGCCTTGGTGAGCCGCGCGAGCAGCCGATCGACGTCGCTCGCCCGCAGCGCAGGATTGCCCATCAGCGCGCGCCGGACGCCAGCCGCCTCGGCCATTGCCTGCATCCGTCGCTGGCCTTGCGGTCCGGCACTCCATACCGGCGGCCAGCGCGCTTCAAGCAGTGCCGCCAGCCGTCGATGCTCGCCCCAGCCCGCATCAAACGCCAGCATATGCTGGCTCAGCCCATCGGCGATGCGTTCGGCATTGGCGGCGATCTCGGCTGGCACCGCGAGCGGATTGGCGACACCTGCGCGCATGTCTCGAATGAACGCATCAAACACCGCGAGCCGTTGATCGGACGGCCAGCGCGCATCGATTCGCGCAATTTTTTCAAAAGTTTCAATGACCTGCGCCGCAAGCCGCACCGCGCGGTAATCGCCCGAGCACAGCCGTGCCTCAAGCGCGACCGCGACTTCGGGATCGACCCGGTCGAACACGTGATCGATCGAAAACAGCAGGTCGAGCACGGTGTTTGCGCGCTCGATTTCGGCCGGATCGCGGCGCCTGATCCCTTCGGGATCGATGCCGATCGCCTGCAGGAATGTCGTGACGCCGTGATAGGGATCACGCTCGGCATCAACGAAGCGCCAGAGCTGACCGGGAAAGGGTTCGAGCCCGACCTGATCGAACATGTCGACGACCGCGCGCCGCCGCATCCGCTTGATCCGCGCGAGCGTGTCCGCTGACGCCTGATCGTCGCGCCGCGCACGCGATGTCGTCCCAAGCGGCCGCGCAACAGCGGGTGAACTGATGATTTTCGGGGCGAGCCGGTCGTCGCTCTGCCGCCCGAACAGCCCGCGCCAGCCGCGCCGCTGGCCGCCGCGCGGGCGCTGGCGCAAGCGCCACGCAAGGCCCTGCCCGCCGAACAGGCCGCCGATCCAACCGAAATAACCGGTTTGTGCCACGTGCTTCGCGCCTTCAGCCCGCCGCCATCATGCGGCGGCGGGCAAGCGATCCCGTGTCAGGCACCAGCGTCGGCAGATCGACCGCGATGATCAGTCCAGATGCTCTTCGGTCTCGGCGCCGGGGCCGTTCTTCTTGATCGATTCGATGGCGTTGATCGCTGACGCCTTGCTCGAATAGCCTTCGGTCCAGAACATCAACTCGCTGTTATATTTAAACTTTGCGACGAACTCGCCGGCCTTGTTCTTTTCGATCACGAATTTGTGCGCCATTTTGTGCTCCCCTCGGTTGTTTTGAGCTTGGCGAGGTTAGCGCAGCGATTTGTCCGGCGCCAGTCGGGGCTTGGCGGTCAGCCGAAACGGGTCGGCGCATAACGCGCGCTGTCGATCGCGGCGACTGCGTCCGGCGGCGTGACACGGCGCAACAGGCTCGCGGCGAGCATCGCAGCGGCGGGCGCAGTCTGTATCCCGAAGCCGCCTTGCCCCGCGAACCAGAAGAAGTCGTCCGCGCCGCCGTCAAAGCCGATCACTGGCAGCCGATCAGGTGCAAAGGTCCGCAGACCTGCCCAACGCCGCTCGACCGCTGCCACCCGCCAGTCGACGACCTGTTCGAATCGATCGATCGCGATGGCGACGTCGATTTCCTCGGGCGCCGCGTCGCACGGTGGCGAGGGGATTTCGTCATGCGGGCTGAGCCACAGCCGCCCGCCCGGCTCGGGCTTGAAGTAAAAGCTGCCACCGATGTGGCCGACATGCGGCATCCCGTCGGGCGCAGCCGGGTCGGTGCGCAGCTGCGCCATCGTGCGACGGAAGGCAGCAAGACCCAGCGGCGCGATGCCCGCGATGCGCGCGACGTCGTCGGCCCAGGCACCTGCCGCATTGGCGATGATACCCGCCTGCCAGCTTCCACCGGGTGTCTCAATCTGCCAGTCACCACCGACGCGCGACGCCGCGACCAACCCGGCGCACAGGACGATTGCGGCACCCGCTCGGCGGGCACGCGCGAGATAATGCTGATGCAGACCCGCGACGTCGATATAGGCGCAGCTCGGCTCGTTGATACCGATCGACCAATCGGCGCGCAGCCCCGGCACAATCGCGCGCGGGTCGACGCGGTCGAGCGTAATCCCGCTCGTCGCAAATTCAGCGATGAAGGCATCGGCGGCGGCGGCGTCTTCGGCGCGGCCGATGTGCAGCGAGCCGAGCGGTTCCAGAAAGCCATGTTGCGTCAGATAAGCCCCCGACGCGCTCGTGAGGGGCTGCACCCCCGGCCCGCCATAGGTTTCCGACCAGAACGCGGCCGAGCGACCGGTCGCATGATAGCCCGGGGTATCCTCGGCCTCGATCAGCAGGACGCTGGCGTGCGCGGCGAGTTCGGCCGCAAGGCTGGCACCAGCAATCCCGGCGCCGACGATTGCCACATCGAAGCGCTTCATGCGGCGGGGACGCGCGCGGCGAGGAACAGATCGATTTCGGCGATCGCCCGGTTGCGAACCGGATCGACTTCGCGCAGCACTTCGTGCGCGGCCTCGTCGCCGAAGCGCACCAGCCGAGCGTCGGGCAACTGCCCCGCCACCGCAACCGCGACGCGCGCATCGACCAGCGCATCGGCCATCGGCGCCAGCACGAGCAGCGGCACCGCCAGCGTCTTCAGGCGTGGATCCTCGCGCACTGCCCGCGTCGAGGCAAAGGCAGCGATCACCCAGCGCCAGCTCGGTGGCCCCAGCACGAGCTCGGGATTGGCATGCTGCCACCACAGTTCATCGGCATAGCGATCAACATCATGCGTCAGCAGGTTCTGGCGCGTTTCGGTGGCGCCGGGCTTCTCATTCTCGCGCCACGCGGCCCGCGCACCATTGCCGATGCCGCCGATGATGCCCGCGATGCGCGCGCCGAGCCAAGGGCCGAAGGCGCTTTTGAGCCCCAGCATCGGCGCAACAAGCACCGCCGCATCAGGCCGCACCACGCCTTCGACCAGCCCGCGCAAGATCAGATGACCGCCCATCGAATGGCCCATCACGACGGTCGGGCCAGCGCCTTCGGCCGTCCACGCCGCCCAAAAATCGGCAAGATCGCGGATAAAAAGTGCGAAATCGTCGACATGGCCGACCCGCGGATCGGGCGACAAGCGCCCCGACCCACCCTGCCCGCGCCAATCGAACGAGGTGATCGACCAGCCTTGTGCGTGCCAATGCGCGAACAGCTCAAGATATTTTTCGGGGATGTCGCCGCGCCCGCCCTGAAACAAAATCCGCCCTCGTGGCCTGCCCTCGGCAGGCCAGTCGAAGCGGCGCAGCGGCCAGCCATCGGCCGCCGTCCAGGGGGTGAATCGCGCCGCAGCGGGAATCGCTCGGCGGTACAGCGCGGATGAGGCCATGGTCGTTGGTTACTTTTTGGAAAGCCCTGTCGTCTAGCACGTAATCCGATGATGTGGGGCAATCTGTCTGTGATCCTGCCGGTCGTGCTGGCCGCGCTGCTTCTTTCCTGCGGGATCGAGGACGCGCGCCAGCGCACGATCGCCGACTGGAAGAATGCAGCGATCGCCGCATTGGCGCCGCTGTGGTGGTGGGCGACGGGGCTGGCGCTATGGCCAGATGTTGCCTTGCAGATCGGCGTCGCGTCGCTGGCTTTTGGCTTGTTCGTCGGCGTGTTCTCCATCGGCCAGATGGGCGGCGGCGATGTGAAGTTGATCGGCGCGCTGGCGCTGTGGTTCCCGTGGCAGCCGCTGCTCGGGCTGCTGATGGTGATGTCGATGATCGGCGGCGTCCTGACGGTCATCGTTGCGGTCGAGCGATGGTGGCGAAAGGCCGATGGACCGGTCGAAGTTCCTTACGGTGTGGCGATTGCTATCGCCGGACTGATGGCGGTGCGTGAACCGCTTCTTAACCAATTTACGTGAAGGCTAGACGAAGGATCATGTGATCCGCGTCCACAGGGGTGCAAGACGTCATGGATGTTCGCAAGATCATATTGCTCGTAGGCGCATTGCTCGTCGCTGCGGTAACCGCGTTCATGGCGCGGAGCCTGATCGTCGGTACCGGCGCACCGGGCGCCAGTGCAATGGGGGCGCCTGCGCCGCAGGTCAACGGCCCCGAGGTCCTCGTCGCGACTCGCGCGCTGCCGATCGGCACCATCCTTGATGCGACGGCGGTGAAGTTCCAGCCCTGGCCGCAGGAACTCGTCGATCCCAAGGCTTATTTCGTCAAAGGTCAGGGCGAAACCGATCTCAAGAAATTGCAGGGCACGGTGGTGCGCTTCGCGATCACTGCCGGTCAGCCGCTGACGCAGGGTGCGCTGGTGAAGCCGGGCGACCGTGGCTTCCTTGCCGCCGCGCTCGGACCGGGCATGCGCGCGGTCACGGTGCCGGTGTCGACCCAGTCGGCCGTCGCCGGTTTCGTGTTCCCGGGCGACCGGATCGATCTGATGCTGACGCAATCGGTTCCCGGTGGCGGCGATGGCCCGCCGCTGAAGGTGACCGAGACGGTGCTCAAGAACCTGCGCGTGCTCGCCACCGACCAGCGCACCGACAACACTGTCGACGACAATGGCAAGACGGTGGTGCGCACCTATTCGACCGTCACGGTCGAAGCGACGCCCAAGCTCGCTGAAAAGATTGCGGTCTCCCAGAATCTGGGCGGCACGCTCACCGTCGCGCTCCGCTCGATCGCCGACAATGCCGCCGAACTCGAAGAAGCCATTGCATCGGGCGCCGTATCGGTGCCCGCCGGCAATGATCCCAAGGCCGAGCGCGCGATGATGGACAAGGTTGAAGGCGAAGGCACGGCGAGCAAGACCAGCTACGCAACCGGCGCCGATGTCTCGCGCTTCCAGCGTTCGACGGTGCCCGGCAAGCCTGCCGGCGGCATCAACGCACTTGGCGGCCCGGTGACGCCGCCGCCCGCCGCCACTGCACCTTATCCCGGCGCTGGCGCGCCCAAAGGTCCGGTCATTCGTGTGACGCGGGGCAATAATGTGACCGAAGTTCCGATTGGGGGGAAGAACTGAGATGCGTCCGACCATCCTGCAACGCACGCTGCGGACGACCGTGGCAACGGCGCTGATCATCAGCACGCCGTTGTCGCTGTGGGCGCAGACGGTGCGCCCGCGCCCCGCCACGCCGACCCGGCCTCACGCACGTCCGGTGCAGCCCCGGCCGATGGCGACCCACTATTCGCAGTTGCCCGCCGGCGTTCAGCGCCCGACCAACGAAGTCAAGCTGTCGATCGGCGAAGGCGAGCTGATCACGCTGCCATCGGCCGCGACCGACGTCTGGATTTCCAACCCGACCGTCGCCGACGTCTATGTCCGCAGCGCGCGCCAGCTGAACCTGTTCGGCAAGGATACCGGCGAAGCAACGATCTTCGCGACCGCCGGCGATGGCCAGGTCGTTTATGCCGCCAGCGTGCGCGTCAGCCAGAATCTGACCTCGATCGATCGGATGATGAAGCTCGCGATGCCCGATGCCGACATCCGCATCAACACCGTTGGCCAGATTGCGGTGCTGACCGGCACCGTCCGCACGCCCGACGACATCTCAGAGGCGCAGGCGCTTGCCGCATCGTTGCTCAATCCCGGTATCGACGTCAGCGCCCCCGGTGTGGCGCTTAAGGTTGTCGTCATCAACCGGCTGCGAACCGCAACGCCGCTGCAGGTGCAATTGCACGTCAAGATCGCCGAAGTCAGCCGCACCTTCGTCAAGAACATCAGCAGCAACATCGCGACCAGGGATGCGACAGGCGGTTTCTCGTTCGGTGTCGGCTCGGGCCGTTCGCCGGGTGCGGTGACACAGTCCGATCTGGCCACTTATCCGACGGCGACGATTCCGACCGCGAACGGCGGCACGATCACCGGCCCCTATGACCCTTCGACCGGCCAGTTCATCAATCCGCGTGGATCGAGCATTTCGGAAATCGCCAAGAGCGCGACGGGCTTCACCACGCTTGGCCTTGCGGGCAAGCTGTTCGGGCTCGATATTCTTCAGGCGATCGATCTGGGTGAGCGTAACGGCCAGGTCTCGACGCTCGCCGAACCCAACCTGACCGCACTGTCGGGCGAAACCAGCTCGTTCCTGGCGGGTGGCGAGTTCCCGATCCCGGTCAGCCAGGGGCTGGGTGCGGTATCGATCGAATATAAGCAATATGGCATCAGCCTCGCCTATACGCCGACCGTGCTTTCGGACGGGCGGATCAGCCTGCGCGTGCGTCCCGAAGTGTCGCAGCTGACGAGTTCGGGCGCGGTGCAGATCAACGGCACGACGATCCCCGCGCTCAGCACACGCCGCGCGGAAACGACCGTCGAGCTCGGCTCGGGCCAGAGCATGATGATTGCCGGTCTGCTCCAGAACGATCACAATAATTCGATCGAACAGACCCCGGGCCTGGGCAATATCCCGGTGGTCGGCGCGCTGTTCCGTTCGAACGGCTTCCAGCGCAACGAAACCGAGCTGGTGATCGTGATCACCCCCTATCTGGTGAAGCCGGTCAACGGCAACGACATCGCCCTGCCGACCGATGGCTATAAGGCGCCGACCGATCTTGGCCGCGTTTTCCTGGGCCAGTTGGGCGGCGGGACGAGCGGTGGTGAACGGCCGAAGCCTTCGATGGCGCCGCCGCGGACCGTTGTTGCGCCCTCGCTCGGCGTCGCCGCCGTGCCCGAAACCGCCCCTGCGCCGCAAGCGCCGCCGGCGACGCCGGCTCGGCGCGAGGAAAAGGCCGTGCTGCCTGAGCCGCGCAAGTCGCCCAGCGCTGCCCCCGGATTCAACCTGCAATGATCGCCCGTCGTCCTCAGGAGAAAGCCATGCGCCCCCGTCTTTCGATGATCCTGTTCGCCGCGCCCGCGCTGATGGTCGCCGGTTGTGCGGGCACGCCCAACCGCGGCCTGGAAACGGTGCACCAGCCGGTCGTCTCGCGTACTGACTATGTGTTCGACGTCGTGGTCGATGGCGGCCAGGCCTCGCCCGCTGAACTTCAGCGGCTGGTTGGCTGGATGGCGGCGCTGCGCGTCGGCTATGGTGATCGCGTCGCCGTCGACGATCCGAGCGGCACGTCGGCCGGCGCACGCGCGCAAATCGGCACGCTCGTCGCACGCTATGGCCTGTTCCTCGAAGACCACGCGCCGATTACGGCGGCAGCGATGACACCCGGCGCGATTCGCGTCGTCATCACCCGCGCCGTCGCCAGCGTGCCTGGCTGCCCCGACTTCAGCCGTAACGGCAATGCCGAATTCAAAGGCAACACATCGTCCAACCACGGCTGCGCAATCAATTCAAACCTCGCCGCGATGATCGCCCAGCCCGAAGATCTGGTGCAGGGCCGGTCGGGCAACGGCGTTGCCGATCCCGTTACGAGCAGCAAGGCGGTCCAGCTGCTGCGCCGGTCCACCAACACCGGGGCCAATGGCCTCAAGTCCGAAAGCACCGGAGGCAAATAATGAACGCACCCTGGACCAATCGCCCTGGCACCCGCGAGCCCTTCGTCGGCTTTGTCTGCGACGAGACGACCGCCGAGGCGATTCGTCCGATCGCGATCGAGCTCGGCTGGGCGCCTGAAAAGGTCAACAAGGGCGGTTTGCGCAACGCTGTGCAGACGCTGTCGGTGTCCGCCAGCCCGCATGTGCTGTTCGTCGACCTCTCCGAAAGCGGCGATCCGCTCAACGACATCAACGCGCTCGCCGAAGTCTGCGAACCCGGCACCGTCGTGATCGCAGCGGGTCAGGTCAATGATGTCCGCCTCTACCGCGATCTGGTGGCGAGCGGCATCCAGGACTATCTGCTGAAGCCGCTCAATCCCGACATGCTGCGCGAAGCCTTTGCGACTGCGCAGGCGCTGCTCAACGCGCCCAAGCAGGTCGAACAGGGCGAAGAGCGCCCGCATTGCTCGGTCGCGGTGATCGGCACGCGCGGCGGCGTCGGCGCCTCGTCGATTGCAACCTCGATCGCGTGGCTGACGAGCGACAAGGCAACGCGGACCACCGCATTGCTCGATCTCGACGTGCACTTCGGGACGGCAGCACTCGCGCTTGACCTTGAGCCCGGCCGGGGCCTGACCGACGCGATCGAAAATCCCAGCCGCATCGACGGCCTGTTCATCGAACGCGCGATGGTGAAGTCGAGCGAACGCCTGTCGATCCTGTCGGCGGAAGCGCCGATCAACGCACCGATCATCAGCGATGGCTCGGCCTTCTACCAGTTGCAAGAAGAAATGCGCGCCGCGTTCGAATGCACGATCACCGATCTGCCGCGCGCGATGCTGGTTAACCATCCGCATCTGATGAGCGACGTCCAAACCGCAGTGGTCGTCACCGAATTCACGCTGGCCGCGGCACGCGACACGATTCGCATTCTGTCGTGGCTCAAGTCGAACGCGCCGCAGACCCAGGTCTTCGTCGTGGCGAACAAGGTGCATGCCAACGCCCCGCTCGAAATCAATCGCAAGGACTTTGAAGGCTCGATCGAGCGCAAGGTCGATGTCGCGCTCGCATTTGACCAGAAGCTCGCGTCGCAGGCCGCCAAGCTCGGCAAGCCGATGGCCGAAGTCGGCAAGGGATCGAAGACGATCGCCCCGCTCGCTGAACTGGCAACGCGCCTGCTCGCCATCGCCGATGGCGGCGCCGAGCCCGTCGCCAAGGGCAAGGCCAAGGCAGGCGCCAAGCCCGCCAAGGCCGAAGGCAGATCGAGTTCGCTGATGGGCAAGTTCGGCGATCTCAAGTCGCTGATGCCCAAGCGGGCTGCGAAGACGAAGTGACGTTGGTTGGCCCGCGGCTGCAGGCGCGGGCACAGGTAGGAGTGTCGATGTGCCGCTGTTGACGGTCGCCATGATGGGAGCGGGAGCACTGGTGGTGCTCCTGATGCTCGTCTTCGCCTTTACCGGCCCATCGCCCGAGCGCGCGAAAACACGCCGCCTGAAGTCTGTCGCCAATCGACACAATGGGTCGTCCGGCGCGGTCGTCGAAGCACAGCTTCGCCGCATCACCGCCAATCGCGCGACCCGCGTCGAAACCGCCTTTTCCAGCTTCCTGCCCAATCCCGCGCTGCTGCGCAAACGGCTGTCGCAGACCGGCAAGACCTGGACCGTCGGCCAATATGGCATGGCGACGCTGGGGCTGTTCGTCGTCATTGCGCTGCTGGTGTGGTTGCGCGGCGGGCCGATCCTGCTCGCGCTCGGGCTTGGCGTGATTGTCGGCGCCGGGTTGCCGCATTTGACGGTCGGCTTCTTCGTTGGCCGCCGGATCAAGCAGTTTACCGCCAAATTTCCCGACGCAATCGAATTGCTCGTGCGCGGTCTGCGCTCGGGTCTGCCAATTGGCGAGACGATGGCGGTCGTCGGCGCCGAAGTCGACGGCCCGGTGGGCGTCGAGTTCCGCGCGATTACCGACAAGATGAAGATCGGCCGCACGATGGACGCGGCGCTGCAGGACACGGCTGACCGGCTCGGCACGCCCGAATTCCAGTTTTTCGTCATCACCATTGCGATCCAGCGCGAAACCGGCGGCAACCTCGCCGAAACGCTGGCCAATCTGGCGAACGTGCTGCGTCAGCGCGGCCAGATGAAGCTGAAGATCAAGGCGATGTCGTCCGAATCGAAAGCATCGGCTTACATCGTCGGCTCGCTGCCGTTCATCGTGTTCGGCATGATCTGGGCGATCAACGCGAGCTATATGTACGGCTTCTTCACCGACCAGCGGCTGATGGTTGCCGGACTGGGTGGCATGGGCTGGATGGGGATCGGTGCGTTCATCATGGCGCGCATGGTCAACTTCGAGATTTAGGGGGCGCGCGCATGTTCTTTCTTGCCAGCATCGCCGCCAGCGGCGGCCCCAAGATCCTGGGCGTCGACGTGATTGCCCTGGCCACACTTCTTTCGGGCATCGCCGCCTTCATGGTGCTGCTTGCGATCTATGCCGCAACGACGGTGCGCGATCCGATGGCGAAGCGCGTCAAGGCGCTCAACGATCGCCGCGAACAGCTGAAGGCCGGCATCACCGCGTCGACATCGAAGCGACGCGCAAAGCTGGTGCGCCAGAACCAGACCACCGACGTGATCCGCGGCATGCTGCAATCGCTGAAGGTTTTGCAGGACAGCCAGGTCAAACAGGCGCAGATCAAGCTGCTCCAAGCGGGTATCCGATCGAAGGAATATGCTGTTGCGGTCATTTTTGGCCGGATGGTGCTGCCCGTCGTGTTCGGCGGGCTGATGCTCTATCTCGTCTATGGCACTGACATGTTTTCGGATTGGTCGCCACTCAAGGCTTATGGCCTTGTCGCGGGCAGCTTCATCCTGTCCTACAAGGCGCCCGATCTTTATCTGAAGAACAAGATCGATAATCGGTCAAAGGCGATCCAAAAGGGTTTGCCCGACGCGCTCGACCTGCTGGTGATCTGCGCCGAAGCCGGCCTTACCGTCGATGCCGCCTTTGGGCGCGTGGCGCGCGAGCTGGGTCGTGCCTATCCCGAGCTCGGCGACGAATTCACCCTGACCGCAATCGAGCTAGGCTTCCTCGCCGAACGGCGGCAGGCTTTTGAAAATCTCGCTCGGCGCGTGGCGCTTGATGCCGTCAAAGGCGTCGTGACCACGATGATCCAGACCGAGAAATATGGCACCCCGCTCGCCAGCGCTTTGCGCGTGCTGTCGGCTGAATTCCGCAATGAACGCATGATGCGCGCCGAGGAAAAGGCCGCACGCCTGCCTGCAATCATGACGATCCCGCTGATCCTGTTCATTCTGCCGACGCTGTTCGTCGTCATTCTGGGGCCAGCGGCTTGCTCAATCTCCGACGCGTTCAAGGGCGGCATCTAAGCGCTCAGTAATGGTACAGGTGCCCGCACGCCGCCGCACGCGGGGCGCTTGATCGCCGCACGCGCCCGTCGCACAAGCCCGGAGCACGCTTCCCGGCTTGAGGATGGCCATGCCGCTGACGATGGTTCCGTTGATTGCGATTGCTGCGGTGATTCTGCTCGTCGGGATCGCGATTGGCTATTTCGGGAGCGACCGCGCCGCCGTCTGGCGCCGCCGGTTCGAGGATGAGCGCGATCATTATGCCGATTACCGCGCGCGCAGCGAAGCGCGGCATGCGCGGTTGATCGCCGGTCGCGCGGCGGCTGAGCCCCTGCCGCTGGCGCGCGAAGCCGACCCCGCGCCTCAGCCACCGCTGCCGATCGACAAGCGGGAGTCGGGCCGCGAGATTACGCATATCATCGGCATCGATCCGCCGCTCGCCGAACGGCTCGAAGCGCTGGGCGTCACCACCATCCGTGACATTGCGACGCTGACCCTGGAGGACGAGTTGGCGCTTGAGCTGCGGCTCGGGCTGAACGCGGGCACAATCGCGCGCGACCAGTGGCGGTCGCAGGCGCAGTTGCTCGATTCGGGTCCGGCTGCGCTAGCCCGCTAGCCGACAGCGCGTGGCCCGCCGCGCGGCGTCGATCGCGGTGATCGGGGCGCCACGATCAATCAGGATGCGGATCAGCGCGACACCGCGTGCGCCCTTGACCGGTACCGAACGATAGCCCGCCGGTGCCGCCTGCCCCGGGCCGATCACCGCGACTTTCAGCGGCGCCAGCCCGCCCTGATTGTTGCGCACGAACACCGCATTGGTCTGCGCGTCGAAGATCGAGAGCGACCAATAAGGCGCGTCGACCGGCACGGCGTCAATCAGCAGCGGCGCGCTCGACACATCATAAGGGCACGACGAATAGAGCAGATCGGGGCTCGGCCGCACGATCGCACGCGACTTCGCGGTCACCAGCGGCGCGTGCACGAACGCGTTGATCGCGCCGCCCTGGCTGGCGATCCGCCCGACGGCGAGGCGCATCAGCACCGTCGGGAAATTGGCGAGCGCCACTTGCCACGCCAGCAGCCCGCAGAGCAGGCCGAACATCGCCGCGCCGATCCACCGCCGAATCATGCGCAGCCCGCCTTGGCGATGCGCGGCAGTTGCCCCGCCGAGAAATCGCCGGTGCCGCGATCGGCGGGCAGATAGGCGCGCAAGGTCAGTTCGAAGCGGGCAATGCGCCCGGTCGGCAACCAATGCCCCGCCGCTGCCTTCGGCGCGATCATCACCCGCCAGTTCGCCGCCTCAGCCGCTGGCAGTCCCGCGCTGCCGACCGAATAGATGCCGGCATCATTGGGCACGAGATAGCCCGCGCGATCATAGAGCGTCAGGCTCCACCATTTCGCAGGCAATGTGCCGCCGGTGACGATGTAGCGGCACGCGCCGTCGAGCGGGGCGCCGCTGTCGTCGGTGGCGGCAGTGTAATAGCGCGCCTCGGTCGCCGGGAGCGCGAGCAGTCCGCGCAGCGCGACCACGGCGCGGGTGTAGCGGCTGGCCGCTTCGGTGCCGAAGTCCCGACCCGTCACCCAGGGGCCGATCATGTTCTGCGTCCCCAGCGCGCCCGCGCGCACGCTCAGCACCGCGCCGCCGCCGCCAATGACGAGCCCGACGATCGCGCAGATCGCCACGCGCTGCCAGTTCCTCACACCCGCTCCCCCGCTGTCACGCGCTCACGCTGTCACGGGGGCGTCATAAACCGGTCACCCGCGCTCGCGCAATGCCGACTGTGCCGCCGCGAGCCGCGCAATCGGGACGCGATAGGGCGACGCCGAGACGTAATCGAGGCCGATTTGCTCGCAAAAGGCGATCGAGGCGGGGTCGCCGCCATGTTCGCCGCAGATGCCGAGCTTGATGTCGGGGCGTGTTGCCCTGCCCCGCTCGGCGGCCATTTCGATCAGCGCGCCGACACCTTCCACATCGAGGCTGACAAACGGATCGGTCGCGTAAATGCCCTTGTCGACATAGGTCGTCAGGAAGCGCCCGGCGTCGTCGCGCGACACGCCCAAGGTCGTCTGCGTCAAGTCATTAGTGCCGAAGCTGAAAAACGCGCCGACCTCGGCAATCTGCCCGGCCATGATCGCGGCGCGCGGCAGTTCGATCATCGTGCCGACCAGATAGTCGATCCGCTGGCCGCGCTCGGCAAACACCGCTTCGGCCTGCGCATCGACCACCGCCTTCATCAGTTCCAGCTCGCGGCGGGTGGCGACGAGCGGGATCATCACTTCGGGGATGGGTGCCGCGCCGGTCTTTTCGGCGACATCGATTGCCGCCTCAAAGATCGCGCGCGCCTGCATTTCGTAGATTTCGGGATAGGTCACGCCCAGCCGACACCCACGGTGCCCGAGCATCGGGTTGAATTCGTGCAGTTCCCCCGCGCGGCGCCGCAGCGCCTCGATGCCAATGCCGGTTGCCTCCGCCACATCGGCGAATTCGCTTTCGGCGTGCGGCAGGAATTCGTGCAGCGGCGGATCGAGCAGCCGGATCGTCACCGGCAGGCCCGCCATCACTTCGAAAATCTCGGTAAAGTCGGCGCGCTGTTCGGGAAGCAATTTTTCCAGCGCCGCGCGGCGTCCGGCTTCGCTATCGGCGAGGATCATCTGGCGCACCGCCGTGATCCGGGTGCTGTCGAAGAACATATGTTCGGTGCGGCACAGCCCGATGCCTTCGGCGCCGAATTCACGCGCGACGCGGCAATCGAGCGGCGTTTCGGCGTTGGTGCGCACTTTCATGCGGCGGACCTGGTCGGCCCAGCCCATCAGCACGCCGAAATCGCCCGCCAGCACCGGCTGCACGGTCGGCACTTCGCCGAGCATGACTTCACCGCTCGCGCCGTCGATCGTGATCGTGTCGCCTTCACGGACTTCGCGCGCCTGTCCGGCGATCGTCACGCGCATCACCCGCGCCTTGGCGTCGATCGAGATCGTGCCTGCACCCGACACGCACGGGCGGCCCATGCCGCGTGCGACCACCGCCGCGTGGCTGGTCATCCCGCCGCGCGCCGTCAGAATGCCGCGCGCCGCGTGCATGCCGTGAATGTCTTCGGGCGAGGTTTCGATGCGGACAAGGATCACCGCATCGCCGAGTCCTGCCCGGCGCTCGGCGGTTTCGCTGTCGAACACCACCACGCCCGATGCCGCCCCCGGCGAGGCAGGCAGCCCCTTGGTCAGCACGTCGCGCGGTGCCTTGGGATCGAGTGTCGGGTGGAGCAATTGGTCGAGCGCGGCGGGATCGACCCGCGCCACGGCTTCCTCTTGCGTGATCAGCCCTTCATTGGCCATATCGACCGCGATCTTGAGCGCGGCGCTCGCGGTGCGCTTGCCCGAGCGGGTCTGGAGCATCCAGAGCTTGCCGCGTTCGACGGTGAATTCAATGTCCTGCATATCGCGGTAATGGACTTCGAGCAGGTCGAACACCTTCGCCAGCTCGGCGTAAGTCTCCGGCATCGCCTCTTCCATGCTGAGCGGCTTGGCACCCGCCGCTTCACGCGCGGCAAGCGTCAGATATTGCGGCGTGCGGATGCCCGCGACCACGTCTTCGCCCTGCGCGTTGATCAGGAATTCGCCGTAATAAGCGCGGTCGCCCTTCGCCGGATCGCGCGTGAAGGCAACGCCCGTCGCCGAGGTGTCGCCCATATTGCCGAACACCATTGCCTGCACATTGACCGCCGTGCCCCAGTCGCCGGGGATCGCGTTCAGCTTGCGATAGACTTTCGCGCGCTCCGACTGCCACGACCCGAACACCGCGCCGATCGCGCCCCATAGCTGATCATGGACATCCTGCGGGAACGGCTTGTCCCACAGTTTTTCGACCAGCGCCTTGTATTCGGCGACGAGTGCCTGCCAGTCCTTGGCGGTCATCTCGGTGTCGAGGAAATAGCCCTGGTCTTCCTTGGCGATTTCGAGCGCTTCCTCGAACGCGCCATGATCGAGTTCGAGCACGACGTCCGAATACATCTGGATGAAGCGGCGATAGCTGTCCCAGGCGAAGCGCTCGTCACCGCTGGTGGCGGCGAGGCCAACGACGGTGTCGTCGTTGAGGCCCAAATTGAGCACGGTGTCCATCATGCCGGGCATCGACACGCGCGCGCCCGAGCGGACCGACACCAGCAGCGGATCGGCGGCATCGCCGAAGCGTTTGCCGGTGATCCCCTCGATATGCGCGAGGCCTTCGGCGACTTCGGCCTTCAGGCTGTCAGGGAAGATCTGGCCTTCGTTCAGATAGCGGGTGCACATTTCGGTGCTGATCGTGAAGCCGGGGGGCACGGGCAGGCCGATCGAGGCCATGCCGTCGAGATTGGCGCCCTTGCCGCCGAGCAGTTCCTTGCCGAGCGTCTTGCCATCGGCGCCGCGCCCGTCCGAAACCCCGCCGCCGAAGCGGTAGACATATCTGCTCATCAATCGTTCCCGTCTGCTCCGCCAATGCGGAAAGTGGTTCAAAGGTGATAAAAGTTATTACCTATATGGAAAAAATACTCAGCCCTCGATCTTCGAGAAGTCGGCGACGCCGTGCACGGCATCGCGCACTTTTTCCAACAATGAAAGCCGCGCGGCGCGCTTGGCGGGATCGGGATCGTTGACGGTGACGCGCTCGAAAAACGCGTCGATCGGGGCGCGGAGTTGGGCAAGTGCGGCCATCGCGGCTTCGAAGTCTTCAGCGGCGACGGCGGCGGCTGCGGCGGGGGCGGCGACATCGAGCGCAGCGATCAGCGCCGCCTCGGCGGGTTCGGGGGTGTAGGGGAGTGCGGTGGTGATTGCGCCTTCCCCCGCCCCATCGTCACCCCGGACTTGTTCCGGGGCCCACGGCGCCCCCTCGGAAGCCGTCGCGGGTGGCGCGGTGGACCCCGGCACGGCGGCCGGGGTGACGGTGGGGGTGGAGGCAACCCCCTCCTTCTTCAAAATATTCGCCGCGCGCTTATAGCCTGCGAGCAAATTCGCCCCATCCTCGGTGCCGATAAACGCCTGCAACGCCCGCACCCGCGCGAGGAGGCGGACGAGATCATCCTCCCCGCCGAGCGCGAATACGGCATCGATCAGGTCGTGGCGGACGCCAGCCTCGCGTTGCTGGACTTTGAGGCGGTCGGCGAAGTAGCGGGGCATCGTCTCCGCAATATCGCTCATCAACGCATGCCGATCGCGCTCTTCTTGCAAAATCGAACGCATAGACCGAACAAATGCTGCCTCGATCGTTTGAGGTTCAGCCCATATTTGCGCCAGCCTCTTATCAACGGCGTCCATATCCTCCCATTCAGGGAAGGCAGGCCAAGCGATGTCCAGAATGGAGCGGAACCTCGGGTCGCGCTGATTGGCTAGCCAAGCTCTAAAGACCAGCAGCGCCCCTGCCGCCTTCATTATTCGCGAAATGGAGAATCGAAGATTATTGGTCGCCGTGATCTGGTTAACCGCAAGCGTCGCCCTCCGAAGCGCGAAGGGGTCTTTCGACCCGGTTGGCGCCTCGTCGATAAAGAAAAACGAAATTAGCGTATCCAGCTTATCCGCCAGCGACACCGCCACCGTCACCGGATCGGTCGGCACGTCGTCGCCCTGCCCCACCGGCTTGTAGTGATCGCGGATCGCGGCGGCGACGCGGGGGTCTTCGCCCAAAGCCTTACCCTGCGCGGCGGCGTAATAGCCGCCCATCAGCCCCTGCAGCTCGGGGAATTCGCCGACCATGCCGGTGACGAGATCGGCCTTGCACAGGCGCGCGGCGCGTTCGGCGAGGTCTGCGAGTTGTTGCTTGCTAAGCCCCTCCCCTTCAGGGGAGGGGTTGGGGTGGGGCGTGTCAGTCTCACCGAAAGCTTGGGTTGTGGGGACAGTCCCCACCCCAACCCCTCCCCTAAAGGGGAGGGGCTTGATGATTTCCTCCTCGCACAACCAGCGCGCGAGTTTCGCCACGCGATCGACCTTGTCCGCCACCGTCCCCAACTTTTCGTGGAAAACGATATCCGCGAGACGCGTCGCATGCTCGTCAAGTGTCTTGCGATCCGTGCGCTGCCGCGTGACCGGATCGTGATGCCACTGATCTTCCTCGAAAAAGTGGGCAGCATCGCTCAACCTTGCGGCGAGCACCTTGCGGTTGCCCTCGACGATGCGCTCGCCGCCGTCCTCGGCATCGATGTTGGCGGTGCAGATGAAGGCGTTGGCCAGTTTCCCCGCCCCATCGGTGCAGACGAAATATTTCTGGTTCACCCGCGCCGTCAGCTGGATCACTTCGGGCGGGACGCTCAAGAAAGCTTCGTCGAAGCGGCCGAGCAGCGGCACCGGCCATTCGGTGAGCCCGGCATTTTCCGCGAGCAGCCCGGCGTCCTCGATCAGCGTGAGGCCGGCTTTGCGCGCCGCCATCTTCGCGCCGAGCGCGATGATGTTGGCGCGCTCGTCCTGATCGACGATGACATGGCCGTCGCGGAGTTGATCGACATAGCTCGCGGCACTGTCGATGCTGATCGGCCCGCTCGACATGAAGCGGTGGCCGAGCGTGTTGCGCCCGCTGGCGATCCCAGCGACCTCGCACGGCACCGGAACACCGTCCAGCAGCGCGACAATGCCTTGCAGGGGCCGCACCCAGCGCAAGCTCTCGGTGGACAGCGAGGCGGCGCCCCAGCGCATCGATTTGGGCCAGGGGAACGCGCGGATGATCGCGGGGATCGCTTCGGCGAGCACATCGGCGGTCGCGCGGCCGGGTTTTTCGATCACCGCGAAATAGACCCCATCGCGCTCGACGAGCTGGTCCTGCGTGAGGCCGGTTTTGCGGAGGAAGCCTTCGAGCGCTTGCGGCGGCGCGCCAGTCTTTGGCCCCTTGGTCTCCTCCGACACCGCCGCCGTCTGCATCGGCAACCGCCGCGCGATCAGCGCGAGGCGGCGTGGCGTGGCGTAGGTGATGATGTCGCTGGCGGTAATCCCGCCCTTGGCGAGTTCGGCGACGAACAACTTCGCCAGTTCCTCACGCGCCTTGGCCTGCATCCGCGCGGGGATTTCTTCCGAGCGAAGCTCAAGCAGAAAATCGCTCATGCCGTCGCACTCGCCAGCGACTTCGTGGCTTTGCGTCTTTGTGTGAGAAAAATTACCTCACACAAAGCCACGAAGGCGCGAAGAAGGACTGCTGACTTCGCGAGCTTCGCGTCCTTCTTCTTCGCGCTCTTCGCGTGAAATAAGAAAAGTGGTTCACGCGAAGTGCGCGAAGGGTCGCGAAGGGCGCGAAGAAGAGCATTGGTGCCTGCGGCGCTTGGGAGCATCACGACCATCCGTGCTTCTCCATCCATGCCGCGCACGCGCCTTTCGCCAGATCGCGGACCTGGCCCATGTAGCTTGCGCGCTCCTGCACCGAGATGACGCCGCGCGCCTGGAGCAGGTTGAAGACGTGGCTCGCCTTGATCGCCTGTTCATAGGCGGGGATCGGCAATCCCGCCGCGAGCGAATTTTCGCATTCCGCGGTGTGCTTGCGGAACTGGTCGAACAGCGACTCCGTATTCGCGACCTCGAAGTTCCACGCGCTCATCTCGCGTTCGTTTTCGAGGAACACGTCGCCGTAGCTGACGCCGGCATCGTTGAACGCGAGGTCGTAGATGCTGTCCTTGTTCTGGATATACATCGCGAGCCGTTCGAGGCCGTAGGTCAGCTCGCCCGCGACCGGCTTGCAGTCGAAGCCGCCCATTTGCTGGAAATAGGTGAACTGCGTCACTTCCATCCCGTCGCACCACACTTCCCAGCCCAGCCCCCACGCGCCGAGCGTCGGGCTTTCCCAGTCATCCTCGACGAAGCGGATGTCGTGGTGGCCAAAATCGATGCCGATTGCCGCCAGCGAGCCGAGATAGAGCGCCTGCAAATCGGGCGGGCTGGGCTTCAGGATCACCTGATATTGGTAATAATGCTGGAGCCGATTCGGGTTCTCACCATAGCGGCCGTCGGTCGGGCGGCGGCACGGCTGGACGAAGGCGGCGTTCCACGGATCGGGGCCGAGCGCGCGGAGCGTCGTTGCGGTATGGAACGTCCCCGCCCCCATTTCCATATCGTAAGGCTGCAGGATCACGCAGCCCTGTTCGCTCCAATAATCATGGAGTTTCAGGATCATGCGCTGGAAACTGAGTGGCTGGGCGGCCAAGGCTGACGGTCTTTCGCAGATGCGGTAAAATCTGCCTTCCTTTGGCGCGCGCGTCGGGGCGGGTCAATGGCTGTTGCGGGGTCAAAGTCAGGCGAGAGTGACCATAAGTCAGGTCATCTTGACAAAGTCGCGACTCGCTGTCATTTAGTCATGCGTGCCTTACATTTCGTTAGGCACCCCTGACGGAGAAGTCCATGTGTTCCCGTTCGACAGACGCAAGCCGCGACGATTGGGTCGCGATCTTTGGCGCGCTGGTGGCGATGGCGATTTCGCTCGCGTCGATTTTGGCGCATTAAGCCGAGCCGTGAAGAACCGGCTCAAAGTGCTGCGCGCCGAACGCGACTGGAGCCAGGCCGAGCTGGCGCTGGCACTCAATGTTTCGCGCCAGGCCGTCAACGCGGTCGAGACCGGCAAACACGATCCCTCGCTGACGCTGGCCTTCCGCATCGCGCGGCTTTTCGAAATGCGCATTGAGGAGGTTTTTGACGATGGCTTTGTTGGAGGGCCGCATGACTGAGCGCGGCGGCGGCCACGATTGGCGGCTTACCGGGTTGATGATTACCTGGCTGCTGGGCCTCACGGCGATTTGCGGTTTTTTGGCGGGTCTGCTGCACAATGTATCGGCAAACAAGGCGCCCACCGCCCTGCAATTGACGCTTGCGGCGATCCTCGTGGTGCTCGGCATTGCGATGCTTGGGCTTGCCGTCCGGCACGGTCGCAAGCTGCTTGCGCGCGATCCGTTAATCGCGCCGCGCGAGCAGCGCGCCCAAAGGATCATCCTGGCCGCCATGCTGCTGGGCGGTGCTATGGGTGCGATCATGGCGATACCTTTGATGTTGACCCGTTCGGGCCGCCACAACATCGGCGCCGAGCTGATCAGCGGCCCGGTGCACCCGGCAATTGCCTTGGCGTTCGTCCTGGTTCTGGCAGGGTTCTTGCCCTGGCTGAGTTGGCAATGGCATCGCTCGATCGACGAGCATGAGCGCGAGGCCTATCGCGACGGCGCTGTGGTGGCGGCCTATGCCCTGCTGATTGGGGCACCGTGTTGGTGGATCCTCGGGCGCGCCGGACTGGCACCGGCGGCGAACGGCACCATCATCTTTCTCGCCTTCAACTATATCTTTCTCGCCGTGTGGCTGTGGCGCAAATTTCGCTAACGGCGCATCCAGTAACCCTCGAAGAAAAGGACGATAAATCATGCGCACGAACCGATTGGGCCTTTTGCTGAGTGGCGCCGCCCTCCTCCTCACCGCCCCCGCCGCCGCACAAACCGCCCCAGCCACCGCCGCCGCTGCGGTGACCGTCGATGCCGACCCCGCGCTGTGGGTGATCAAGAAGGGCGATGCGACGGTCTATCTGTTCGGCACGGTTCATGTGCTGAAGCCCGGCCTGAGCTGGTTCGACGAGGAAGTGAAGGCCGCGTTCGACCGCAGCGACCGGCTGATCCTCGAACTGCCCGATGTCGACGAAGCCGCCAGCCAGCCGCTGGTGCTGAAGCTCGCGACCGACACCAGCGGCGTGCCACTGACACAAAAGCTGCCCGCTGCCGACCGCGCTGCCTATGAAAAGGCGCTGACCGGCCTCGGCATCCCGACGGCTGCTTTCGACAAGTTCGAGCCGTGGTTCGCCGCGATCAACCTGGGCCTGATCCCGCTGCTCAAGCTCGGCTATGATCCCAACAGCGGCGCCGAAAAGACGCTGCTTGCCGCCGCCAAAAAGGTGAAGAAGCCCGTCGCCGGTTTGGAATCGCTCGAACAACAGCTCGGCTATTTCGACACGATGCCCGAGAGGTTGCAGATCAAATATCTCGGCGAAACCGTGAAGGATCTGCCCAAGGCCGGCGCGACGATCGACACGATGGTCGCCGAATGGGCCGCTGGCGATCCCGACGCGCTCGCCAAGACATTGAACGAAGGGCTCGATGCGCAGCCCGAGCTCGGCAAGCTGCTGCTGGCGGATCGCAACAAGCGCTGGGCGGTGGTGATCGATGATCTGCTCACGCGCCCCGGCACGACCTTCATCGCGGTGGGCGCCGGGCATCTGGCGGGCAACGCCAGCGTGCAGCACCAGCTCAAGCGCTATGGCATCACCGCGACGCGCGTGAAGTACTGATAATGACGCGGTGGCGGTGGGTCTTGATCGGGCTCGCCGCCCTCCCCGCCAGTTGCGACCGACCGCGCCCGATTGAGGCGCGGCCGGCGCTGTACCGGCTGCAAGACGCCGATACGGTGATCTGGCTGCTGGGCACGGTGCACGTCCTGCCCGAGCGGGTGCAGTGGGAGACTCCGGCGATTGTCGAGGCCGAACGCGCTGCCGATACGCTGGTGACCGAATTGCCCGCGATTGACCCGCATGTCGCGAGCGAGACTTTTGCGCGGATCGGCAAGGGCGCGGGATTGCCGCCGATTATCGAGCGCGTGCCGCCCGCGCTCCGCCCGAAGCTTGAGGCGCTCGCGGCGCGCGTGCAGCTATCGCTCGATGATTTGAGCGGCATGAAAAGCTGGGCCGCCGCGCTGACATTGAGCGCCGCCACCGCTGGGGCTGACAGCGATGCGACGGCGATGAACGGCGTCGATGCGGTGATCGGCCAGCGGCTGGCGGGCAAAACACGCATCGGGCTTGAGACGCTATCCGGCCAGCTCGGGCTGTTCGACGCGCTGACCGAGGATGATCAGCGGCGGCTGCTCGCGGATGCGGTTGCGGGTGACGGCAACTACCGGGCCACACTCGACGCCTGGGCGAAGGGCGATGAAGCGCGCATCGCGGCGCTCGTCGCGCACCCCTTCGCCGATGCGCCGGTGATCGAAGCGGTGTTGCTCACCCGCCGCAACGCGCGCTGGGCAGCGTGGATCGGCGCGCGGATGGCAGCACCCGGCCGCGTGCTGGTCGCGGTCGGCGCGGGGCATCTCGCCGGGCCGAAATCAGTGATCGCGCGGCTGCGCGCGGCCGGGTGGAAGGTCCGCCGCGTGCAATGATGTCAGAAATAGGCGATCAGGCTGACCGCGGCGAACCGGGTATCGCCGTTGCGTGGGGCGTTGGGCGCCTGGCGCAGAAACGGTCCTTTGCGCAGATAGGTGAAGTCCACCTCGCCGCGCAAAACTTTGGGAATCAGCCAATAGCGCGCGCGAATGTCAAATTGGTCGCCGGCATAATTGCCCGACCGCCCCAGCGGATCGCGCACCCCGGTGGTGGCAAAGACATCGGTGATTTCGGGCACGAACAACGCGCGCGCTTCGAACATGCCGTCCCAGCGTTTGGTCGGCGTCACTTCAAGCCGGACACCCGGTGACGAGATATTGGTGCGGTTGATTTCGTTATAGATGCCGCTCGGCGAAAAATCGGCCCGCCGCCCGCCGAACAAGGTATCGAAGCGGCCAAAACTGCCGGTTGATCGCGTGCCGCTGGCATAATCATATTCGATCGACAGGCGCGGCGCCCACCGCCCCTTGAAACTGTGGCCGATGCGCAAGTGATAGAATGTTGCTGCCACCGGACGCGTTGGCGCATTGGCGGCAAGGCTTGACGAGATCCGGCCATATTGGAAAGCGCCTTCGGCTTCCCAGTCGAGCTTGCCCGGCGCAGGATCGCGATAGAAGCGCAGGTCAATCGTGTGGAGATTGCGGTCAAGGGTTTGAAGCGTGCGGCTGTCGTGCTCGGCGAGCCGGAAGTAACCGACATCGATCTTGCCGCCCGCGACCAGCTTGGGCGTCACCACATAGGCGCCCCACAACACCAGGTCGATGCTTTCGCGGTCGAGTTCGACCCGATTGGCGGCAAGCCCGGCCCGGTCGCTGGGCAACCGGGTCTGCGGGAGGACCCAAAACGCCGTCGCGGTCGCCCCCGACCTGGCCTTATAATCGAACCGCAGGCCGGTATAGCCATTGGCGGTGTTGCGGAATTCCTCCGACGTCACCAGTCGAGACGACCCGAGCGATATGATCATCCGTCCGGCCTGCAGCGAGGTTGTGCTTCCCTTG
Organism: Sphingomonas sp.; assembly: GCF_019749955.1. Classification (GTDB taxonomy): domain Bacteria; phylum Pseudomonadota; class Alphaproteobacteria; order Sphingomonadales; family Sphingomonadaceae; genus Sphingomonas. Next base: position 165,386 of record NZ_JAIEPC010000009.1, read on the forward strand.
CCCAGCACGCCGCCCAGATCGGCGGCGATATAGGCCTGCACTGGTTCGACCGCGTTGACTTCGCTCGTGGAAATCGGTGTGCGCGGCCCCGAATCATAAACGCGGGCATCGCGAATTTCGCCACCAATGCGGATCGGGTTGAAATCATATTCGACGAACAGCGTGGTCCGCAGGCTGACCAGTTCCGACGCATTGTCAAAGCCGGGCCGCGCCTGACCGTCGAGCGCTTCAAAACGGACGCGCGTACTGCCGGCGATCTTCAGATTTTCCGGTGATCCAAGCACCTTGTAAAGCGTCGGCGGGTCCTCGGCGACGGCGGGCGCTGCCACGCCGACCGCCAGCGTCAGCGCCGCGATCCGCAAGCTTCGCCGCATGTTTATCGGCTCGCGAGCAGGAACCGCCGGTCGAGCGGCTGGATCGGGCGGGCGTTGAACGGAAAATATGCCGCGAACTTTTCGATCTGCGCGGTCGACGCGGTGATCGGCGTGCGCAACACCACCCAGTCGACCGCTTCGGCGCAGGGCGGCGTCGTCAGCGATCCTTCGTAACGATCAAAACCGCGCGCGACGGGCAGCAGGGCACGCGGGTCGATCATCGGGCCGGTTGCCGTCGCGCCACGTTCGGCGGGAATCGCGGCAATCATCTTTTGCAGCGTCGGATTGCCCGCCCCGTTCGCGACCAGCACCCCCACCACGCCAAAGCTGCCATCGGCGAGCTTATGGACGAAATGGATTTCGAGCGGAAAGCGCCGCCCGTTCAGCAAATGCTCGCTCGGGTGGTGGATGTGGAATTGCGCGAGCGCATAGGTTTTGCCGCCGACGGCAAAGCTGCTGCCGGGGGGTGCATCATATTGCACCGTATGGCCGTTATTGGTCGCCTTGATGGCCAGCGGTTTCCACGCAATTGCCAGCACCCCCAGATCAGCGGCAATCGCATCCTTCAGATCGATGGGACTTTCCTGCTGGCCGCCGTTGCAGATCGCATAATCCTTGCTGAGCGCCGACCAATGCTCCGGGCCGGTCGGACCGGTATAGCCCCATTCGATATGTGCCGTCGGGCTGCCCACGCCCACCGTGACTGCCTTGGCCTCCGGGGTCTCCGGATGGACCTCGGGAAGCGCCTGGGCCGCAACCCGGGCGCCGATGGCGACCAATGCGGCGATCGCGATGCCTGTCAGGATTTTGCCGGTCGATGTGCTGGCGGACTGCATGATCTGACTCGCTCCCTTGCGCCCCGATGGCCTTTGGTCGCGCGAACGATACGGCATAGGCACTTGGCGAAGGGCGTAAAAAATGCCGCCCCGGAACCGATGATCGCAAGATTCGCAAAAAATCGTCGATGTTTCGCAAACCAAGTGCCCGCTTGCTCCTGCGGCCCTGTTCGGCTATGGGCACCCGCTTCCGGCCAGGGTCATCCCTGGAGGCTTGGCCGGGGAACACACCGTTACACCAGAATATTTCGGAGATTGGCATGAGCGAAGCACTGACGCTCGCGGCCGAGACTCGCGAACAGGTTGGCAAGGGAGCCTCCCGTTTGCTGCGTCGCGAAGGCCGCGTACCCGCCGTTATTTACGGCAACAAGCAAGACCCCGCCGCGATCCACGTTGAGGAAAAGGCGCTGTACCGCCTCCTCATGACCGGCCATTTCATGAATTCGGTCGTGATGATCGAGGTTGACGGCCAGACCGTGCGCACGCTGCCCAAGGACGTGGCCTTCGATCCCGTCAGCGATCGTCCGGTCCATGTCGATTTCCTGCGCATCTCCGAACATGCGACCGTCACCGTTCAGGTGCCGGTGCGCTTCACCGATGAAGCCGCATCGCCGGGCATCAAGCGCGGCGGCGTGCTCAACGTCGTGCGCCACGAGCTCGAACTGATCGTCGATGCCGCCGAAATCCCCGACGATGTCGAGGTTTCACTGAAGGGCTTTGACGTGGGCGATTCGATCCACATCTCGAGCGTGACGCTGCCCAAGGGCGCGTCGAGCGCGATCGACGACCGCGACTTCACGATCGCAACGATCGTCGCCCCGTCGGCGCTCAAGTCGAGCGAAGGCGGCGAAGCCGACGACGCTGCGGCGTAATAGTTGAGGGCCAAGCCCCTCCCCTTCAGGGGAGGGGTTGGGGGTGGGGCCGCGCCGCAAGCGATGCTGCCTAAGGACAGGCCCCACCCCGGCCCTCCCCTGAAGGGGAGGGAGAAAATTGATGCAACTCTGGGCAGGGCTCGGCAATCCGGGTGCGCACTATGCGCTCCACCGCCACAATGTTGGCTTCATGGCGATCGACGCCCTTGCCGCGCTCCATGATTTCGAGGCGCCGAAGAAACGCTTCCTCGGCTGGGCGATCGAGGCACGGCTGGGCAGCGAGAAGCTGCTACTTCTGAAACCCGCCACCTTCATGAACGACAGCGGCCAGTCGATCGGCGAGGCGATGCGCTTCTACAAGCTCGCACCCGAGGACGTGACCGTCTTCTACGACGAGCTCGATCTGGCCCCGTTCAAGGTCAAGGTGAAGCGCGGCGGCGGTGCTGCCGGGCATAATGGCGTGCGCTCGACCGTGGCGCATATCGGCGAGGATTTCCGCCGCGTCCGGCTCGGCATTGGCCATCCGGGCCACAAGGACAAGGTGACCGGCCATGTGCTCGGCAATTTCGCCAAGGCCGAGATGGACCCGCTGTCCGACATGCTCGGCGCGGTCGCCGCTGAAGCGCGGTGGCTGGCCGAGGGCGATGACGTCCGCTTCATGAACGACGTGGCGCTGAGGCTGCAACCATGACCATCCGCTCGCTGTTCGCCACCCGGTTATACCAGGGCGCGCTGGACGACGCAGCGTTGATCGCCGAGCTCGACCAGTCGTGCCGCATGCTGGCCGAGGAAGATCGCGCGGGCCGCGCGTGGAGCAAGGCGCAAGGCTATCGCGGCTATACCTCCTATGCGTCGCTGAACGATCTGCCGCAGCGCGATCCGGCCATCGGCGATCTGGTCAAACTGCTCAACCGTCATGTCGCCGCCTTTGCCGAGGCTTGCGCGTTCGATCTGGCAGGGCGCAAGCTCAAGCTCGACAGCCTGTGGGTCAATGTCATGAAGCCGGGGGCGACGCACAGCGGGCATATCCACCCGCATAGCGTGGTGTCGGGGACGGTCTATATCGCGGTGCCGCCGGGCGCAGGCGCGATCCGCTTCGAGGACCCCCGGTTAGGCCTGATGATGGCAGCGCCGTCACGCCGCGACGACGCGGCCGAGGAATTGCGCCGCTTCATCTACGTCGACCCCGCGCCGGGGACGCTGCTGCTATGGGAAAGCTGGCTGCGGCATGAAGTGATGCCGCATGCGGGGAAGGACGAGCGGATGAGCGTGAGTTTTAATTATCGGTGGTAACGACTTGCGCTCCAGTTACGGTCGTTGGTTGAGTACGGAACGACTCTCAAAGTTCACCGTCGCCCCGTGCTTGACACGGGGCTGGGCTTTTCTCGTCGACGCCACCCGTGAACCATTGGTCCCATAGGTCGAGCCACGCCGGATTGTCCGCCTCGATCAGCGCGAACTTCCATTCACGCCGCCATTTTTTGAGCAGTTTTTCGCGAACGATCGCAGCCCCGATGTCGGCGTGGTACTCGACATAGACGACCCGCGTCTTGCCGAAGTCGCGCACATGCGCCGACCCGGTTCCTTCGCGATGCTGATAGACGCGCCTGATGATGTCGGCTGACACGCCGACGTACATGCCCCCGCGATAGCGGTCCGCGGTACTGTAGACCCAACCGCCCTTCGCCATGTCGTGTTATCGCAAGCGGCGGCGCAAAAGAAAAGCCAAGCCCCGTGTCAAGCACGGGGCGACGAACCAAAAGGAAAGGAATGAGTCAGGCACATATGCGGATTGAGGCTGCCCGACCGCTGCCCACCAATCTCGGTCGGGGCGGATCACAGCGGCCCTACCCCAAACACCCGCGATGTTCGTCCTTCACGGTCGAGCTGTCCTGATATTCCTTCACGAACGCGGCATAACCCGCATCCCGCGCCGGTTGCGGCTTTGCGTCATAGGTCACCACCGTCATCGCGGCGCTGTCGTCGTAGCTGAGCGCCCCGCCCGCGCCGCGCTTGGTGACGCGCACCAGCGTGACCTTGGTGCCGTTGCCGTTCTTGGCATACCAGGCCTGGTGATCGGCAACGGCCTTCTTGAACAGCGCGAGCTGGCCGGGCTTGATGATGCTCAGCCGGATCGTGACGGGCTTGCCGGTGCATTGGAGCGTGCCGAGCGGGCCGCCGGGCGCGCTCTGCGCCACCGCGCCGGTTGCTGCGAGCGCCAGCAGGACGGCGCTTATCTGCTTGATCATGATCGACTCCCTCCACTCTTTGGCGTCAATGTTTGCGCGGGCAGCGCGACATTGCAAGCATTCTGGGCACGGCCCACTCTGGCCAATTGGCGGCCGACTGACTAAGGCGCGCCATTGCTTTTGATCGGGACGGAAAATGGGATTTCGCTGTGGTATCGTCGGGCTGCCTAACGTGGGCAAGTCCACCCTGTTCAACGCGCTGACCGAAACGGCGGCGGCGCAGGCGGCGAATTACCCTTTCTGCACGATCGAGCCCAATGTCGGCAATGTCGCCGTCCCCGATCCCCGGCTCGACAGCCTTGCGGCGATTGCCGGGTCGGCCAAGATCATCGAGACGCAATTGGGCTTCGTCGACATCGCGGGCCTGGTGCGCGGCGCGTCGAAGGGTGAGGGCCTTGGCAACCAGTTCCTCGGCAATATCCGTGAGGTCGACGCGATCGTCCACGTGCTGCGCTGCTTTGAGAACGGCGACGTGACGCATGTCGAGGGCAAGGTCGATCCGATCGCCGACGCCGAAACCGTCGAGACCGAGCTGATGCTGTCGGACCTCGAAAGCCTTGAGAAGCGCGTTCCCAATCTCGCCAAGAAGGCAGCGCAGGGCGACAAGGAAGCCAAGATCGGCGTGTCGGTGCTGGGGCAAGCGCTCGAACTGCTGCGCGAAGGCAAGCCCGCCCGGCTCACCAAGCCCAAGGACGAGGAAGAAGCCCGCGTGTTCGCGCAGGCGCAGTTGCTCACGTCAAAGCCGGTGCTCTACGTCTGCAATGTCGACGAAGGCGATGCCGCGAACGGCAATGCGCTGTCGGCGCGGGTGTTTGAGAAAGCCAAGGCCGAGGGCGCCGAAGCGGTGGTCGTGTCAGCGGCGATCGAGGCCGAAATTGCGACGATGCCGCCCGAGGATCGCGGCGAATTCCTCGCCGAGCTCGGCCTCACCGAAACCGGCCTCGCCCGCGTGATCACGGCGGGGTATAAATTGCTCCACTTGCTGACCTTCTTCACCGTCGGCCCCAAGGAAGCCCGCGCCTGGACTGTCGAAGCGGGCGCCAAGGCCCCGCAAGCGGCCGGCGCGATCCACACCGATTTCGAAAAAGGCTTCATCCGCGCCGAGACGATCGCCTTTGCCGATTATGTCGCGTGCAAGGGCGAAGCCGGCGCGCGCGACGCGGGCAAGCTGCGGTCCGAGGGCAAGGAGTATCTCGTCCACGACGGCGACGTTATGCTGTTCCGCTTCAACGTCTGATCACGACGCCGCCCGGGATCATGCGCTAGGCCGGCTTGGCAGGCTCGGCCGGGAAACGTTTGTCGAGCCAGCTCAGCCAGTCGGCTTGCAGCGCCTTCAGGTCGCGCGGCAGCTTGCCCTTGGGTTCGGCGTTCGCCAGCCATTGCGCCATCGTCTCACCCCGGCCGAATGCGGCGCCGATGCGCCCAAAAATTTTCGGGTCGCCCGATCGCTCGATCATATAGGACGACGCCACGGTCCCCTGCAGATAAAAGCCTATGAAACGGTCATCGAGGTTATTGGCCGACTTTATCTCAGCCCCGCCAAGCACGATTACCGGCGAATTTTGCGCGCCTTGCTGCTTGCGCTTTTCGAGCAACTCGCGCACTCGATCGGCGCCGGGATGCTTCTCCTCGAAAAAGGCAGGGAGATCGACTAACATCCGCAGCCCAGGCGTCGCCTTGGCCGGGTCCGCGCGATAACGGCGGTAGTTCATGGCGAATTGCTCGGTGCGGCTCGCCAAGCTGGCATCATCTTCCATCAAGATCGCCGCCGTTTCATCGAGCCAATCGGGTCCCGGAGCACCATAATGGCTCGGCCCGTCGATCGAGGCATTCGGCCAATAAAGCCGACCGTACCACATATGGCCAAGCTCATGGGGAATGGTCGTTTTTTCGAGCTTGACCTGCGCTTCGTCGCTGAACAGCAGCGTGAGCTTCGCAATATCCGCTTTCACGGCAGCGTCGATGGCCTCTGGCGGCTGCCCCGGCATCCGGGCAGTGACCCCGGCGCGAACCGATGTTTCGATCTGCGCGCGGCGGAACTTCGGTGAAATCCAAGGCAATATTGCGGTGAACCCTGCCGTACGCAAGGCTTGGACCTTGGTGCCGTCAGGCAGCGACTCCTCGGGCCGATAGACTGCATAAAGCCCTGGAGGCGCCGCACCGAAGCGCGACATGAATCGCTCGGCGCCGGCTTCGGCATCGCCCAACAGCCGCTGCGCGGTTGCATCGTCGACCGCCAGCGCGATGCCACGCGCGGATTGAGCGCACGCGAGCGGCGTGATCGCCGTCACGCGCGCGCACAAATCCGGCTCAGGCGCGGCGCCACAGAGCGCAATCGGCATCGCCAACGCAGCGAAACGAAAATTCATGATTTTCTCCTCCCGATATTACGACTACTAGTGTAAACATAACTATGTTTGTAGTCAATCGTCGTTCTGCACTGTCATCATGCTGTCCCTTTCGTCCGGCACTGCGACATGCATGCGCCTGTCATCCCGCCTGTTCGCCGCGTTCCTTGCCGCCGGGCTCCAGGCGTGCGTGACGCAGCCGCTTGAGGCGCCGAAGACGGTTGCCGTGGCGCCCGCCGAAGCGCGTAAAGCCGTCACGATCCTGATCTCGATCGACGGCTTCAAGCCCGACTATCTCGCGCGGGGGGTGACGCCCAATCTCAACGCGCTCGCCGATGCGGGGATCAGCGCGGCGATGCGACCGTCGTTTCCGTCGATCACCTTTCCCAATCACTGGACGATCGTCACCGGGCTGCGGCCTGATCGCAACGGCATCGTCGGTAACAAGATCGAGGACCCCGGCCACCCCGGCATGACCTTCAACATGCAGAGCGAAGAGCCGTTCTGGTGGGCGCAGGCCGAGCCGATCTGGATCACGGCGGAGAAGGCCGGCATCCATTCGGCGACGATGTTCTGGCCCGGCGCCAATGTCGCCTTCGACGGCAAGCGCCCGCAGGACTGGCAGCAATATGGCCATGAGGTCAGCAATCGCCAGCGCGTCGATGCGATCATCGACTGGCTGCGGCGGCCGGTCGACACGCGGCCTGCTTTCTTCACGCTCTATTTCGACGCGGTCGATTCGGCCGGGCACGCCAATGGCCCCGACAGCCCCAAGACGACCGCCGTCGTCGGTGAGGTCGATGCGGCGATCGGGCGGTTGCGCAGCGAACTCGCGGCGCTGGGCCAGCCTGCCAATTTCGTGATTGTCGCCGATCACGGCATGGCGGCGATCAGCCCGGATCGTGTGGTGCGGCTCGACCAGAGCCTGCCGGAGGGCAGCTATCGCTTCGTCGTCACCGGCGCCTATGCCGGGATCGAGCCAATGCCGGGCAAGGACGCCGCGCTTGCCGCCGCCATCGTCAAGCCGGTGCCGCACGCGCAGTGCTGGCCCAAGGCGCAGGTACCGGTGGCGTACCATTATGGCCGCAATCCGCGCGTTCCGGCCTATGTGTGTCTCGCCGAGACTGGCTGGCTGATCCTCGACAAGCCCCCCGCCGCCGATATGGCCGAGAAATATCGCGGCACGCATGGCTTTGATCCCACCGATCCGCAAATGGCCGCGCTGTTCATTGCGAGCGGTCCGGCGATCAAGCCCGCAGGCAAGATCGCCGGGTTCGACAATGTCGATGTCGCGCCGTTGCTGCGCGATCTGCTCGGGCTGGCAGCGGGCAAGGATCTCGACGGCAGCGATGCGCCGTTTCGGGGTGCGCTGAACCGCTAGGCTTGCCAAGGCGGGCGAAGCACGCGACACCGACTCCATGATTTATTTCGAGGACATTGAGGTCGGCAAGGTCAGCCATTTCGGCAGCTACGCCGTCACGCGCGACGAGGTGATCGACTTCGCAACGAAGTTTGACCCCCAGCCCTTCCACCTGTCCGACGAAGCGGCGGCGAAAACGCATTTCGGGCGGCTGTCGGCGAGCGGTTGGCACACCTGCGCGATGATGATGGCGATGCTGGTCGAGAATCTGACGCGCACCAAGCAAGCCGGGCTCGGCTCGCCGGGCCAGGACGAGCTGCGCTGGTTGAAGCCCGTCTACCCCGGCGACACGCTGTCGCTGTCGGTCGAAGTGCTCGACAAGCGCGCCTCGGCCAGCCGCCCGGAAATGGGCAGCTATCGCAGCCGCATCACCGTGCTCAACCAGGACGGCGTCGCGGTGATGACGACGATCGCGATCGGGCTGATCGCGACGCGCCCTGCTGCCTAGCGTCTCGTGACGCTCCCTTGACCCGCTTGTTTCGAGCGACGTCGAGAAACAGGCCACAAGCGGCGCGCGGGGTGTCTCGACTTCGCTCGACACGAACGGAAGGGGCGTCATTCAGCCTCAAGCCATCATGCACTAGCGCCAGCGGCGACCGCGAAACCCGCGCCAATTGTCGCGGACCGGGCCGCCTTGCCAGCCGTTCCGGCGCCCGTTCCAGTAATCGCGGTCGCGGTCGGACCAGCGCCGCGCGACGCGGTAGCGATCATAGACGTAATAGCCGGTGCCGGGGTAATAATAGTCGCCGTACCAGCCATAATAGGGCGCAACCGCGCCATAATAGCCCCGGCCATAGCCACCGGCATAATCATCGGCACAGGCGCCAAGGCCCGCCAGCAGCGCGGCGCCCAGCGCCACTTTCGTCAAAGATGCGATCATCGCTACGCCTCCATCCGGCCCCAATACGCGGGGCGCCGAATGGTATTGCCTAAGCGAAGATTAATGGCCCTCGAACGAGAGCAGCGCGGTGACGTTGATGCCATCGCTGCGCAGCGCGTCCGCACCGCCCAGTTCAGGCAGGTCGACGACGAACTGCGCTTGCGTCACATTCGCGCCCGCCTTGCGCAGCAGGCGGATTGCGGCCCGCGCGGTGCCGCCGGTGGCGATCAGATCATCGACGAGCAGCACGCGCTGGCCGGGGGCCAGCGCATCCTCGTGCATCGTGATCCGGTCCTGGCCATATTCGAGCGCATAATCCTCAGCGATCGTCACGCCGGGCAGCTTGCCGTCCTTGCGGATCAGCAGCACACCGGCGTTGAGCGGCACCGCAATCGCGGCGGCGAACAGGAACCCGCGCGCCTCGATGCCCGCGATCAGATCGACCGGACCATCGACCGCCGCGACCATACGCTCTACGGTCTGGGCAAGCCCATGCGGGTCGAGCAGCAAGGTGGTGATGTCGCGAAACATGATCCCCGGCTTCGGAAAGTCGGGGATCGTGCGGATCAGCGCCTTCAGATCGTCGTTGGCGGCGGCGCCCGTCGCAATGCTCAATGCTTCACATTCCGCCAGATCGACTGATAGGCGCCATAGGCCAGGATCGTCGCGACGAACAGGAAGCCGAGTACCGCGAGGCCAAGCGAATGGCGGTCGTTGAGTTCGGGCTCGGCCGTCCAGACGAGGAATTCGGCCACGTCCTTGGCATTTTGCGCAACCGTCGACGGGGTGCCGTCGGCATAGGTGACTTGCCCGTCCTGCGCGAGCGGTGGCGGCATCGCGAGGTTCAGGGTCGGGAAGTACGGGTTGTAATAAGACCCATCCGGCGTCTTCGCATCGGGGTGCTTGGCGATCAGCTCGGGCGTCTGTTCGGCATAGCCGGTCAGCAGCGAATAGACATAGGCCGGGCCTTCATGCCGCGCCTTGGTGATCAGCGACAGATCGGGCGGCACGCCCGTGCCGGGGTAATAGACCTTGGGGAAGTGATCGGCCGGCACGTTCGCGCGTTCGGTGCGGTCGCCGGTCTTGGGATCCTGCACCGACTGCTTGGTGCCCCAATCGGCGGCGATCTTCTTCACCTCGGCGTCGGTGTAGCCGATCTTCTTCAGATCGCGGAAAGCGACAAGCGACAGCGAATGGCAGTTGGCGCAGACTTCCTTATAGACTTGGAAGCCGCGCTGCGCCTGGCGCACGTTGATCTTGCCCATGAAGCCGTCGCTGTCGAGCGCGAGCTCCTTGGGATGCTTGTACAGGAAAGCCGCCGCGCTTTCGGGCTGCGGATCGTTGATCAGCCCCGACACGCTGCCGAACAGCGACACCAGCAGCGCGACGACGAAACCGACGCCGACCAAACCGGCAATATAGCGAACCATGATAAACCCCTTATTCGGCCGGAAGCGCGTTGCCGGACAGGCCCGACGCGGCGGTTGCGCCACCATGCTTGCCGAGCACCGATTCGGTGATCGAGTTCGGCAGCGGACGCGGGCGCTCGGTCGCAGCGACGATCGGCAGGATGATGAGGAAATGCGCGAAATAATAGACGGACGCGATCTGGCCGATGATCACGTTGCGCGCGGTCGCCTCGGCCCCGCCGATATAGCCGAGCACCAGCACATCAACGAGCAGCACAACGAGGAAAATGCGGTAGCGCGGGCGATAACTGGCCGAGCGCACCGGCGACGTGTCGAGCCAGGGCAGGAAGAACAGCAGCAGGATCGACCCGAACATCGCGAGCACGCCCCACAGCTTCGCCTGGATGAACAGAAAGTCGGCCGTGAACGACTTCAGGATCGCGTAGAAGGGCAGGAAATACCACTCAGGCACGATGTGCGCGGGGGTCGCAAGCGGGTTCGCCGGGATATAATTGTCCGGGTGGCCAAGCGCGTTGGGCATGAAGAAGATGAACGCGCAATAGATCAGCATGAACACGCCGATCCCGAAGCCGTCTTTCGCGGTGTAATAGGGGTGGAACGGCACGGTGTCCTGTTCGCCCTTCACTTCGACGCCGGTCGGGTTGCTCGACCCCGGAATGTGCAGCGCCCAGACATGGAGGATGATCACGCCCAATGTGACGAACGGCAGCAGATAATGGAGCGAGAAGAAGCGGTTGAGCGCGGCATCGTCGGGCGCGAAACCACCGAGCAGCCAGATGCGGATGCTTTCGCCCACCAGCGGGATCGCCGAGAAGAAGCCGGTGATCACCTGCGCGCCCCAGAAGCTCATCTGGCCCCACGGAAGCACATAGCCCATGAACGCGGTGGCCATCATCAGCAGGAAGATGACCACGCCGAGCAGCCAGATCATCTCGCGCGGCGCCTTGTACGACCCGTAGTAGAGGCCGCGGCCGATGTGGATGTAGACGACCAGCAGGAACATCGACGCGCCATTGGCGTGGGCATAGCGCAGCAGCCAGCCGAAATTGACGTCGCGCATGATGTGTTCGACCGAGTCGAACGCGAGGCCCGCATCGGCTGCAAAGTGCATCGCCAGCACGATGCCGGTGACGATCTGGCACATCAAAGCGACGCCAGCGAGCACGCCGAAGTTCCAAAAATAATTCAGGTTGCGCGGCACCGGATAGCCCGCGCCAACCGCGCTATAGACGAAGCGCGGGAGCGGCAGCCGCTCGTCGATCCACTTCATCAGTGGCGCTTTCGGCTCGTAATGCTTTGCCCAGGGAAAGCTCATGCTGCTGTCCTCAACCGATCACAATGGTGGTGGGGGTGGAAAATTTGTACGGCGGCACCATCAGATTCTTCGGCGCCGGGCCTTTGCGGATGCGTGCGGCGGTGTCGTAGACCGAACCGTGGCACGGGCAGAAATAGCCGCCAAATTCGCCCTTCACTTCGCCTTCGCCCGCACCAAGCGGCACGCAGCCGAGGTGCGTGCAGACGCCCATCGTCACGAGCCAGTTGGTGTGGCCTTCCTTGGTGCGCTGGGCGAGTGTTTCGGGGTCACGCAGCGAGGCGACCGGCACCTTGTTCGCCTCGGTGATTTCTTCCGGGGTCAGGTTGCGCACGAACAGCGGCTGTTTGCGGAACGATGCCTTGATCGCCTGCCCCGGCGCGATCGCGCTCAGGTCAAGCTCGGTGGTCGAATCGGCGAGCACGTCGGCGGATGGCGCCATCTGGCTGATCAGCGGCACGAGAATGCCCGCGACGCCCACGCCGCCAAAAGCGACGGCAGCAATGCTGAGGAAGTCGCGGCGGCGATAGTCGCCGTCTTCGCCGTGCGGGGCGCCATCACCGGCTGCAATCGGGGTATCAACGGTTGCCATTCACTTGCCCTTGTCGAACCTTGTGTCGAACTTTGTCAGTCATTTCCGTGCCAGAGGGCGCTGCAATGGGCACCCACTGGCCGTCTTAGCGCGTCGCTTGGACGCAAACTCGCGGCCTGATAGACACAGGCCATGCGATTTGCCAACAGCATTTTGACCAATGCGGCCATACCGCATTAAGCCCTATCCGCATGGCAAGCCCCGCGCAAATCCGTCTCGCACTTTATCAGCCCGATATTGCGGGCAACGTCGGCACGATTTTGCGGCTGGCCGCGTGCTTCGATCTGGCGGTCGATCTGATCGAGCCAATGGGCTTTGCGTGGAGCGACCGCAAGCTGGCGCGGGCAGGCATGGATTATCTGGCGCAGGCCGATGTGACGCGCCACATGGATTGGGCAGCATTCGAACGCACGGTGACCGGGCGAATCGTCCTGCTGTCGACGCGCGGCGCCGTGCGCATCGACGCCGCTGCCTTTGCCCCCGATGATGTGTTGCTGTTCGGCGCAGAGTCGAGCGGTGTGCCCGATGATGTTCACGACCGGGCCGACCTGCGCCTTACAATTCCGCTTGTGCCGGGGCGGCGATCGTTGAATGTCGCGGTCGCAGCCGCCATCGCCACGGGCGAGGCTTTGCGCCAGATCAAAGGATGGCCCGACGCGGCCAGCTAAGACGCGAGTGTAGCACGGGGGGATGATGGAACTCGATACCGAACAGCAGACGGCACGGACCTGGTTCGAAAAGCTGCGCGACCTGATCTGCGCCGAATTCGAAGCGATCGAGCGCGAAGCCGGCTCCGACGCCGCGTTCGACTATACGGCTTGGGACCGCATCGACCCTTCAGGAGAGCCCGGCGGCGGCGGCGTGCGCGGCGTGATGAAGGGCAAAGTGTTCGAAAAGGTCGGCGTCAACGTCTCGACCGTTGGCGGCACGTTCGAAGGCGAATTCGGCAAGACGATCAATGGCGCCGCCGACGACCCGCGCTTCTTCGCGACCGGCATCAGCCTGGTCGCGCATATGGCCAACCCGATGGTGCCCGCGGTGCACATGAACACGCGCTTCCTGGTCACCACCAAGCGCTGGTTCGGCGGCGGCGCGGACCTGAACCCGCCGATCCCGTTCGAGGAGGACACGGCCGATTTCCACGCGGCGATGAAGGCCGCCTGCGACCCGCACGGCGCCGATTATCACGACCGGTACAAGAAATGGGCCGACGATTATTTCTACATCCCGCACCGCAAGGTGCATCGCGGCGTCGGCGGCATTTTCTGCGACCATCTCGAAGGCGATTTCGACGCCAATTTCGCGTTCATTCAGGATATCGGTCGCCAGTTCCTCGACAGTTTCGCGAGAATCGTCCGGCGGCGGATGCATGACGCCTTCACCCCCGAAGACGAAGCCCGGATGCTCGAATGGCGCGGGCGCTATGCCGAGTTCAATCTCGTTTATGATCGCGGGACTTTGTTCGGGCTGAAGACCGGCGGCAATATCGACGCGATCCTGATGAGCCTGCCGCCGCGCGCCACCTGGGCTTGACGCGGTGGCCCTGACGCGGGTCGCGCCGGGCGAAATCGCGACGATCGTCACCACGCTCGAAATGCGGCGGCGCCCGCCTGCGCGGCCCTTGCCCGACAGCCCGCTAAGGCTGGTGCGCTGGGCGCGACCGCAGCCCGACAAATATCGCGCCCTGTTCGCCCGCGTCGGCGCGCCGTGGCTCTGGTATTCGCGGCTCACGCTGGATGATGCCTCGCTCGCCGCAGCGATCGACCGGCCCGAGACGCAGGTCCACGCGGTGATCGACCGCGCGGGGATCGAAGTCGGGCTGCTCGAATTCACCCACCCCGCCGCCGATTGGTGCGCGCTCGATTACTTCGGGCTGGTGCCTGAGCTGGCGGGCAAAGGGCATGGCCGCTGGCTGATGAGTCTGGCGCTCGCCATGATGTGGCGGCCGGGCGTCGCGCTGGTGCGGGTCAACACCTGCACGCTCGATCACCCCTCGGCGCTCAATTTCTACCGCGCGCAGGGGTTCGAGTCCGTGATGCGGACGATCGAGACTTTCCCTGATCCGCGCGCGAGCGGGCTGCTGCCGCGCGACGCCGCGCCGCAGATTCCGATGCTCTAGGCCAGCCGCCGGTATAGCGCGACTTTGAACAGCAGCAGGCCCAGAGCAACCGCCGTCGCGATTGCTGCCGCCATGGCATCGACCACGACGATCACCACCGGATTGGCCGCGCGGAGACCGCGCAGCGTCGCATCGAGATTCTGGAATGGCGCGGGCAGCACCACATCGGCAACGAACGCGATCACCATCACGCCGGCCAATATCCAGCCATGACGGCGGGTTATGCCGAAGCTCCGCACCAGCGAATCGATCGCCGACAGCGGCGCTTCGGCGACCAGTACTGGCCCCAGCAGCAACAGCCGCCCAGCGAGATAAATGCCCGGCAGGAAAAACAGCGCAAAGCCGACCATCGTCAGGACCGTGCCGATGATGCCCGCGAGCAGATAGCGCGGCAGCAGCGCCAACGCACCGATCAACGCGTCGCGCAGTGTGTCGGCGGTCCGGTCGAAGTAGAAGGCGAAAATCGCCAGCGCTCCATAGGCCGAAACGATGCTCACCGTGATGAAGTAACCGGCATTGGCGCCGATCCAGGCGCGATATTGCGCGAGAAACGCCGCCGTTTCGGCGGTGCCCGGGCGGATCACCGTGTCGGCGGGCACGGTCAGCGGCGTGACCAGCAACAGCAGCGCGAGCGTCGGCACGAACAGGAACAGCCCCGCCAGCGGCAACAGCACTATGCGGTCGCGCCGCCACAGCGCCCAGGCATCGGCAGCGGTGCCGCCCAAATCAATCGTCATGCGGTGCCGATGGCTTCCTGTGCGCGCGCCGCGACATAAAATTTGCCGATGAACGCGGCGGATAACAAAGTGAATGCAGTCGACACGATCGCGACGAGGGCTGCGGCGAGCACCGACGCGATCGTCACTGGCCCCTCGCCGCCGAGGATCAGCGCAAAGATGGCACCGAACACCGTCTGCGCCGCCAGCGTCGCGACGAAGCTGACGATCGCGAACAACAGCAGCACCCCGATCAGCGCCAGCACGCGCCCCCGCGTCAGCGCGAACGAGCGGCCGATCGCGGCGAACCAGCTGCCCTCCGCCAGCAGCACCGCGTTCACGAGCAAAAGCCGCGCCGTCAGCCACAGCAGCGCGACGAGCAGCACCACCACATAGACCAGCATGAAGATCGCAATCGCCGGCGTCATGCCAGCGGGCGGCGGAATCGTCGCGCCGGTCTCGCTCGCGCGCATGAGGGCCTGCAAATCGACACCGGCGACGCCAAGCGCGATGCCGATGGGGGTCGCGAGCAGGATCGCGCCGATGCCCAACACCAGCGTGATGACCAACACAGGCAATATGCCCGCCGTCGCCTGCGCTCGCGCACTGCCGGCGCCGCGCGCCGGATCGATCGCCAATGCCAGCACCTGGAGCTGGCCCCATATCCCGACCAGCGTCAATCCAAAGGCCGCGACTTGCACCCCGATCGCGAGCGGCCCCGGCGTCTTGGCAAGCGGTGCCAGCGCACTCTGGACGACCAGCGGCAGATAGATCCACGGCACCGCCACCGGGATCAGCGTTGCCAGATTATCGCCCAGAAATTCGGTTGCCCGGTCCCAGACCGCGCTGATGTCGACCCTGCTCATCGCCTAACTCCCGCGCGTCCCAATGTTCGGCCTTGTCCGTGGACTGCGCGCTTAGCGCAAGCGGCGCGCGCATGCCAATGCTTGCGCGCGCCGCCCGGCGACCGCATGTGATCGACCATGACCAGCCCGCGCACCGACCCCGATACTGACGGCGGCGACGACATCGAATGGCGGATCAGCACCGATCCCGTCCCCTATCCCGAAGCGCTCGCCATGATGGAGGCGCGCGCGGCTGCGGTGGCGGCGGGCAGCGCGCGCGAGCTGATCTGGCTGCTCGAACATCCACCGATCTACACGGCGGGAACGAGCGCCGACCCCGCAGAGTTGATCGACCCGCGTTTCCCAGTCTTCGCGACCGGACGCGGTGGTCGCTATACCTATCATGGGCCAGGGCAGCGCGTCGGCTATCTGGTGCTTGATCTGGCCAAGCGCGGCCGCGACATTCGTAACTTCATCGGATCACTGGAGAATTGGCTGATCGAAGCGCTCGGTCTGATCGATGTCGCGGCCTATGCGGTGCCCGGCCGGGTGGGTATCTGGACGTCCGAAAACGGTACGGAGGCCAAAATCGGCGCGATTGGTGTGCGCGTGCGCCGCTGGGTAACGATGCACGGATTTTCCGTGAACATTGCAACGGAACTGTCTGATTTCGCAGGCATAGTCCCCTGCGGCCTGCCAGAATTTCCGGTCACCAGCGTAAAAAAGCTTGGCAAAGGGGGCGATTTCAAGGCATTCGACACAGCGCTCGTGTCGAGACTCGGGCATTTTCTCGATAGTCTTTCTTTGTCTATCGAAAACGAGGCTTGAGGGCGAGACGATATCCGACTAATGTCCACTGCGGTTTGGGGATTAAAGGCGGTCAAGCCAACCAAAACCATTATCTAGGGAGCTTCAAATGCGTGCACTCATTTCCAAGGTCGTGACGGGTTCGATGATCGCCAGCGCGGCGCTGTTGATCTCGGCTTGCGCCAAGACCGAACCGACGGCCGGTAACGACGCAATGGCGACGGAAACCACCAACGAAACCGACGCGATGGCTTCGGACAACATGACGGCGACCGACGGCGCGATGGCTTCGAACGACGCCATGATGTCGTCGAACGACGCCATGGGCATGGGCGATGCGATGGCGTCGAACGACGCCATGATGTCGTCGAACGACGCGATGGCCACCGAAAAGAAGAAGTAATCTTCTTTCGAAAGCCGGCTGCCTCAATCGGGCAGCCAAGCAATCAGGAAAAGGCCGTTCGGGTTTCCGGGCGGCCTTTTTCGTGCAGGCGCGGTTTGTGGACACAAATCGAGTCGGGTTGCCTCGACAACGCGCCGGTTCGATCGACTCCCACGGTTGAAAACCCGCGCGTCCTGCGCGAGAAGCGCGGGCTGTGGACGGGGATGGGAATGTGACGAAAATGGTAGCGCGGTTCATTTGCGGGTTGCTGGCGATGATGACGGCGATCACGGCCGCGCCCGCCTCCGCCCAGTTCTTCTTCAAAAGCCCCGATCTGGCGGGAGCGCCGGTGGTCGGCAACGAACCCGGCCTCACAACTCCCCTCCCCGGCGCGACCCCGGTAGAGTTGCGCGCCGGCCTGGTGTGGTCGCTGCGCGCGGCACTCAACATCGCCGCGCTGCGCTGCCAGTTCGAGCCGACCTTGCTCAGCGTGCCCAAATATAACGCTATGCTACTCGACCATCAGGCCGAATTGAAGGAATCGCTCGATACGCTCAGCAAATATTTCAACCGGATGGCGAACGCGAAGACCAAGGCAAAAGCCAAGTCCAGCCGATCCGGAGTGGCGGGGCTCGATCAATATGGCACACGGCTTTATTCGATGTTCTCCAATGTCGGCTCGCAATATTTGTTCTGTCAGACCGCCGCTGACATCGGCTATGCGGCGATCATCGCACCGCGCGGCAAGCTCTATGTCGTTGCCGAGACCCGCATGCGCGAGCTGCGTAACGGGATGCAGTTGCTCGGCGAGCAGGCCTTTGGCGGGCGGCGGGCGCTCGACATGAGCCGCACACGCTTCCCGCGCTTTGATCCGCGGTGCTGGACCAAGCAGAATTACTACGACTACCGCGCCTGCGGGCCTTTCTAAGCCGCTCAGCGCAAGCCAAGCAGCTTGTGCGTCTGCAGCGATAGCCGCCAGCGCGGGCGCGCCAGCACGAAATCAATCGCCGCTTGCGTGTTGGCGGCGGTATCGGCGCTGTCCATCGGTTGGATCAGCCAGTGACGGAAATCCCAAGCCTCGATTGCGTCGATGTCGCTGCCCGGTTGCGGCCAGACGAGCTTCACCTCATCGCCCTTGCGCTGAACAATGTCGCTCCCGGCCTTGGGGCTGACGCACACCCAATCGATGCCGGGGTGGACCGGCAAAGTCCCGTTGGTCTCGATCGCGATCGTGAAACCCGCCGCGTGGAGCGCGTCGATCAGTGCATCGTCGACCTGCAGCATCGGCTCGCCGCCGGTCAGCACAGCGAAGGCGCCCTCGCCCTGCCCCCACAGCGCGGCTGCTGCCTCAGCAACTGCCGCCGCATCGGCGAACTTGCCGCCACCATCGCCGTCGGTGCCGACAAAATCGGTATCGCAGAAGCGGCAGATCGCTGTCGGGCGGTCAGCCTCGCGCCCGCTCCACAAATTGCACCCGGCGAAACGGATGAACACCGCGCGGCGCCCAGCGTGAACGCCCTCGCCTTGCAAGGTCAGGAACATTTCCTTGACGGCATAGCTCATGGCCGCGTCGCATAGAGCGTTGGGTCGGCAATGCCTGCCTCTTCGAACCCACGCTGGCGCAGGCGGCAGCTATCGCACAGCCCGCAGTGCAGGCCGTCCGGGGTTGGATCATAGCAGGACCAGCTGATCCCGGCGTCGAGCCCGAGCCGCGCGGCCTCGCGGACGATGTCTGCCTTGGTCATATGCTGGAGCGGGGCGTGGATGCGGAACGGCGCGCCTTCGACACCCGCTTTGGTCGCAAGTTCCGCCAGCCCCTCGAACGCCGCGATGAATTCGGGGCGGCAATCGGGATAGCCCGAATAATCGAGCGCGTTGACCCCGATGAACAGGTCGCGCGCGCCCGCCGCCTCCGCCCAGCCGAGCGCGAGGCTCAGGAAAATCGTGTTGCGCGCGGGCACATAGGTAACCGGGATGCCGGGTTCGACGCCGGTCTTGGGCACCGCAATGTCGGCCGTCAGCGCCGAACCGCCGAACGCCGACAGATCGAGCGGCAGCACGACATGCCGCTCGGCACCCAATGCCGTGGCGACGCGCGCTGCCGCCGCCAGCTCGACCCGGTGACGCTGGTTGTAATCGACCGAAAGTGCGAGCAGCCGGAACCCGGCTTCACGCGCGCGCGCGGCTGCGACCATCGAATCGAGGCCGCCCGATACCAGCACCACCGCTGAAAGATCAGAATGCGTCATGAGGCAGCGCGGCTAAGCCCATTTGGCGCGCCCCGCAACCAT
>NZ_JAIEPC010000008.1 GCF_019749955.1 Sphingomonas sp.
TGTCCCCGCAACCAACGTTATCGAACCTCTGTCCGTCGCGGGCAGGGGTTCTTTTGCGTTTGGGCCTTTGCGTTTGCGGAGAATTTTCGGCTGCCCAAAAGGCGCGGCATTCTTTCGGCTGCAAAGATGTCCCCCGAAAGGGATGTCTTTTGCCCAAGAAAATCATACCCAAAGACCAGAGCGTTCGACATTTAATCGGGATGCGAAGCGATGGGCATTGCGGGCAGGGCGTTCCTCCTGACGGTACCATGGGTGGTCGCCTTTGTGCTGGCGCCGCTCGCGGTGCCTGGCGACTATGTCGCGGGTTTGCAGAGCTCGACGCTCGCGCACGCCGGGGCAGCGGCGGTGATGCTGGTCATGGCCGTGCTATACTTCTTCGAAAGCGCTAAACTGCCGAGATCATTTAGCTATTGGCATCCGATGGCCAGCTGGCTGGTGCTTTGCGTGGCCGAAAACCAGTATCATGGCGGCGGCGCGCGAGATCCCAAGCAGGCGACACTGGATTGCTTCGTGCTCGCCGAGAATGCCGTCGCGCCGCTCTCGATTCTGACGCTGTTAGTCGTGCTGCTTTATGGGAGGAGCACCAAGCTCAATTCCTACCGCATCGGCGAGCCGGACTGGATTTATGCCGCGCTCGCTGTGGCAGCGATGGCGGCGTCGGCGAACTCTATCCTCAACATCCTTTTCAGCGATCCACGCGCTTATGTCGTGGCGTTCGATCCCTATCGATTTGGGCTGAGTTGCGTGATACCGAGTTACTACGCTTATGCGCTCGTCATCCAGTTGGCGAATTCAGCCTATCGCGGGTTGCGGCGGCAACGGACTTGACGCTGCGCGTGTCGCGCTGCCGCCAATCAATTCGACCAATAGACATATTCCTGGCCCTTCTTCCACGGCGCATTGAGCGGCACGTCGATGCGGATTGGTGCTTCGATCAGCGCGGGCCATAGTGGCTTCCGCTGATCGCGGTCGTGCGCGGCGATCAAGCCGCGCATCGCTTTCACGCGATCGGGCTGCGCCGTTGCCAAATCGCGGTGCTCGGTCGGATCGGCGGCAAGGTCGTAAAGCCACGCCTTATTGGGCTTGCCGGCGATTTGGAGCTTCCAATTGCCGTCGCGCACGACCTTATTGTCGCCCGATCGCCAGAACAGGATCGAGTGCGGCGCAGCGCCGGTGCCGGCCTCAGCGCTGGCGAGCAAGTTGCTGCTATCCATTGGCCGGTCGCTCGGCACCGCGACGCCCGCCGCCGCCGCTGCCGTCGCGAAAATGTCGAGGTGATGCGCCGGACCGGGCAAGGTCGTGCCCGGCTTGATCTTGCCCGGCCAGCGCACGAAGAACGGCACGCGCAGGCCGCCTTCGAAGAAAGTCGCCTTATAGCCGCGATAGGGGGCATTGGTGTCGGCAATGCCGGTGTACCACGCACCGCCATTGTCGCTGGTGAAGATGACAAGCGTATTGTCGTCGATCCCCTGATCCTTCAGCGTCTGAAGCACGCGCCCGATGCCGCGATCGAGCTGGCGGATCATCGCGCCGTACACGCGCTGGGTATGGTCCTTGATCTGCGGCAGCGCGTCGTAATCGGCCTTGGTCGCCTGCAGCGGCGTGTGCGGCGCGTTATAGGCGAGGTACATGAAGAACGGGCGGTTGCGGTTGGCCTTGATCGCGGCGATGGCATTGTCGGTCCAATAATCGGTCAGATGGCCCTTGGGGGCAAAGCGCTGGCCGCCATTCCATTGCACGGCATAGGGCAGGTTGGGCCAGAGGAAACGATCAATCGGATCCCAGGGCAGCCGCGCATTGACGACGCCGGGATCTTCGGGCGGCATGAACATGCCGCCGCCCGCCAGAAAGCCGAGCGCTTCATCGAAGCCTTGCCCGGTCGGCTGGAGCGGCTTGGCCTCGCCGAGGTGCCATTTGCCGAGCTGGATCGTGTGATAGCCATTGCCCTTCAGCAGATCGGCAATGGTGATCTCGTCATGCGGCACGCCCATGTCTGGATAGTCGATCAGGTCCTTGGTCAGCTCTTCGTGGAAGATGCCGTTCGGTCTGCCATCGGTGGCGTGGCCTTCGCCAGCCGAGACACCGCGCGCGAAGGCGACGGGGACAGCGGTGAATTCGAAGCCGAAGCGTGTCGGATAGCGCCCGGTCATGATCGCCGCGCGCGACGGGCTGCACGTCGCATTGGCGGCATAGCCGGTGTCGAAATTCGCGCCCTCGCGCCCGATCGAATCGATATGCGGCGTCGGCACAGCACCACCTGCGACGCCACCGCCGAAGAAGCTGATGTCGTTGTGGCCGAGATCGTCGGCGAGGATGACGATGATATTGGGCGGGCGCGTACCAGCCACTGGGGTTGCCGGACCCTGCGCCCAGGCGACATCATGATTGGGCTGAATCGGATCGCGCCAGCGGCTGATGATGCCGGGGATGTAGTATTTATACTGCTGGAACAGCGCATAGCCGATGCCTGCCAGCACCGCCAAAACGCCGAGCCCAATCCAAAGCCGCCGCATCATCGCTCTCCCTTGGCCAGCACCTTGCCAAATGACACCGTAAACGCCAATAGTTTGTTTCAACCGAGGGGGATTTATGGGCAAGATTGTGGCGCGCGGCTTTCTCGCGCTTTGCGGTGTGATGGCACTGGGGCTGTTTGCGATGGCGTGGTTCGATCAGGAGCGCCTCGCGCGGGTGCTCGGTCCGGTCGCGCCGAGCCCGCTCGCGGCGGCGACGTTGCGCGCCGATCTGGGCGGCTTCTTCGGCGCCTGGGCGATCGGCGCGTTGCTGGCGGCGTGGCGCGATGACAAGCAAATGGCGCTGCTGCCGATGCTGTTGCTGGCGCTCGCCTTTGCCGGGCGGCTCTACACCTACGCGCTCACCGGTGACGCCGCGATCGTCCAGCCGATGGTGGTCGAGGCGGTGCTGGCCGTGCTGATCGGCGCGGCGCGGACGCGATTGGGCTAGGTGGGACGATCGTGGTTTTGATTCGTACCTGACCCCGTTAGTGTCGAGCGAAGTCGAGACACGGTACGCATCGCGTTTGGCCTGTTTCTCGACTTCGCTCGAAACGAACGGGTCGTGGTCTGGTGATCCGACTCTAAAAGGCCAGGATCAGCCCGCGGTCGGGCGGGGTCTTGCCCGCGACCATTTCGGCATAGGCAGCGGCGATCGCGTCAGCGCCCTCGGCTTCTATCACCGCCATGCGGGCGCTGAGAACGGCACAAGCGGCGATATTGGCTTCGACCGCGCGGCGCATCAGCACGCCTGCGCCCCAATCCTGGTCGCGCTTGGCGATTTGCGCGGGGGCGAAGAAAAACGCCGGGCGCGCACCGGGCAAGCCCTTGGGCGCGCGACCGGCGCCCCAATGCGTGGCGCCGACGCCGATGCTGGCTTTGACCTGATCGCCGAAATGCTGGTGCACCGAAGCGACGACCGCGCCGTCGCCCGACATGTCGACGAAGACGCTGGCCGTGGCCGGATCGAGCGTATTGATCGCGTCATAGGCAAGCACGCGGTCGTACAGCCCAAGCCCTTCGACGAACGCAATATTGCGCGGCGAGGTGAGGCCGATCACCTGCTGTTCGCCGCGCTGGCGGAGGTAATGGGCCAGCCCGAACGCTGTCTTCGACGACGCGCTGCCGATCATCACCTGCGCCGCGCCGAAGCCGGCGTTGTCGGCGATATAATCGTCGATGACGTACGACGTCGTCAGCAGCGGGAACATCAGGCTGCGCAGATCGGGGATCGCGGCGAGCGGCGCGGGATCGTCATTGGTCCGCGCATACATGTTATAGACATAGGGCAGTTCGCGACGGTGCGCGATGCCGTCCGTAATGCCGTTGGCGCTGATCTTTGACGGCGCCATCACGAGTTCCGACGCCATCGGGAAGAAGCCCCAATAGCAATCGCCAACCGCAATGCCCTCTGCCCGGCTCTCGACCACGTCGCCAAAGCCCCAGACGGGCACGCAGCCCCAGCCGTCCTCGGCATCGGGGAAGAAGCGCCAATAGCCGATCGCTTCGCCCGACAGCGCATAGCTGATATTGTTCGCGGTCAGCGCGAAGCGGCGCGTGGCGATGCGGATCTGGCCGTCTTCGAGCGGTGCGGAGTCGCGCTCGACGATCTTGGCCTGGTCGATCTGCGCGCGGTTGACGATCAGCTTGGTGGTCATGACGGCAGGGCTCCACGCCAGCGCGGCTGCCGCAGCGACAGCCAGAGAAATACCGCTATTAGCGGCACCGCGACGAGGCTGCCATAATGTTCGGGCGGATGATGACCGCCGAGCGGCGGCGCTTTCCAAACCCAGCCGAAGATCGACAGCAGCGTGCGCTCAACGAGACTGATCGCGAGCAGCAGCGGTACGAGTGAGCGGTAGCGTAAGCCTACCGCAATCATCACCAGCCCGTGGGCGAATTGAGTTGCGCCCGCCCAGGCGAAAATCGCGATGATGGTGCGGGTCTGGGCGCCGAAATCGATCCCTGCGATCGATCCTGCGCCGCCATCGGGCAGGAACATATGGATCATCCCCGGCACGACCCAAAGAACCCCGAGCAGCACCAGAAACCACGCCGCCGCGAGCGACCCGCGATAGTCATCGTTGGTCGAGGGCGGGAAAAGCATCAGCCGATCGCCAATTGCGTCAGCGCCGCGCCAAGCGCGAGAATGAGCGCGAGCCAGATGCGCGGGCCGACATAGAACTGGATCATCGGCGCGGTCGGGAAGGAAAAGGTGGCAAGCGTGCCCGCCAGCTTGTCGGGATGGTGCTTGGCGAATTGCGGATCGACGACCACATTCATCATGTCGCGGCGGCTGCGGTAGCGCATCAGGCCGATGATCGTCCAACCCGGATCGGGCTCGGTCGCCCAACTGTCGAGATAGGGGCCGATCTTGCGCCGCACGATCGCGGGATGGCCGCCGTTCTTGAGCAGCACCGGCATGAAGTGCTTGGAGTAGCGTTGCAGCAGCGACACGCCGGGGACTTGTTCGCCGCTGATCGGATCGGCGACGGGTGCTTGCGTCGCCTTGACGATGTTGAACATCACGAAATCGCGCCCATCGTCGGTTTCGAGGAAGCGGCGCAGATTGGCCTTGGCTTCGGGCGGCGTATCCTCGCGGCCTTCGAGTTGCGCGAAATAGCGGTCGATTTCGGCAGGGTTCAGCTTGCCGCGCCAATTATCGTACCAGAGCCGGAAGGCACCGTAGAGCGCGGCCGCGATGCCCCAGATCATCCAGCCGCTCATCCTTGCCCCTGATTAATGACACTATACGTGTCAATAACAGCATCGGCGGCCAAGCGAAAGCCGATATGCGCCGATGTAAAATCGGGCGCGACCGCAATGCGCGCGGCGGGGCGATAGCGCTGGCAGTATTCGGCGGCGCAGAGGAAGGAGCCGCCCTTCAGGATGATCAGCGCGTCGGAAGATGCGGCAGGCGCGCAGCAGCCACCGGGGGGCAGCGCGGCGGCGGTCGTCGTCCTTTCCCAGACATTGCCGATCATGTCGTGGAGGCCATAGCCATTGGCGGGATAGTTGCCGGTCGCGCTGGTTCCCGCCAAATCGCGCGCGTGCCACCAGGGGAAGCTACCTTCCCAGAAATTGGCCATAAGCTGCCCACCCGGCATCAGCTCATCGCCCCAGGCGTAATCGGCGCCTGGCAGCCCGCCGCGTGCGGCGACTTCCCATTCGGTCTCGGTTGGCAGCCGCGCGCCTGCCCAATCAGCAAAGGCTTGCGCATCGGCCTGGGCGATGTGGGTGACGGGGTGGTCGGGCGCGCCGTCGCGCCAAGTTACACCGTTGGCAAAGCGCCACCATTGGCGGGGGTCGCTCAGGTCGACCGGGCCATCGGTCATCGCGAACACACTCGATCCGCCCGCGTGTTCGGCAACGGTAACATGGCCGGTGGCAGCAACGAAGGTCGCGAACGCGTCGACCGTGACGGGCGACGCTGCGATCCGGAATGCGGCCAGCGTCACCTGTCGCGCCGGGCGCTCCTCGGGATAATGGCGATCCGATCCGACCTGCCATATGCCCGCCGGAATCGTGACATTCGGGCGCCAGGCCTCAGGCAAACAGCGCCTCGCAGCCAGTCCCCGCGAGCGCTGCGTCGACGCTGGCACGCGCGGCGCCATTGAGCGCGGCATATTGATCGCGCAGTGCCTTCAGGCATTTGGCTTGATAGGGGAAGGGTGCCTGCTCCCAAGCGCGCCCGTCGATTTCGGTCACGACCTTGTCCGCACCCGCCATCACAGCTTTCGCATTGGCGAGCAGCAGCGGGGCATAGGTCCGCCCGATTTCGCCGAGCAGCGCAGTGATCCCAGCCGGAAGGGCATCGACAGAGGCCCACTCAGTCTCGTCCTCACCCGACAAATCTTCAATGAAATTGGTCCAGGCGATCACCCTTGGCGCGATCTCGGTTGCGAGCGCCATCGGCGTCGGGTCGAACAGCGCGAGCTGAGTCAGCTGGCCGTAGAGCGCAAAGTCCGATGGCGCCGGCCGCGCGCCAAGCAGGAAGCGGTGCGCGCCGAAATGCGCGTCGAGGATCGTGAGCAGCCGGTGATAGCTCGCCTCGATCGTTGCGCCCGTCACCGCATTCGACCCGACATAGGCGAGCCGCGAAATCTGGCGATCGGCGAACGCCTTGCCCATTGTCGCGAGCGCCTCGTCGTCGAGCGGGCGCGCGTGCCAATTGGGCAGCACTTCGGCCGACTTGCGAATGTCGGCGGCGTAGGACCAGCGATAATGGAACATCGCCTTGGTCAGCCATTCGTCGCCATAATCCTCGATCAGCGCATCGATCAGCGCGAGCGCGGGGTCGGTGGGGACGATCGAGCGGTCGGCATGCTCGGCTTCGAGCCGCCGGATGATCGGCGTCGAATCGGTCATCGGCGCGCCGTCGAAATAGAAGGTCGGCAGCAGCGCGACCTTGGGCTGCGGCAGCGTCGCGCGCGCGCGGGTGATTGGCAGGAAGACATAGGGCAAGCGCCGATAGCGCAGCACCGCGAGCATTTTTCGCGTATAGGGCGATCCCGGTGACCCTGCGATCGTGATCGGTTCGGCCATCGATGCTCTCCTTGACTTTGGCGCGGGTTCGCGCTGTTATTGACACTGATAATGCCGATAGATGGCGGGCACAAGATAGCGGGGACAAGATGGCCGACCTGAATGAAGTGACGCAGATCATGAGCGCGAACAACGCCTTTGTGCCAGGCAAGCGGATCAAATTCGACTTCGGCAGCGACGGCGTGATCCTGCTCGACGGTGTTGCCGAAACGGTCACCTCCGAAGACACTGACGCCGACACCGTCATCAAGATGAGCTTCGACAATTTCAAGAAGATGGCGAAGGGCGAACTCAACGCTGCGGGCGCCTTCATGATGGGCAAGATCAAGATCTCGGGCGACATGGGGCTGGCGATGCAGCTCCAGTCGGTGACGTCGAAGATCAAGCTCGGTGGCTGACACGCCGAAGAAGGGCATCGACCGTCGTTCGTTGCTGATCGGTGGCGCAGCGGGCGCGGTCGGTGCGGGGGCGGTCGCGGCGGGCGGCATTTATGTGAAGGGCCAGCTCACCCCCTTCATCGCGCAGGCGCCGGTGGCCGAAGGCGCGCCGCCGCAGATCGCCGAATCCTATGCCGCCTCGCGCCCGACCGGCGACAAGCCGCCGCGCGCGCCCGAGGGAGCACCCAACATTCTCGTCATCATCCTCGACGATGTCGGGTTCGCCGATCTTGGCTGCTACGGCAGCGAAATCCCGACCCCGGCGATCGATGCGCTGGCGGGCAGGGGCCTGCGCTACGCCAATTTCCGTACCACCGCGATGTGCTCGCCGACGCGCGCGGCGTTCCTGACCGGGCTCAACCATCACAAGGCGGGGATGGGCTGGCTTGCCGATATCGATAGCGGCTTTCCGGGCTATCGGGGCGACCTGACGCGCGATGCCGCCGCCTTGCCCGAAGTGCTGCGCGATGCAGGCTATGGCACCTATCTGGTCGGCAAATGGCATGTGAACCAGTCGGCGTCGAATGGTCCGACCGGGCCGTTCTATAACTGGCCGACCAATCGCGGGTTCGATCACGCTTATTGGTTCCAGGGCCATTCGACCGATTATTGGCGCCCCGGTGCGATTTTCGATGGGACGACGCTAGTCGACATCTCGGCGCGGCCCGATGCCGATCATTACTACGCCAGCGACGATTTCGCCGAACAGGCGGTGCGTTACATCAACACCCACCGCGCGGTGACGCCCGACAAGCCGTTCTTCGTCCAGCTCGCGTTTTCGGGTGCGCATTCGCCGCTCCACGCCAAGCCCGAAGACCGCGATGCCTTCAAGGGCAAGTATGACAAGGGCTGGGACGCGGTGCGGCGCGAGCGGCTCGCGCGCCAGCAGGCAATGGGCGTGGTCGCGCCGACCACCAAGCTGCCGCCGCTGTCGAAAGGCGCCGAGCCGTGGGACGGGCTGAGCCCGGAGCAGCGCCAAGTCTATGCGCGCTACATGGAAGTCTATGCTGGCGTCATTGCCGGGCTTGATCGCGCGATCGGTCGCGTGACGGCGGCGCTCGTCGAACTGGGCGTCGCCGATGATACGCTTGTGCTGCTCTTCTCCGACAATGGCGGCAGCCCCGAAGGCACGCCGACGGGCACGCCCAATATCTTCGCGTCAGCGCTCGGTCGCGCGATTCTGCTGGCTGATGCGGCCAGGCTCGGCCCGGTGATGGGCGAGGCGGCGACTTTCCCGCATTATCCGATGGGCTGGGCCAATGCGTCGAACACGCCGTTCCGGCTCTACAAGCAATTCACCAATTTGGGCGGCGTCGCCGATCCGCTGATCGTCAGCTGGCCCAAGGGCATCGCCGCCAAGGGCGAAGTGCGCCAGCAATTCGTCCATGTCATCGACTTGTTTCCGACATTGCTCGATGCGGCGAAGCTGAAGCGTCCCGAGTTGTACCAGGGTCGCCGCCAGCACCCGATCGACGGCGCCAGCTTCGCCGCGACCTTTGCCAGCCCGCAGGCCCCGACGCGGCGCGAGCAATATTATGAGCTCGGCGGCTATCGGGCTTACGAAGACGGCACGTGGCGGCTGGTGACGATCCATGAGCGCGGCGGCGATTTCGCGGCCGATCGCTGGGCGCTCTATGATCTCGCGACCGACCCTACCGAGATGGTCGATCTCGCCGACAAGCACCCCGACATTGCGGCGGCGATGAAGGCGAAATGGGATGCGGCGGCGCGCGCAAACAACGTCTATCCGCTCGACGACCGCAACCTCATCATCAAGATGAGCCAGCAGCGCACCAAGGAAATCCGCCCGCTGTGGGAATTCCGCCCGCCCGTTCCTTACCTGCCGGTCGAGGCGTCGCCGCTCGTGTGCGGGCTCGATCACAGCTTCGATATCGTCATCGACCGCCCCGCCGATGTGCTCGACGGCGTGCTCGTCGCGCATGGCTCGGCGCCTGCGGGCTATGTCATCTATCTCAAGGGCGGGCAGCTTTTCTACGAATCGAGCCTGATCCCGTGGAGCGAGCGGATCAGCGGTGGGCCGGTGCCGGTGGGGCGCTCGACGATCCGCTACGAACAGGTGATGAAGGTCCGCCCGTTCGAAGGCGAAGGCGCGCTGTTCGTCAATGGCCAGCCGCGTGGGCGGCATGTGTTCGACAAGATCATCGCGTCGCCCAGCTATGACGGCATGTCGATCGGCCGCGATTTCGGCGCGCCGGTCTCGACCGCTTACTCAGGGCCGAACCCGTTCGCGGGCACGATCGAGCGGGTGACGATCAAGGTCGACAAGCGCGCGCCGACCTTTCAGGAAATGCGCCGCTTCATCCAGGCGATGCAGATTCGCGCCTGACGGTGCGAAAGCCGATGTGCGAGGCGCCGGTGTCGGGCGGGCCTTCCTCGCGCGCGGCGGGGCGGTAGCGGTAGCAATAATTGTCGGCGCAGAGGTATGAGCCGCCCTTGATGACATGGCCGCCGCTGCCCATCGCGCCACTCGTCCATTCCCACACATTGCCGGCCATGTCGTAGAGGCCGAAGCCATTGGCGGGGAAGCAGGCGACGGGCGCGACCTTGGCCTTGTAGCCGTCGCCACCCTGGTCGACGACGGGGAAGGGGCCTTGCCAGACATTGACGCGCGCCGGGCTGCTGCCGTCGCCGCCGGGGGCCTGATCGCCCCAGCTATATTGCGCCGCGACCAGCCCGCCGCGCGCGGCGGCTTCCCACTCGGCTTCGCTCGGCAAGTCGCGGCCCTTCCAGCGGGCATAGGCGAGCGCGTCGGCATAGCCGATATGCACGACTGGTTCCTGCTCGTGTCCGGCGATGCTGCTGCTTGGCCCAAGCGGATGCCGCCAGTCGGCGCCGGGGATGATCTTCCACCAGCTGGCGGGGCCGGTCGGGCGCTCGCCGGGCTTGAGCGGCACGAACACCAGCGATGAGGGGACCAGCCGCTCGCGCGGCACGCCGGGGTAGAGCTTCGGGTCGGGCGCGCGTTCGGCGAGCGTGCGGTATCCGGTCGCGGCGACGAAAGCGGCGTAGTTCGCGTTGGTGACTTCGGTCTGGTCGATCCAATAGCCTTGGAGGTCGACCGGGTGCGGTGGCCCTTCCTCGCGCCGTTCGGGCCGCGCGCCGATGAGGTAACGGCCGGGGGGGACCCAGCGCATGCCCGAGTTGGTGCCGGGTTCGGCGGCGAGGGTGGCGGGGGATTTGCACGCCTGCTCGGGGACGGCGGCGGAGCAGCCTGCAAGCATGATGCAACCCAGCGCCAAAACCCGTTCGTGCTGAGCTTGTCGAAGCACCGTTCTTCTTTTTCCAACCGCCGGAAAAGAAGTACGGCCCTTCGACGAGCTCAGGGCAAGCGGGATTTTTGCATTGGCGGGCTCAGAACCGCCGCTCATGCCGAATCTCGTCGCTATCGGCGGGCAGCAGGATCTCATCCCCATCATGGCCGACGATCAGCTGCCCCTTGAAGCGCGCGCGCGCGTCGCCGACGAAGGGCACTTCGAGGATCGAATAAGGCAGCGGCGGCACGATGTGCGTCAGCAGCAGCACCTTGACCCCCGCGCGCTCGGCGATGTCGGCAGCTTGTTCGGGCGTCGCGTGATAGCCTTTGATGTCGTTGAAAATCTGCGCGAGATTGCCGCGGCCCGCGCGCATTGCCGCATCATGCTGCATCGCCACCATCCGCACGCTCAGCGCTTCGTGGACGAGCACATCGGCGTGGCGGGCGGCCATTTCGACCGATTTGGCGGGGGCAGTATCGCCGGTGATGACTACGCGCCGCCCTTTATAGACGAAGGCATAGCCGTAAGCGGGGGTGACCGGGCGGTGGTTGACGGCGAAGGCGAACACCTGAAGTCCGTTCGCCGCATAGATCAGCCGTTCGCCGCCATTGGCGGGCACTAGCTCGGGGTGCGGGGCGAGGCCGAAGCCGCTTGGCGGCACCACTTTCGGCCCGTGGTGCGCGATGCGATAGCCGCTGTC
This sequence comes from Sphingomonas sp., assembly GCF_019749955.1. GTDB lineage: Bacteria > Pseudomonadota > Alphaproteobacteria > Sphingomonadales > Sphingomonadaceae > Sphingomonas. Next base: position 11,468 of record NZ_JAIEPC010000008.1, read on the forward strand.
GAGCTTGTACGCTTCGTTGAACCCCGCCGTCACCGTCTCGACGCCGGGCGGGCCATAGACCGGGAGCGCGGTCGCCGCCCCGCTCGACGCCCAGCGCTGGAGCATCAGCGCGCCGAGCGAGTCGATATGGTCCGAATGGAAATGCGTCAGGAACACCGCCTCGACCCGGCCCGCGCCATAGCCGATCCGCGTCAGATTGCGCACGCCGCCTTCGCCGATGTCGACGACGAACACGTGCCGCCCGGCGGTGACGACGGTGCACGGTCCCGCGCGGTCGGGCGAGGGGATCGGCGAGCCCGATCCGCACAGCCCGACGCTCAGCCCATCGGGGCGACCCTTGAACGGATCGGCCGTCAGCGCCGCGTCCATCCCGCGTTCGAACAGCGCGATGGCGATGCGTTCGCGGAAGATCCACGCGCTGCCTGCGACCAGCCCCGCGATCAGCGCGAGCCAGGCCAATACGCGCACGAACTTCATGGCATTCTCCGATCGATGGGGGGCAGGCCGTTGGCGGCGCGCAGGTCATCCTCGATCATCCAGAGACGGTCCTGCCCCCACCAGCCGGGGCGATCATCGACCTGGAAACTCGGCACGCCCCACAGCCCGAGCGCGAACATGTCGGCGCGATTGGCCTCGGCCACCGCGCGCCAGCTTTCGTCGGCGAGGCCTGCACGAACCTGATCTTGGGTCACCCCGGCGCGCGCGGCGACTTTTATCAGCCCGGGGTCGCCCGTCATGTCGATGCCGTCGGCAAAGGCGCCGCGCAGGAACGAAATCGCGAAATCGAGCCCCTTGCCGCTCGGCATGACGTGGTGCAGCACCGCCAGCCCGCGCTCAACGCCCAGCCCCACCGGGTCATGGATCGTGCCGAAGCCGATGCCGTGGCGCGCCGCCTCGCGTTTGGTATCGAGCGTGATGTACATACGCTTGGCGCGCGGCACCGGCAGGCCGCGCATCACCATCGGCAGCACGAATTTGAGGTTCAGCGTCGCGCCATAAGCCGCCGCCAGCCCGCCGATCCGTTCCGCCGCGACGAGCGAATAGGGTGAGCGGAACGACAGATAGCAGTCGAGCCGGGGCGGCGTGGCGAGCACCGGCGGCGCAGTGGGGTAGGGGCCGGGATCGAGGCGCGGGCAGATCGGTGGCGCGTCGCTCTCGTCCTCGGCGGCGAGCCGCGCTTCGAGATAGTGGAGCCGGTCGACGCCCCAATAGAACTCGCCTTCGAATGCCGTGGTCGAGCCAAGATAATGGCCGAGCTTGGCGCGTTCGGCGCCGCCTTCAGCCAGCGTGGCTTCGGCATCGGCTTCGCCAAGCGTTGCGGCCAGCTCTTCCAGCGCGTCTCCACCGCGGAACAGCGCCCGGGTGATCGCAGCCAGCACCGCCGCTGCGTCGTCGCGCCCCATCGCCGCAGCGGCAATGCGCTGGGCGCGCGTGACTTGCTCGGGCAGGGGTTCGCGCCCTACCGAGCCATCGCCAAGCCCGAGCGCTAGTTCGATCCGTGCCGCATCGCGGCGGCTGTAGGCCGCGAGCTTTGCCGCTTCGGGCGCGGCGGCCGCATCGGGCGCGGGCACCAGGCGCAAGGCGATCGTCAGCGCGTGCCGATCAGCCAGTCGCGCGAGATAATGCAGCGCCGCCGGGCCATAAGGATCGTCGATCTGGCAGAAGAAATGCACGATCCGATCGGCGCGCTTGATCCGCCTTACCGCGCGCTGCGTCCCCCGCCGCACATCGCGAAGCGCGGGGCTGGTCAGCACCGAAGTGAGCACGCGCTGGATCATCGCAGTGGCTTAGCCAATATTATTGCACGAGGCACGACAAATGTTTTGCGGCGTTTAAATGCCGAAAACTCACGGTAAACACGGGATAAACCCATTTTATGGCGCATATTCTGCCGAAACATGGGCAAACTGGTCCCGGTCCGGCCCGATCGCGCTGGACGGCTTTGCGCCAAGTCGGTACGGCTGGAGCCGAAAGATATGGCCACCAAAACCACCCCTCGCCCCGGCGCGACCGAGCCGCTCGACGGCCGCCACGCCCGGAGCATCGCGACCCGCGACAAGATTGTCGCGGCCTTGCTCCAGCTCGTCCGTGAGGGCGACGTCTCGCCCAGCGCCGCGCGCGTTGCCGAAACGGCGGGCGTCGGCCTGCGCACCGTGTTTCGCCATTTCGACGAAATGGACACGCTCTATCGCGAAATGTCCGAAGTCATCGAAGCGCAAGTGATGCCGATGATGCTCAAGCCGTTCGACGCGGGCGACTGGCGCGGGCGCGTGCGCGAAATGGCCGGGCGGCGGATTGGTATTTACGAAACGATCATGCCCTATCGCATTTCGGCGAGCGTCAAGCGCTTCCAGAGCGACTTCCTGATGCAGGGCTATCACCGCCAGCTCCAGCTCGAACGCACCTCGCTGCACGCGGTGCTGCCGCAAGCGGTGATCGACGACGCGCCGACCGCGAGCGCGATTGAAGTGACGATCAGCTTCCAATGCTGGCGCCGCCTGCGCCACGATCAGGGGCTGGCGATCGAGGACGCGCGGGCAGTGGTGGAGACGCTGCTTGAGGCAATGCTGGCGCGGATCGAGGTTGGCTAGAGCAGTTTGTGATCAAGCCAACTCACCCCTCCCCTTTAGGAGCATCGGGCGAAGCGCGCCCCGCGCGCTTCAGGTCCGGCTGGGAGCCGGACCGACCCTATGCTGGACGGGGGTGGGGCCCGTCCGCAAGCGGCGCGCCAGTTGAAACGCCCCACCCCAACCCAGTTCGGGCGCTCTCGGTCCCGTCCGGGGGACGGGACTGCGACCGAACTCCTGAAGGGGAGGGGTTTAAGTAAGCCCATATGATCACAAGCCTCTGGACCCCGCCCAAAAACGCGCGAAAGGTGTCAAAGGTTACGACCATCCCAGGGGGGGTAGCGATGCCGATGATGTCAAAGAGCCGATCAATGGGGTCGCACAGCTTTTCCGACAGTTGAAGTCAATTTTGCCCGATCACACCAGCAGCAGCGCGACCGGGAGCGCGGTGCCCGCCACCAGCATCATCAGCGACACCCGGCGGCTCGCGCGCATCGACAGCGCGATCCAGATGCCGAGCAGGGTCGACAGCATCAGCCCGACCGACATCAGCCCGGTAAAAACCTTGAGCGGGTAAGGCGAATGCGCAGGCGTTGCCGGCGGGGCTTCGCCGCCGGGCGCGCGCTTGGCCTCGGGGCGGGGTTTGCGCGGCTTGGGCAGGTCCTGCTTCTTGTGGATCTGTGCGATGACCTTGAGCCACTGCGGCGGCTTGTTCTCCGCTTCGTGGAAATCGAAGGTCTGGAGGATGCCCGAAAACGCGAAGAACAGGATCGCCGGCGCGAACATCATGCCGAGATAGAGATGCAACTGGCGCAGACGGCGCATGGTGCTGGCGGTGTTCACATCATTTCCCCTCGCGCTTTCGCCGGGGGGTAACCGGTCCGGGCGCCGTGCGCCAGCCGTCAGCGGCCAAACGCGCCCTTGCGATAGAGCAAGGTGATCGCGACGCGACGGTTGCGTGCGTCGGCGGGATTGGCGGTGATCAGCGGCTCGCGGTCGGCAACCCCCTCGATCCGTTCGAAGCGTGCATCGGGCAGGCCGCCCTGCGACAGCCGCTGGCGCGTCGCTTCGGCCCGGCTCGACGAGAGCAGCCAGTTGTTGATGCCGCTGGCGTTTCGGAACGCCAGACTGTCGGTGTGGCCGCGGATCATGATCGTGTTGTCGAGACCGCGGATCGATTCGGCGATCAGCCCCATCAGTTTGTCGGCTTCGGGCTCGAACATCGTCGTGCCGAGCGCGAACATCGAATAATCGGCATTGTCGACCAGATCGATGCGCAGACCATCGTTCTGCGGCACGAACTTGATGTGGGTGGCAAGCTTCTGGAGCTTGGGGCTGGCCTGGATCGCGGCGGTGATCTGACGACCGACCTTTTCGAAATTCTTCTTGTCCTCAGCGCGAACCGCCTTGTCCTTCAGCGTGCCCTTGTCGCCGGTGCCGACCTGAATGCCGCCGGTCGCCTCGACCGGCACCGTCAACGATCTTGTGCCGGTTTGCCCGGCGCGGTTCGGGTAATTGTCCTTTTCGATGATCGACGAGCCGCCGAACAGACCGTTTGAGCCGGCGCTGTTTTGCTTGAGCTCGATCAGCGTCGGCGTGAAATAATCCGCGAGTGCCTTGCGCTGCTTCTCGGTGGTCGCGCCGAGCAGCCACATCAGCAGAAAGAACGCCATCATTGCGGTCACGAAATCGGCATAGGCGACTTTCCACGCGCCGCCGTGATGGCCGCCATGCCCCTCGATATAGACCTTCTTGTAGATGATTTTCGGCGGCTGATTGGTACCGTGCGGGGCGCGGGCCATTAGCTGGCCTCACACAAAGGCACGAAGGCACCAGGAAGAAATTTGGTTCGCGCGGAGGCGCGGAGGCGCAGAGAGCGCAGAAGATGCTGCGTCGCGGGCGACGCCCCTCGACGGCATGGCCAAAGCGGATTGACCGTCGCTGGCGCGACCGGGGGCATTGCCGCCGCGATCTCCGCGCCGCCGCGTGAACAATCTTTGGTCGTGCCGTGGGATTGCAACATGTTTACCGCCCGCGCAGGCCGTCGAACACTTCGGCGAAGCCCGGCTGGTTGCTGTGAGCAATGCCCGAACGCGCGGCTTCGATCACCAGCGGCTGGGGGTGGCCGTGGAGCGAGGCGATGATGATCTGCTTCACCGTGTGATAGATTGCGGCATCGGCATCGATCACTTGCTTCAGCCGGTTGGCGAGCGGTGCCACGATACCGTAGGCGAGCAACACGCCCATGAAGGTGCCGACGAGCGCCGAGCCGATCATCGCGCCGAGGATCGACGGCGGCTTGTCGATCGATCCCATCGTCTTCACGACGCCGAGCACGGCGGCGACAATGCCGAGCGCGGGCAGCGCATCGGCGAGGCTGGTGAGCGTGGTGTGCGAGCCTTCGACTTCGTGGTGGTGCGTCTTGATGCTGTTGTCCATCACCTCTTCGACCGCATGCACGTCGAGCGTGCCCGACGACACGACGACGAGCCGCAGCGTATCGGCGATCAGGTTGATCAGCGTATGATCGGCGAGCAGGCGCGGATATTCGGCGAAAACCGCGCTCGACTGCGGGTCTTCGACATGCGGTTCAAGCGCGATCGGCCCGTCGGTGCGCAGCATCTTCATCAGCTTCGACACGAGGAAAATCGTGTCGAGATAATCCTGCTTCTTGTATTTGGGGCCCTTGAAGACTTTCACCAAGCCGCCGCCGAGCGCCTTCAGCTCCTTCATCGAATTGCCGATGATGAGTGCGCCCGCCGCCGCGCCGCCGATGATCAGCATCTCATGCGGAATCGCTTCCATGACCGGGCCGAGCGCACCGCCGGTGATGGCGAAGCCGCCAAACACCATGGCAAGCAACACGACGAGGCCGATAATTGGAAACATTGGGTGTGCCTTTCCCCCGGACCGATGACGCCGATCCCCTGGTCAGGGTAGAACGGCCATTCTCATCCTTTATTCACCCAATTTAGTCGCCAATCGGTTAACCAACGTGCCGATCAGCGAAGATAATCGAAGAGTGATAGCTGGCTGAGCCGCGACAGGCTCGATTGCGTGGCTTGCAGGATCGTGCTCGCCTTTTGCAGATCGATGATCGCTTTGGTGATGTCGGTGTCTTGCAGACCGCCGCGTTCGGTTTCGCGCGCGGTGTCGGTGGTTTCGATCCGCGCCGATTCGAGATCGAGCCGCGCGGCGCGTGCACCGATCGAGCCGCGCGCGGCGCTGGTCTGGTCGAGCGCGGTCGCAAGGCCCGCGATCGTGCCCGATGCGGCCGCACTGGTGGCGGCGGCGCCCGGCGTTTCGAGTGCGGTCACAAAATTGCTGAGGGTCGCAAAAATATCGCTGCCGCCGATGCCGCCGAAGATGCGCTCGGCGCTTTCGCTCGGTTGCACGTTCAGGCCATCGCCGATCGGGATCGCGGCGGGCGTGCCAGTGCCGGTGAAGCTGACGGTGCCGCTGGCGTTACGCGTCACGGCGGTGTCGCCGGTCGCGGCGCCGAACAGCGGTTCGCCGCGCGCGTCCCTGGTATTGGCGAGACCCACAAGGTCGTCGACGATCCCGCGCAACTGCGTCGCGATGATCGCGCGGTTGGCGTCGGTCAGCGTCCCGCTATTGGCCTGGATCACCAATTCCTGCGCGCGCTGGAGCTGGCTCGTCACGTCGCCGAGCGTGGTGTCGGCCTGACCGAGCACGGTCTTGGCGAGATCGAGATTCTTCTTGTTGACGGTCGCATCGGCGCCATCGCGCGCCAGCGTCTGGAGCCGGGCAAAGGCGACGGCGTCGTCGGAGGGTGCTTCGAGCCGGATGCCGGTGCTGATCTGCGTTTGCAACCGAGTCGTCGCGCCCGACAGCGACGCGAGGCGTCCGGCGGCGCGATCGTAGAAAAGATTGGTGCCGATCGTCGTCATGGCGGTCCCTAGCGGATGTCGAGCAGCGTCTGGAGCGTGTCGCGCGCGACCTGGATCACGCGGCTCGACGCCTGATAGGCTTGCTGGAAGCGCAGCAGATCAACGGCTTCGGCATCGAGATTGACGCCGGAGACGGCATCGCGCGCGGTGACCGCGGCGTCGCGGATCGATGCTTGCGCGTCGGCGACGGTCTTGCGGCTTTGCAAGGTCGCAGCATTATCGGTGGCAAGCGCGGTGGTCGCGCTTTCAAAGCCGCCGCTGGTGCGCAGCGCAGCGAGCGCCGCGAGATTGCTGTTATCACGCGGGCCACCGCCGACGGCGGCGGCAGCGATGCCGCGCGGTCCCGACAGCGTCACGCTGATGTCGGTCGGCGTGCTGCCCACCGCGAACAGCGCCGCGCCGGGATTGCCGTCGAGGTCGCGCCCCTGCGCCTGCACGGCGTTGACGCCGCTGACGAAATCGCTCGCGATGCTGTTGAGCTGATTGCGCGTGTCGGTGATCCGCTGCGCGCTGTCGACGATGCCGGCGAGCGCGCCGCCGGTCGGCGTGATCGCGGTCGAACTGCCGAGCCGGTGGACCGCGAACGATGCCGCGCCGCTGCTCCCCCGCACAAAAGTGACATTTCCGGCTTCGTTGCCGCTGACGAGCACAGGGCCCGCATTGCCGCCGATCGTCACCGTCGCGCGGCCAAAGCCATCGGTGGCGACGCCGATGTCGGTGAGCTGGCTCAGCTGGTCGAGCAACTGGTCGCGCTGGTCGAGCAGGTTCGCCTGACCCGAGCTATTGGGATTGCTGCGCGCCAGCCCGTTGTTGACCCGGGCGAGCGAGGCGGCGAGCGAATCGATCGACGACACCGCGCCTTCGGCCGATGAGTCGAGATCGGTATTGGCCTGATCGAGCGCGCGGCCGGTGGTGGCAAAGGCATTGGCGGCGCTGTTCGCGGCTTCGATCGCGGCGGCACGCGGCGCGCTGGCGGTCGGATTGGCGGCGACGATATTGGCCGAATTGAAAAAGCTGGTGAGGCGCCCGGCGAGATCGCTGCTCGACAGGCTGCCTTCGATGCGGTCGAGCGCGCCGATGCTGGTTTCGGTGCGGGCGAGATCGGCGCCTGCGCTGCGTGCAGCGGCGGTTTTGAGCGGATCGGCAGCGCGACCGACGCCGGTGACGACGACGCCATTGCCCGTCGTGCTGCGGAGCGAGGTGAGCACGCCGCTGCTCGGTGCGACCTCGGCAAGCGTCGTCGTCCGGCGCGAATAGCCCGGCGTGCTCGCATTGGCGATGTTGTCGGAAACGGTGGTCAGCGCCGATTGATAGGCGCGCAGACCACTAGCCCCGATCGAAAGCAGGTCGCTCATGGCGAGCTTATGGCATTGGGAGTGTTATCAATTGGTTTCTGCAAGTCGGGATCGGACTTGGCGAGAAACGCGGTCACGGCCTTGCCGATGCCCATCGGCTTGGCCTCGGCCATCGTCGCGGCGATCTTGTCGTCCTGCATGTCGCGGAACGTCTCCATCGCCTTGTTCGAGAACAGATCCTCGGCGAGATGCGTCTGGCGCATCGATTTGAGCATCATCTTGGTGAACACGGCTTCGAACGCCTTGCCCGCCTTGTCGAGATTGGCGCGCGAGGCGAGCCGACGCGTGTCACTGCCGATCGACGAGACGTCAGTCGAGGTCGCCGGGAGCGTCGGGGCAATGGGCGCGGTCACAGGATGATCAACTCGGCTTTGAGCGCACCGGCTTCCTTCAGCGCCTCAAGGATCGCGACCAGATCGGCGGGTGATGCGCCGATCGCGTTCATGGCTTTCACCACATCGGCGAGCTTGGGGCCGGGTTCGATCAGGAAGATCGGCTTCACTTCTTCGGTGATGCCGACCGCGCTTTTCTGTTCGACGGCGGTCTGGCCCTGGCTGAAGGGGGCAGGCTGGCTGATCTTTTGCGATTCATCGACGCGCACGGTGAGCTTGCCCTGCGTCACGGCGGCAGGGCCGAGCCGGACGGCCGAATTGATCACCACCGTGCCGGTGCGGGCATTGACGATGACGCGGGCGGAAGGTTCGGCCGAGGTGACGGTGAGATTTTCGATTTCGCTCATCAAGGTTGCGCGCAGATCGGCGCCTTCGGGCGCGGCAATCGCGATCGACACGCCGTCGACTGCCTGCGCGCGGCCGGGTCCGAGCCGGGCATTGACGGCAGCGGCAATCGACTGTGCGGTGGTGAAGTCCGAGCGGGCGAGATTGAAGGTGAGGACCGGCGTCGTCGCAAAGCCGGTGTCGACCGAGCGTTCGACCGTCGCCCCTTCGGGGATGCGGCCCGACGAGGGGATGTTGACGACGATCTTCGAGCCATCGGCGCCTTCCGCGCCCAAGCCACCGACCGCGAGTGACCCCTGCGCCATCGCATAGACCTGGCCATCGGCGCCTTGCAGCGGGGTCAGGATCAGCGCCCCGCCGCGCAAGCTCTTGGCTTTGCCGAGCGCGGCGACGGTGACGTCGATCTTCTGGCCCGGCTTGGCGAACGGCGGCAGTTCGGCGGTGATCAGCACCGCAGCCGAATTTTTGAGCGACGGGTTGATATTGGCGGGCAATTGCAGGCCAAAGCGCGATGCGACGCTTTTGAGCGACTGGACGGTATATTCCAGATTGTCGTCGCCGGTGCCCGGCAGCCCGACAACAATCCCATAGCCGGTCAACTGGTTGGTGCGGATACCCTGAAAGGCGCCAAGATCCTTGACGCGGTCGGCCTGAGCAGGCGTCGCGAGCGACAGGCTCATAAGAAAGGCGAGGAACAGGCGGAGCATGGGGCTTCCCATCAGAACGGGCTGATCACGGAGAAGAAGCGGCTGAACCACCCCTGACGGCTGGCGCGGGCGACATCGCCCTTGCCGGTGTAAGCGATCTGTGCGTCGGCAACGCGGGTCGACAGCACGCGATTATCGGCGTCGATATCGGCCATGCGGACAATGCCCTTGATCTGGACGAATTCGTCGCCGCGATTGAGTGTCACGCGCTTCGCGCCCTGCACCAGCATCGTGCCATTGGGATAGACTTCGGATACCGTGACCGAGAGCTCGCCCGACAGTGTGTTCGACTGGTCGGCAGTGCCCTGACCATTGAAGCCGCGATTGCCGCCGACTTTCGCCGAATTGGGATCGAACGACAGTGGGCCGCTGGTCGGCGGGATGATGGCCGCGCTGCCGTCGCTGGCGAGCTTCGAGCTCGCCGACTTCGACGCAAGCGTGCGCTCGACAAGCGTGATCGTCAGCGGATCGCCGACGCGACGCGCGCGCCAGCCTTCGTACAGCGGCGCATAGCCCGCCGACGCCTGATAGATCGACCCATTGGCGGGCGGCGGCGGCGGCGGCACCGGCTTCGATGCGCTGAAATCGGGTGGTGGTGGTTTCTTCTTGCCAAACAGCCCTGCGGCCGCCGGGTCCGGCAACGCGAGCACGCACGCAAGGGCGCCGACAGCCAGCAAGAGCGCGGCCTTAGATGTTCTGATTGACATATTTCAGCATTTCATCGGTTGCGGTGATCATCTTCGAATTGACTTCATAGGCACGCTGGGTCTCGATCATGTCGACGAGTTCTTCGACGACATTGACGTTCGATCCTTCGAGCGCGCCCTGGCGGATGTTGCCGCGCCCTTCCTGGCCAGCAATGCCAAGCAGCACCGCACCCGAGGCTGCGCTTTCGGTGAGGTAATTGTCGCCGATCGACAGCAGGCCGGCGGCGTTGGGGAAGGTCGCGACTTGGATCTGGCCGACCTGGCTTGGCTCGGTCTGGCCGGGGATCACTGCCGACACGGTGCCGTCGGTGCCGATCGTGATCGAGGTGGTGCCTTCGGGAATCGTGATGCCCGGCTGGACCTGATAGCCCTCCGCCGTCACCAGCAAGCCTTGGGCGGAGCGGCTGAAATTGCCCGCCCGCGTGTAGCCGAGCTGCGCACCCGGCAACTGGACCTGGAAATAGCCCTCGCCATCCAGCGCGAGATCGAGCGAATTGCCAGTCTGCGCGAGCGTGCCTTGGGTGTCGATCCGCGCGGTGCCCTGAATGCGCACGCCGGTGCCGAGATTGAGGCCGGTCGCATAGCGCGTTTCGGACGTGCTCGGCGCGCCGGGCGCGGTCACGGTCTGGTAGGCGAGTGTTTCGAACGCGGCGCGATCGCGCTTGTAGCCGGTGGTATTCACGTTGGCCAGGTTGTTCGAAATCACGCGCATGCGCATGTCCTGGGCATCGAGCCCGGTGCGTGCGATATGGAGTGCGGCGCTGCCCATCTTCTAAATTCCTTCAGCCTGGCAGGCGCATGAGCTGCGCGCTGCTTTCGTCCAAATCCTTGGCCGACTTGATTAAATTTGCCTGCACTTCGTAGCTGCGCTGGTTTTCGATCATGTCGATCAGCGCTTCCGTCAGGTTCACGTTCGATTGTTCGAGCGCGCCGGTTTCGACCTTGGCGGTCAGGTCGCGCGGCAGCGTGCCGCCGCCCTCGACATGGAGCAGATTGTCATTGCCCTTGACCGTCTTGGTGCCCTTGTCGCTCGCGAGCTTGATCGTATCGATCACCTGCGCGGGTGCGCCGCTGGCGGCGCCGAGCGGGATGATCGAGACGATCCCTTCCGGGCTGATCGTCACTTTCTGCGCAGGGGGTATGGTGATCGGCCCCCCCGAGCCGATCACCGGGAAACCGTCGCCGGTCTCCAGCACGCCCGACGCCGCGACCTGAAGGTCGCCGCGCCGGGTATAGGCTTCCTGTCCGTCCTTATCCTGCACCGCGATCCACGCTTCGCCGGCCACCGCCACGTCGAGCGGGCGGCCGGTTTGGGCAATGGTCCCGGCGCGCCGATCGAAATCGGCGAGCGATTCGGAGGCAGGCTGGCGCGCGAAGGTGCTCGAATTGCTGACCTTGAGCTGATCGAACACCACGCGATCGGCGCGGAAACCCGTCGTCGATGCGTTGGCGATGTTGTTGGCGATCGCCGCCTGCGACGCGAGATGCGCCTTCAGCCCCGATGCCGCCGTGTAGATCAGCTTGTCCATTCAATCGATTCCTTGGCGCCCGTTTCGCGCGTAATTACTGGATGTTGAAGAGCGTCTGGACGACCTGCTTGTCGGTCTCGAGCGCCTTGGCATTGGCCTGAAAGCTGCGCTGCGCGGCGATCAGCGCGACCAGTTCTTCGGTCGTGTCGACGTTCGAGCGTTCGATCGTGCCCGACAGCAGATTGCCGAAGCCATTGCTGTCAGCCGAGCCGACCACGGGCGCGCCCGACAGGCCGGTTGCCGACCAATAGCTGTTGCCAAGCTGGCGCAACGCCTGCGGATTGGTGAAATTCGCGAGCACGACCTGGCCCAGATTCTGGGTGTCGCCGTTCGAAAAGCTCGCCTTGACCAGACCCTTTTCGTCGATCGAGACGCCCTGGATCAGGCCAACCGCGGCGCCGTCTTGCGTGCGCGACGTGATGTCGAACGGCAGAGCACGCTGGGTTGCCGTGCTGAGGTTAAACGCGATTGTCTGCGCGTTCGGGCTGCCCGTCGGCGTAAAGGCGTCAAAGCTCGTCGGTGTGGTCGGCGAGGTCAGCACGCCGGCATTGTCGAAGGTCAACGTCACGGCAGCATTGCCGCCCGCGGTCAACTGCTGGTCGCCGACGAAGCTGTAAACGCTCCACGTGCTGGTCGGCGTCGCGGCATTGGCGACGGTGTCGCGGCGGAAGTAATTGGTCAGCGTGCGCGGATTGCCCTCGGCGTCATAGATCACCGTCTGGGTCGAATTATTGTAGCTCGACGGATCGAAGCGATCGAACGCGACCGCCGTCGGCACCGAAGCGCCACCGGGCAGATTGGCCGACAGCGCGACCGTGCTGGTCGCGATCGGGTTGCCGCTGGTCGCGGGCAGGCGCAGGCTTTCTGCACCGCTGAGGCCTGAGGCGACGACCGCGCCGCTGCCGTCGACCGGATAAACCTGCAGATGGCCGCCCTGCGCATCGACGACATAGCGGTTGGCATCAACGAGGAAGGCGCCGTTGCGCGTGAAATTGGTGGCAGCAGCACCGAGCTGCGGCTTGACCGCGAAAAAGCCGTCGCCTGAAATCGCGAGGTCGAGCGACGATTGCGACTGGACCAGATTGCCCTGCGTGAATTGCTGGCGGTTGCCGGTCACGACCACGCCCGCGCCAATCGCCGAGCTCGGCTTGGCCGACACCGATGTGGCGATGACATCGGCGAAATCGGTGCGGCTCTTCTTGAAGCCGTTGGTCGCGACATTCGCCAGATTGTGCGAAATCACCGACAAATCGGTCTGTGCGGCCTGAATGCCGCTGAGGGACGTGTAGATCGACATGGTTACTCTCCTCGACGAAACAAATTGGGGTGGGATCAGCCGATCTGGCGGACCTTGCTGGCAGCCACGGTGCCGATGCCGGGCAGCGTGAGTTGCGGGCCGCCGGTTGCGGGCAGCGATACGGCGGTGACGGGCGCCCAGACGAGCGGGGTCGCCCCGACGATCCGGCCATTGCTGTTGGCGGTGACGTTGAGCGTGTAGGGGCCAGCACCGGCTTGCTCGCCGCTGTCGGTAATACCGTCCCAGTCGAATTCGGCGGTGCCCTTCGCTTGCGCACCGAGCGTCAGCGTCTTGAGCACCGAGCCGTTCGGCCCGACGATGGCGACGCGCACGTCGCTGGCGTCGCTCGCCAGATCGACCGCGCCCGCGATCCCGCCCGACTGGCGCGGGTAAGCGGTATTGCCCTCGGTGAGCACATTATGGCCGACATAAGCGAGCGCGTCGCTGGTCGAGGTGCTGCCGAGCTTGTCCTGGATCGACTTGAGCGTCGAGTTGATCTCGCTGATGCCGCTCACGGTCGAAAATTGCGCGAGCTGAGTGAGCTGCTGCGTCGCGTCGACCGGATCGGTCGGGTCCTGATTCTTGAGCTGCGCGGTCAGGAGCTTCAGGAAATCATTCTGGCTGAGCTGGTCGGCCTGCGCCGCCGTCTTGACCGCCGGGCTGGTCGCGGTGCGGCCGATCCCCAGATTTTGCAGCGTGGTATCGAAACTCGTCGCCATGATCAGCGTCCCAGCTTGAGGGTGTCGAGGATCAGCGACTTGGCCGTCTGCATCACTTCGACGTTGTTTTGGTAACTGCGCGCGGTCTCCATCATGTCGACGAGCTCGCGGGTCTGATCGACCGCCGCTTCCCACACATTGCCGTCCTTGTCGGCGAGCGGGTTGGACGGATCGTAATTTTTGGTCGGGCGGTTGCCGGCCTGGACGACGCTTTCGACATTGACGGTGGACAGCCCCGATGCCTTGTCGAACTCGGTGCGGAACACCGGCTTCATCGTCTTATAGGCGGCTTCTTCGCTCGACGAGACGACGCCGGCATTGGCGAGGTTCGACGCGGTCGTGTTCAGCCGGATGAGCTGCGCCGACATCGCGCGGCCCGCGACCTGGAAGATGTTGAGCGGTTGACCGGCCATCTTATTCGCCTCTCAAGGCGCGGGTGAGCTGGCCGATGCGGCCGTTCAGGAACGACAGCGTCGTCTGATAGGCGACGGCATTTTCGGCAAAGGCGGTCTGTTCGGTCGCGAGTTCGACGGTGTTGCCGTCGGCCGATGCCTGGAGCGGCACGCGATATTTGGTGGCCGCATCGATCGCGCCGTCGCTCAGCCCGCGCGGGCCGCCAGCGGCCTTCATCGCTTCGCGGAAATCGACATCGCGTGCCTTGAAGCCCGGCGTCGACGCATTGGCGATGTTCGACGCGAGCAGCCCGAGGCGACGCGAACGCACCTCAAGCGCGGCACCGTGCACCCCAAAGAGAAGATCGTTGGCCATCGTGGCATATCCTCACGCAAAAAATCCTGCGCGAGCATCCAAGCAATCACCGTGCCAATTGCGTGCAGTCCCCGTGAAATCGCCGAGGGGAGGGCAGGCGGCAAGCCGTGCGGCAAATATTTGCCGGGGGGCGGCAAGCGGGTGCCGCCGAGAGGTGGCGCGGGGCGCCCCAACCACCCGAAAACGAGTTGGCGCGGACCTTGCTAACCCAGGGACGCATGAACGAGACTGACTTTACCGTCCTGATCGCGCCCTATCTCGATCCCGCTGCGGCGGCGATTGTCGCGGGGGGCACGCTTGCCGCACTGATCCTGCGCACGCAGGCGCGCGATCTCGCGCGCGCGGTCGCGGCACTGCGCGTGCTGCCGCGCGGGCGCTTCCGGGCTGATCCGCTGATCGACCAGATTGGCGCACTGGGCCGGATCGCGCAGCGCCACGGGGTGCTCGCGCTCGACCGCTCGGTCATTGCCGACCCCGATGTTGCCGCCGCCGTTGCCGCGATTGTCGATGGCGCCGAGGGTGACGCGGTCGCCGACCTGCTCGAAGCCCGGCGCATGGCTCGCACCGAGCGGCATGTCGCCGCGATCGATGTCTGGGCGGCGGCTGCCGAGCTGGCACCCGCGATGGGGATGATCGGGACGCTGATTGGACTCGTCCGCGTGTTCCTGAAAATGAACGATCCCGCCGCAATCGGCGGGGCGATGGCGATTGCCTTGCTCGCGACGCTTTATGGCGCGGTGCTCGCCAGCCTGATCGCGTTGCCGGTGGCCGCGCGCCTGCGCCGGGCCGCGCGCGAGGAAGCATTCGAACGGCTCCGGCTCGAAGCGCCGCTGCGGTTGCTGGCGGTGCGCGAGGCGCCGCGTCGCCGCGTCCCGGTTATGGTCGAAGACGATATGGAGGCACTGGCATGAGCACGGCTTTCTTCCCCGATGCAGCACCGTCGCGGCCGATCTGGCTGGTGACGCTGGCTGATCTCGCGCTGTTGTTGCTCGGCTTTTTCGTGCTGGTGATGGCGCATCAAGGCGCTGATCGCCGCGCAATCGTCGATGGTGTGCGTCAGGGTTTCGCGGGTACGACGACATCGCTGATGAAGGTCGCCCCCGATCCGTCGCCGGTCGCCGCCGCTGCGATGTTCGATTTTGCCGCCGGCAGCAGTGCGTTGCCAACCGCGCCCGAGGCCGTGATCGCCTGGGCACGCGAAGCAACCCGCGACCGCCGCGTTACCGTGCGCGTCACCGGCTATGCCGATGGCAGCCCCGCCGATGTCGATCCCGTGACCGGCAGCGCCGCCCTGCTCGCGAGCGACCGCGCGCGCGCGATTGCCGCCGCGCTCGCCGACGCCGACGCCTTGCCGCGTGGCCGGGTGACGATTGCGTCGAGCGTGATGCCCGGACGGCGCGGCGTTTACCTGACAATTGCCTTTGCCGGGGAGCGGCAATGATCTGCCGCCCGGCAACCCCCTTTTGCCGCCCGCGCGCGGTCCCCACGGAGAGACACATGAAACCGATCATCGCTTGTCTGCTGCTCGGCATCGCCGCACCGGCGCTGGCTGAGACCCCGTTTCAGGATACTGCGACGCTCGACCGCGCGGTTGCCAGCTTCACCGGCAAGCCGATCGGCACCGAAGGCGGCGCGCGCACGCCGGTCGACCCCCGGTTGAAGCTCGCGTCATGCTCGACGCTGATGATGAAGTGGCGGCAGGATAATCACGATGCGGTGGTCATCACCTGCGCCGATGCCGAATGGCGTGTTTTCGTGCCGGTGCTTATGCCGGCAGTATCCGCACCGCCGCCTGCTGCCGCTGCCGCCCCGGCGCCAGTGGTGGCGGCCAAGCCCGAAGTCGTGATCAAGCGCGGCGATCCGGTGAGCGTCGAGGTCAATAGCGGCGGTTTTTCGGTGACGCGCGACGGCATTGCGATGACCGATGCCGCTGTCGGCGCGCGGTTGCTGGTCGATGTTACTGGCCCGAAGAAGCCGATTCAGGCGATTGCGCTCGAAGCCGGACGCGCAACTTTGCCCGGTTTTTCAAGGTGATAGTGGCCCACTAAATTTTTTGTGAATTTTTCTCTTAAGTTTTGTTGAAGACTGTCGTTTCCCCCTTCGAAGCAGCAAAAAGCGAAGGTCGCAATATGGTCGATCGGATCAGTGCAGCGCCAGTAACGGCAACCGAGCGGGTGACCAGCACACGCACCGCTGCGCCTGTCGCCCAGCCGGTCGTGGCTGCACCCACGCCCAGCGCCGCCGAACCCTCGACCACCGCTGCCGTGCTGCAGGGGCTGGTCGGTGAGCTCGCAGGGTCGCCGCCGGTCGACGACAATCGCGTCGCGCGCATCCGCAATGCGATTGCGACGGGCACTTACCCGCTTTCACCCGAAAACGTTGCCGATCGTCTGATCGCGCTCAAGCTGAACTGGATCCCGCATGACCCGTCGTGATGCTCTGGTCGGCGTGATCGAAGCGCTCCACGCTGAAATCGCCGCGCTGAAGGCGAATGACGTCGTCGGGCTCGAACGCGCGACGCAGACCAAGCTGGTCGCGATCGACGCGGTTGCCGCGCTCGATCACACGCCGCCGACCTCGGATTTGCGCGCGCTCGCCGAAGAAGCGCACCGGCTGAACGAAACCTGCCGGATTTACGTCAATCTGATGAGCGCCAATGTCCGCCGCCGGCTCCAGCAGCTCGCGGGCGACGGTCGCGCCGCCTATCGCCCCGGCGGTCACGCTTTCGCCTAACCCCCTCGTTCGATTAAGGTCCTTGCGCTTTCACCGTTCGCCCTGAGCTTGTCGAAGGGCTGTTCTTCTTTTGCGAGCGGCTCGAAGCAGAAGGACGGTGCTTCGACAAGCTCAGCACGAGCGGATTAAAGGTTGGACCAGACAACTGATGCCGGCCAGGGCGACGACCTCAACTGGCACGAACCTTGCTGATCTATGGGCTGAATAAGGCCTAAGCAGCAGGGAAGCGATGAGCGTCAATCCAATCGCCAGCGTTCAGGGGAGCGTCCAGTCGGCCATCGCGCTGGCGTCCGCCAAAACCGGAATCGATTTCAACTATTTGCTCGGGCAAGCTCAGGTCGAAAGCGGGCTGAACGCTGCGGCCAAGGCGCCGACGTCGAGCGCCAAGGGCCTTTATCAATTCATCGAACAAAGCTGGCTGTCGGTCGTCAAGAAACACGGCGCCGAACATGGGCTGGGCTGGGCCGCCGATGCGATCCAGCCGGGCGCGAATGGCAAGCTGGCGGTCGGCGACGCGGGCATCCGCCAAGCCATCCTCAACCTGCGCAACGATCCGCAGGCATCGGCGCTGATGGCCGCCGAACATGCCGCCGACAATAAGGCCGGGATCGAAGCGAGTCTTGGCCGTCAGGCAACCGGCACCGATCTTTATATGGCGCATTTCCTCGGCTTGGGTGGCGCGCGCAAATTCCTGTCGACGCTGCAGAGCAATCCCGACCAGATCGGCGCGGCGCTGTTTCCCGCAGCCGCGCGCAGCAATCGCGGCATTTTCTATGGCGCGAACGGCCAGCCGCGCACGGTGGCTGAAATCTACGACCGCTTTGCCGCCAAGCTCGATACGGGCGCGGGGCGCGCGGGCGCGACGGGCCTCGCCTCGGCCGTCCTGGGCGAGGGGATCGCTGATGCGGCCGAGATTATTCCCGGCAATGGCGAAAGCACGAGCGGGGCGACGCGCTGGGCGCAGGCGACGCTTGACCAGCTCAACGGCGGCGCGCGCTCGACGCAGGCGGCGACGGCGATCCTGCGCCCGTCGCCCGATAATGCGCGCCTCGCCTATCTGCTGCTCGCGCAATTGGGTGGCCTGTAATGGCCGGACTCGCATTGCCGCGTTTCAATGCAGGGCTGGCGGCACGCGGCGCGGCGCTGCCGGTGGCGATTCTGCTGCTGGTGCTGCTGATGGTGGTGCCGATCCCGGCGATCGCGCTCGATTTCTTCTTCATCATGAACATCACGATCAGCCTGGCGGTGCTGATGGTCGCGCTGAACGCGCAGAAACCGCTCGATTTCTCGGCCTTCCCAAGCGTGCTGCTGTTCGCGACCTTGTTCCGGCTGTCGTTGAACGTCGCCTCGACCCGCGTCGTGCTGGTGCATGGCCATGAAGGCGAAGCGGCGGCGGGCAAGGTGATCGAAGCGTTCGGCACCTTCCTGATCGGCGGCGACTATATCGTCGGGCTGTTCGTGTTCGCGATCCTCGTCATCATCAACATGATCGTCGTCACCAAGGGCGCGGGGCGTGTGTCCGAAGTGTCGGCGCGCTTCACGCTCGATGCCTTGCCGGGCAAGCAGATGGCGATCGACGCCGATCTGAACGCGGGCCTCATCACCCCCGACGAAGCCAAGGCGCGCCGGATCGAAGTGTCGACCGAAGCCGATTTCTACGGATCGATGGACGGTTCGTCGAAGTTCGTGAAGGGCGATGCGATCGCGGGCCTGCTGATCCTTGCCGCCAACATCATCGGCGGGATGATTTTGGGGCCGCTCAGCCACGGCATGACGATCGGTGACGCCGCGCATAATTATGTGCTGCTGGCGATTGGCGATGCGCTGGTTGCGCAGATTCCGTCGCTGATGCTGTCGATCGCCGCCGCGACGATCGTCACGCGGGTGACATCGAGCATGGATTTGGCGGGCCAGATCGGCAGCCAGTTCGGTTCGGCGCGGACGTGGACGCCGGTTGCCGCGATCCTGTTCCTGCTCGGCGTGATGCCGGGAATGCCACATG
The DNA here is from genome assembly GCF_019749955.1 of Sphingomonas sp. Classification (GTDB taxonomy): domain Bacteria; phylum Pseudomonadota; class Alphaproteobacteria; order Sphingomonadales; family Sphingomonadaceae; genus Sphingomonas. The sequence continues at coordinate 30,500 of NZ_JAIEPC010000008.1, forward strand.
CCATCATCCTGCCTGCTGCTGCCGCTGCCGGATATCTGGCGTATCGCACCGCGCGCGCCGCTGCTCGCCCGAAAGTGGTGGAGGCAGCCCCGCCCGCCGTGGTCGATCCGTCGCAGATCGGCTGGGACGAAGTCGCCGACACGCTGCAGATCAATCTCGACATTGGTTACGGGCTGGTGCCGCTGGTTGATGAGCGGCGTGGCAGCCAGTTGATGGGCCGCATCACCGGCGTGCGCCGCCAGCTGTCGAAGGAATTGGGCTTCGTCGTGCCGCAAGTGCGCGTGCGCGACGACATCAATCTGCCGCCCTATGCCTATCGTATCGTGGTGGGCGGTGTGGTGCTCGGCGATGATGTGGTCTCGCCCGACGACATGCTCGCGCTCGATACCGGGCAGGCCTATGGCCGCTTGCACGGCAAGGAAGCCAAGGACCCGACCTTTGGGCTCGATGCGGTGTGGATTTCGCCGGCGGACGCCGATGCAGCGACCGGCGCGGGCTATCTGGTGGTCGATGCCTCGACGGTGATCGCGACACATCTCAACCATCTGCTCAGCGCGCATGCCGCCGATCTGCTCGGCCAGGACGAAGTGCAGAATCTGCTCGACAATCTGAAGGAGCGTGCTGCCAACCTCGTCGCCGCGCTGTCGCCGCAGCCGGTGCCGTTGACGGTGCTGACGCAGGTGCTGCGCGGGCTGCTCGAAGAGGGAATTCCGCTCAAGGAATTCCGCCGGATTGCAGCGGCCATCGCGGTTGCCGCGCAAAAAACGCTCGATGCCGAGGAACTGATCGAGGCGATCCGCCCCGATCTCGGCGCGCTGATCATCCAGAAAATGTGCGGCCCGCGCGAGGCGTTGCGCGTGATGACGCTCGAAGGTCAGCTCGAAGCCTTGCTCGGGCAGGCCGTCCGCTCCGACCCGTCGCGCCGCCACGCGATCGAGCCCGATCTCGGCCGCCGCATTGTCGAAGCACTGCAACGCGCCGCGCAACCGCTGATCGACGACGGCAAGCCGTTCGTGCTCGTCGTCCAGCCGACGATCCGGCTCGCGATCCGCAGGCTCGTCAAATCGGTGATGCCCGACACGCCGGTCATGAGCTTTTTCGAAGTGCCCGAAGAAAAATCGGTTGAAGTCGTCGCCGTCATCGGTGCGCCGGCGGCGCTTGCATGACCGCGCCGCCTCTCCACCAGGCTTTCGAGGCCGCCACGCCGCTCGTCTATGGCCGCAAGGGCAAGATGCGCCCCGATCTGGCGGCGCTCGCGAAGAAGCACGCGCCGCTCGTCCGCCGGGTCGCGTGGCACGTGCACGGCAGCATGAGCAGCGCGATCGAGATTGAGGATCTGATCCAGATCGGCCTCGTCGCGCTGATCGAAGCCGCGTCGTCGTTCGAGGATCGCGGGCTCGTCACCTTCGAGCAATATCTGCTGACGCGGGTGCGCGGGTCGATGATCGACGAGCTGCGGCGACAGGCGACGATCACGCGCGGGGCGATGCGCCGCCGCAAAGCCTATCAGGAAACCGTCGCGGCTTTGGTTGCTGAGACCGGCAAACGGCCCGACGAAGCCGTGGTTGCCGCCAAGCTCGGCGTCGGCGTCGACAAGCTGCGCTCGGACTATGCGACTGCCGAGCCGGTGATGTTTGATTCGATCGACGATGTTTATCAGGACGAATCGGCGCTGTTCGCGAGCCACGATCCCGATGCGTTCGAGCAACTCGCCGATGCTGATCAGCGCGCGATGTTGGCCGCTGCGATTGGCGACCTGCCCGAGCGCGAGGCGCAAGTGATCCAGCTTTATTATGTCGAGGAGATGAACCTCGAGGAAATCGGCCAGGTGATCGGCGTCGGCTCGGCGCGGGTGTGCCAGATCAAAAAGGCAGCGCACGACAAGCTGCAACGGGCGCTGGTGCGCCGTTTGTAGAATTCTATGCGCTTATCCTGACCCGTTCGTTTCGAGCGCAGTCGAGAAACAGGCCACAGGCGCTGCGCTGCGTTTCTCGACTTCGCTCGAAACGAGCGGGACGGGGGTTCATAAGGGTATCGAATTCCCAAAACACAAAAACCCCGGTGGCGCTCAAACCACCGGGGTTTCTGTTTCCTGCCTTTCGGCAAGGTCCGGTCCCGACGCCGGGGGGGGGGATGCGTCGGGACCGGGTACGCGGTTACGGGTCTTAGCGGAGCAGCTGAAGCACGCCCTGCTGCGACTGGTTGGCCTGGCTGATGAGCGCCGTCGACGCCTGGCTGAGGATTTGGGCCTTGGCGAGGTTGGTCGTTTCCACCGAGAAGTCGACGTCTTCGATCCGGCTGCGGGCATCGGTCAGGTTGGCGACATTGGTCGTCAGCGTGTTGACGACCGATCCCAGGCGGCTCTGCTGCGCACCAAGCGTCGCGCGAAACGTCGAGATGCTCTGGAGTGCGGCGTCGGTCGTGCCGAGCAATGCGGTCGCGGTCGCGACGCTGTTATCGGGCGTGCCAAGCGTGCCGCCCAATGCAATGCCGCTGATGCTCAGCGTAATCTTGTCGCCGCTGCCCGATCCGGTCTGGATGTCCACCGTCCCGGCGGCGAAACCGGCGAGCGCTACACCGTTGAACGTCGTATTCAGCGCGATCTTGTCGACCTGCTGCGAGATCTGCGCCACTTCGGCGAACAAATTGCCACGGTCGGCATCGCTATAGGTGCCCGATGCCGCTTGAACGGCGAGTTCGCGTGCGCGCTGATAGAGACTGGTCAGTTCCTGCGCGGCACCGTCGGCGGTCTGGATCAGCGCAATGCCGTCGTTGGCATTACGGATCGCCTGGCTTGCGCCTTTGATCTGCGCGGTGAACGATGAAGCGATCGCAAGGCCTGCGGCGTCGTCTCTGGCTGAGTTGATGCGCTTGCCCGTCGACAGGCGTTCGATGCTGCCTGACAATGCCTGCGACGCGGCGTTGTTGGCATTGGTCGCCTTCAGCGCGGCGACATTGGTTCCGATAACAGTCATATGGTCCCCCAATTCACTCTCGGGACCCGCGCAACCCAAGATGGGCGCGATGCAGTCCTACAATAAGGAACGACCGCGCAACGATCCGCTTAACCATCCAAAAGGATGACAAACAACGAAAAACCCCGGTGGCGAACGTCGCCACCGGGGTTTCTGTTTCCTGCCTTGCGGCAAGGTCCGGTCCCGACGCTGATTGGGGGGATGCCCCGGGGCCGGTTACGCGGTTACGTGTCTTAGCGGAGCAGCTGGAGCACACCCTGCTGCGACTGGTTCGCCTGGCTGATCAGCGCGGTCGAAGCCTGGCTGAGGATCTGCGCGCGGGCGAGGTTGGTCGTTTCGGTCGAGAAGTCGACGTCTTCGATCCGGCTGCGGGCATCGGTCAGGTTCGAAACGCTGGAGGTCAGCGTGTTGACGACCGAACCCAGACGGCTCTGGCCGGCACCCAGCGTCGCGCGCTGCGTGTTGACCGCCGCAAGTGCGGTGTCGAGCGTGGTCAGTGCTGCCGTCGCGCCGCCCGGCGTGGCGACCGTTGCTGCAAGCGCCGCCGTCAGATCGACGCCGCCGACGTTCAGGTTGACCGTATCGGCGCCGTTTGCGCCGGTCTGGATGGCAACCGTTGCAGCCGCCGTGCCGACCAGTGCGACGCCGTTGAAGGTCGTCTTCGACTGGATGTCGGTCAGCTGACCCTGCAGCTGCGTAACTTCGGCCTGCAGGTTGGTGCGATCGGCGGCGGCATATGTGCCCGAAGCCGATTGAACCGCGAGTTCGCGAACGCGCTGCAGAATGTTGGTGACTTCGCCCAGCGCGCCATCGGCGGTCTGTGCGAGCGCAATGCCGTCGTTGGCGTTGCGGATCGCCTGGCTCTGGCCGCGGATCTGCGCGGTGAACGACGATGCGATGGCGAGGCCAGCGGCGTCGTCCTTGGCCGAGTTGATGCGCTTGCCAGTCGACAGGCGCTCGATGCTGTTCGACAGTGCCTGCGAAGCGGCGTTGTTGGCATTGGTCGCCTTCAGAGCGGCGACGTTGGTTCCGATAACGGTCATTTCCGTGTCTCCATGTAACAGTCCGACGTCCCCACCGCCCCCCACCGGAAGAGCCGTGCCGTCGAACCAACAAACGGCAGCGCGCGCGCAACATTAAGCAGATTCGCAAACTTCGTCTTTGCCGCTGATTCGGCATGGGACTTGCAATTCTATTATTGACCGTGGGCGGCAAGCCGGCGCGGCAATGCGGAAAAAAATTGCCGGGCAGGGGCTTGGTTAACCAGTGATTTACCATCTCGCCCGCACATTGGGGGCGACCAAGGGGGCTTTTTGATGCGTTCGATTTTTCCTTCTGCCGCCGTTCTCCGGCAGAAATACGCGCTGATTTCGTCGCTGCGCGCGCAGGGCTTCCAGCTCGGCTCGTTCGAGGATGGCAAGCCCGCGCCGGGCGATCTGTTCCTGATCGCCGAGGGCGAAGTCCCGCCGGCGCCCGCCCGCACCGTCATTGTCGGCAGCGAAGGTCGCCACGTGACGCCCTCGCGCGACGGCAATCCTGCGCGGATCGCTTATGGTCCTGAGGATCAGGCGATCGGCGATGCTTTTGCCCGCGCCTTGGTGGCAGGTCCTGACCAGCCGACCGCCGCCGACCCCGAAAGCCTCGCGCTTTATGCGCTCGCCGAACGCGTTGCCGCTGCCGATATCACCGTGCTGATCAACGGCCCGACCGGCACCGGCAAGGAAGTGCTCGCGCGCGCGATCCATCTCGGCTCGACCCGCGCGGCCAAGCCCTTTGTCGCGATCAACTGCGCCGCGCTGCCTGAATCGATGCTCGAAGCCTTGCTGTTCGGCCACCAGAAAGGCGCTTTTACCGGCGCGTCGTCAGGCGGCGAGGGGTTTTTCCGCGCCGCCAATGGCGGCACGCTACTGCTCGACGAAATCGCTGAAATGCCGATCAATCTTCAGGCCAAGCTGCTGCGTGCGCTGCAGGAACGTGAAGTCGTGCCGCTGGGCGCGTCGACCCCCGAGCCGATCGACGTGCGCGTGATTGCGTGTGCCAACCGTGACTTGCAAGGCGAAGTCGCCGCCGGGCGATTCCGCGCCGATCTTTATTACCGGCTGAGCGTGTTTCCACTCAACACCAAGCCGCTGGCCGAGCGGCCGCAGGATATTCCCGCACTCGCCGCGACCTTGGTGCTGCGCCACTCGCAGGGCCGCAGCGTGATCCCGTGGCCCGATGCCTCGGCGGTCGAAGTGCTGATGGCGCATGACTGGCCGGGCAATGTCCGCGAGCTTGAAAATGTCGTCCAGCGCGCGCTGCTGTTCGCCGCGGGCGACACGATCAGCGCGGCGCATATCCTGTTCGATCGGCCCACGCCGCTCGCAGCACCGCGCCGCGACGACGCGCCCGAAACGCTCAACAACATCGTGCAGATGCGCGAATTTCAGGCGATCCGTGACACGCTCGCGGCGTGCGGCGGCAGCCGGGTCGAAACCGCGCGGCGGCTCGGGATTTCGGAGCGCACGCTGCGCTACCGCCTCGCCCGGGCGCGCGAGCAGGGCGATGACATCACGGCCGGTCTCGGCGGCAACAACAGGGCGATGTCGGCATGAGCGTCAACAGCATCGGTGGCGGCGGCGGTATCGACCGCGTGCTCGCGCTGCGGGCGCAAATTCTGGAGCGCAATCAGGCGCTTCAGCGCGCCAATGCGACGGTCGCCGCGACGCCAACCGCGCCGACCAGCGCCGCGCCCAAGAATTTTGCCGCCAGCCTCGAAGATGCGCTCAACAAGGTCAACGCTGGCCAGCAGCGCGCGGGCCAGGTGAGCGAAGCCTATGAACGCGGCGAAACCGTCGACATCGCGAAAGTGATGCTCGCGCGGCAGGAAGCCGCCGTTGGCTTTGAAGCGACGCTGCAAGTCCGCAACAAACTCCTGTCCGCCTATAAGGACATTATGAGCATGCCGGTATAATCGATGGCCACGCAACTCACCCCTTCGCCCGTGCTCCCCGAGCGCTTCGCCAACCCGGTGCGGCAGATCAATGATCTGCTCGCCCAGCCGATTGTCCGCCGTAGCCTGCCAATGGTGCTGCTGATCGGCCTGATCGCCAGTGCCGCTGCCGCCTGGCTGATGCTGGCGACGCCGCCGCAGAAGATCCTGTTCCAGGCACTGCCCGACAGCGACAAGGCGGCGGTCACGACGGCACTGCAGGCGGCCAATATCTCAAGCAAGATCGACAGCGGCACCGGCGCGCTGACGGTTGCCGAGGATGATTATTCGCGGGCGCGGTTGTTGCTCGCGGGGCAAGGCCTGCCCAAGGCGGCACCGGGTGGTTATGCCTTGCTCGATCAACTGCCGATGGGCGTGAGCCGCGCGGTTGAAGGCGAGCGGTTGCGTCAGGCGCGCGAGACCGAGCTGGCCAAGTCGATCGAGGAAATCGACGCGGTTGCTGAAGCGCGCGTCCACCTCGCCATGCCGGAATCGAGCGTGTTCGTGCGCGACAATGCCCAACCTTCGGCCTCGGTGATCGTCAAGCTTCAGCCCGGGCGCAGCCTGTCGGATGCGCAGGTCAGCTCGATCGTCAATCTGACGGCTTCGTCGGTGCCGGGCATGAAGCCCGATATGGTGACGATCGTCGACCAGATGGGCGCGCTGCTGACGCATGCCCCCGGCCAGGATGGCGGATCGATCGCAGGTCAGGCGCGGATCGATTTTCAGCGCCGGATCGAGGACAAATATCGCCAGCAACTCGCGCAAATGCTGACGCCGCTGGTCGGCGTGGGCAATTTTTCGGCCGAAATTCAAGCCGAGGTCAATCTCGACGAAACCCAGGCGACGCGCGAAAGCTATGACAAGTCGGGCGCGTTGCGTGCCGAGCAGGGCAATTGGACCGGCGAGACCAAGGACGGCGCGGGCGCCCAGCCCGGCGGCATCCCCGGCGCGCTGTCGAACACGCCGCCGCCGCCGAGCACGGTGACGGCGCCCAAGCCGACGCCGACGCCGACGCCTGCCGCGAGTGGGACGCCCGCTGCGACAGCGGCAGCAGCGACACCCGCAGCCCTGCCCAAGGCGGCGGAAAATTACGCGCGTGCCTATGATCTCGACAAGGAAGTCTCGGTCACGCGCGCCATTCCCGGCCAGATCAAGCGGCTGTCGGTCGCGGTGCTGCTGCGTGACCCTGAAAAGGGCAAGCCGCGCAGCCCCGTTGAAATCCAGCAGATCACGCAGCTCGTCCGTGCCGCCGTCGGCTATGACGCTGCGCGCAACGATCAGGTGATTGTGGTTGCCCGCAAATTTGCAGGCCCCACGCCGCTCGATGAAAAGGCGCCCTGGTATGATGCGAGCTGGGTCGCGGTCGCGGCGCGCAACGGGACAGCGATCATCGTCGCGCTGCTGCTCGTGCTGTTCGGCGTCCGTCCGATCGTCAAGTCGATGACGCGCAAGCGCGACGACGGCGGCCCCCGGTTGGCGCTCGCCAACAGCGGCTCGACCGAGGCGCAAGTCGCGGTCCCCAATGAGATTGCGGGCGAACCACCGATCGCGCTCAACGCGGCGGGGCAGCAAGTGCCGGTGTCGATTGACATGCTCGACCAGGCGCGCAGCTATGACGAGCGTATCGGCATGGTGCGCGGCTTCACCCGCGACAACCCGACCCGTGCGGCGCTCGCCGTGCGCGACATGATCAAGGCGGATGCACGCTGATGGCCGATCCCGTTGCCCAGACCGACGCGACACCGCGCCAGTATAGCGGCGTCGAACGCGCCGCCGTGCTGATGATGCTCGTCGGCGACGACGAAGCGGCGGCAATCCTGCAAAAGCTCGATCCCGAGGAAGTCCGCCAGCTTGGCAAGGCGATGTTCGCGGTTGCCGATGTCAGCGAGAATGAGGTCGAGGGCGTGCTTGACGATTTCGTCGACCGCGCGCGGGAGCGTACCGCGATCGGCTTTGACCCGCGCCCGCGGATCGAAGGGATGATGACGCGCGCGCTCGGCGCCGAAAAGGCCGAAAGCGTGCTCGCGCGGATTACACCGGCGCAGGATGCGGGCGCGATTGAACTGCTTGCCTGGCTCGATGCCAGCGACATCGCCCAGCTGATCGAGAAGGAGCATCCGCAGATCGCCGCCGTGCTGATTGCCAATCTGGAGCCTTCGGTCGGCGCACAGGTGCTCGAACTCTTGCCTGACGGAATCCAGCCCGATGTGCTCCACCGCATCGCCAAGCTGGGGCCGATCACACAGGAAGCGATTGAGACGCTCAAGCTGGTGCTGTCGAAGCGGATTGGCCTTGGTGGTCAGGCTGCCGGTGTGGTGTTCGGCGGCACGCGCGAAGCCGCCAAGATCATGCAGTCGTCGCGCAAATCGACCGAGCAGCGCGTGATGCCCAAGCTCGCCAAGATCGACCGCGAGGTTGCGCGCGCGATCGAGGAAGCGATGTTCGTGTTCGACAATCTGCTCGAGCTCGACGACAAGAATCTGGGCACGCTGATCCGCAACATCGACGGCGATCTGCTCGTGCGCGGGCTGAAGGGGGTCGACGAAGCTGCCCGCAACCGCTTCCTCGGCTGCATGTCGGCGCGTGCCGCTGACGGTATCCGCGACGAAATGGAAGCGCGCGGGCCGATGCGGTTGTCCGAAGTGCTCGAAGCGCAAAAGGCGATCATCCAGATCGCGCGCGCGCTCGCCAAGGACGGCACGATCATGATGGGCGGGGGCGACGACGATTATGTCTGATCTGCCCGGCTTTGCCGCCGGCTTTGTCTCGCGTCACGATCCGGCGGCGCGCGCGCATCTTGCGCTCGTCGCAAGCGATCCCTTTGCGCCCGCTGATCTGAAGGCGCGCGCCAATCACGGGCGCCGCAAGAGTGATCGGCCGGCGGGGCCGCAGTCGTTTGCGCCGCAGCCCGTTGGGCCGCGATCCTTCGCGCCGGAGGATCATGATGAGGACGGTGCCGACACTGCGCAGGAGAATTTCGCCGACCCGATTGCGGCAGCACGCGCGCAGGCTTTTGCCGAGGGGATGGCGCATGCCCGTGCGCTCGACGATGCGGCGGGCGAGCGCGATGTGACGCTGTTTGCGACACTGGCCGCCGCGCTCAAATCATCCGAACGGATCGACCGCGACGCGCTCGCGCGCCAGTTGCGCGAGACGGTGATGTTTCTGGTCACCAAGATGATTGGCGAGGTCGGCGTGTCGGGGGACGTGCTGGCGGCGCGGATCGACGCAGCGACGGTCTTGCTCGCGGACGCCGCCGAATCGGCGCTGCTACGCGTCCATCCCGACGATATCGATCTGCTCAAGGATCGCTTGCCGACGACGATCTTTCCGGTGGGCGACGAAAGCGTTTCGCGCGGTTCGTTCGTGCTCGAAGCTGCCTCGACGATCGTCGAGGAAGGCCCCGAATTGTGGCTCGAACAACTCGCCGCCGCGATCGAGCGCGTGGCGCTGCCGCCCTTATGCTGAACCGCTTCACCGGCGATTATCTCGATTCAGTGGCGCGCGCCGATTTCGCGCCTGCCCCGCGCGTGTCGGGGCGGTTGGCCTCGTTCGACGGCTTGTTGATGGAAGCGACCGGGCTGGCCCTGCCGGTCGGCACCGTCTGCTCGGTCGGTTCGGGCAAGGGCCGGGTAGAAGCCGAAGTGATCGGCTTTCGTGGCGACCGCACGCTGATGATGAACCTCGGCGGCTCGGCGCCGTTGCTGCCGCATGCGCCGGTGCGCCCGATTGGCCCGCCGGGGGAGGCCGAAGTCGGCAAGGCGCTGCTCGGGCGCGTCGTCGATGGCGCCGGCAAGCCGATCGACGGGCTGGGGCCGGTGCGCGGCGCGGGGCATTGGCCGCTCGGCGGCAAGCTGCAATCGCCGCTCGACAGGGGGCGCGTGCTCCAGCCGATGGATGTCGGCGTGCGCGCGATCAACGGCATGCTGACGATCGGCCAAGGCCAGCGTATCGGCATCATGGCGGGATCGGGTGTCGGCAAATCGGTGCTGCTCGGCATGATTGTGCGCGCGGCCCAAGCCGATGTCATCGTCATCGGGCTGATCGGTGAGCGCTCGCGCGAAGTCGCCGACTTCCTCGAAACCAAGCTTGCAGGCGATGCGCGCGCGCGTTCGGTCGTGGTCGCAGTGCCGGCCAATCACTCGCCGGTGCTGCGCATCCGCGGCGCCTTGCGCGCCACCGCAATTGCCGAGGCTTTTCGCGCTGAGGGCAAGAATGTCCTGCTGATCATGGATTCGCTCACCCGCGTGGCGCATGCGGGCCGCGAGATCGGGCTGGCGCTTGGCGAGCCCGCGTCGGCGCGGGGCTATCCACCGAGCGCAATTGCGATGCTGCCGAACCTGATCGAGCGCGCAGGGACGTGCGTCTCGTCGGGCGGGTCGATCACCGCGATCTACACCGTGCTGGCCGATGGCGACGACGGCAATGATCCGGTCGTCGACAGCGCGCGCTCGATCCTCGACGGGCATATCGTGCTGTCGCGCCAGCTTGCCGAGCGCGGCGTCTATCCCGCGATCGACATTGGCCCCTCCGTCAGCCGCGTGATGACCGATATCGTCGGCAAGACGCATCTGAAGGCGGCGCGGATCCTGCGCGGGCATCTCGCGACCTATGAGGAAAATCGCGATCTGGTGCTGATGGGCGCCTATCGCGGCGGGGCGGACCCGGAGATCGACGCGGCGATTGCCTATCATCCCGCGATCCTCGACTATATCCGCCAGGACCCCGATGATGTCGTGACGCTCGACGAAGCCGCGACCGAGCTGATCGGGGTGTTCGGGGATGGCTAGGCGCGGCGTTCCGCTTGAGCGCATCCTGCGCGTGCGCACGCTCCAGCTCGGGCTGGTGCGCGCCGAAGAAGCGCAGGCGAACGAACGGCTCGCGAGCGAGACGGCTTTGCGCGAACGCATCGCCCAGCTAGCCGCCAATGTCGCGCCCGAGGCCGAGCGCGCCGGCGCCTTCACGCTGATGGCGGCAGCGCATTACCGCGAGCGCTTGAACCAGTCGGCGCAGGCCGCGGTCGCGCGTGAACGCCATGCCGCGCAGGGCGTCGAACAGGCGGCGCAGGCAACGCTCGAGGCCAAGCGCGACCAGACCGCCGTCGAAAAGCTGATCGCGCGGCGCGAGGCGGTGGCCGCGATCAAGGAAATGCGCGCGCTCGAAGAAGCGTCGCCCACCAAGCGGGTTCGGCACGATCCTTGCTGAACGCCTGAGGGCGGTTGTGCCCTTGGGATATATCGATGCTCGAAATTGCCCCGTCTCTATCGGCTTCATTGCCGGTACTCGCGCCGGTCGCCTCCGCCCCCGCGCCGGTCGTGGCCGTGCCTGGCGATTTTGCGCGTGCGCTCGCCGATGCGAGCGCCGATGCGGTTCCGGCAAGCGACCGGCAAGATCTTGCCGCCCCCGGCAAAACCGCGCTTGCCGCTTTGCCGGGCACGGCGCCTGCCGATGCCAAGCCTGGATCGACGCCGGTGTCGCGTGTGCTGCCGACCAAGCCCGCCCCGGTCGATCCCGTGCTGCTCACGCCAGCGCCGGACGCTGATCGCGCGCCGACCGGCGACGAAGCTACGACTGCCGACGACACCACGCCGGACCAGCCGCTGGGGCAGCCGGTATCGGGCTATCTGAGCGTTGTGCTGCTACCGCCGGTGGCCACTGCCGGTGGCGGTGGCGCCGCCGACGCAGCGCCCATCGTGCAGGAGATCGCGATTGCGGCGCCCGCCACGTTGCCCCGCTTGCCTTTGAAGGGCGCACCCGCCGACGTCGATCCGGTCGCGCCAAAGCCGGTGACCCTGACCGAGCCGCCGGTGTCGCGTCGCTTGTCGCTCAAGCTTGATCCGTCGATCGAGGTGATCGATGCCGGGCGTGCCGCGGCAACGGCGCTCGCCGACCAGCCGCCCGTCGCGCGCCCCGCGCTCAAGCTCGTCACGCGCGACTTGCCGCCGACCGTTCCCTTGTCGGCCAAGCCCGAGGGAGTGGTGGCGAGCGGCACGCCCCAGCCCGCCGTGCATGCGTTTGCCCGCGCGATTGCGTTGGCGCAGGCCAAGCCGACCCGGATCGAAGCGCCCACCGATATCACCGACATTACGACCGCCGCGCAGGCAATCGCGGTCGGCGATGCGCGGCCCGTCGTGCTCGCACCGCGCGCGCTCGACACCACCCGCGAAGACTGGCCGCAGCGGCTGATCGACCGGGTCGACGCCGCGCGCGATGCTGCGAACGCCGCCGATACCCGCATTCGGCTGGTGCCCGAAGCGCTCGGCAAGATCGACATTGCGCTGCGCCAGAATGGCGAGACGCTTCACGTCCATTTCACCGCGGATCAGGCCGCGACGCGCGATCTGCTCAGCCAAGCGCAGCCGCGTCTCGCCGAACTCGCCGAGGCGCGCGGGCTGCGGTTGGGGCAAACCGGCGTCGATGGCGGCAGCAGCGATCAACCGCGCCGCCAACCGGTCGTCAGCGCGCCGGTCGCTAACCCTTCGGCAAGGGCGATCACGGCAGAACAAATCTCAGCGTCCGACGATCGGATCGCGTGACATCGACATCATAGCATCAAGGGGAAAACAACATGGCCAAGGCAAGTGCGAAGGACGAAGTGGTTGAAGGCGAGGCGCCCAAGAAAAAGAAGGGCGGCATGATGAAGATCGTCCTGCTCGTCGTCGGTGTGCTGGTGCTCGTCGGCGGCGGCGTCGCGGGCGGGCTTTATGCCATGCAGTCGGGGCTGATCGGCGGCGGCGCGCATGCGGCTGAGCCGACCTATGACAAGCCCAAACTGGTCCCCAAGAGCGAAGAAAAGCGCGTCAGCGCGACCGGCGGCGGCGAAGGCGGCCACGGCGAAGGCGGCGGCAGCGCGAGCAGCCACGGGCCGATGGGGGCGGGCGGCGATAAATTCGCCTCGACCTATTACACGATGGAGAAGGAATTCACGTCGAACCTGAAGGACAGCGTCCACTTCGTCCAGGTCGGGATCGCGATTTCGACGCCTTATGACGAGCGCGTCATCGAATCGCTCAAGACGCATGAAATCGCGGTGCGCTCGGCGGTGCTGCTCGCGCTCGGCGATGCGACCGAGGACCAGGTGTTCACGGTGCAGGGCAAGCGCGCGCTGCAGATCCATCTCGCCCATGCGATCAACGCCGTGCTCAAACAAAAAGAGGGCTTTGGCGGCGTTGGTAACGTCTACTTTACCAATTTCGTTGTTCAGTGAGACATGGTTAACGAGGCTTCAGATTTGGCGACCGCATCCGATCGCCGCACGCGTGACCGCGCGGGGCCGCTGATCGCGCGCACCGCTGTGCTCGGGCAGCAGAATCTGAACCCGTTCGGCGACTTGCACACGCTCCAGCATCTGTCGGCGCTGTTTGCGCGGTCGATGCGGGGCGTGTTCGAGCCGCTGCTGCGTCGCGAGCTGCGCGTCTGGGCCGAACCGCTCGTGGTCCAGCGCTTCGCCGATTACCGTGCCGAGCGCCCCGAAGCGCTGTCCGCCTGGCTGCCGCTGGTCATGGCGCCCACCCCGGGGCGGGCGATGCTGATCGCGGACGGCAAGTTCGTGCTCGAACTGCTCGACCTGTTCTTCGGCGGCAATGGCGATGCGCCGCATCCGATGCCGAGTGAATTCTCGCCTGCAGCTGAAGCGATGATCGTTCGGCTCGGCGGCATGATCGCCCCGCCGTTGAAGGCCGCGTGGGAACCGCTCGCGCGGATCGACTTTACCCCCGGCAATCCCGAATCAAACCCGGCGATGCTGGCAAGCTTCGACGCCGATGATGCGGTGATCGTCACGCGCTTTGGCATTTCGGCGGGGACGGCCAAGCCGACTTTCCTTGATCTTATCTACCCCGTTGCAGCGCTCAAGCCGCATGCGCCGCAACTGACCGGCAAGGTCGTCAGCCGCACCGCCGAGCCCGACCCAGCGTGGCGCACCAGCCTGACCCGCGCCGTGATGGGCGTGCGCTTTCCGGTGCGCTCGGTGCTCGACGAGCCCGTCATTTCGCTCGCGCGGCTGATGGACTTGCAGGCGGGCGACGTCATCCCGATCAGCTTCGGCGTCGATGTGCCAGTGATGGTCGGCAACGACCGGCTCGGGCTCGGCACCGTCGGCACCGCCAACGGGCGGGCCGCGATCAAGATTACGCAATTGGCATTCAAGGACGAAGGGGATTTCGAATGAACGACCTGACCGGCGGATTCCCCGTCGACGGCGCGGTGGCGGCCAATTTCCGGCTGCTGCAGGACGTCGATGTCAAGCTGACCGTCGAAATCGGATCGACCAGCCTCTCGCTGCGCGAATTGCTCGCGCTGGGCGAAGCGAGCGTGATCGAGCTCGACCGCCAAGCCAATGATCTGCTCGATGTTTTCGTCAACGGCACGCTCATCGGGCGCGGCGAAGTGGTGACGGTCGGCGAACGTTTCGGCGTGCGCATGACCGAGCTGGTGAGCCCCGAAAAGCGCGCGAGCCGCTGATCATGATGTGGGAATATATCCTGAAGCTGGCAGTGATGTTGCCCTTGGTGTGCGGGCTGATGATCGGCTCGCTTTATCTGTGGCGCCGCCTCCAGGATCGCATTCCCGGCCAGTCGGGTGACCGGATGCTCGTCGTCAAGGAAACGATGATGGTATCGACGGGCGTCAAGCTCGCGGTGCTTGAGTTTGAGGGGCGCAAGCTGCTGGTTTCGGTCGGGCGTGGGGGCGTGACGCTGATCGACCGGGGGGACAAATAATGGCGATCGTCCGCCGTCTGGGCGACACCGCCCGCCCGAGCCTGTTCCGTGAGGCGACACCGCCGCGCAAATCCTATCCCGGTCGCTGGGTGATCGTGCTGCTGGCGATTGTCGCCGCGCTGATCATCGCCAATCCGGCCTTTGCCCAAGCCGTTCCCGCGCCCGCCGCCCCGGCGGCGCCCGGCGTCGGCGATGCCGTCGACCGCGCGCTGGGGGACCTTGGCGGCGGTGGCAAGGCACCGCTCGCGCTGAGCTTGCAAGTCCTCATCATCATGGGGCTGCTGTCGATCCTGCCCGGCATCCTGCTGATGATGACCAGCTTCACGCGGATCATCATCGTGCTGTCGCTGCTGCGTCAGGCGCTGGGGCTTCAGCAGACACCGCCCAACCAGGTGCTGATCGGCCTGTCGCTGTTCCTGTCGTTTTTTGTGATGGCACCGACAATCGACGCGATGAACAAGACCGCGATCCAGCCCTATGCCGAAGGGCGCATCGGCGCGACCGACATGATCAAGACCGCCGCCGTGCCGCTCCACAGCTTCATGCTGAAGCAGACCCGCAAGAAGGACATTGCGCTGTTCGCGCAGATCGCCAAATCGGGGCCTTATGCCAATGCGGCTGACGTGCCTTATTCGGTGCTGCTGCCGTCCTTTGTGACCAGCGAGCTCAAGACTGCGTTCCAGATCGGGTTCCTGATTTTCCTGCCCTTCATCGTCATCGATCTGATCGTCGCGTCCGTGCTGATGTCGCTCGGCATGATGATGGTGTCGCCGACGATTATTTCGCTGCCGTTCAAGCTGTTGCTGTTCGTCCTCGTCGACGGCTGGGCATTGGCGATGGGCAGTCTTGCCAATAGTTTCATGAGGTAGCGCCGCGATGGACAGCCAATATTTCCTTACCGTCGCGCACGAAGCTTTGTGGGTGCTGGCACTTGCCGCCGCCCCGATCCTGATCCCGGCTTTGCTGTCGGGCCTGATCCTCGGCATGGTGCAGGCCGCCACGTCGATCAACGAGCAGACGCTGACATTCGTGCCCAAACTCGTCGTGGTCGCGGTGTCGCTGCTGATCTTCGGCGGGATGATCCTGGGCCTGCTCAGCGATTTCACGATCGGGGTGTTCGAGCGGATCCCGGATCTGGTGAAATGATTGCGCAGTTGAATCCCTCTCCCACTGGGAGAGGGAGGGAGCGCCGTAGGCGCGGAAGGGTGAGGGTGACTTCACTGCCGCAGACACCCTCATCCGGCGCCGCGCGCCACCTTCTCCCAGAGGGAGAAGGGTAGATGTTGGGCTTCGGCCTCTCGATAGAACCGCAGCTCTGGGCTTTGCTGTTCGTGATGATCCGCGTCGGCGCGACGTTCATTGCAGCGCCCGTGTTCGGTGCGGTGTCGGTGCCGTTGCAGGTGAGGATCGCGCTATCGGGGGCTATCGGCGTGCTGGTGCTCGGCACGCATAACGTCACCCCGCCGCCGCAGATTTTTGCGCTTTCAACCTTCCTTGCCGTCGCCGCTGAAGCGCTCGTCGGGCTCGCGATCGGCTTCGTGCTCCAGATCGCCTTTGCCGCGCCTTTGCTCGCGGGCGAACTCATCGGCAATTCGATGGGGATTGGCTTTGCGTCGGCCATCGATCCACAAAATGGCCGCTCGTCGACCGCGCTCGGCATGTTCATGTCGACCCTGCTGACGCTCCTCTTCCTGTCGGTGAACGGGCATCTGATGCTCGTCGAGCTGATCGTCAAAAGCTATGACGCGCTGCCGCCGGGTCATGCCTGGCTGGCGGCCAAGCAGTTCCGCGATATCGCGATGTTCGGCGGCTATGCCTTTTCGGCCGGGTTCCTGCTCGCGCTGCCGGTCGGCTTTCTGCTGCTGTGCCTCAACCTCGTCGTCGGCATGTTGTCGCGCTCGGCGCCCGCGCTCAACCTGTTCGCGGTTGGTTTGCCGATGAGCCTTGCGGTCGGCGTCGTCGCGCTGGCCTTCGCCTTTCCGGCAATGGGCGATTACATGATCGTCATCGTGCGCGAAGGCCTTGCGGCGGCACAAAGCCTGGTGCTCGGCTGATGGCGGAGGATTTTGGCGACAAGACAGAAGCCCCAACAGCCAAGCGCAAAAAGGACGCGTTTGACGAAGGCCAACTTCTTCGCAGCCGTGAATTCGCGACCGCGCTGACCGTGCTGGCAGGGATCGGCTGGTTCGCGTTGTTCGGGCCTGACCTGTTCAAGGCCTGCGCCGGGTTGATGGTCGCGAGCTTCCAGTTCGGATCGGGCGATGTCGATGATTTCCAGCCGCTGCGCCCGCTCGCCGCCGCCGGATGGGCCATCGCACCGTCGGTGATCGCGCTGCTGGTGATTGCGTTCGTCGCGGCGATCCTGAGCCAGGCCGGGCTTGGCGCGATTGCCTTTAACGGCAAGCTGATCGCGCCCAAGGCGTCGCGCATCAATCCCGGCTCGGGTCTCAAACGCATCTTCGGCCCGACGGGGTGGATCGAACTCGGCAAGTCGCTGCTCAAGGTCATTCTGCTCGGGTCGATCGGCTATTACATGCTGACGCACATCGCCGCGCAGTCGATCGCGCTGGTGTCGACCGATGTGCGCGCGAGCGTGGCATCGCTTGGCGGGATGCTGACCGGGGTGCTGTTCGCGATGGCGGGCGGCCTCGTCATCATCGCGATGGTCGATGTGCCGGTGCAAATGATCCAGCTCTTCCAGAAATTGCGCATGTCGAAGCAGCAAGTGAAGGACGAGCACAAGGAAACCGAAGGCAACCCGCAGGCCAAGCAAGCCCAGCGCCAGGCCCGCCACGACATCGCCAAGCGCAACATGCGCAAAGCCGTCGCGAGCGCCGATGTCGTGCTGACCAACCCGACCCACTTTTCGGTCGCGCTGCGTTATGATCGCGGCAAGGATCAGGTGCCGGTGGTCGTGGCCAAGGGGCGTGGCGAGATCGCGCTCGCGATCCGCGAACTGGCCGCTGAATCACGCGTGCCGATGCTCGAATATCCGATGCTCGCGCGCGCGCTCTACTTCACCAGCCGCGAGGGCCAAGAGATTCGCGACGACCTGTATCAGGCGATTGCGACCGTGCTGGCGTTCGTTTTCGGGCTCACCGGCACCGCTGGCGCAACGCCGCCCGCCATCGATGTACCGCCGACCGCGCGCTTCGACGAAAATGGCGTGAAAATTGCTGAAAACGCCTAAGGATCGGCCGAGCGCGGTCGTTTCTTTGAGATAGGAAAAAGGGTGCGCCATGGTCGATTCGATCGTCAATACGCTGGGGGCCGGCTCGGGCATCGACATCCCCAGCCTCGTCAACCAGCTGGTCACCGCCAATTTTCAGGCCAGGAACGGCGCGCTCACCCGCCAGAACAGGACGCTCAGCCAGCAGATTTCGTCGGCGAGCACGCTCAAGAGCGACATCACCAGCTTTGCCGATGGGCTGAACACGCTTGCCAAGGGCGGGACGGTGGCGGCGCAGGCGACCAGCTCGGACAGCAGCGTCATCAAGGCGAGCGCGATTTCGGGCGTCAGGCTGTCGGGCGTGTCGACCCAGCTCGAAGTCCGCCAGCTCGCCCAGGCACAGGCCACCGCGAGCAATCCCTTTGCGAGCCGAACTGCCGCGATTGGCACCGGCACGCTGACGCTCCAGCTCGGCACCGCCACGACATCGAGCGGCGCGATCACCGGCTTCACCGCCGGGAGTGCCGCTGCCGTCAACATTACGATTGATTCATCGAATTCGAGCCTGAACAGCATTGCCGCTGCGATCAACGCCGCCAATGCGGGCGTCACCGCGAGCATCATCACCGATTCATCGGGCGCGCGGCTGGCGCTTAAAGGGCAAACGGGCGAAGCGCAGGCATTCACGCTGACCGCGACCGAAGATGTCGGTGCTGAAGGGCTCGCCGCGCTGAACGTTGGCGTTGGCTCGAGCATCGGCACGGCGGCGCAGGACGCGATCGTCGCGGTCGATGGTACCGCGCTCAAGCGCTCGACCAACTCGATCAGCGATCTGGTCGACGGGGTGAAGCTAGACTTGGTCTCCGCAAAGCCCGGCACCACCGTGTCGCTGACCAGCACCACCCCGACCGATACGCTCAAGCAAGTCGTCAACGACTATGTCGCCGCGTTCAACAATCTGCTCGCCAATGTGAAGGCGCAGACCAACGCGACCGATGGCCCGCTGCGCGGCGATGCGGCGGCGCGCAATTTCGGCGCTGCCTTCGGGCGGCTCAATCTGACGACGCTCAGCAACCCGACGGCCAGCGGCGCGCCGCGCTCGCTCGCCGAAATCGGGATCAGCACCAACCGCGACGGCACGATTTCGGTACGTACCGCGCAGCTCGATGCCGCGCTCAAGAATTTCCCCGAAGCCGTCGAGGCGTTGTTCGCCGATGGCAGCGGCGCGACCGGCGGCGGGCTGGCGGCGGCGTTCAAGTCGATCGCCGACAGCGCGACCAGCACGACGATTGGTCTGGGCGCGACGATCGACCGCTACACCAAGCAGCAGGGCAAAATCGCCGAGCAGCAGGACCGCGTGGCGAGCGAGACCGACAGCTATCGCACGCGGCTGACCAAGCAGTTCAGCAATTCGGACGCGCGCGTGGCGGCGTACAGGCAAACCTCGTCGTTCCTGACGCAGCAGTTCAAGACCAATACGAGCAATAACTGATGCTGGCGCATGCACCCGGGCGCGCGAACCGCGCCGACAATGCCTATCGTTCGATCGACGTCGCCGGGCGCACCGCGATGGGCGATCCGCATGCGCTGGTGTCGGTGATGTACGAAGAAGTGACGCGGGCGCTCGGCGCGGTTGCAGCGGCGATCCGCAACAATGATCAGGCGCTGAAGAGCGAGAAAATCTCGCGCGCGCTGACGATCCTGTTCGCGCTCGAAAGCGGGCTCGATTTCGAAAAGGGCGGCGATGTGTCGTATACGCTCGCGAACCTTTATCGCGGCGCGCGCAAGCAGATCATCAACGCCAGCCTGGGCAATGACCCCGCGCCGTTCCTGAGCGTCGCGCGCAATCTGGGCGAGATCGCGGCTGTCTGGCGCCAGATTCGCGCGGCGTAGGCAAGGCTTTCAGCAAATGAACCCCTCCCCTTTAGGAGTTTGGTGGTAGCCCCGTCCCCCGGACGGGACAAAGAACGACCAAACTGGGCAGGGGTGGGGGATGCCTCGCAGAGCGCATCGCCCTTCGAGAGGCCCCACCCCAACCCCTCCCCTGAAGGGGAGGGGCTGTACCAACGGCTCCGGGGGAACTTGCCTCACCCCCGCCCCAGCATCGCCCGTGCGCAATTGCGCCCCGGCCGTCCGCTCACCCCGCCGCCGGGATGCGCGCCTGATCCGCACAGCCACAGCCCCTTGACCGGCATGCGGTGCGCGCCAAGTCCGAAGACGGGCCGCGCGGCCCAGAGCTGATCGAGCGACATGCGCCCGTGGAAAATATCGCCGCCGACTAGGCCGAAGCGCGCCTGAAGATCGGCGGGGGACAGCGCGATCTGCCCGACGATTGAGGCGCGAAAGCCCGGTGCGAAGGCCTCGACGGTGTCGAGCACGGCATTGGCAGCGGCGTCGCGGTGCTGGTCCCAGTCGGCAAGCTTGGGATCGAAATGCTGCGCGAACAGGCTCGCGACATGCGCGCCCGGTGGCGCGAGTGAATCGTCGACCATGCTCGGGATCAGCATCTCGACGATCGGCCGCCGCGACCAGCCGTGCGCGCGGGCATCGTCGAACGCGCGGTCCATGTAGTCGAGGCTGGGGGCGAGAATGATGCCGCTTTTCAGATGATCGCCCGGCTCGGGCAGCGCGGTGAAACGCGGCAGCGCCGACAGCGCGACATTCATCCGGAACGTCCCCGATCCATTGGCGTGGCGGGTCGTCCGTGCGCGCAGTTCGGGGTCGAGCAGGCCGGGATCGAGCAAGTCGAGCAGCAGCGTCTTCGGATGGCAATTGGCGGCGATCGTCTTGGCGGCAATCCGCTCGCCATCGGCCAGTTCGACGCCGTCGATCGGGCCGCTCTCGGCGAGCACACGCGCGACCGGCGCATCGGTGCGGATCGTTACCCCGGCGGCCTCGCAGGCACGCGCCATCGCTTGGGTGACGGCGCCCATGCCGCCGATGGCATGGCCCCAGGCGCCGGGTTCGCCGTTCACTTCGCCGAAGACGTGGTGGAGCAGCACATAGGCACTGCCCGGCGTGTCGGGGCTGGCATAATGGCCGACGATCGAATCAAAGCCGAACACGGCCTTGACCGGATCGCTGTCGAAAAAGCCGTCGAGCACTTCGCGCGCCGACCGCGTGAAAAGGTCGATCGCATCGCGCTTGGCCTGCGCCGACAGCCCGAGCAGCCGCCACCCTTGCTCGACCGCGCGGACCATGCCGCCCGCATCGCCCGACGGCGGTACGCGGTCGGCGAGCAGCCGCAGCACGCGCGCGACATCGCCCAAGCGCCGCTCATACTCGGGCAGCGCCGCCGCGTCCTTGGCCGACCAGCGTGCGACCGCTGCCGCCGATTGCCCGCCGCCCATCAGCAGATAGCGGCCATCTTCGGTCGGCAGGAAATTCGAATAGGGACGGCTGACCACGCGCAAGCCGTGCCCGGAGAGCGCCATGTCGCCCATGATCGCCGGATCGAGCAGCCCCAGCGTGTAGCTCGCGGTCGAGTTGCGGAAACCGGGCGCGAATTCTTCAGTCACCGCCGCGCCGCCAACGATGCCGCGTCGTTCGAGCACCAGCACGCGCTTGCCCGCCTTGGCCAGATACCAGGCGCAGACCAGCCCGTTATGGCCGCCGCCGATGATGATTGCGTCCCACTGCATGCGCCCTGCCTGCCCGCGCCGCGCGCCCACCGCAAGCGCGCGCTTGATGGTTGGCGCGGCGTTAACCAGATCGTGACGGTCGATGCGCTAGCATTTCCCTGAATTGACCTGAGGAGCCAAGCGACCCGCCATGCAACTGCTTTCGCGCGACGACCCGAACGGCGCGTTCCGGCGTGGGCAGACGCGCACGATCCTGGCGATCGACGACAGTCGCACCAGCCTGAATGCGATCGGCCAGCAGCTTTCGCAGGCGGGCTATCTCGTGGTGCTATGTGAAAGCGGTGGCGAAGCGCTTGATCTGCTCGCGGCGCGCGGGTTCGATCTGGTGCTGTGCGATCTGATGATGCCCGGCATGTCGGGGCTGAGCGTCCTCCACGAAATCCGCAGCGGCCGCGAAACCGCCGACCTGCCGGTGATCGTCGTCACCGGAAACAACGATGCCCATTCAGCGGTCGATGTTTTCAAGGCCGGCGCCGACGACTTTGTCGCCAAGCCCTTCACTTTTGATGTGCTGGCGGCGCGGATCGAGCGTGTGATCGCGCGGGCGCGGCGGATCGCCGAGCTGAAGCGGTCGAACGCGACGCTCGATGCGCGGATTGCGGCGCGGGCGATGGAATTGGGCGAAGCGCGCGCGGCGCTGGCCGAAACGCGCGCCGATCGGCTGCGGCTGATCGCCTCGCTTCAGACGCTCAACGACCGCGTCGACGCGCTCAGCGGAACCAGCGTCGCTTGATGAAATAGGCGGCAATGGCAGCCGCCAGCACCACGCAAACGGCGACCACGCCATCGAACGCCCAGGGTTCCCTGGCATAGGGAATGCCCTCGACATTCATCCCCAAGAGCCCGGTGAGGAAGGTCAGCGGCAGGAAGATCATCGCGACGATCGCGATGATCAGCGATCGGCTGTCGATCTGCTCGGCGCGCAGGTCGGTGAGTGCTTCGTGGGTCAGCGCGGCGCGTTCGCGGATCGATTCGAGTTCTTCGGCCATGCGCGCAGACCGGTCCGCTGCCGCCGACAAATGCAGCCGGTCATCGTCCTGCAACCATTTTACCGGCAGCGCCGCGAGCTTTTCGATCGCCGCGCGCTGTGGCGACAGGAAGCGGCGGTAGCCGATTGCGGCGACCCGGATCTGAGTGACCTTGCGGCGCAGCTCGAACACTTTGTTGGCGTCGAGATCGGCTTCGCAATCGTCGAGGTCATCGCCCAGTTCGGCGACTTCGGGATCGAGCTCGGTGGTAATCGCGGCGGCGAATTCGGCGATCAGGTCACCGGGGTCGTGGATCGTCCCCTTATTGAGTTCGGCCTCGACCAGCGTCAACGCGGTCAACGGGCGACGCGTCACCGAAATCACCCGGCCCGCGACGGCCCAGATACGCACCGACGCGAGCGGGTCCGACATCGGCATGGCGGTGTCCGACCGCCCGCGCAAATTGAGGAAAGCGCCGTCGCCGATCTGGTCACAACGCGGGCGCGTTTCGGTCGCGGTCAGCGATTCGACGATATAATCGGGCAAATCGGCCTCGCCGATCAGCCAGGCCTGCGCTTCGGTGTCGCTTTCGGTGAGGTGAATCCAGACGAGCTCGGACTGATGATCGACCGCTTCGCGCGGGGTGAGCCGCATGACCTCATCATGCTGCACGCAGTAAGCAAAGCCGCTCATGCCATCACCACTTCGATCGAAATGCCCGGCGGGGGCGACGCGGGGGCGGGGGTTGCGATGCGCTCGGCATCGGCGCGCGCGCGGTCGAGGATTGCGGTTGGCGCATCGACGGCGTGATAGACCCGGTCGGCGAGCGCGAGCTGGCGCGCTTGCCGCAGTGTCAGATCATCGGGATCGGCTGAAGCGAGGGTGAGGCGATGGAGCTGGCCATCGGGCGCGTCTGCGGCGTCCAGCCAGCGACCGACGGCGTCAGGCTCGTGCGCGTGGAGCGGATCGAGCGGCCCGCCCGCGCCGAGCGCCGCCCCGATCGCGCGCCGACGCGCGCTGCCGTCAGGGAAGCGCTTGCGCAGCGCCGCGCGTGCCGCTTGCAGCCCGTCCGCCAGCGCGCCAAGTCCCGGCGGCAGCAGCGCTTCAAGCCGTTGGCGCAGCGCCGCCGCTAGCCCTGCCGACACACCGCCGGTGCCGATCGCGACCAGCACCGGCGACCGGTCAATGATCGCGGGAATCGTGAAGTCGCACAGCGTCGGCCGATCAACCGCATTGACCAGCACACCGCGTGCCTTCAGCTGCGCGACCGCCGCTTCAGCCTCGGCATCATCCTCGATCGCGACGATCGCGAGTGCGGCCTGCGCGTCCTCGCCGACAATCACCGCGCCTGCCCGCTCCAGCAAGCGCCGTTTCGGCTCGGCCTGTTCGCCGTCGCCGAGCAGGATCACCGGGCGCCCCACCAGCCGCACAAACAGCGGCAGGCTGTGCAGGCTCACGCCAGCCATTCGGGCACGCGCTCGGCGCCGAGGATCGTTGCAGGCGCAATGCGATCGGCGACCACGGCATAGCGATCGCCGCTGACCATCACTTCAGGCACCAGCGGGCGGCTATTATAGGTGCTCGCCATCGTTGCACCATAAGCGCCCGCCGTGCGGAAGATGGCGAGATCACCGCTTTCGACCGTATCGATATCGCGCGCTGTGGCGAAGGTATCGCCGCTTTCGCACACCGGGCCGACGATGTTGGCGATCATCCGCGCGCCGGTGGGCCGTACCGCGACAAAATCATGCCAGGCGTCGTAAAGCGCGGGGCGGGCGAGGTCGTTCATTGCCGCATCGACGATGACGTGCGGATGGACGACGCCGGGCTTGACCCAAATCACTTGCGTCAGCAGCACGCCTGCATTGCCGCAGATTACGCGGCCGGGTTCGAACATCAATTCGACATCCCAGCCTTGCGTCGCGCGCGCGACCATTGCGCCATAATCGGCGGGGCTGGGGACGACCTCATCAGGGCGATAGGGCACGCCGAGCCCGCCACCGAGATCGACATGGGTGATTGTGTGCCCACTCGCGCGCAGTTCGGCGACCAGTCGCCCGATCCGCGCATATGCGGCTTCGAGCGGGGCGAGCGTGCTGAGCTGGCTGCCGATATGGATCGCGACGCCGCGCAGATTGAGTCCCGGCGTGCCCGCCAGCCGCGCGAAGATCGCGGGCGCCTGATCGATCGGCACCCCGAACTTGTTCTCGGCCTTGCCGGTCGAAATCTTGGCGTGGGTGCCGGCATCGACATCGGGATTGACGCGCAACACCGCCTGCGCCGTCTCGCCCCGTGCCGCCGCAATCGCGCCGAGCGCGCGGCCCTCTTCCTCCAGCTCGATATTGACCTGGCCGATGCCCGCCGCGAGCGCGGCTTCGAGTTCGCCACGCGTCTTGCCGACGCCCGAAAACACGATGTCGGCGGGCGCCATCCCGGCCGCGAGCGCCCGCGCGAGTTCACCGCCCGAGACGATGTCGGCGCCATAGCCGGCGTTCGCGAGCACGCGCAGCACGGCGAGATTGGGGTTGGACTTGACCGCAAAGGCCAGGTGGAGCCGCTCGATGTCGCTCAGCCCGGCCCGAAAGACATCGGCATGGCGTTCGAGTGTCGCTTGTGAATAGACATACACCGGCGTGCCGACGTCGGCGGCGATGCGCGCGAGCGGCATGTCCTCGCAATAAAGTTCGCCGCCGCGCAGCGTGAAATGGTCCATGATCGGGCTTGGGTCTCAGTTGGGCGGGGGCAGGGTGAATTCGTCGCCGCGGCGTTCTTCCGAACTTTTCAGCAATTCGTCGCTGCGTTCGGGGCGCGCCTGGCTCGACGGCGTCACGAGCAGTTTGGCGGTCGGCACGGCGGTCGCGCCATAGGGCTTGGGCGGCAGCATCTTGCTCGGGCCCGGTTTGAGCGCAGCGGCAGACCCGCATCCGGCGAGCAGGACAATTGGCGCGAGCGTGAGCAACTTCATCGACTTTCCTCCTGCCGGGCCGCGCGCGCGACCGCGATTGCTGCCCGCACACGGCTTGGCGCCGTGCCACCAAAACTGGCGCGCGCCGCCACCGACGCATCGACGCCGAGCACGCCATAGACCCGCGCGTCGATCCGCGAGTCAATGGCTTGCAGATCGGCGAGCGACAAGCGGTCGAGTGCGACGCCCTGTTCCTCGGCGAGTTTGACTGCGCGGCCCGTGATGTGATGCGCCTCGCGGAACGGGATATTACCTGCGCGCACCAGCCAATCGGCGAGATCGGTGGCGGTGGCAAAGCCCAGTTCGGCGGCGGCGCGCATGCGTGCGGTGCGGAAGGTGGCGCTCGCGACCATTCCGGTCATCGCCGCGATCGACAAGCCGAGCAGGTCGTGCGCTTCGAACACCGGCGGCTTGTCGTCCTGCATGTCCTTTGAGTAGGCCAGCGGCAGGCCCTTCATTGTCATGACGAGTGCGGTCATGCACCCGGCGATGCGGCCCGAATGGCCGCGCACCAGCTCGGCGGCATCAGGATTGCGCTTCTGCGGCATGATCGAGCTGCCGGTCGACCATTGGTCCGACAGCGACACAAAGCCGAACGGTTGCGACGCCCAGAGGATGAATTCCTCGGCAAGGCGTGAGAGGTGGAGCGCGACTTGCGTCGTCGCCATCAGATAATCGAGCGCGAAGTCGCGGTCGCTGACGGCATCGAGCGAATTGCGCGTCGGCCCATCGAAGCCGAGCGCGACGGCTGTCATCTCGCGGTCGATCGGGAAGCCGGTGCCCGCAAGTGCCGCGCTGCCGAGCGGGCATTGGTTCAGCCGCGCACGTGCATCGGCAAAGCGGCTGCGGTCGCGCGCGATCATTTCGTGATACGCCATCAAATGATGGCCAAGCGTTACCGGCTGCGCGCTCTGGAGGTGCGTAAAGCCGGGCATCACGCTATCGGCATGCTCCTCGGCGCGGTCGATCAACGCGTCCTGAAACGCGCCGAGTGCTGCATCGACCTGATCGATCGCGTCGCGCACCCAGAGGCGGAAATCGGTCGCGACCTGATCATTGCGGCTGCGCGCGGTGTGCAACCAACCCGCGACGGGGCCGATCTTGTCGGCGAGGCGCGCTTCGGTCTGCATATGAATGTCTTCGAGGCCCAGATCGTCGGCAACCCCGGTCGCGGCGTAATCGGCCGCCACGGCATCGAGCCCGGCGCTGATTGCGGCGGCGTCATCGGGCGCGACAATGCCCTGCGCGCCCAGCATCGCGACATGCGCTTTCGACGCCGCGACGTCCTGCCGCCACAGTCGCTTGTCGAACGGGATCGACGCGTTTATCTCGCGCATCACCGCCGCCGGGCCTTCGGCGAAGCGCCCGCCCCACATGGCATTGGAGCCCCGATTGTCCCGTTCGCTGATGATGCTTCTCCTGACCACGGCGCTGGTCGCCGGCTGCGATAGGCAATCGCCGAAGCCGGAGCAAGCCGCCGCCAATGGCGCAGCACCAACACCGCCGCCTGCCGCGCCGGGCGTCGATGGCGTGATCGATCGCAGCCACAAGGGCGAAGCCGCCCCGGCCACCAGCTTTAAAGGACCCGACGGCAAGGCGCTGACCTTGGCCGACTTCAAGGGCAAGCCGGTGCTGCTCAACCTGTGGGCAACGTGGTGCGCGCCGTGCATCGCCGAAATGCCGCAGCTCGACGCGCTCGCGGTACGCGAGGCGGGGAAGCTGCAGGTGCTGGCGGTCAGCCAGGATCTCGAGGGCGCGGCCAAGGTCATCCCGTTTTTCGCCAAGGGTGGGTATAAGGCACTGAAGCCCTATCTCGACGATCAGGCGGCGCTCAGCACGGGTTTTCAGGCCAATCTGCCGACGACGATCCTGTATGATTCGACCGGCCACGAAGTCTGGCGCTATTCGGGCGGGCAGGACTGGACCGGGGCTGCGGCGGCGAAATTGATCGCTGAGGCGCGCTGACGCGATTGTTCTGGGTTGAGCTAAACTCTTTCATCGTTCGTGCTGAGCTTGTCGAAGCACTGCCCTTCCTTTTGCGAAGCGCTCGAAGAAGAAGGACGGCCCTTCGACAAGCTCAGGGCAAACGGGTTGAGAGTCTTTCCATTGGCCCCAGTGCAGTTGTACCAAGACTAAAAAGAGGGGATGCCGATGAAGAAGCTGATGATCGCCGCCGCACTGCTCGCCACTGCCGCGTCCGCCTTGGCCGCCCCCGCCGATGATCTCGCGCGCGTGATCGACGATCATTGGGCCTGGTATCTCTCGATCAATCCCGAGACCGCGACGTCGCTTGGTGAGCGGCGCTATGATGCCAAGATCACCGACCTGAGCCTCGCGGCGAGCGACCGCATCGCGGGCGAGGCGCAAGGTTTCGCCAATCGGCTGCGCGCCATCCCCGACGCCGACCTGACCCCGAACCAGCGCGTCAACAAGGCGATCCTGCTGCGCACGTTGGTCGAGGCGGTCGAAGGCAATCGCTATGGCGAGCGGCAAATCCTGTTCACGACCTATTATGGCTGGCATCAGGGTTTTGCGGGTCTGGCCGACAATCTGCCGTTCCGCACGCGCGCCGATTACGAGAGCTATCTCACGCGGCTCGCGCAATATCCTGCGCAGAATGGCGAGGCGCTCAAGATCACGCGGGGGGCGGTCGCGGGCGGCTATATCCAGCCATGCGATGTGCTCGGCGGCTTTGCCAAGACGATCGACGGCGTGATCGCCGCGACGCCTGAGCAATCGCGCTTTTATGCGCCGTTCACGGGCGCCAAGCCGGGCGATGTGTCGGACGCCGATTGGGCCGCGCTGAAGGCGCGCACGCGCACGCTGATCACGACCATACTCAATCCCGAATATGCCAAATTCGCCGATTATTTCCGCCGCGACTATCTGCCCAATTGCCGCAAGACCGTCGGTGCGTCGGCAATGCCCGAGGGTGCGGCCTGGTATGCATACCGCGCCCGCGTCGAGACAACGACCGACCTGACGCCCGAGGCGATCCACCAGATCGGCCTCAGCGAAGTCGCGCGGATTCGCAGCGAAATGGAAACGCTCGCCAAATCGGCGGGCTATGCCAGCCGCGAGAGCTTCATCGCCGAACTGCGCACCAATCCCAAATATTACGCGACCAGCCCTGAGCAACTGCTGCAAGTCGCCGCGCTCGAAGCCAAGCGCCACGACGCGCTGCTGCCCAAATATTTCGGGCGCCTGCCGCGCCTCCCCTATGGCGTGAAGCCGATCCCTGCGGAGACGGCCGAGGGGACCACGACGGCCTATTATGGGGCGGGCTCACCCCCGGCGGGGCTGGCGGGGACCTTCTACGTCAACACATCGAAGCTGCCGCAGCGCCCGTTGTGGGAACTCCCCGCGCTCACCGCGCACGAAGCGGTGCCGGGCCACCACCTCCAGATCGCGCTGCAACAAGAGCTCGACCTGCCCAATTTCCGCAAATATGCGGTCGGCTTCACCGCTTTTGTTGAGGGCTGGGCGCTCTATACCGAGCATCTCGGCATCGAAATGGGCCTCTACGACACGCCCGAGAAGAACATGGGCCGCCTGTCGTACGAAATGTGGCGCGCGTGCCGGTTGGTGGTCGATACCGGCATCCACGCCAAGGGCTGGACCAAGGCGCAGGCCGTCGCTTTCATGAAGGACAATAGCGCGCTCACCGACGCCAATATCGATGCCGAGGTCAATCGCTACATCAGCTGGCCGGGGCAAGCGCTCGGCTACAAGCTCGGCGAATTGCGCATCCGGGCGCTGCGGGCCAAGGCTGAGAAGGCGCTCGGCCCGAAATTCGATCTGCGCGGCTTCCATGATGCGGTGCTGGGGCAGGGGCCGGTGCCGCTCGACGTGCTCGACACGCAGATCGACGCGTGGATCGCGGCGCAGCAGCGCTGATCGCGCTGGCATGGACGTGAAACGCCCCCCGATTCTGTTGCTCGCGTTCATCGTGTTTATCGATCTGTGCGGGATCGGGTTGATCATCCCGGTGGTGCCGTCGCTGGTGGTGCGGCTGGCGCATGTCTCGCTCGATCAGGCGGCGGGGCTGGGGAGTCTGTTGCTGCTCGCCTATGCCGCCGCGCAATTCGCATTCGCCCCCCTGATCGGCGGCTTGAGCGATCGTTATGGGCGCCGCCCGGTGTTGATCTGGGTGATGGTCGCGCTGGGCTTCGACTATATCGTGATGGCGTTCGCGCCGACTTTCGAATGGTTGCTGATCGGGCGGCTGGTGTCGGGCATCATGGGTGCGAGCTTTGCGCCCGCCAATAGCTGCGTCGCCGACAGCGTGCCCGCCGCCGAGCGTGGCCGCGCCTTCGGCATCCTTGGCGCGGGCGGTGCCGCCGGGTTTGTCGCGGGGCCAGCGCTTGGCGGGTTTCTGGTCGGGGTCGATCCGCGCGCGCCGTTTCTGGCGGCGGCGCTGCTCGCCTTTGTCGCGGCCGTCGCCAGCTTGTTCCTGCTGGCCGAAACGCTTCCGCCCGATCGCCGCCGCGCCTTTTCGCTCGCCCGCGCCAATCCGTTCGGCAGCCTGATCCAATTCTGGTCGTCGCCCTTGGTGCGCGGCTTCCTGCTGACGATCTTCGTGGTGCAGGTTGCCGCGCAGGTCAGCGTCGCGGTCTGGCCCTATTATGTGATCCTGCGCTTCGACTGGAGCCCGCCTGCGATTGGCGCGTCGATTGCGATGTTCGGCGTCAGCATCGCGCTCGCGCAAGGGCTGCTCGCCGGGTGGCTGTTCAAGCGCGCGGGCGAAGCGCGGGTCGGGCCTGCGGTGCTGGTGATTGGCGCGGTCGACTATGTCCTGATCGCGCTTGCCGGGAGCACCGCGCAGTTATTCGTGCTGATCTCGATCGGCGCGCTGACTTATGTCGCCTGGCCCGCGATGCAGGCGATGATGAGCCACGCCACCCCCGAAGACGCGCAAGGCGAGTTACAGGGCGCGATTACGTCGACGATGGCGCTGGGGTCGATCGTCGGCCCACCGGTGATGAGCTGGGTGTTCGTCGCCTTTTCCGACCGGCCGGGGATTGCCTTCCCCGGCGCGCCCTATGTCCTTGCCGCGCTGCTGCTGCTGATCGCGGCGTGGAAGTTCATCGCGACCGCGCGACTCGCCGAAGCGCCGCGCTGATCAAGCGACGCCGTTCGCCTTGAAATGCCCCAGCAGCCGCGCCCAGCCGTCCCTGGCATCGGCTTCGTTGTAGCTCGGGCGGTAATCGGCGTGGAAGCCGTGTTGGGCATCGGCATAGACGTGAATGTCCGATCCCTTTTTGCCCGCAGCGGCGAGCGCGGCCTTCATCGCCTGGACATCGGTCTGCGGAATGCCTTGGTCGAGCGCGCCATAGAGGCCCAGCACTGGCGCCTTGAGCTCGCCCGCGCGCGCGATCAGCGGCTTCAAATTGCCGTACCAGGCAACGCCTGCCTTGATGTCCGGGTCGACCATCGCCGCGCGCCACACGACCGCACCGCCCCAGCAAAAGCCGGTGATGCCGATCTTGTCGCCCTTCGCGAACTTCTGCGCCTTCAGCCACGCCGAGGTTGCCCTTACGTCACCGTCGACCTGATCGACGCTTGCTTGGCCCACGACTTTCAAAATCTCCTTGAAGTCGGTGAGTGCGGGCAGATTGACGCCCGATCGGTAGAAAAATTCAGGCGCGACCGCGACATAGCCGAGCTTGGCGAAGCGGCGACAGATGTCCTTGATATAGGCATGCACGCCGAAAATCTCGTTGACGACGATCACGCAGGGATGCTTGCCGCTCCCCTTGGGCCGCGCGACATAAGCGGGGAGCGGCTTGTCGGCGCCGTTCGGAATGAACGTTTCCTCGATGATCAGCCCATCGTCGGGCGTCGTCACCGGCTTCGCATCGGCGGCGACGGCGGCCAGCGCATAGCCCGCGAAAAACATGCTCGCGACCGCGCCGCGCCGGGTGAGGTGAAGGTCCTGCGGTTGGGTGCCGTCGGGGCGGGTAAGCGTGACCATGAAATGCTCCTTCGATGTGGCGGCGAAGGTGCCGCAGCGATGGCGCAAACACAATCCATAGGAGGTGCCCGAAACGCTTGTTTTACCGATTGCGCGCTATCGCGGGGGCTATGCACCGGATCCGCGCATGAGAGTCATGATCCTGGCCGTCGCGCTCGGCTTGCTGGCGGCTGCCTGGTATCTTGGCGGCGACTTGATGGGGCCGCGCAACCTGTACGGCATGCCGGTCGCCGTGGTGCATGAAAAGCTCGCGGCGATGGCGATTCCGACGAGCGAGGATGGCCCGCTCGGCGCGCATCCGGTGACCAAGACCGCGGACAAGCCGCTCGCGATCAGCTGGGCCGGGGGGCCGCGTGGCGCGATCAATTGCAGTGCGCAGCTCGAAGCGGTGACCGATGCCAGCACGCGCGTTGCGGTCAACTGCACCGCCGATGCCAGCGACAATCGCCCCGCGCTGGCGCTGGCGCGCATTGCGATGACCGAGCAGGTTGATTCGACGCTGCGCGGGCGCCCGTACAACAAACAGGCCGTGGCCATTGCTGCAAGCGCGGTTGCAGCGCTGGGCGCGGTGCCGTCACCAACCCGGGGGGGCGTACCAACGGCGCCGAGTGCCGAAGCACCCGACGCGGCGCCGGTCGGCACATCGGATGCGGCGCCTTCCGGCCCACCGCCGCCGCCCGACCTTATCATCCCCGCGACCCCGGTCGGCTGAGCCGTTCCGGCCTGCGCGTTCGCGATGCAAGCGCGCTTGCCTATATTGCGGTCGCGAAGGCATAAGCCGCGCTTCGATCATCTTTGCACGAAAGTCGTTTTCCATGTCCGCGATGTTCCGAATCACGCTGCCCGACGGTTCCGTCCGTGAGGTAGCGCCGGGAACCACCCCCGCGGACATTGCTGCGGCGATCGGCCCCGGCCTCGCCAAGGCGGCGATTGCCGCCCGCGTCGATGGCGAGCTACATGACATTGGTCGACCCTTTGAAGGGGACGCCGCGCTCGCGCTGATCACGTCGCGCGACGAAGCCGATGCGCTCGAAATGGCGCGGCATGATTATGCGCATGTGCTCGCCGAAGCGGTGCAGCAGCTGTTTCCCGGCACGCAGATCACCTTCGGGCCGTCGACCGATGACGGCTTTTACTACGACTTCGCGCCCAAGGACCGACCCTTCACCGAGGAAGACCTGCCCGCGATCGAAGAAGCGATGCGCGGCATCATCCGCGCCGACAAGCCGCTGCGCCGCGAAGTGTGGGACCGTGCGACGCTGATCAGCCGCTGGAAGCAGCAGGGTGAGACGTTCAAGGCCGAATGGGCGGCCGAGTTGCCGGGCGACGAGCCGCTGACGGTCTATTGGTCGGGCGACGACTGGCTCGACATGTGCCGCGGGCCGCATCTCGCCTCGACCGGCAAGCTCGATCCCGATGCGTTCAAGCTGACGCGCGTGAGCGGTGCTTATTGGCGCGGCGACCAGAACAACCCGCAGCTAAGCCGCATCTATGGCACCGGCTGGCTCAACAAGAAGCAGCTCGCCGAGCATCTCGTCCGGCTTGAAGAGGCGGCCAAGCGCGATCACCGGCGGATCGGGCAGGACATGGACCTGTTTCACTTGCAGAGCGAAGCCCAGGGCTCGGTCTTCTGGCATCCCAAGGGCTATGTCATTTATCGCGCGCTAGAGGATTATATGCGCCGCGCCATCCATGCGGCCGGATATCTTGAGATCAAGACGCCGCAGTTGATGGACGTTCGCCAATGGGAAACCTCCGGCCATTGGGGCAAATATGCCGAAAACATGTTTGCCGTGCCCGATATCGTGCCCGATGGAGAGGGTGGCGCCCCCGCCGTTGCCGCCGATGCCGACTGGATGGCGCTCAAGCCGATGAACTGCCCGGCGCATGTGCTGGTGTTCCGCCAGGGCATTAAATCATATCGCGATCTGCCGCTGCGGTTTTATGAAAATGGCTGTTGCCACCGCAACGAAGCGCATGGCGCGCTGCACGGCATCATGCGCGTGCGCCAGTTTACCCAGGACGACGCGCATATCTTTTGCCGCGAAGACCAGATTGTCGAGGAAGTGCGGTCCTTTTGCGCGCTGGCCGACCGCATCTACAAGGATTTTGGCTTCACCTATTCGATCAAGCTCGCGCTGCGTCCTGAAAAGCGTTTCGGCAGCGACGCCGATTGGGACAAGGCGGAAAATGAACTGCGCCATGCCGTTGTTCAGGCGGGGCTGGCGACGGCCGACCATGGCTGGGAAGAACTGCCCGGCGAAGGTGCCTTTTATGCGCCCAAACTTGAATGGCATCTGACCGACGCGATCGGCCGCACCTGGCAAGTGGGCACGATCCAGTCCGACCGCGTGCTGCCCGAGCGGCTCGACGCCAGCTATGTCGGCGAAGATGGCGCGCGCCACCGCCCGGTGATGCTGCACCGCGCGATCTTCGGCGCCTATGAACGGTTCATCGGCATCCTGATCGAGGAATATGCCGGTAAATTCCCGCTGTGGCTGGCACCCGTGCAGGCGGTGGTGGCGACGATCGTGTCCGACGCCGATGATTATGCGCGCGAGGTGGCGGCGAAGCTGGCGGCGGCGGGCATCCGCGTCGAGACCGACCTGCGCAACGAAAAGATCAACTATAAGGTGCGCGAGCATTCGCTGGCGAAGGTTCCCAATCTGATCGTCGTCGGCAAGCGCGAGGCCGAAGAAGGCACCGTCGCGCTGCGCCAATTGGGCAGCGAGCGGCAGCAGGTGATGGCGCTCGACGATCTGGTGGCGATGCTCGTGCGGGATGCGACGCCCCCGGATTTGTCCGTCAGCGTTTGAGGATCAGCCAACCGCTGAGCAATTCGTAACGGCCCGGTAGCAGCCTCGCCTTGTCGATCGTGCCGTGCCAGCGCACAGCGTCGCCCCGACATAGCGCGAGGCAGTCGCTAGCGGACAAGGGAAAGGGCGCGCCCTCGGGCCAGCCCTCCAGACCGAATTCTGAAGCTGGCAAGATCGACCCGTCATCCACCACGCGACCTTTCGCTCCGACCACAAATCCGCTATATCATAATATTCGAAACCACAGGAGCCTACCCTATCCGTCCTCCCATGACCCGGCGCCCGCTCGCGCCCCCGCCGATCAACGGTCCGCGGTTCAACGAATTCATTGTGTCGCCAAAAGTTCGCGTAATCGATCAGGACGGCGAGAATCTGGGCGTGATGTACACGCGCGAAGCGATGGAACAGGCGAATGCCGTTGGGCTCGACCTGGTCGAAGTGTCGCCCAACGCCGATCCGCCGGTCGCCAAATTCCTCGATGTCGGCAAGTTCAAATACGAGGCCCAGAAAAAGGCCAATGCCGCGCGTAAATCGCAGAAGACGCAGGAGATCAAAGAGATCAAGATGCGTCCGAACATCGACGATCATGATTACGACACCAAGATGAAAAAGGTGGCCGAATTCATCGGTGAGGGCGACAAGGTCAAGATCACGCTGCGCTTTCGCGGTCGTGAGTTGAGCCACGGCCAGCTCGGCATGGCGCTGCTCCAGCGCGTGCAGGCGGACATCGCCGAACATGCCAAGGTTGAGGCTTATCCACGGATGGAGGGGCGCCAGATGTTGATGGTGCTTGCCCCGAAATAGGCCGTTCCACACCAAAGGCCGAGCGCAGGTTACCATATCGCATGTTGACGTCGGCGCGGTCGCGCCGCACGCAGGGTTGGTTATGCGTAAAATCGTTCTAACCACGATCGGGACGCGGGGGGATTTGCATCCCTTCATCGCGATTGCCTTGGCGCTGAAGGCGCGCGGATTCCATCCGGTGATGGCGGTCGGCCAGGATCACCTCGCTGAGTGCCGCGCGGCCGGACTCGATGCCGAGCCCGTGCTGCCGGCGTTCGACGAGATTCGCCAGCGCATGGGGCTCAACGAAGCCGAGGCGGTGCGCCAGATCATGGACGATCAGCGCGAGATGCTCGACCAGGTGCTGCTGCCGTCGCTCGCCTCATCGACACGGGCACTGAGTGACGTGGCCGAGGGGGCTTGCGCGATCGTCGCGTCAATCTTCGCATTGGCCGCACCGATCGTGTGCGAAAAGGCAGACATTCCGCTGATTTCGATCGTGCTCCAGCCGATGGCGATGCTGTCGGCGATTGATCCTCCCAAGACGCCCGATTTCTGGATGATGAAGCAGCCGCCGGTCGGTCGGATCGGTCGGCTGTGGAACCGCAGCGTCTATGCAACAATGCGTCAGGTCGTCGATGTGCTCTATCGCCGCGAGGTGAACCGGGTGCGAGTCGCCAGCGGCGTGAAGCCGCAGCGCGCGCGCCGGTTGCTGGAGCCGCAAAGCCAAGCGCTGCTCGCGCTCGGTACCTATTCCGAACAGCTCGGCGCGCTGCCTGCCGATGCGCCCGCCAAGACGCGGATCGTCGGCTTCCCGCTGTTCGACGGCAATGCCTTACCCGGTGAAGGGCTCGATCCGGAGCTTGAGGCTTTTCTGGCGGTCGGTGCGCCGCCGGTGGTGTTCACGCTCGGCACCTTTGCCGTGCACGGCGCGGGTTCCTTCTACGACGAAGCCGCCGAAGTCGTGCGTCGTCTCGGCTGCCGCGCGGTGATGCTGACCGGGCGCCCGACCGACAGCCGGGGCGACGCGCAGATCCACTGGTGCCCCTATGCCCGACATTCGGTGCTGTTCCCGCAAGCGGCGGCGATCGTCCACCACGGTGGCGTCGGCACGACGGGTCAGGCCATGCGGGCGGGCAAGCCGCAGTTGGTGGTGCCGCACATGGGTGACCAGTTCGATCATGGCAACCGAATCGCGCGGCGCGGGCTCGGCTTCGCGATCGGCGGCAACCGCTTCACGGCTGACCGCGCGACGCCTTTGCTTGAGCGGCTGATGCGTGACGAACGCTTTGCGGCGCGGGCGCGCACGGTCGCCGCGAGCATTGCTGCAGAAACCGGCGCTGAGGCGGCGGCAACGGCGATTGCGGAGGCGCTGCGCGCGCACGACAGCCTCCACGTGGCGTCACGCGATGCGGTCGAGCCGATCGCGATCCTGCCTTATCCCCGCATTGAACCACTGGCGGCGGCAGCGTCGTAGCGCTGAATTGGATTGAGCTTAGTCAGCCCCTGCCCCGTTGGTGGCGAGCGAAGTCGAAACACCCGGTGCACCGCTTGTGGCCTGTTTCTCGATGTCTCGACCCCGCTCGACAGAGCCTTCGCTCGAAACGAACGGGTTGATTTAAGGTCGTTAAACCCAAGCCGCTCAAGCTGCCGGCAGTTCCCATAGCTCGATCTGGTTGCCTTCCGGATCATGGAGGCGCGCGAACTTGCCGGCTTCGGGCGAATTCCATTCGTCACGCGTCTCGACGGCAATGTCGGCGGCGATCAATGTTGCGATCATCGACGGCAAATCAGCAACGCGCAGGTTGATCATGAACTGCTTGTCAGCCGGAAAATAATCGGTGTCGGCCTTGAACGGCGCGAACACTACCGGCCCGCCTTGCGTTTTCCACGACCATTCGTCGATCGGGCCGGTATCCTCAGCGGCACACCCCGCGCCGATGCCCAGATGCTCGCGATACCAAGCCGACAAAGCATCGGTGTCCCTCGCGCGGAAAAACAGCCCGCCAATCCCCAATACGCCCATGTTCGCCTCCGCCCAACAAGCCTGACGATAAACCGCGTGTTATTGTCCGGCAATCCCCCGGCCAAAGCGCGCTTCCATCCGAAGCGTATGCGCAACCAGCCGGGGAAAGCGGCGCAGCGTCGTTGCGAGCGACGTCTCCAGATCGGCGAAATGGATCGCGGCCAGCATGCCATATGCCGCAGCGTCGATGCTGCGCGGCACATCGCCCAGCATGAAGCGCTTGTCGTCCAGGATTTGGTCAAGCGCCCGAAGGTTATCCTCGGCCTTCTGGTGACGCTCGGCAGCCGAATAGCGCCCGAACCCCTGCAGACGAATGCGCCGACGCACCCCCCGACGAAACATCATGCCCACCAACAGCCGAAGCGGCATCGGCCAAGGCCCTAGAAAATTGTCGCGGACACGTGGCCACACCGAATCGTCGTTCCATCGGCTGTCGATCAGCATGAAGAACATGTGTTCGTCGATCATCCGTTGCGCGGCGCGGGTTAAGCCGCGTTCGGCATCGCTCAGCCCGGCGTCGACATCAATTCCATGACGCGCGCTCAGCGTCGCGATGATCACCTCGCTGTCATCGATCCAGCTGCCGTCATCGAACCGAACAAAGGGAACGCGGCGGCGGGGTGCGCGCGACGCAAGATTGCTGGCAACGCGTTCAAAATCCAGGCCCGCCATTTGCAGCCAAACATCGACCTTGAGGCAAAGGTTGCTGGGCTGCATGTCGCCCCACGCAGCCTTGAAAATATGCAGTTTCATGGTCATTGGGTGCTTCCTTGTCGTCGCTAGGCAGCCTGTGCCCATTCCGCGTCATTCGCCGCCGCGCCCAGCAGGCGCCGCTCGATCGCGCGCAGCCGCTGGCCGCTGCTGATCTTCTCGCCGAGCAGATCGGTGAGGTAAAAGGTGTCGACCGCGCGCTCGCCATAGGTGGCGACATGCGCCGAGTGGATCGTCACCTTCGACTGGAACAGCGCCTGCGCCAGCCGATTGAGTAGTGCCGGGCCATCGCGCGCGTTTACCTCGATCACCGTGAAACGGTTCGATGCATTATTGTCGATCAGCACGACGGGGGCGATTGTGAAGGCTTCGGCGCGGGTGCGCGGCAGCGGCTTGGCCTTGAGCCGCTCGGCGAGGCGATTGCGGTTGGCGAGCGCATCCTCGATCGTCGCCTTTAGCCGGGCAAGCTGTTCGGGTCGGTCGAACGGTCGCCCAAACGGGTCCTGAACGAGGAAATTGTCGAGCGCCATCCCGTCGCGCGTGGTGTGGATGCGCGCGTCGATGATATTGCCGCCAGCCAGGTGAATCGCGCCCGCTGCACGGTAGAACAGCCCCGGATGGTCGGCGGCGTAAAGCGTGACGAGCGTCGCGCCGCGATCGGGATAGACTTTCGCCTCGATCGACAATTCAGCCTCGCCGGCGGTGGCGATCAGCCGCGCGTTGCTCGCCAGCACATCGTCGGGCTCGGCGATCCAATAGGCTTCGGGCAGGCGCGCGACAAACCTGCTGAACGCCGTGCTGCTCCAGCCGAGCATCGCCGCCAGCGCTTCCTGCTTTGCCGCGATGCGCTCACCGCGTCCTTTTTGCTTATGGCCCAGCCGCAGCAATTCCTCGGCGAGCTCGTAGAGTTCGGACAGCAACTGGCGCTTCCAGCTATTCCACACGCCGGGGCCAACCGCGCGAATGTCGACCACGGTCAGCGCGAGCAACAGCCGCAACCGCTCGGGGCTTTGCACGGCTTCGGCGAAATCGATGATCGTCTTGTAATCGGCCAGGTCGC
This sequence comes from Sphingomonas sp., assembly GCF_019749955.1. Lineage (GTDB taxonomy): Bacteria > Pseudomonadota > Alphaproteobacteria > Sphingomonadales > Sphingomonadaceae > Sphingomonas. The sequence continues at coordinate 69,282 of NZ_JAIEPC010000008.1, forward strand.
GCTTGAACGCGGTCGCTGACATCAGCAAATGCCAGCGCACCAGCCACGATACCGTCTCGGTCTCGGCCTTTGACAGCCCGAGCCGGGGGCAGAGTTTGAGCGCGACATCGGCGCCGAGCACCGAATGGTCGCCGCCGCGCCCCTTGGCGATGTCATGGAGCAACACCGCGACATAGAGCACGCGCCGCGACACGATGTTGCGCATGATATTGGCCGCGAGCGGGTGATCCTCTTCAAGCTCGCCGCGCTCGATCCGCGCGAGTAGACCGATGGCGCGGATCGAATGCTCGTCGACGGTATAGTGGTGATACATGTCGAACTGCATCTGTGCGACGACGCGGCCAAAATCGGGCACGAACCGGCCGAATACGCCGGCCTCGTTCATCCAGCGCAGCACGGTTTCGGGGTCACGCCGCGACGTAAGTACGTCGAGGAACAGCGCGTTGGCGCGCGGATCATCGCGCACATCATCGGCGAGCTTGGCATCGCGGGCGGCGGCGCGCATCGTCAACGGGTGAATTTCGAGGCCGTGCTTGTCGGCCAGCGCGAACAGTTCGATCAGCCGAACCGGATCCTTGGCGAAGAAATCGTCCGATGGCAGCGACAGCCGCCCACGATCAAGGTTGAAACCATTGAGCTTGCGCGGTCGCCGCATCAGCATCGGCAGCCCGAACCGCCGACCACGCGACGCGAAGGCATCATCAAGGTGCGACAGAAACACGCCGGTCAGGTCGCCGACGATTTTTGCTTGCAGGAAATAATGCCGCATGAACCGCTCGACCCGCGACGCGCCGGGGCGGTCGGCATAGCGCATCCGCTCGGCGATCTCGCGCTGGACGTCAAAGGTCAGCCGGTCTTCGGCGCGGCCGGTGATGCAGTGGAGGTGGCAGCGCACCGCCCAGAGGAAATTCTCGGCGCGGTGGAACTGGCGATATTCGGCCGCTGTCAACAATCCGGCTTCGACAAGGCCCGCGGCGCTGTCGACATTGTGGACATATTTGCCGATCCAGAACAAGGTGTGGAGGTCGCGTAACCCTCCTTTGCCTTCCTTGACATTGGGTTCGACGACATAGCGGCTGTCGCCCATTTTCTTGTGGCGTTCGTTGCGTTCGGCGAGCTTGTCGGCGATGTAGGCGCGCGCGCTGCCGGCCTGGACTTCGGCGCGGAACCGGCGCGACGCTTCGTCGTAGAGCATCGTGTCGCCCCAGACGTAGCGCGATTCGAGCAATGCGGTGCGGATCGTCACATCGGCTTTGGCCTGGCGCACCATTTCATCAAGCGAGCGCGCGCTGTGGCCGACCTTCAGCCCCAGATCCCACAGCGCATAGAGCATCGATTCAATGACCTGCTCGGTCCAGGCGGTCTGCTTCCACGGCGTCAGGAACGCGATGTCGACGTCCGAATGCGGCGCCATTTCGCCACGGCCATAGCCGCCGACCGCCATCAGCACGAGCCGCTCGGCAGTGGTTGGGCTGGCGCGCGGATAGAGCCGCTCGGTCGCGAAATCATAGAGCAGCCGCAGGATCTGGTCGATCAGAAAGGCCTGCGCCGCCGCCGCCTCCAGCCCGCGCGAGGGGGCTGCCACCAGCCGCTCGGCGATTTCGGCGCGCCCCAGCGTCAGCGCGACCTTGAGCATGATTGTTGCCGCCATGCGGAGCTGGACGGGATCATCGCCTTCGATCGCGGCAAGCCGATCGGCCAGCGCGCGGCGGTCGATAATGGCGCGGCGGTGCGGCAAGCCAGCGAAGCGAGTGCTCATCCCCAAGATATAGGCGGTCAAGCGCGCGCCGTCACCCGATGCTTGGGGTATCGTTACCGGTTCATTTACCATTCTGCCGCTACGTCAGCCAATGATGCTGAAACGCGTTGATCACGGTTGGGCTGTTGCGCTCGGGGGCGAATTACGGTCGCGTGCCGATCTGTTGCGGCTGGTCGGGATCGACGATCTCAGCCGCGCCGACCGCGTGAACACGACCGTCGACACATTGATCGGCTTTGGCATCGCCAATATCGTCGTGCCGATCGGCATGTGCACCGTTTATGCGCTGCGCTTTGGCCAGCCATTCATGATCGTGGCCGCCGTTCCGCTGTTGCTTTCGATCGCTCTGATGCGGCCCTTGTTTGGGCAGAATCGGACACAGCGCGGGGCGATCCCCATCGATCAGCTCGATCGCCGCGTCTATGTTTTTGCTATGCTCAATGCGCTCGGCTGGTTCACCATGATTGCCGCGCTCGACATGGCGCCGCTGTTCGAGGATCGGATCGGCATTGCTTGCATGACCGTTGCGATCATCAGTGTTGGCGGCAATATGCTCACGCTGATGCCGGGCGCGGCCATGACGTTCATGGGTGTGCTGGGCGTGCGGTTATGGCTCAATCTCTACCCGTCGGTCGCCGTGCCCTGGATTTATGCAGCGGCAATTGCGGTCTTCATCGTCATTCTCGCGATTCTGAATTCGGGGCAGGCACGGCTGTTCAGCGACCGGATGCGTGCCGCGATCGAATTGTCGGCGCTCGAACGGCGCCGGGCCGAGGAAGCCACGAGTGCGAGCGAAGCCCAACGCGCGCTCGAAAAGCACCATGCCGAAATGCGCGCGGCCGAAGATGCGCGCGCCGCGACCGAGCATCGCACGCTGATGGTTGAGCATGCGCAGCGCTTCGAAACCAGCGTGGTGGCGGTCGTCAACGGGCTGGGTGATGCGGTTCGCCAGCTCGCCGGATCGACCAAATTGCTGACCCGTGTCGGTGACGCAAGCGCGGTCCATGTCGGTGCGGTCCGTGAGCGCGCGGTCAGCGCGGGCGCATCGATGTCGGCGGTGCAGGCCGCCGCTGCGCGTCTGCGCGACTCGATCGCCCAGATCGGCCATCAGGTCGAAGGGCAGGTGCAGGCGACGGCGACAGCCGAGGCAACCTCCGAACGCGCCCGCCAGCGCGCCGAAGCGCTGTCCGAAAGCAGCCGGATGGTGCGCGGCATCACCAGCGAAATCGAACGCATTGCCGCACGCACCAACACGCTCGCGCTCAACGCGCTGATCGAAGCGTCGCATTCGGGCGAGGCCGGGCGCGGCTTTGCGGTCGTTGCTGCCGAAGTCAAAGCGCTCGCGGCGCAAACGCGCGAAGCCGCGGTCGGCATCGGGCGGCACATTGCCGATATGGACCAGAATACCGACGACGTCGTCACCGCGATCGAAGCGATGGCGGGCAAGGTCGACCAGATTGCGGCCGGCGCGAGCGATATCGCGCGCGCGATTGCCAGCCAGGCGCAGGCAACCGATGGCATCTTCGCCAGCGTCGACCGCGCGACCGACAGCGGCCATGCGGTCGAGGTTGATCTGGGTGCGCTTGCCGATCAGGCCGGCACCGCGATCGATCTTGCCAACACCATCGCCGATGTCGCGGGCAGCGTGCGCGCCCAATCCGAATCGCTCAGTGCCGCGAGCGCCGCCTTCGACGCACGGCTGCGCGCGGGGTAATTGCCCCGCGGTTGCGCGACCGCCATTCGCCGCTACTCTCATCGTCGGGGACGGCAAGACGGAGACGGGGGATGAAGATGCGCGGAATAGCAGCGGTGGCGTTGGCGATTGGGCTATCGGCGCCAGCGGCAGCTCGCGACGCGGCACTCGAGGCACCGATCACGGCGTTCATCGATGCTTTCAACGAGGGCGACAATGCGACGGCCAAGGCGCAGATGGCGGCAGGCGGGGTCGTTATCATCGACGAGGTGCCACCGTTCCGCTGGGGCGGTCCCAAGGCGTTCGACATGTGGGTGGCCGATTATGGCAAGGACGCCACCGCCAAAGACATTACTGAGCCGACGGTCCGCATCGGCACGCCGACGCGCGAACTCGTCACCGGCAATCACGCCTATGTGATCGTGCCCTCGGTCTACAGCTTCAAGCTGAAGGGCGTCGCGATGAGCGAAACCGCGCAGATGACCTTCGCGCTCGATCGCGGGGCGACGGGGTGGAAGATCGTCGCCTGGACATGGACGGGGCCGGACGCGTCGCCGGTCAAGTAAGCCCTTTGAGCCGATAAAGCGCGTCGAGCGCGTCGCGTGGGCTGAGCGCGTCGACGTCGAGGGCGGCGAGTTCCGCGCGCAGTGCATCGGGCGCGGGTTCCGGCTCTGCCATCGCGGCGAAGAGCGGCAAGTCGTCGAGCCCCGCCGCGAGCCCACCGGTCTTGGCGCGGCCCGCCTCCAGCTTTGCCAGCACGGCTTTCGCGCGCGCAATCGTCACCGGGGGCAGCCCGGCGAGCCGCGCGACGGCGAGGCCATAGCTGCGGTCGGCGGGGCCTTCGCTGACTTCGTGGAGCAGCACCAGCTCGCCTTTCCACTCGCGCGCGCGGACGTGGTGGAGCGACAGCGCGTCGCAGCGCTCGGCCAGCCGCGTCAGCTCATGATAATGCGTGGCGAACAGGCAGCGGCAACGATTATCGTCGTGGATCGCCTCGACCACCGCCCAGGCAATTGCGAGGCCATCATAGGTGCTGGTGCCGCGCCCGACTTCGTCGAGGATGACGAAGCTCTGCGGTGTGGCCTGCGCGAGGATCGCCGCCGTTTCGACCATCTCGACCATGAAGGTTGATTGCCCCCGCGCGAGATTGTCCGACGCGCCGACGCGGCTGAACAGGCGGTCGACCAGTCCGAGCCGCGCGCGCGTCGCGGGGACATAGCTGCCCGCCTGCGCGAGTACGGCGATCAGCGCATTCTGGCGAAGAAAGGTCGATTTGCCGCCCATGTTTGGCCCAGTGACGAGCCACAGCCGGGACGCCTCGTTCAGCGTGCAGTCGTTGGCGACGAAGCGGTCGCCCGATTTGGCGAGCGCGGCCTCGACCACCGGATGGCGCCCGCCGGTAATTTCGAAACAGGCGTGCGCGACTAGATCGGGCCGCGCCCAGCCGCCTTCGCTTGCGCGCTCGGCGAGGCCGGCGGCGACATCGAGCCGAGCCAGCGCATCGGCTGTGGCAGCGATGGCCTCGCGCGTCGCAAGCGCGGTGGCGGTCAGTTCTTCGAGATGCGCCGCTTCGGCGGCAAGCGCATGGGTGCCGGCCTGGCTGACCTTCAGCGCCACCTCGTGCAGATCGGGGGCGTTGAAGCGCACGGCGCCGGCCATCGTCTGGCGGTGGGTGAAGCCGCTGTCGGGCCGCATCAGCGCGTCACCGTGTTTGGCCGGCACTTCGATATGATAACCGAGCACCGCATTGTGGCGGATCTTGAGCGCAGCGATGCCGGTCTCCTGCCGGTAACGCGCTTCGAGCGCGGCAATCGCGCGCCGCCCGCCCGCGCCGGTGCTGCGCAGATCGTCGAGCGCGGCGTCATAGCCTTCCGCGATATAGCCGCCAACGCTCGCGTCGATCGGCGGCGAGGGGACTAGTGCGCGGGTGAGCAGGTCGATGAGCGCGCCATGTCCGCGCAGTTGCGGCGCGAGCGCGACGAGCAGCGACGGTGGCGCGGGTAGCGCACTGAGCCGCTCGCCGAGCCGCCACGCCGCGTCGAGGCCATCGCGTAGCTGGCCGAGATCGCGCGGGCTGCCGCGCCCTGCCGCGAGACGGCCCAAAGCGCGGCCAATATCGGGAACCGCGCGCAAATTGCTGCGCAGCATCTCACGCAGCAATTCTTCCTCGACCAGCCGCTGGACGAGGTCGAGCCGCGCGTCGATCGCACCCCGGTCCATCAATGGCGCAGCAATATCGGTTGCCAGCAACCGCGCGCCCGCGCCGGTCACGGTGCGGTCGACCGCGTCGAGCAGGCTGCCCTTGCGGCTGCCCGCTTGCGACACGGTGAGTTCAAGGCTTTCGCGGGTGGCCGCGTCGATTGCCATGCTCTCGCTCGATCGGGCGAGCGCAGGCGGGCGCAGGAACGGCAGCGCGCCGCGCCCATTGTGATCGAGATAACCGACGAGCCCGCCCGCCGCCGCCAGCCCCGCGCGGCTGAACGTGCCGAACCCGTCGAGCGTCGCCACCCCGAACAGCGCCTTCAGCCGTGCCTCGCCGCGCACCGACTCGAAATCGGCGCGCGGGCGCAGCGCCGTCGCCAGCAGCTCGAACGCGCTCGCCTCCGACGCGATCACTTCGGCCGGGCCGAGGCGGGCGAGTTCGGCGCCGAGCATCGCGCCGCTCGTCTCGATCACCTCGAAGCGCCCGGTCGAGCTGTCGGCGGCGGCAATCGCGACGCCGCCTGCTGCTTCGCCGATCGCGCAGCACCAGTTGCTGGCGCGAGAATCGAGCAGCGCTTCCTCGGTCAGCGTGCCCGCCGTCACGAAGCGCACGATCGCGCGACCGACCAGCGCCTTTGATCCGCGTGCCTTTCGCGCCGCCTCAGGGCTTTCGGTCTGCTCGGCAATCGCGACGCGGTGCCCCGCCTTGATCAGCCGCGCGAGATAGCCTTCCGCCGCATGCACGGGCACGCCGCACATCGGGATCGGCGCCCCGTCATGTTCGCCGCGCGCGGTCAGCGCGATGTCGAGGCAAGCCGCGGCGATCCGCGCATCATCGAAGAACAGCTCGAAGAAATCGCCCATCCGGTAGAAGAGCAGGCAATCCTCGGCCTCAGCTTTCAGCGCGAGATATTGCGCCATCATCGGGGTGGGAGCGGGGGCGGGGGCAGCAACCATCTTGACCGGGGTTAGCGAAGAAATCGCGCGCCGTCATGAGAATGCCTTATCAGCGCGCAATGGTCGGGAGCGCTGTGGGGTCGGAACCGCTGCGGCCCGCCTGCGCTTTTGGAGCATCATGAAAATCAAGGTCCACACCCAGCTCGATTACCGTTTCGCCAAGCCTACCGATATTCTTCTCCAGCTTGAGGCAGCAGCGACGCCCGATCAGCGCCTCGAGCACGCCTGGATCGACATTTCCGCCTGCGATCAATTTGCGCGCGTCGCGGCGCAAGACGGGGTCGGCGACCGGCTGTGGCTGCGCGTGCACGATCGGCTGGTGATTGATTACCGGTCGACCGTGGCGATCGATCGCGCCCCGGCGCGCTGGGCGAGCCTGCCGCAGGTCGCGATGCACCGGCTGCCGGGCCATACGGTGCAATATCTGATGGGGTCGCGCTATTGCCCGTCGGACCAGTTTGTGAAGTTCGCTGAAGCGCAATTTGCGGGGCTGGACGGCGGCGCACTCGTCGCCGCCGTCCGCGACTGGATCGAATCGCGCTTCAGCTATGTGCCCGGATCGAGCGACGCCAACACCACCGCGATCGATTCGTTCGTGCGGCGCGAGGGCGTATGCCGCGATTATGCGCATGTCATGATCGCGCTGGTCCGCGCATCGGGCATCCCCGCGCGGATGGCGAGCGTCTATGCGCTCGGCGTCAAGCCGCAGGATTTCCATGCCGTCGCCGATGTCTATCTCGACGGCGCATGGCACCTTATCGACCCGACCGGCATGGCAATCGACGGCTCCATGGCGCGGATTGGCGTCGGGCGCGATGCCGCCGACATTGCCTTCATGACCAGCTTTGGCGACGCGATGATGAACCGGCTGTCGGTGTCGGTCGAAGAAGCGGCCTGAGCTGATCGCATGCCGCTTGGGCCGGGGTGACGAAGCCGCGCAGACGGCTTAAGGCTGCGTGAAACCTGAGAGGCTGCCAATGTCCGAAGAATCGAACGAACAACTCGACCGCGAAGCGCTGCTGTTTCATTCCGAAGGGCGGCCCGGCAAGATCGAGGTCGTCGCGACCAAGCCGATGGCGACCCAGCGCGATCTGGCGCTCGCTTATTCGCCGGGTGTGGCCGCCCCCGTCCGCGCCATCGCCGCCGATCCGGCAACCGCCTATGACTATACCGCCAAGGGCAATCTCGTCGCGGTGATTTCGAATGGCACCGCCATCCTCGGCCTCGGCAATCTCGGCGCGCTGGCGTCAAAGCCGGTGATGGAAGGCAAGGCCGTGCTGTTCAAGCGCTTCGCCGACGTCGATTCGATCGACATCGAAGTGAAGACCGAGGACGTCCAGCGCTTCATCGAATGCGTCGAATTGCTTGAGCCGACCTTTGGCGGGATCAACCTCGAAGACATCAAGTCGCCCGAATGCTTCATCATCGAGCAGGCGCTCAAAGAGCGGATGCAGATTCCGGTGATGCACGACGACCAGCATGGCACCGCCATCATCGCCGCGGCCGGGCTGATCAACGCGCTCTACCTGACCGGGCGCGACATCAAGGACACCAAAGTCGTGATGAACGGCGCGGGCGCCGCCGCCATTGCTTGCGCCCAGCTGATCAAGTCGATGGGGCTGCCGAGCGATAATCTGCTGATGTGCGACCGCAAGGGCGTGATCTGGCGCGGGCGCGAAGGCGTCAACCAGTGGCAATCCGCGCATGCCGCGCCCACCGATTGCCGCACGCTGACCGAAGCTTTGGTCGGCGCCGATGTGTTCATGGGGCTGTCGGCGGCGGGTGCCGTGACGCAGGATATGGTGATCGCGATGGCGCCGCGCCCGATCATCTTCGCGATGGCCAATCCCGATCCCGAAATCACACCGCCCGAAGTGAAGGCGGTGCGGCCCGATGCGATCGTCGCCACGGGGCGCTCGGATTATCCCAACCAGGTCAATAATGTGCTCGGCTTCCCGTTCATCTTCCGGGGTGCGCTCGACGTGCGCGCGACGGGCATCAACGAGGAAATGAAGATCGCCGCCGCCACCGCGCTGGCCGATCTCGCGCGCCAGCAAGTGCCCGAAGAAGTCGCGCTGGCTTATGGCGTCAAGCACAGCTTCGGCCCGGACTATATCATCCCGGCGCCATTCGATCCGCGGCTGATGGAAATCGTGCCGGCAGCGGTTGCGCAGGCGGCGATGGATTCGGGTGTCGCCACCAAACCGATCGCCGACATGGCCGCGTACCGTCAGTGTCTGAAGGCACGGCTCAACCCGACGACATCGGTGCTGACGCTCGCCTATGAGGGTGCGCGTGCGCACCCCAAACGCGTGCTGTTTGCCGAAGGCGAAGAGGAAGTCGTGCTGCGCGCGGCCATCGCCTTCAAGGACGGCGGCTATGGCACGCCGGTGCTGGTTGGTCGTGACGATGTGCCCGATCGGTTGCGCGCGCTCGGGGTGACCGACCCGGACAGCTATGAGGTGCACAACAGCCGCCATTCGCCGCTGGTGCCCGCGATGGTCGATTTCCTCTACAAAAGGCTCCAGCGGCGCGGCTATCTGCGGCGCGATTGCGAGCGGATGATCAATCAGGATCGCAATATCTTTGGCGCGGTGCTGCTCCAGCTCGGCGAGGCTGATGCGATGATCACCGGCATCACCCGCACCTATGCCCATACGATGCGCGAAGTGCGCAAGGTCATCGACCCTGCCCATGGCTGCACGCCGTTCGGCATCCATCTGATGGTCGGCAAGAGCCACACGGTGTTCATGGCTGACACGACGATCAACGAGCGCCCGACCTCCGAAGAGCTCGCCGACATTGCGACGCAGACCGCCTTGGTCGCGCGGCGGATGGGGCATGAGCCGCGCGTCGCCTTCCTCAGCTATTCGAACTTCGGCAATCCCGAGGGGCAATGGCTGGAGAATATCCGGGGTGCGGTCGACGTGCTCGACACCCGCCGGGTCGAATTCGAATATGAAGGCGAAATGGCGCCCGATGTCGCGCTCAACCCGCGCCAGCTCGCGAAATATCCGTTCGCGCGGCTTTCCGGCCCGGCGAATGTGCTGATCATGCCGGGGCTGCAATCAGCCAACATCTCAGCCAAGCTGCTACGCGAGCTCGGCGGCGATGCGGTGATCGGTCCGATGCTGGTCGGGATGGAAAAGCCGGTGCAGATCGCGCCGATGACGAGCACGGCCAGCGAATTGGTGACGCTGGCGGTGCTCGCCGCCGGGGGCATTGTCGGCTAACGCCGCGTCGCTTCAACTGCGCGAAGCTTCGATATCGATGCCGAGCGCGGTCCATTGCGCTTGCGTGCGGCAGACCATGCCGGTCTTGCCGGGAACGATCTCGTCGCGGCGGACGCAGAAGCGGGTTTGACGCGGATCGCGGCGCGGTGCTTCGCGGGTGGTGAGCGCCTGATAGAGCGTGTTGGCGGGCAGTTCCATGCGCCGCGCGGCTGCAGCAACCTTACCCCAATCGGCGTGGCCGATCGCCGAATCATCAGCGGGGACGGCGGACGTCGCCGCAAGCGCGGCCAGAAAGATGATACTCATGTTGAAACTCCTCAGTTCGGTGGTGGAAATCGCCACCACCGAACGAGGTGCATTATCTATGCCATACACCTATAGATTTGAGATACCATGATATCCGGTAGAAAACAGATAATGCGCCCGCCTTTCCAGTTTGCCAAACTGTGGCAGATTACGCCGAGCTTAGGCATTCCTGTCGGTTTCGAGCGCGACATTGGCCGCGAAATTCCAGCCCGATTGTCGTCAGGGATAGGTCGCGAACCAACGCAGTGATCGCGAAGCCCAATCGGAAAAGAATTGATGTTCGGCTTGCATCGCCCGGATCTGATTTACGAGATCGCGCTGCTGGGCGGATGTCAGCGCTGAGATTGTCGGGTAGCTGGCGGGTGTGGCGGTGACAGCGGCGGAGATTGTGGGTGTCGGGGTGTTGAAGAAGCCGTTCGCGTTGACAAAACCGGCGTTGCGCAGCTCGTTGGCGATGGCGCGCGATTGATTTGCGGAGATGCCAGACACGCGGATGAAGCGCTGATCATAAAGCGGGGTCGCGGGATGCAGCGCGGCGACGGACGGAATGCCGCGCCCGATCAAGGTCTGGCTGTTGGCCTGCGCTTGTGCATTGTTGACCTCGTCATTGTCGTCGTTGCCGCAAAGGAAAAACGCGCTTGGCGTTGTGCTGATATTGGCCGCGTTGATTGAACCTTGCGCGCAATAGTCGATCACGGCTTTGAAGCGCAAATTCGGGAAGCTGGCGCCACTGGCAGCAGCAACGGCGCCAAGCGAAATCGCCATTGAGCCACCGTTCGACATGCCGATGACATAATAAGGCAATCCGGCTGGGATCGCACTCGTTGAAACCAGTGATCCGAGCAGCGCGTCTAGCGCACGCAGGTCGGTATTGGAGGTGTTAAGCGCGATATTCCATTGGATTTTGCCATTGCCGTCGAGGTCGCCTGCCGCCACTTCCTCGGCTTCAGGCGCGAGCACGGCATAGCCTTTCGAGATGGCCTTGAGCGCGAACGAGCGCGTCTCCGTCGCCTCGATGAAACTGCTCGACCCGCCAGTACCGTGTAGAATCAGGATCAGCCCACGGGGATTTACCGGCACCCAGAACCGCGCTGTCTTCACCGCGCTGGTGGGCGTTGTATAGGTGCGCGTTGTAAAGGTGATGTCGAGCGTCTGGATGTTCGCGGTGAGTGTCGCATTGGTCGACGGCACGGTCAGCGTCGCGTGCCATTCTTCATCGTCGGTGGTGAAGGTGCCACCGGTCCAGTTCACCAGCACCTGCGACTGCGGCAGAATCGCCGACCACAGCTCGACTTGACTGGCGGGGGCTGCGGTCGCCGGGCCAAAGCCGTTCACCACCGTCAGCGCCACGGATGCAGTCGGCGTCGGTGTTGGGGTCGGTGTCGGGGTTGGACTCGGGGTCGGCGTGGGAGTTGGCGCGACGGCGACTGGCGGGGCGGCGGTCGATCCAGTGGCGCCGCTGCACCCGCTCAAGATCAGCATCGACAGCGCCACTGGCACGCCTGATCGACCAAATGTCCGCACGTTCGGCTCCCTCGCTGCTACAATCGCTTTAACAATTGTTACATTGGGAGTTTGTCACAATTGTCGTGGATCTTCGATTCGTTTGTAACGGTCTGTATCAGCGCCAGTTCATGCGTCGATGCTGGTCCCGAGCGCGCCATAGACCAGGCCGCCATCGACCGCGATCGTCTCGCCCACGACATAATCGCCTGCGCGGCTCGCGAGGTAGATCGCGGTCCCGGCCATGTCCTCGTCGACGCCAATCCGCTTCGACGGGATGCCTTGTGCGATCGTGTCGCCGTGATCGCGCGCGGCCTTGTTCATTTCGCTCGCGAAAGCGCCCGGCGCGATCGACGTGACGTTGATATGGTCGCGCACCAGTCGGGCGGCCATTCGCTTGGTGAGGTAAATCAGCGCCGATTTCGACGCATGATAGCTGTACGTCTCCCACGGGTTGAGGCGAAGGCCATCGATCGAGGTAATGTTGATGACCTTGGCGGGCTGGCCCGCGCTCGCGGCGGCCTTGAGCGCTTCGTGCAGTGCCTGCGTCAGGAAGAAAGGCGATTTGACGTTCAGGTCCATCACCTTGTCCCAGCCTTTTTCGGGGAAAGTCTCGAAGCTTTCACCCCAGGCGGCGCCGGCATTGTTGACGAGGATGTCGAGCTTGTCCGTGTGCTCGGCGAGTTGCGCGGCGAGCGCCTTGCACCCTGCGACGGTCGAAACGTCCTGCGGCAGTGCGATGCACTTGTCGCCCAGTTCCTTGGCGGTTTCGAAGCACGCCTCGGCCTTGCGCGCGCTAATATAGACAGTCGCGCCTTGGGCAATGAAGCCCGCCGCGATCATCTTGCCAATGCCGCGCGAGCCGCCGGTGACGAGTGCAATGCGGCCGTCGAGCCGGAACAGGTTGGTGGTGTCCATTCAATCTTCTCCTGTCATCCGTTCGTTTCGAGCGCGGTCGAGAAACCTTTCGCGGCGCTTGGGGCCTGTTTCTCGACTTCGCTCGAAACGAACGGGGTTTTTGTTGTTAGCGCAGACTAGCCGCCGCGTTTGATCGTCTCGCGTGCGATGATCAATTGCTGGATCTGGCTGGTGCCTTCGTAGATGCGGAACAGGCGCACGTCGCGGTAGAGCCGTTCGATGCCGTAATCGGCGATATAGCCCGCACCGCCGTAAATCTGCACCGCGCGGTCGGCGACGCGGCCGACCATCTCGCTGGCGTAGTATTTCGACGCGGCCGATTCCATCACCACGTCTTTCCCCGCGTCCTTCGCCGCAGCGGTCTCGAGGACCAGCGCGCGCGCGGCGAGGGCTTCGGTTTTCGAATCGGCGATCATCGCCTGGATGAGCTGATGCTCGCTGATCGCCTTGCCGAACTGCTTGCGCTCGCTCGCATAAGCCACGCAATCGGCGATCAGCCGCTCGGCGACGCCGACGCACACCGCCGAAATGTGGAGCCGCCCGCGATCGAGCACGCGCATCGCGATCTTGAAGCCCTCGCCCTCGGCACCGAGCCGATTGGCGACGGGCACGGCGACATCGTCGAAATTGACGTCGGCGACTTTGGCGCCCTTTTGCCCCATCTTCTTTTCGGGATGGCCGATCGACAGCCCCGGCAGGTCACGCGGCACGAGAAAGGCGGAAACGCCGCGCGCGCCGGGTTCCTCGCCGGTGCGGGCCATCACGGTGAACAGATCGGCCTTGTCGGCATTGGTGATGTAGCGCTTGGTGCCGCTGAGCCGGTACACGTCGGCACCATTTGCGTCTTTGGCCTTCACCGCGCGCGTCTTCACCGCGCCCGAATCGCTGCCGACATCGGGTTCGGTGAGCGCAAAGCTGGTGACGATTTCGCCGCTGGCGATGCGCGGGAGCCATAGCGCCTTTTGCTCTGGGCTACCCGCCATCACGAGGCCCTGGCTGCCGATGCCGACATTGGTGCCGAAGGTCGAGCGGAAGGCAGGCGTCGTGCGGCCGAGCTCGATTGCGACCTTGCATTCCTCGAGCATCGTCAGGCCGAGGCCACCATAGTCCTCGCTGATCGACAGCCCATAGAGGCCGAGGTCGCGCATTTCGCGCACGACATCGGCGGGGATCGCGTCGTCTTCCTCGACCTGCGCTTCGAGCGGGCGCAGCCGTTCGGTCACGAAACGACGGACGGTGTCGATCAGCTGATCGAAGGTTTCTGCGTCGAGCGCCATGGCGGTAAATGCCTCTCCTGTTTGGCGCCGTCGTAATCATGGGCGCGGCTTGCCGCAACCCAAACCCGGATTTCGAAAGCCGTCGATTGACGGGCGGCAGCCCCATACTATGGTGCCAAAAAACCAGAAGCAGGAGAGGTTATGCGCTTTGCAGGCAAGCGCGCCGTCGTTACCGGCGGTGCATCGGGAATTGGCCACGCAACCGCGCTGCGGCTGGTACGCGAAGGCGCCCAGGTGCTGATCGGCGACATCGACGAAGCGGCAGGGCGCGAGATCGCCGAAACCTCAAACGGGCGCATCCGATTCCAGCGCTGCAATGTCTGCGAGGCGGGCGAGATCGAAGCGCTGATCACGGCAGCCGATGCAGCTGGCGGCATCGACGTGCTGTTCAACAATGCGGGTGCGGGCGGTGCGCGGGCAAAGATCGACGAAATTACGCCCGACGAATGGGATTTCACCCAAGACCTGCTGCTGCGATCGGTCGCGCTTGGCATTCGCTATGCTGCGCCGTTGATGGCCGCGCGGGGTGGCGGCGCGATCGTCAACACCGCATCTATTGCAGCACTTCAGACCGGTGCTGCCCCGACGGCTTATTCAGTGGCAAAGGCCGGGGTGCTGCACCTGACGCACCTCGCCGCCGCCGATCTCGCGCAGCACAAGATTCGCGTGAACGCGGTCTGCCCCGGCTTCATCACCACCAACATCTTTACCAGCGCGATGGAAATCGATGGCGGCGCGCGTGATCAGGCCAATACCGCGATTGCGGGAATTGCCGCCGCCGCGCAGCCGGTGCAGCGCGCCGGATCGCCCGACGATATTGCCGCCGCCGTCGCTTATCTGGCGAGCGATGATGCGGCCTTTGTGACGGGCACGCATATCGTCGTCGATGGCGGGATGACTTTGGGCCCGCGCCATAGCTGGGACCCGAATGTGCCGTCGCTGTTCGCGATGCTTGAGGCTTTCAAGAAGTGAGCGAAGCCGCGTCGGCGGTGCCGCCCGTCCGCAAGTTATCGGCGCTCAGCCGCTGGTCATTCGGGTTCGGATCGGTCGCTTACGGCATCAAGGACAGCGGCTTCGCGACCTTTCTGCTGCTGTTCTACAATCAGGTCGTGGGTCTCCCCGCTGCGACCGTGGGCGCGGTGATTGCGGCGGTGCTGGTGGTAGAGGCCTTCGCCGACCCCTTTGTGGGCTTCTTGTCGGATCACACCAAGTCGCGCTGGGGGCGGCGACACCCGTGGATGTACGCGTCGGCCGTGCCGATTTCGGCCGGCTGGTTGCTGCTGTGGAACCCGCCGCAAGGCTGGTCGGAGCCTGCGCTGCTCGGCTATTTGTTCGGCGCGGCATTGCTCGTCCGGCTTGCGCTGTCGGCGTTCGAAATCCCGTCGGCGGCGATGGGGCCTGAACTCAGCGCCGATTATGACGAGCGCACGCGGCTGTTTTCCTATCGCTATCTTTTCGCCTGGGGTGGCGGGCTGACGATGTTGTCGCTCAGCTATGCCTTCTTCCTCGTCCCCGATGCCGCGCATGCGGTGGGGCTGCAGAACCCCGATGGCTATTCGCGCATGGCGCTGTTTGGCGCGGTCGCGATGTTTTTCGCGATTATCGGCTCATCCCTGGGGCTCCATCCCCAGATCAAGCATATGCCGCGCTACGTCTCGACGGGCGAGTCGGCAGCGGGACATTTCCGGGCCTTTGGCCAGACGGTGCGCAACAAGGGCTTCATTGTCCTGATGATCGCGGGCGTCTTCGCCTATACCGCGCAAGGCATTTCGTTCGCGCTGTCGAATTATTTGTATCAGTTCGTCTGGGGCTTCAAAGGCGCCGATTATCAATGGCTGACGGTGGCCCTGTTCGCGGGGGCCGTGACGGCCTTTATCATCGCGCCGCGTGCGACGCGCACGGGCGACAAGCATCGCATTGGCGCGGCCTTTGCGCTGGCCAATGCCATGCTGATTACCAGCCCTTACATATTGCGCCTGCTCGGCCTGTTTCCGTCGATGGACTCAGCCGTCGGCCTGCCGCTGCTGCTAGCGATCTTCGCACTCAACAATGCGTGTGGCATTTCATCGTTCATCATCGGCGCAGCGATGCTGTCGGACGTCGTCGAGGAATCGGAAATGCGCACGGGGCGGCGATCCGAGGGTGTGTTTTTCGCTGGCAGCTTTTTCGTACAGAAATTGGTCGGTGGCCTCGGCACGTTGATGGCCGGGACGATTTTGACGATTGCGGCCTTTCCGGCGGCCGCCGTGCCGGGATCGGTGTCGGCTGAGACGATCAACCGGCTGATCCTGGTGTTCGCGGGCGCGATGATCCTGTTCTACGGGCTGGGGGCTTTTGCTTATTCGCGCTTCCCGTTCGGGCGCGCCGAACATCAGGCGCGACTCGCCAGATTGGGCGCAACGGCCGCCGAGTAGCGCGGACCCTCGTCGATTGCGCTCGCCATGCTGCACCGCCGCAGCAAGTCATCGTCCGGTAACAACCGTTCGTCCCGAAAGGTTCCGTTCATCGCCGCGAAAGGGTTTCCACCGCCGCGCGGCTCTGCTTTGTAGCATTTAACAACGTTCAGACGACCTTTGGGGGGTCCATGACAATCAAGACGCTCGCAGCGCGATTCGCGCTGGTGTTTTCCTGCATCCTGATGACATCAGCCCCGGCGCTTGCGCGCGGTTTGCAATGTGTCCCCTTCGCCCGTGAGGTGTCGGGCATCGAAATTCGTGGCAATGCCTATACTTGGTGGGATCAGGCCGCCGGTCGTTATGCCCGTGGCAACGCGCCGAAGGTTGGCGCCGTGCTCGCCTTCGCGTCGACCGCCAAGATGCGCAACGGCCATGTCGCGATGGTCAGCGAGATCGTCAGCGAGCGTGAAGTGCTGCTCACCCACGCCAATTGGTCGACGCGCGGCGGCATCGAGCGCAACGTCCGCGCGGTCGACGTTTCCGAAGCCGGCGACTGGAGCAAAGTCCGCGTCTGGTACGGCCCCATGCGCGGACTCGGGCTGACGGCCTATCCGACCAAGGGGTTCATCTATCGCGACGGTGCCGACGAACTCTTCGCTGATCCGACCACGATCGCGACCAAGAGCACCGGTGCGCGCGGCATCTCGACTTTGGTCGCGATCGAAGATTGAGGATAGACGGCTACTTCCTCACCTCAATCCGTTCGTTTCGAGCGCAGTCGAGAAACAAGCTACGGGCGGTGCGCAAGGTGTCTCGACTTCGCTCGACACGAACGGGTAGGGGTTAAGGTCAACCCCAAGTCATCCAGCGCTCGGCGCTCAAGCCTTGCCGGGCTTGAACGTCATCGCGACGCCATTCATGCAGTAACGCTTGCCGGTCGGGCGCGGGCCATCATCGAACACATGGCCGAGATGCCCGCCGCAGCGGCGGCAGTGGACTTCGACCCGTGAGAAACCCAGCAGCGTGTCGGTTTTCGTCCGCACCGCGTCCTTGAGCGGCATCCAGAAGCTCGGCCAGCCCGTGCCGCTGTCGAACTTGGCGCGCGACGAATAGAGCGGCAGGTCGCAACCCGCACAACCAAAAATGCCCGCGCGATGCTCGTTGTTGAGCGGGCTTGACCCCGGATATTCGGTGTCTTCGTGGCGCAGCGTGCGATAGGCGGCGGGGCTGAGCTTCTTGCGCCACGCAGCGTCGCTCAGCTGATATTCGAATTTCTCGGCGGCTTCGGCGGGCTGGCTGCGCCAGCCGAACAAGGCAGCAGCGCCTGCGCCGATAGCGGCGATCGAGAGAAATTGGCGGCGGTCGGTCATGGTCGTCCCCATAGCTTGCTTACTGCCATCACTACGAAGGCAGCGGTGCATTAGTTACGGAGACAGGGGCGTTTCGGATTTCAGTAGCGACTAATTTCGACGGGCAGCTTGCGATAGCCATGGACGAAACAGGCTTTGACGCGCACCGGCTCGCCGACGACATTCACGCGCATCCGCCGCTTGGCCATTTCCTCCAGCAACACGCTGATCTGGAGTTCGGCGAGGCGCGCACCGACGCAGCGGTGAATGCCGTGGCCGAATGCCAAATGGCGGCGCGCATTGGGGCGATCAACGACGATCTGGTCGGCATCATCGCCGAAGATGCTGCGGTCGCGGTTGGCCGAGAGATACCAAAGTGCGAGCTTGTCGCCCGCCTTGATCTGCTGGCCTTCGAGCATGGTGTCCTGCGTTGCGGTACGGCGCATATGCGCAAGCGGGGTCTGCCAGCGGATGATTTCCTGCGTCGCATTGTGGGTCAGCGCCGGATTGGCCTCCAGCTTGGCGCGCTCGTCGGGAAACAGGTCGAGGCCGTAAGCGGCGGCGCTCATCGAATTGCGTGTCGTGTCATTGCCGCCGACGATCAGCAGGATCAGATTGCCCAGAAACTCCATCTGATCCATTTCCGACATCGCGTCCGAATGGATCATCATCGAAATCAGGTCGGGCGTCGGCTCCTTGCCGATCTTTTGCTGCCACAAATTGCCGAAATAGGCAGCGCATTCGTGCATATGCTGCAATCGTTCGAGGCGCTTTTCCTCGTCCTTGAACAATTCGATATCACCCGCCCAGTCGGACCAGAAGGTCAGCTTGCGTCGGTCTTCCCACGGGAAATCGAACAGGATTGCGAGCATTTGCGTGGTCAGTTCGACCGAGACGGTGTCGACCCAATCGAATTCCTGACCCCAGGGCAGAGCGTCGAGAATCTCCGACGTCCGGGTGCGGATATTGTCCGTCATCCGCACCATTTCGCTCGGGGTGAAGGCCGGGGCGACGGTGCGGCGCTGGCCGGTGTGCTTGGGGCGGTCCATCGCGATGAACATCGGCATCTTGACCGCGCCGGGCATATTCTCGTCGAAATCGGCCAGCGTGATGCCGCCCGCTTCGGACGAGTAGATATCGGGAAGCGATTCGACCTCGACGATCGGCTTGTAGGTCGACACCGACCAATAAGCGCCGAAATCGCTGGCAGGGACATAATGGACGGGCGATTCGGCGCGGAGCCGCTCGAAAGGCTCCTGCCACCGGTCTTCGCTGTAAAGTTCGCCACGGCTGACGTCGAGCGGATCGACGGCTGTTTCGGTTGCTGCATCCTGCGCAAGTGTCGCCATCGTCGCCTCTCCCTCCAGAGTCCCTTATGTCGGTAAGACACTACCAACTGACATTGATGTCAATAGGCGTTGCGGTCAGCGGCGGACGAAACGCGCCATCAGCCCTTTGCGGCCGCTACCCGATTTGAGCACCCCGCGCCGGAACGCGCCTGCGCCGATCCAGATGGTGATCGCGACCCACAGGCCTTGCCACGCGAGCGCGAGCAGATGCGGCCAGATCTCGGGCTTGTTCGCGGCGTGTGCGGCCATCGCGAAGGGCGAGCTGAGCGGGAACACTTCGGCGATCGTCGCGATCGTGCTGCCCGGATCGGCAGCGGCGGCCGAGGCGAGACCGAACATCGCCATCTGGACGATCGTGATCGGCAGCGACAGCATCTGGATTTCACGCATCGTCTGCGCCTGCGCGCCGACACTCAGGAACACCGCGCCGAGCAGCATATAGGCCATGGTGAAATAGCCGCAGAACAACAGCACGAACACTGGCATGCCGACCGCAGGCGCCAATTCGGCCAGCGCGGCACCGCCACCGGGCAGCAGGCGCCCGACCTGGCTGAGCAACGTGCCCCAGAACGTCACGAACAGCACCGCGACACCGAACATGCCGAGCAGCTTGCCGAGGAAAACCGATTCGAGCGGCACGGCGGCGGCAAGAATCTCGATCACCTTGTTGCTGCGCTCCTCGGCCATCGTCCCGACGGCCTGGCCCGACAGGAATAATGTCAGGAAGAAGATGCCGGTGACCGCGAGGAAAGCCGATTGGTTGCGCCCCGATCGCGAAGCCTTGGTGCGGACGATCGAGGTTTTGGTGGCGACGCTCAGCGGTTTGTCGCCAAGCTTTTGGTCACGCAGCACGGTGTCGGCGAGCGTGGCGAGATAGTCGGAGGCGCGCACCCCTGCCGTGCCATAGAGAATTTGCGGGCGGTCGAGCGGGCCATAGAGCACGGCGGCGACATCAGTGTCGCGCCCGTCGAATGCGGCGCGCGCCTGCGCTTTCGGATCGGCGCTCGGAGTTTCGATCTTGAGCGGCGGCGCATCGCTACGGCGCACAATCTGGCGCAGCCGCTTGTCGGCGGCGATCAGCGCCGGGGCCTGATCGGGACCGGCGATGGCGATGATCTGGACCTTGTCGCCCGATCCGCGCGCGAGCGTCGCGCCGCCGACCGCGCCGATCGATGCGAAGGCGATCATGATCATCGGCGACAGCAGGAACAGCAGGAACAAGGGCGTGAAGACCGTCGCGGTGAAGTCACGCCGCGCGATCGTCAGCGTCTGGCGGATCAGGCGCGCGCGATTACTCCCGCTCATGCCGCTGCATCCAGCGCGTCGCGGCCGACGATGCGGACGAACGCGTCATGCAGGCTCGGCCGTTCGATCGACAGCCCCGAAATGCCGTAACCGGCTTCGATCAATTGCATCAACAGCGCCTCAATCCCGGCATCGGGCATGGTGAAGGTCCAGCCGTCGTGGCTTTGCTCAGCATCCCTCGGCAGCAGCGCGCGCAGGCCATCGCCTTCGTGATGCGGCACATAATGCGCCTTGAAAGGGAGCATCCCGCGCGCTTCGGCCACGGTGCCTTCGAAGCGGCGCTTGCCGCCCGCGATGATCGCAAGCCGGTCGCAGAGCCGCTCGGCATGGCCCATGATGTGGGTCGAGAACAGCACGGTGGCGCCACGATCGCGCTCGGCGCGGATCAGTGCTTCGAGCCGCTCCTGATTGACCGGGTCGAGTCCGGAAAAAGGTTCGTCGAGCACCAGCAATTCGGGCTGATGCACCACCGATCCGCACAACTGGACGAGCTGGGCCATGCCCTTCGACAATTTCCTGATCTTGGTGTCGCCGGCATGGCCGAGCCCGGCGTTTTCGAGCAAGCCATCGGCGCGCTTGCGGCCAATCTTGAGATCGAGCCCGCGCAGCGCGCCCATGAAGGCAATCGCCTCGCGCGCTTTCATCGCTGGATAGAGCCCGCGCTCTTCGGGCAGATAGCCGACGCTGTCGCTCGCTTCGCGCGGGATCGCGCGGTCGAGCAGGGTCCGGCTGCCTTCGTCGGGCTCGATAATGCCGAGCAACATGCGCAAGGTCGTGGTCTTGCCGGCGCCATTGGGGCCAAGCACGCCGTAGATCATGCCCCTGGGCACCGCGATATCGACGCCATCGACCACGCGGCGATCGCCGAAGCGCTTGACGAGGCCGGTGGCGTTGATCGCCAGATTATTGTTCACGCACAACCTCTCGTTTCAGACCCGCTTGCCCTGAGCTTGTCGAAGGGCCGTTCTTCTCCGCCACGCGGCACCAGAAGAACGGGGCTTCGACAAGCTCAGCCCAAACGGGGTAGGGGCGATGCGGAAAGACCGACCCAGATAATCAGACCTAGCGGGCAAGGATGAACAAAGACAAGCCATTCGGCGAGCGGCTGAAAGCGAAAGCGGTCGAGCTCGGCTTTGCCGCGTGCGGGATCGCTTCCGCCGATGCCGCGCCGCGCGCGGGCGAACGGCTGCGCGCTTGGCTCGCGGCGGGCATGCACGGCGAGATGATCTGGATGGAAGCGCGCGCGGATGCGCGTGCCTCGCCCGGCGGCTTATGGCCTGAGGTCCGCAGCGTGATTGCGCTTGGCATGAGCTATGCCCCCGGCGTCGATCCGCTTGCGCTGGCAGCGGAGCGCGCGCGGGGGCGGATATCGGTCTATGCGCAGGGCGGCGATTATCACGATGTCGTCAAACGCGCGCTCAAGGCGCTCGCGCGCTGGATCGTCGCCGAGGCGGGGGGTGATCTGAAAGTGTTCGTCGACACCGCCCCGGTGATGGAAAAACCGCTCGCCGAGGCCGCAGGGCTGGGCTGGCAGGGCAAGCACAGCAATCTCGTCAGCCGGGATCATGGCAGCTGGCTGTTCCTTGGGGCGATTTACACCACACTTGATCTGGCAAGCGATACGCCCGGGCGAGATCGCTGCGGATCGTGCGACGCGTGCCAGCGCGCCTGCCCGACCGACGCCTTTCCCGCGCCCTATCGGCTCGATGCGCGGCGGTGCATTTCCTATCTGACGATCGAGCATAAGGGGCCGATCCCGATCGAGCTGCGCGCAGGCATCGGCAACCGCGTCTATGGCTGTGACGATTGCCTCGCGGTGTGCCCGTGGAACAAGTTCGCCAGCGCTGCTGCTGCCAACCGCGCCTTCCTGCCCCGCGCCGAACTGTCGGCGCCCGCACTCGGCGATCTGCTGGCGCTCGATGATGCGAGCTTCCGCGAGGTGTTCGCAGGCTCACCGATCAAACGAATCGGGCGCGACCGGATGGTCCGCAATGCGGCCATCGCGGCGGGCAACAGTGGTGATGCGGCGCTGGTCGATCCGCTGCGCGCCTTGGCCGATGATCCGTCCGACGTTATCCGCGAAGCGGCAGCATGGGCGCTCGCGCGGCTATTTGCCCCCGCCGCGCCGGGTGAGCGCGGCGACGCATGAGGCGCGGTCGATCGGGCTGCCGTTGGTCTGCCGCGCGTCGACATAAGTGACGACCGGCGCGCCGCTGCCCTTGGGATAGAGATAGGCGTCGAGCACGCAGATTCCGCTCGCAAATTGCAGCTTGCGCGCCGTTCCTTCGGTGACATCGGCATCGGGTTTGCCGAACAGGGTGATCAGCGCGCGTTCATTCTGTCCCAGCACGCGCTCAAGACCCACGCGCGGCAGCGGCGCGCTGGGAATCGGCACAGGGGCTGCCCGCACCACGGGCGGCGCGACGCTGCTCGTCGAGCAGCCGCCGATGGGCAGCGCCAAGGTGGCCAGGGCAAGTCGGATCATCGGCGGCTTCATGCGCTCTCTAGCAGCACGCCCGGCGGCAAACGGCAACCCCGTCGTCCCGCATCGACCGCGCCGTGGTTGCGGATTGTCGCGCACAGCGATAGGCGGCGGGCACGCAATCTTCAGGAGAACCTCGTGACCGCACCCAGCACCGACCCGACACTCGATGTCGTCGCGATCGGCAATGCCATTGTCGATGTGCTCGCGCATGCCGATGATGCCTTCATCACTGCCGAAGGCATGACCAAAGGGTCGATGCAGCTGATGTTCTCACCGGCCGAAGCCGATGCGCTTTATGCCAAGATGGGCCCGGGCACCGAAGCCAGCGGCGGATCGGCGGCGAACACGGTGGCGGGGATCGCGGCGCTTGGCGGCAAGACCGGCTTCATCGGGCAGGTTGCCAAGGACCAGCTCGGCGAAGTCTTCGCGCATGACATTCGCGCGACCGGCGTCGTATTCGATACGGCGGCGCGGGAGGGCGATCCGTCGACTGCGCGCTGCCTGATTCTCGTCACGCCCGATGGCCAGCGGACGATGAATACCTTCCTCGGCGCGTCGCAGTTCCTGCCGGCGCATGCGCTCGACCGCGGCCTGATCGAATCAGGCGCGATCCTCTATCTCGAAGGCTATTTGTGGGACCCCGAGGAGCCGCGCGCTGCGATGCGCGCCGCGATCGATTTCGCACGGGCGGCAGGGCGCAAGGTCGCCTTCACGCTGTCTGATGTGTTCTGCATTTCGCGGCACGGTGACGATTTTCGTCAGTTGCTCGCCGATGGGCTGGTCGACATATTGTTCGCCAATGAGAACGAACTGCTGGCGCTCGCCGAAACCGAAGATTTTCAGGAAGCACTGACGCGGGTTTCTTCGAGCGTGCCATTGCTGGTCGTGACGCGCAGCGAACAGGGCGCGCTGGCGATCGGGCGCGGCGAGACTGCGACGGTTGCCGCCGAGCCGATCGAGCGCGTGGTCGACACCACCGGCGCGGGCGATTTGTTTGCGGCGGGCTTCCTCCACGGTCAGGCGCAGGGGCTGGGTCTGATGGCGTCGCTGCGGATCGGCGCGATCTGCGCGGCCGAAATCATCAGCCATGTCGGCGCGCGACCGATGGTCGACCTGAAGGCGCTGGTGGCGGAAAAGCTGGGCGCGGCTGTCGCCTGAGCCGTACCGCACACCGAGCATGAAAAAAGGGCCGGGGGAGCGATCCCCCGGCCCTTTTTGTTAGGCGCTTGTCGGCGTTCAGCCGACGACCGGCCCCGGAAACTCGCCGAGATCGGGGCCGGGCATTTCGTCCTGGTCCTGCTGCAGTCGGCTGAAGTGGATGCCATAGGCGAAATACACCACCACGGCGCCGGCTGAGTAATAAGCGAAGAACCACAGCACCTTGGCCTCAATTGCCGAGATCAGCCACAGGCACGACAAGATGCCGAGCACCGGCAGCACCGGGCCAAGCGGGACCCGGAAACCGCGCGGCAGATCAGGTGCCGTGGACCGCAGCCAGATCACTGTCAGGCAGACGATCGCAAAGGCTGCCAGCGTGCCGACCGAGGTCAGATCGCCCAGGATGTTGATGTCGAAGAATCCCGCCGCGATCGCGACCACCAGCCCCACGGTCAGCGTGTTGATCCACGGTGTCTTGAACTTGGGATGGATCGTGGAAAACACGCGCGGCAGCAGACCGTCGCGCGCCATCGTGTAGATGATGCGCGTCTGGCCGTACATTAACACGAGCACGACGGAGGTCAGGCCGATGATGGCACCGGCCTTGATGACGCCAGCGAACCACGCCCATTGCGGGCCCATGCTGTCGACCGCGACCGCCACCGGATCGGGCACGTTCAGCGACTTGTAGTTCACCATCAGCGTCAGCACGGCGGCGACAAGCATGTAGAGCACTGTGCAGACAACGAGGCTGCCGATGATGCCGAACGGCATGTCCTTCTTCGGATCCTTGGCCTCTTGCCCCGCCGTGGAGACAGCTTCGAAGCCGATATAGGCAAAGAACACGATCGAGGCTGCGCGCAGGATGCCGCCGACGCCGAAATGGCCTTCGCCGGATTCGGCAGGCGGGATGAACGGTGTCCAGTTGGCCGCGATGCGCGCCGGCAGATCGGCGAGCACGGTGAAGCCGCAGATCACGATAAACGCGAGGATCACCGTGACCTTGACCGCGACGATCGCGTTGTTGACCTTGGCGCTTTCGGACACGCCGACGACGAGCAAGGTCGCGAGCACGCCGCAGATCAGGAACGCGGGCAGGTTGAAATCGTAAACCCCGGGCACGCCATCGACGATCACCTGGACGCCGTCTTTCAGGATCGGATAGCCGGTGGGGCCCGTCAACGCGGGCGGGATCACGATGCCGAAATCGCCGAGCAAGCTGACGACATAGCCCGACCAACCGACCGCGACCACGGAAGCCGCGAGACCATATTCGAGCAACAGCAAGGCGCCCATGATCCACGCGGCAAACTCGCCGAGCGTGGTATAGCTATAGGTATAGGCCGACCCAGAGACCGGCAGTGTCGACGACAATTCGGCATAACAGAGACCGGCAAAGGCACAGACGATGCCGGCGACCACGAACGACAGCAGCACCGCCGGTCCGGCATGCAGCGCGGCTGCATTGCCGGTGCGCACGAAAATGCCCGCGCCGATGATACAGCCGATGCCGAGCAGCAGCAGGTTCCACGAACCCAGTGTACGCTTCAATTCGCTCGTTTGCGTTTCGCGTTGTACCTGCGCGAGGGTCTTGCGACCCCACATGCGCGTGAAAAAGTCCGGTCTCGGACGTGATGCCATTGTTGATCGTCCCCTTTGCCCCGCGTTTGCGCGGTGGAAATGCGTGGAAGCGGCAAAGCGTAGTCGCAAATTGCTCTCGCGCAATCCCCTATCGCATCAGCAGCGGCCCGAGCGGACGCCCGGCGAGGATGTGGACATGCAAGTGCGGCACGTCCTGATGCGAATCGAGCCCGGTGTTGGCGAGCAGCCGGTATCCCGGCGCGACCAACCCGGCGGCGCGCGCGACGTCGCCGACCGCGCGCACGAAGCCCGCGATCTCGGCATCCGAGGCGCGCGCGCTGAAATCGTCCCACGACACATAGGCCCCGCGCGGGATCACCAGGATATGCGTCGGCGCCTGCGGGTTGATGTCGTGGAAGGCGACCGCGAAGTCGTCCTCGTAGACGCGCTTCGACGGGATTTCGTCGCGCAGGATTTTGGCGAAGATGTTCTGGTCGTCATAGGGTTGGGTGGCATCGGTGGGCATGGGGTACTCCCTCGGATCTTGTCTCTTTTAAACCCATCCGTTCGTTTCGAGCGCAGTCGAGAAACAAGCCAAGGGCGATGCGCAACGTGTCTCGACTTCGCTCGACACTAACGGGACGGGGGGGTGATTCAACTCAAACTCATTCGTTCTCAGGCCTTGCGCGCCGCCTTCTCATCGATGCCCGACACACCTTCGCGGCGGCGCATTTCGGCGCGGATGTCGTCGAGGCTGAGGTCCGCATCGGCGAGGAGTACGAGCAGGTGAAACATCAGGTCGGTCGCTTCACCGACCAGCGCGGTGCGGTCGTCGCCGAGCGCGGCGATCACTGTTTCGACGGCTTCCTCGCCGACTTTCTGCGCGATTTTTGCGCGACCGTCGGCGAAGAGTTTGGCGGTGTAGCTTGTCGTCGGGTCCGCGCCTTGGCGGCTGCGGATCACCGATTCGAGGGTGGTTATGAAGTCTTCGGCCATCGCGATTGGCTGGCCCAGCCGGGCGCTTGCGTCAATCCTTCGCGGCGCGGGCCTTGGCGAAGCGGCGGCGCAGCGCGCGGCGGACGAACCACACGCCTGCCGCCGCCATCACGAACAGCGCGATGTCGGACAGTTCGGGCGCGGTGCGTGGGTGCGCGACGCCTGAGTGGGCAGTGATGGCGATCAGGTCCAGCATTGCGCCAGCTTAGCCGATACGGGTTAAGGCCGTGCTTATGCGATCGGCGTCCGCACCGGCACGCCCGCCGCCGCTAGTGCGCGATGCGCATCGGCGATGCTCGCCTCGCCGAAGTGGAAGATCGACGCGGCGAGCACGGCGCTCGCATGCCCCTCGGTAATGCCCGCGACCAGATCAGCGAGGTCGCCGACGCCGCCCGACGCCACCACCGGCACGCGCACCTGATCGGCGATCGTGCGGATGAGGGCGAGGTCATAGCCACCGCGCGTGCCGTCGCGATCCATCGAGGTGATCAGCAGCTCACCCGCGCCCAGCTCGGCGAGCCGCAGCGCATGTTCGACCGCGTCGATGCCGGTTTCGCGCCGTCCGCCATGGGTGAAGACTTCCCAGCGCCCCTCGGCGACTTGCCGCGCATCGACCGAGGCGACGCAGCACTGGCTGCCGAAGCGATCGGCGATGTCGGCCACGATCTCGGGCCGGGCGACCGCGGCGCTGTTCACCGCGATCTTGTCGGCGCCCGCGAGCAGCAGCGCGCGCGCATCCTCGGCGCTGCGCACCCCGCCGCCGACGGTGAGCGGCATGAAGCAGACTTCGGCCGTGCGCCGCACCACATCGATGATCGTCCCGCGCGCTTCGTGGCTCGCGGTGATGTCGAGGAAGCACAGCTCGTCGGCGCCCGCCGCGTCATAGGCGCGCGCCTGCTCGACCGGATCGCCCGCATCGCGCAGATCGACGAAATTGACGCCCTTGACCACGCGGCCATTGGCGACGTCGAGGCAAGGAATGACGCGGGCGCGGACGGTCATTGGCTGTCGAACAAAAAACGAATGGCGCCAAAAAGCATCAAACATCCGCAAGCAAATTCGCATACCTGTGACGCTGCATATCCCCCGGGGGATCCATCCCTCGTCATTTCACCAAGTCTATACGTCGAGAAGAATTGGCGTTTGTCCTGATGGCGGCTCCTGTGCAGGCTCCAGAAGAATGGTACCGACCAGCTTAGAAACAAAAGGCTCCAGAACACGTTCGTCACGCCGCCCGCGCCACTTCAAGCGCCACCGCCAGATCGAGCCGACCGTCGTACAGTGCGCGCCCGGTAATCACGCCTTCAATCCCCGATTTCGCATGCAGCGCGAGCATGTGGATGTCGGCAATGCCCTTCACCCCGCCGCTCGCGATCACCGGAATGTCGACCGCGCGGGCGAGGTCGACCGTTGCCTCGATATTGACGCCCTTTAGCAACCCATCGCGCCCGACATCGGTGAACAGCAGTGCCGCGACGCCGGCATCCTCGAACTGGCGGCCGAGATCGATGATGCTGGTCGTCGACACATCGGCCCAGCCCTTGGTGGCGACCATGCCGTCCTTGGCATCGACCGCGACGACGATGCCGCCCGGGAAATCGCGTGCGGCTTCGCGCACCAGATCAGGATTGTCGAGCGCGGCGGTGCCGATCACGACGCGCGCCACGCCGAGATCGAACCAGCGCTCGATGCTCGCCCGCGTGCGGATGCCGCCGCCCAATTGCACATGGCCGGGGAAGCGTTCGACGATCGCCTTCACCGCCTCGCCATTGACCGAATCGCCCGCGAACGCGCCGTCGAGATCGACGACGTGGAGATGTTCGGCGCCTTGCCCGGCGAAGATCATCGCCTGCGCGGCGGGATCGTCGCCGTAGATGGTCGCGCGGTCCATATCGCCCTCGGCAAGGCGCACGACTTGACCGGCCTTCAGGTCGATCGCGGGGAAAACGATGAGAGTCACAAAATCCTCCCCCAGCTTGTCTGGGGGAGGTGGCAGCCGAAGGCTGACGGAGGGGGGACTTCGCCAGCGAGTCGCTTGCGGTCAACCCCCTCCACCACGCGCTGAAGAAGCGCGCGGTCCCCCTCCCCCTGCTGGGGAGGAGCAAAGATCATGGCCGCCATTTCAGGAACCTCTCCAGCAGCGCCAGCCCATAGCGCTGGCTCTTTTCGGGATGGAACTGCACGCCGAGCATGTTCGCGCGCCCGATCGCCGCGACCACCGGCCCGCCATGCGCGGTCGTCGCCACCACATCGCTGCCGGTGA
Organism: Sphingomonas sp.; assembly: GCF_019749955.1. Lineage (GTDB taxonomy): Bacteria > Pseudomonadota > Alphaproteobacteria > Sphingomonadales > Sphingomonadaceae > Sphingomonas. The sequence continues at coordinate 98,012 of NZ_JAIEPC010000008.1, forward strand.
AGGCATAGCTGTGCAGGAAGTACGCCTCGCCCGGCTCAATCAGCGGGTGCGGCTTGGCGGGCACGACGTCGTTCCAGCCCATGTGCGGGATCTTCGTCTCGGCATTGTCGGGCGTCATCAGCGCGACCTCGCCCGAAATCCAGCCGAGTCCCGGATGCGTCCCGAATTCGAGGCCGCGATCGGCCATCAACTGCATGCCGACGCAAATGCCGAGGAACGGGACGCCGCCGCCGATCACGCGCACCGTCATGGCCTCGGTCATCCCCGGCAGCGCGCGCAAAGCGGCCGAGCACGCGCCGAACGCGCCGACACCCGGCAGTACGATCCGGTCAGCGAAGGCGACGACGGCGGCGCTCGCGGTGATCTCGACCGTCCCCGCGCCCGCAGCCTTCAGGGCGTTCGCGACCGAATGAAGATTGCCCGCGCCGTAATCGATCAGCGCGATTCGCTCCGCCATCGCTAGAGCACGCCCTTGGTCGAGGGGATCGCTCCCGGCTTGCGCGGGTCGATCTCGACGGCGGTGCGCAGGGCGCGGGCAAGGCCCTTGAACGCGCTTTCGATGATGTGGTGGTTGTTGTGGCCGTATAGCGTCTCGACGTGCAGCGTCAGCCCAGCCGTCTGCGCGAAGCTGTGGAACCAATGTTCGAACAATTCGGTATCCATCTCGCCCAGCCGTGTCGTCGAGAAGGCCGATTTCCAAACCAGATAGGGCCGCCCCGAAATGTCGAGCGCGACGCGCGTCAAGGTCTCGTCCATCGGCGACAGCGCGTCGCCATAGCGGCGGATGCCGGCCTTGTCGCCGAGCGCCTTGGCCACCGCTTCGCCGATCGCGAGCGCCGAATCCTCGGTCGTGTGGTGCTGGTCGATGTGGAGATCGCCGACCGCTTTCAGATCGACGTCGATCATCGAATGGCGCGAAAGCTGTTCGAGCATGTGATCGAGGAAGCCGATGCCGGTCGACACCGTGTATTGGCCGGTGCCGTCGAGATCGACGGTCACATCGATCGAAGTTTCCTTGGTGGTGCGGGAGATAGTGGCGCGACGCATTGCCCTCCCATAGCGGCTGATGGCGGACGCGCAATCTTGACGATAGGGCTGGGGGCGCTAGTCCAATGCATTATGAGTGATGCCTTGCCCGACAGCCTGATTCCCTATGACGAAATCGTGCAGGAAGCGCTGCGCGCCGTCGTCGGGCGCGTGCTGGGGTCGATTGCGGGCGGCGGCGGGCTGCCCGGCGAGCATCATTTCTACATCACGTTCAAGACGCAGGTCCCCGGCGTCGACATTCCGAAGCGGCTGATCGAACGTTTCCCCGATGAAATGACGATCGTGCTGCAAAATAAATTCTGGGACCTGAAAGTCGACGAAACGCGCTTTTCGGTGGGTCTGAGCTTCAACCAGGTGCCGTCGAAGCTGGTGATTCCCTATTCAGCGATTATCGGTTTTCACGATCCGGCGGTCAATTTCGAGTTGCGCTTTCAGGCAGCGGATGGCCCCGACGAACCCGAACCGCATGAGGAAGCCGAGAATGACGGCGGCCCGCGTGACGATGGGTCGAATGTCGTGTCGGTGGATTTCAAGCGGAAGAAGTAAGGAGCGAGGCGCGCATGCTGCGCGCCGGTCGCGCCAGCGACGCGAACTGCCGGCCGACGCGGCAAAGCCGCGTTCGACGTCACGGGATTAACTCCCGTGACGGCCCGGTGACGGAGAAGGAAGATGGCCGACACCACCCGCACCGAAAGTGATTCGTTCGGCCCGATCGAAGTCCCCGCTGCCGCCTATTGGGGCGCGCAGACGCAGCGCAGCATCGCCAACTTCCCCTTCGGCGCGCGCGAGCAAATGCCGATCGAGATCATCCACGCGCTCGCCATCGTGAAGCAGGCCGCCGCCCGCGTGAACCGCGCGCACGGCCTGCCCGCCGACATCGCCGACGCAATTGAGGCGGCAGCGGCCGAAGTCGCGAGCGGCAAGCTCGACGACCAATTCCCGCTCGTCATCTGGCAGACGGGGTCGGGCACCCAGACCAACATGAACGTAAACGAAGTGATCGCGGGCCGCGCCAACGAAATGCTGACGGGCACGCGCGGCGGCAAGGCGCCGGTGCACCCCAACGATCACGTCAATATGAGCCAGTCGTCGAACGACAGCTTTCCGACCGCGATGCATATTGCGGTGGTGGTTGCGATCCGGGAGCGGTTGCAACCCGCACTGATCGGGCTGGCAGGCGCGTTCAACGACAAGGCTGAAGCGTGGGCCGATATCGTCAAGATCGGACGCACGCACCTGCAAGACGCAACGCCGCTTACGCTGGGGCAGGAGTTTTCGGGCTACGCAATGCAACTCGCGAAGGCGAGCGTTCGGATAAGTAGCGGCACCACCGACGTCTTTGCGTTGGCGCAAGGCGGCACTGCCGTCGGGACCGGCCTGAATGCGCCGCCCGGTTTTGCCGAGGCATTCGCGTCCGTGGTGAGCGGCCTGCTCGGGATTGAGTTCCGGACTGCTGAAAACAAGTTCGAGGCATTGGCGTCAAACGACGCTCTTGTTGAACTATCGGGCGCCCTCAACACCCTCGCCGCCTCCCTCACCAAGATCGCGAACGACATCCGCCTGCTCGGCTCCGGCCCACGCGCAGGGATCGGCGAGCTCAGCCTGCCTGAGAACGAACCTGGCAGCTCGATCATGCCCGGCAAGGTCAACCCGACCCAGTGCGAGATGCTGACGATGGTTGCCGCGCAAGTGATCGGCAACCACATGGCGATCACCGTCGGCGGCATGCAGGGCCATCTCGAACTCAATGTCTTCAAGCCGATGATCGCGGCGAACGTGCTGCGTTCGATCGATCTGCTCGCCACCGGCATGACAAGCTTCGCCGAGCGCTGCGTCGAGGGCATCGAGCCCAATCGCGCGCGCATCGCCGAGCTGGTCGATCGCTCGCTGATGCTCGTCACCGCGCTCGCGCCCGAGATTGGCTATGACAATGCCGCCAAGATCGCCAAGCATGCGCATGCCCATGATCTGACACTGAAAGCGGCAGGGCTGGCGCTCGGCCTCGTCGATGAAGCGACCTTTGATCGGCTGGTGCGCCCGGAGACGATGGTCTGATCGCCCCTTGACGACGCGGCGGCGGCTACGCCACTAGCGCGCATGGACCGACCCAATGATCCCCACGGGTTTCAGCGCCGCGGCGTACTGTTCGTGCTCTCCTCGCCGTCGGGCGCGGGCAAATCGACGATTGCGCGGATGCTGCTCGAAGCCGAGCCCGATCTCGCCATGTCGGTGTCGGCGACGACGCGCCCGATCCGCCCCGGCGAGGAAGACGGCAAGGATTATCACTTCGTCAGCCTCGACAAGTTTCGCGAAATGGTCGCGAACCACGAATTTCTCGAATGGGCGCACGTCTTTGGCCAGCGTTACGGCACGCCCAAGGCGCAGGTCGATGCGATGCTCGAAGCGGGCAAGGACGTGCTGTTCGACATCGACTGGCAGGGCGCGCAGCAGTTGTTCCAGATCGCCGGTGGCGATGTTGTCCGCGTCTTCATCCTGCCGCCGTCGATGGAAGAACTGAACGACCGCCTCATCCGCCGCGCAACCGATGCGCCCGAAGTGATCGAGGCGCGCATGAACCGCGCGACCGCCGAAGTCAGCCACTGGGACGGCTATGACTATGTGCTCGTCAACGACGATGTCGACCAATGCTTCCGCGACGTGCAGACGATCCTCGCGGCGGAGCGCTTGAAGCGGTCGCGCCAGACCGGGCTGATCGGGTTTATTCGCCATTTGATGAAGTAATTTCTGGTGGAGTACCAACCTCCATCCGTTCGCCCTGAGCTTGTCGAAGGGCCGTCCTTCTTCTGCGACCGCTTCGAAAAGAAGGACGGTGCTTCGACAAGCTCAGCACGAACGGGGAGAGGGTTTCCTGTCAAACTTCAGCGGAGTAGGTCCAGCAGCCTTACCCCCGCCTCATAATCCCGCCGCCGCGCCTGCCGCGCCGGGATGGCGAGATCGTCCTCGCCCCATTGCTCGGCTTGCCAGTCGGCGTCGAGTTCGGACGCCAGCCACACCGCCTCCGCATCGGCAGCGCGCCCGGCGAGCGCGAGCGCGGCGACCAGCGACCCGCTGATCGTCACAATCGGCGCGAGCGCGGCGAGTTCAAAGGGATCGCGCGCGGCAATCGCCTCGCTTAGCCGCGCGAGCGTTTCGAGGGGCTGGTGGCGGTGCATGATGCCCGTCGTCACGACGAAATCGACGCGGTAAGTCGCCCGCGCCCAGTCGAGCAGCGGGTCCCACGCCGCCGCCTGTCGCGCCACCAGCGGGGCGGGGCTGTCGGCGCGGTAGCAAAGCAGGTCGCTTTCGGCAAAAACGGCAAGCCCGGCGGCGAAGGCGCGGGAGTCAGGCGCTATCCGGTCGATCGCGGCATTGGCGAGGCCGGTGAGCGGCATCGCGCGCGGATCAATCTCGGCCGCAACCGAGCGCCATTCGTCAGCGACAGCGTCCGCGAGCACGGCGTTGGGCAGCAGCAGCGGCGTGCGACCCGGCGTACGTACCGGCTTGCCGTCGAGCGTAATCCCGCGCGCGTCGGTGATCTCGACGCTCGTCCAGAAGCGCTTCACGGCTCGGGCTTGCTCTTCCAGCGCGCGGCGAGTGCACGTGGCACGACCGCCATTTCCCACAGCGACGCGAGCGTCAGCCCCAACCCGATCGCCTTGTCGGGCCACTCGACCGCGCGCGCGAGCAGCACGATGCCGAACACCGCGCCCGCTGCCCCCGCGATCCGCGCGAGCGTCATCAGATAATAGCGCGTCTGCGCGGTGCGATCTTCGTCGGTCATGGGTTTTCCAGGGCGCGGGCAAGGGCGCTGACGTGCTCAACGACGACATGCGCGCCTGCCTCGACCAGTTCCTCGGGCGGGTGATAGCCCCAGGCGACGCCGATCGCGCGGGCCCCGGCGGCGCGCGCCATCGCCATGTCGAAGCTGGTGTCGCCGATCATCGCGGTGTGCGCGGCGACGGCGCCGGCATCGCGCATCGCGGTGTCGATCATCGACGGGTGCGGTTTGGAGGGGTGACGGTCGGCAGTCTGGAGCGTGATGAAATGGTCCGCGATGCCGTGATGCGCGAGGATATGCGCAAGGCCGCGATCGGACTTGCCGGTCGCCACACCGAGCAGCCAGCCTTCAGCCGACAGCGCCTTGAGCAGCTCGGCAATCCCGTCATACAGCGGTTCCTCCGCCATCGCGCCCGTCGAGCGCAGGCGGAAGAAAGCATCCTTATAGTCCTGCGCGATGCGCTGGTGCAGCGCGTCCTCGGCATCGGGGAGCAGCATCCGCATGGCCTCGACAAGGCTCAAGCCGACGATCCGGCGGATCGTGTTACGCGGCGGCGCGACAAGGCCGTTGGCGGCGAAGGATTCCTCGACCGCCGTGCAGATATTATGCTGGCTGTCGACGAGCGTCCCGTCGCAATCGAAGATCGCGAGGCGGATCATCGGGCGGGAGGGCGCTGCTGCATCCGGCCAGCGTTAGCCAAGCGGAGGCCGGAACGAAAGGGCGTTCCTAACCTTTAGCCCTACTCCCGTTTGCCCTGAGCTTGTCGAAGGGCCGTTCTTCTTCTTCGACGGCCCGCAAAAGAAGGGCAGTGCTTCGACAAGCTCAGCACGAACGGATTTCGGAGGTGTCAATCATCTGATCATGGCTTAGCCTAAGCCCATGACCCAACTTGCCCCGACCGACACGGACGCGCTGCCCGATCGCAAGCGGTTGCCATTGACGTTCGACGCCGCCGCGCTGGCTGTGGACCTCGTGGCGATCGAGCGCGATCCGTGGCAGCCGCATTTCGTGCGCGATAATTATCGCGGGGACTGGTCGGCTATCGCCTTGCGCGCGGCAGCCGGGGAGACGCATCCGATCCGGCTGATCTACGCCAATCCCACCGCGACCGAGTGGGTCGACACGCCGCTGATGGCGCGCGTGCCCGCCATGCGCGCGGCGGTGGCGGCGCTGCGCTGCCCGGTGCAGAGCGTGCGGCTGATGCGGCTGGGCGCGGGAGCTGCGATCCTGCCACACGACGACCTCGACCTCGCCGCCGAAGCGGGTCGCGCGCGGCTGCACCTGCCGATCACGACCAATCCGGGGGTGCGGTTTGTGCTGAATGGCGAGGCCGTGCCGATGGACGTCGGCGAGCTCTGGTATTTGCGGCTGAGCGATACGCATGAGGCGGCTAATGATGGGGAGACGCCGCGCGTGCATCTGGTGATCGACGTGCTGGCGAATGATTGGCTGTTGGCGATGTTGCGCGGGTGAGGGGGATGGGACTGGAAAGGAAACGACTACTCCGGCGGCGCTGGCTGGTGTCTTGCCTGTCGTGGCAACAATAGCCTGACGAGAACCCTGGTCCACGGCTCCGCCCAGCGCGTCACGATCCAAGCCGCCGCCATCATCGCCATCGCCATCGCGATCGGCAATAAGGGAAAGGCGAAACGCGGCAACACGCGCGGCGCGGCTGCAATCAACCCGATCCCGATCTCGTTATGCAGCAGATAGAGCGGGTAACTAATCGCGCCAATGAACAGCAGGAAGCGCGACGATAACACTCGTTGCAACGCCCGCATCCGTTGGATCGCCGCAAAGAAGGCGACGCAGCCCGACAGGTAAAGGCTCGAGAGAAGGTCGTTCGGTTGCCACAGGCCCGATGTGAACGCGCTGACGAGGCCGACGATGATGGCCGCTGCGAACACCACCGGCGAATCGTGCGACTTCAGAAATAGCGCGCCACTCACGAACCAGCCGAAATAGGCGGTCCCGAACCACTGCACGACCTCGATCGCCTTCAGCATGAACTGGTGGTCGCCCAGCTTCGCCAAGGGCGGCGCGACGAGCACCATGAGCCAGAGCGCCGTCAGCGTCAGCAGGCCCCTTCGCCATCCAAGTCTGAAATACAGAAAGCCGAAACTGAGGTAGAACCCCATTTCGACATAAAGGGTCCAGAACACGCCATCCAGCTCGTCGACCGGCCGTCGCAGCACAGCCTGCCAGATGGGTGGGATCAGAAAAGTGAGGCCAGGCAACAGATTGACTGCATCAGGTCGCCCGTGCGGCATAAAGTCACCCAACACCCGCGATGCCGCAAAGATGCCAAGCGATGCAATCAACATCGCTGGAAACAGCCGAAGCCATCGGCGCGCCATGAACTGGCCGAAGCTCGAACACCGCTCCAGCGTGAGCAGGATGACATAGCCGGAGATCAGGAAGAAGATGTTCACGCCGACCCAGCCGTGATCGAGAACCGGAATAGCGGCGAACATGGCACCATAGGGGAAGAAGCGAACATAGTCCCAGTTGGTGTAGTGCCACAGGACGACCGACAGGATCGCGACGCCCCGAAGTCCATCGAGATGACCGATGCGGTTCCGACCTTCTTCCATGCTTCCCCATCTAGCGGACGACAGCCGATCGCAAGCATAGAGCGTTACTCGACAAAGCGCATCATTACGCACCGGCTTTCCCACAGAGTATCACGCAACACGGCTTTCATGCGCCGCGCGCGGCTGCAATTGGCGCGCCGCAAAGCGAAAGGGCCGGGGAATTGCGCCCCCGGCCCTTTGCTGTTCGTTCGGTAGGTTCGTGGGTGGCACGGTCCCGGCGGAGCCGGGACTCGTCGGTCGGGGTCTGGCGACCCCGCCGGCCGTTTTGATTTCGTGTCGGGAGCAGCGTCGCTGCTCCCGTCCGAAATCAGAAATCCATGCCGCCCATGCCGCCCATGCCGCCCATGCCGCCGCCGCCCATGCCACCGGCAGGCGACTTGTCTTCGGGCAGCTCGCTCACCGCCGCTTCGGTGGTGATGAGAAGCCCGGCGACCGAGGCTGCATCCTGCAGCGCGGTGCGAACGACCTTGGTCGGATCGATCACGCCGGCGGTGACGAGGTTCTCGTACACATCGGTCTGCGCGTTGAAGCCGACATCGGGGTCGTTGCCGTCGAGCAGCTTGCCCGAGATCACCGCACCGTCGTGACCGGCGTTCGACGCGATCTGGCGGACCGGCGCGTAGAGCGCCTTGCGGATGATGTCGATGCCGCGGGTCTGGTCGTCGTTGGCGCCCTTCATGCCTTCGAGGGCACGCGTTGCATAAAGCAGCGCGGTGCCGCCGCCGGGGACGATGCCTTCTTCAACGGCTGCGCGGGTTGCGTGCAGCGCGTCGTCGACGCGGTCCTTGCGCTCCTTGACTTCAACTTCGGTCGAACCGCCGACCTTGATCACGGCCACGCCGCCGGCGAGCTTGGCGAGACGCTCCTGGAGCTTCTCACGGTCGTAATCGCTGGTGGTGTTTTCGATCTGCGCGCGGATCGCTTCGGTGCGTGCCTTGATCGCGTCATGGTCGCCTGCACCATCGACGATGGTGGTGTTGTCCTTGTCGATCGTGACGCGCTTGGCCTGGCCGAGCATCGCGAGCGTGACGGTTTCGAGCTTGATGCCGAGGTCTTCGGAAATCAGCTCGCCCTTGGTCAGGATCGCGATGTCCTCGAGCATCGCCTTGCGACGATCGCCGAAGCCCGGTGCCTTGACGGCTGCGACCTTCAGGCCACCGCGCAGCTTGTTGACGACGAGAGTCGCCAGCGCTTCGCCTTCAATGTCCTCGGCGATGATCAGGAGCGGACGGCCCGACTGAACGACGGCTTCCAGGATCGGGAGCATCGCCTGCAGGTTCGACAGCTTCTTTTCGTGGATCAGGATATAGGGATCCTGAAGCTCGACCGTCATCTTCTCAGGGTTGGTGATGAAGTAGGGCGACAGGTAGCCACGGTCGAACTGCATGCCTTCGACGACATCAAGTTCGAATTCGAGGCCCTTGGCTTCCTCGACGGTGATCACGCCTTCCTTGCCGACGCGGTCCATCGCTTCGGCGATCTTCTCACCGACGACGGTGTCGCCATTGGCCGAGATGATGCCGACCTGCGCGACTTCCTTCGATCCCGACACGGGGCGCGAACGCGACTTGATATCCTCGACGACCTTGGCGACCGCGAGATCGATGCCGCGCTTCAGGTCCATCGGGTTCATGCCGGCCGCAACCGACTTCATGCCTTCACGCACGATCGCCTGAGCGAGTACCGTCGCGGTGGTGGTGCCGTCGCCAGCGATGTCATTGGTCTTGGAAGCAACTTCCTTGATCATCTGCGCGCCCATATTCTCGAACTTGTCCTTGAGTTCGATTTCCTTGGCGACAGTGACACCGTCCTTGGTGATGCGCGGTGCGCCGAAGCTCTTGTCGAGCACGACGTTGCGGCCCTTCGGCCCCAGCGTGACCTTCACTGCATCGGCGAGAATGTCGACGCCGCGCAGAATGCGTTCACGCGCATCGCGGCTGAATTTTACGTCCTTGGCTGCCATGGGACTGCCCTTTCAGTTGGATGTTGGTTGATGGTTACGAAAAAACGGGTGGCTCAGGGCTTCAGCCCATGATCCCCAGAATGTCCGATTCCTTCATGATCAGCAGGTCTTCGCCGCCAACCTTGACCTCGGTGCCCGACCATTTGCCGAACAGGATCTTGTCGCCGGCCTTGACGTCGAGCGGGGTGATCGTGCCGTCTTCAGCACGAATGCCGGTGCCGACCGAAACGACTTCGCCTTCCTGCGGCTTTTCCTTGGCGGTGTCAGGGATGATGATGCCACCGGCGGTCTTCTCTTCGGCTTCGACGCGGCGAACGAGCACGCGGTCGTGGAGTGGACGAAAGTTCATGCGCTCCATCCTTTCTTTCTCGGGTTGATGATCGCTACTGGCACTCACGCGGGGCGAGTGCCAACACGGCGCATATGTGTTCGCGAGGCGCGCGCGTCAACCGCTGCCAAACCGGTCGGGGGCGAAAAAGAGGGTTAAAGTGGCGCGCCCGCGGGCAGCAGCCCGAGCTGCGCGCGCCGCATCCAGCGCCGCAGCAGCAGTGCCGACACCGCGAGCAGTCCTGCTGCCAGCCCAAGCCAGATGCCGACGCCTTCCATCTTCAGCCCGAAGCCAAGCACAACGGCGGTCGCAAAGCCCACGCCCCAATAGCCAAAGCCCGCAATCAGCATCGGCACGCGTGTATCCTGCAAACCGCGCAACGCACCCGCGAGCACCACTTGCGCGCCGTCGAGCAGCTGGAACATCGCGGCAATGGCCAGATAGGTGATCGCCAGCGGCACCGTCTGCGCATTGGCGGGCGCGTCGAGATCGAGATACGCCGACACCAGCACGCCCGGGGCAAACCAGATCGCCAGTGCCGTCACCATCATGCAGCCCGTGCCTGCCGTGATTGCCGCGCGGCCTGCGCGCGCGATCCAGGCCGGGTCGCGCGCGCCATACGCCATGCCGACGCGCACGGTCGCGGCCTGGGCAATGCCGAGCGGAATCTGAAACGCGATCGCGGCAATGTTGAGCGCGACGGCATGCGCCGCAACTGCCGTCACGCCGATCAGCCCCATCAGGATGGCGGCGCCACCGAACAGCGACCCCTCCAGCGTGAACGCCAGCGCGATCGGCAGGCCGAGCCGGAATATCTCGCCAAGGCGCGACCATTCGGGGCGCCACCACCGTCCGAACAGGCGAAACCGGCGCAAGCGCGGATCGAGCAGGAGGATTGCGCTGAACGCCGCCAGCATCGCAAATGTCGTCACGACGCTGGCAATCGCCGATCCTTCGAGACCCAGCGCCGGGAACCCGGCATTGCCGAAGACGAGCGCCCAATTGGCGGCAATGCCGATCATCAGCGCCATGATCGTCACCGCCAGTGCCCAGGCCGGGCGCCCGAGCGTGGCGGCAACGGTGCGCATCACGCCCGCTGCCACGCTCGGCACCAGCGCGACCAGCAGGATATCGAGAAAGGCATCGGCACGCGCCGCGACGCGCGGATCCTGCCCGGCCAGCAGCAGGATTGCTTCGCCGTTCGCGAGCAGCAGCACGAAGGGCAGCGCCGCCAGCACCGATAGCCAGAGCGCCATCCGGAACGAGCGGCGCACCTCGCGCACGGCATGCGCGCGCCGCCCGAGCTCGGCCGCAATGATCGGCGCGCATGCCGTTGCCAGCCCCAAGAGCGCCCATAGCACGACACTGTACAGAAAAACGCCAAGCGTTGCCGCAGCGAAATCAACCGGATCGAGCCGCGCCACGAAGATGACGTCAACGGCAAACACTGCCATCTGCACCAGATTGGCGCCCGCCAGTGGCCCGGCCAATGTCGCAAGCGCGCGCAGCTCGTCCGCAAAGCTGGCGGGCGCGCGACCAGGCGACGCGGGCTGGGGCAACGGGGCAGTCATCGGCGACGGCCCTAGCCTGCCGATGGCGGGGCGTCACGCCGCCGCTGGCCCCTGCCGCTCGAATGAGGACGACATTAAAGGCGTATTGCTCTAACCAAACACGTCCGGCTAAGAGGTGGATAACTTGCGAATGCCGAACTGGAGAAAAAGCACGTGAAATTGCTGCGAGGCGCCTGGAAGCTGTTGGTCGGCATCAAGGACGCGCTGGTGCTGGTCGCCATGCTGTTGTTCTTTGGCGCGCTTTTCACCGCGCTCTCATCGCGGCCGGGCCGCACGGCCGTGAAGGACGGCGCGCTGGTGCTCGCGCTCGACGGGTCGATCGTCGAACAGCCTGCGCCCCCGCAGCTCAACTTCGGCGGCGGCGGCGGCCCGCGCGAATATCGCCTGCGCGATGTGATCCGCGTGCTCGACGAAGCCAAGGGCGACGCCAAGGTGAAGGCGGTCGTGCTCGATCTCGATTCCTTCGGGGGCGGCCTGCCTGCCGCGCTCAACGAAGTCGGCGCGGCGATTGCCCGGGTGCGCGCCAGCGGCAAGCCGGTGCTGGCTTATGCGACGGCCTATTCCGACGGCAGCTATCGCCTCGCTGCCAACGCCAGCGAAATCTGGATGAACCCGATGGGCGGCACGCTGTTCGCGGGTCCCGGCGGATCGCGGCTCTATTACAAGGGGCTGATCGACAAGCTCGGCGTCAACGTCCACGTCTTCCGCGTCGGCAAGTTCAAGTCGTTCGTCGAACCCTATACCCGCACCGATGAATCGCCCGAATCGAAGGAAGCGAGCGCCGCGCTTTATGGCGCGATTGCCGCCGACTGGCGCGAAACGATCGCCAAGGCGCGGCCCAAGGCGCAAGTCGCCGGCTATCTCACCAACCCGGCGCAGCTGATCGCCGCCACCAAGGGCGACATCGCCAAGGCCAATGTGGCAGCGGGGCTGATCGACAAGCTCGGCGACCGCGCCGATTTCGACAAGCGCGTCGCGGCCGTTGCGGGCGAGGCGCCTACCAAGAGCAGTGTCGGTTTCGCGGCGATCCGCTACGACACTTATCTTGAAGCGCACCCGCTGCCGACGTCGGGCGATGCCATCGGCATTGTCACGGTCGCGGGCGACATCGTTGATGGCAAGGCCGATCCGGGCACGGCGGGCGGCGACACGATCGCGGCGCTGGTGCGTGACGGGCTAAAGAACAAGTCGCTCAAGGCACTGGTGGTTCGGGTCGATTCGCCCGGCGGCTCGGCGCTGGCGTCGGAAACGATCCGCCGCGCGATTATCGAAGCCAAGGCCCAGAAGCTCCCGATCGTCGTGTCGATGGGCGGCGTCGCGGCGTCGGGCGGCTATTGGGTCGCGACGGCCGGCGATACGATCTTTGCCGAGCCGAACACGATCACCGGCTCGATCGGCATTTTCGGGATCATCCCCAGCTTTGAAAAGAGCCTCGAAAAACTCGGTATCAGCGCTGACGGCGTGAAAACCTCGCCGCTGTCGGGCCAGCCCGATGTCTTCGGCGGGTTGAACGACGAGGTCAGCACGATCCTGCAAGCCGGGATCGAGCATGGTTATGCCCAGTTCATCGACCGCGTGGCCAAGGCGCGCAAGAAAACGCCCGAGCAGATCAACGAAATCGCCCAAGGCCGCGTCTGGGACGGCGGCACCGCGCGGCAGATCGGCCTCGTGGACCGGTTCGGCAATTTGCAGGACGCGATCGACGAAGCGGCCAAGCGTGCCGGACTCGACCCCAAGAAGGTGCATGCCGAATATCTCGAAAAGGCGCCCGATCGCTGGACCAAGTTTCTGAGCGACTTCCTGCGCAAGGACGAGGAGGACAAGGGCGACGCGGGCGATGCCTTCACCCGCATTGCAGCCGAGCGGCGCGCGGTGTTCGCGCAGGCGCTGGGTGATGTGAAGCGGATTGCCACGGGCGCGGCGATCCAGGCGCGCTGCCTTGAATGCGCCGCGCTTCAACCGGCGCAACCGTCGGCGGCTGATCAATCGCTGCTGGCACTGGTGATGACGCGGCTGGGCCTGTAACGCACGTCGACGATGTTCGTTCGACTGTGAAGGGGGCTCCATGATTGCGATTCGCGCCGCGCGACCCGAAGATGCCGCCGCGATTGCGGCGATCTATGCCCCGCATGTGGTGAGCGGCACTGCCTCGTTCGAGGTCGAGGCACCCGATGCGCGGCAGATGCGCAGCCGGATGGCGGCATCGGACGGGCTCTATCCGTGGATCGTCGCCACCAATGGCGAGGCCGATGACGAGGATGGCGGCGGCGTGCTGGCCTTTGCCTATGCCGCCAAGTTCCGCGAGCGCCCCGCCTATCGCTATGCGGTTGAAACGACCGTCTATGTGACGTCGGCAACGCAGGGGCAGGGAGTCGGGCGGCTGCTCTATCAGTCGCTGATCGATACGTTGCGCACGCAGGGATTTACCCAGGCGATCGCCGCGATTGCGCTGCCCAACGACTATTCGATCCGGCTGCATGAATCGGTCGGCTTCCGGCGTGCGGGCGTCTACCGCGAAGTCGGGTTCAAGCATGACCGGTGGATCGACGTCGGCATCTGGCAGCGCGAATTACACGAACCAAGCGTGCCGCCGGTCGAACCAAAACCCTTCAGCGACGTGGGTGTGGTGCGGGGCTGAGGTCTGAGGTTTGATCCCAGTCTGCCGTTTGCCCTGAGCTTGTCGAAGGGCCGTCCTTCTTCTGCGATCGGCTCGCAAAAGAAGGACAGTGCTTCGACAAGCTCAGCACGAACGGGATAGGTCTGGGAAGAACACACCCGCATCCCCTACCGCGCCCGCCGGTACGCTGGCAGCGCGAGCTTCCAGCGAATTGCCGCCCCCCGCAACGCAAAGCCTGCCGCCGCGCCCACGCCCGCTGCGACTTCGCCCGGCAGCCCGACCGTCACCAGCGCAACGTAGAGCCCGGCACTCAGCGCCGCCGCCGTCACATAGATCTCGGGCCGCATGATGATCGACGGCTCGCCCGCCAGCACGTCGCGGATGATGCCGCCGACGCACGCCGACATCACCCCCATCAGCGCGGCGGGCACCACCGGTACGCCGTAAGAGAGCGCCTTGGCCGCGCCGTAAACGGCATAGGCGGCGAGCCCGACCGCATCGAACCAGTCGAGCGCGGTGCCGCGCCACCAGCGTTCGGGCGTGACGTAGATCAGAAACGCAATGACGAGGCAGGTCGCCGCCGCGCGGCTGTCCTGCAACCAGAACACCGGTGCGCCGATCAGCAGATCGCGCACCGTCCCGCCGCCGACGCCGGTCGCGAGCGCGAAGAAGGCGAGCGTCACCATCGTCTGCCCGCGCCGCGCCGCCGCCAGCGCGCCTGACGCCGCGAACACCGCCAGCCCCGCAAGATCGAGCAGCGGGCCGACGGTCTGGGTAAAGCCGATGAGGGGCGGGGGCAGCATCGGCGCGACGATAGCGGGGCCAGACCCGAGGGCAACCGCGCGCGGCATTTGCTGCATCGCGGTCGCAACGCGCTTGACGCCGCCGCGTCGATCGTTAGGGCGGTCGACGGGCCACGCGGTCCCAACGCCGCGCGTGCTCTCTGTAAGGAGAGACTACATGACCGAGACTGCTGCGATTGACGCCACCACTGCGTCTGCGCCTGAAAAACCCCACACCAAACCTGCCCGCCCCTATTTCTCGTCGGGGCCATGCGCCAAGCCGCCGGGCTGGGACGCCGCCAAGCTCGCGACCGGATCGCTCGGTCGCTCGCACCGCTCGAAAATCGGCAAGGCGCGGTTGCAACATGCGATCGACCTGACTCGCAAAATTCTGCGCGTGCCCGACACGCACCGCATCGGCATTGTCCCTGCGTCCGATACCGGCGCCTATGAAATGGCGATGTGGACGATGCTGGGCGCTCGCCCCGTCACCGCAATCGCCTGGGAAAGCTTTGGCGAAGGCTGGGTGACCGATGCCGCCAAGCAGTTGAAGCTCGACCCCAATATCCTCCGCGCCGATTATGGTCAGCTGCCCGATCTGGGCGCGGTCGATTGGAGCCACGACGTGCTGTTCACCTGGAACGGCACGACGAGCGGCGTGCGCGTGCCGAACGGCGACTGGATCGCCGACGACCGGCACGGCCTCAGCTTCAACGACGCGACCTCCGCCGTGTTCGCTTACGATATGCCGTGGGACAAGCTCGATGTGACGACCTTCTCGTGGCAGAAGGTTTTGGGCGGCGAGGGTGCGCACGGCGTGGTCATCCTCGGTCCGCGCGCGGTCGAGCGGTTGACGAGCTACACCCCCGCCTGGCCGTTGCCGAAAATCTTCCGGCTGGTATCGAAGGGCGCGCTCACTGAGGGCATTTTCAAGGGCGAGACGATCAATACGCCGTCGATGCTCGCGGTCGAGGATGTGATCTTCGCGCTCGAATGGGCGCTGGAATTGGGCGGGCTCGATGGCCTGATTGCGCGGTCGGATGCCAATGCGGCGGCGCTCGACAAGATTGTCGAAGAGCGTGACTGGCTTGGCCATCTCGCGCCCGATCCGGCGACGCGGTCGAAAACGAGCGTGTGCCTGACGGTCGAGGGCGCCGACGAAGCGCTGATCAAGCGGATGGCGGGCGCGCTGGAAAAGGAAGCCGCGGCGTTTGATGTCGCGGGCTACCGCGACGCGCCGCCGGGCCTGCGCATCTGGTGCGGCGCGACGGTCGACACCGCCGATGTCGTGGCGCTCGGCCCGTGGCTCGACTGGGCCTACGCGGTCGCGAAGGCCGCTTAATCCCTTCCCCTCTCCTGAAGGGAGAGGGGTGCCGAACATAGTGAGGCGGGGTGAGGGTGACTGCCCCCCTGCGCTCACCCTCACCCCCACCCTCTCCCAACGGGAGAGGGAGCAGAAGGAAAATCCCATGCCCAAAGTCCTCATCTCCGACAAAATGGACCCCAATGCCGCCGCGATCTTCCGCGCGCGCGGTGTCGAGGTTGACGAAATCACCGGCCAGACCCCCGAAGAGCTGATGGCGATCATCGGCGAATATGACGGGCTCGCGATCCGCAGCTCGACCAAGGTGACAAAGGCGATCCTCGAGCATGCCACCAACCTGAAGGTCATCGGCCGCGCCGGGATTGGCGTCGATAACGTCGACATCCCCGCTGCTTCGGCCAAGGGCGTCGTTGTCATGAACACCCCGTTCGGCAACTCGATCACCACTGCCGAACACGCGATCGCGCTGATGTTCGCGCTCGCCCGCCAACTGCCTGAGGCGGACGCCAGCACCCAGGCCGGCAAGTGGGAAAAGAACCGCTTCATGGGCGTCGAGCTGACCAGCAAGACGCTGGGCCTGATCGGCGCGGGCAATATCGGATCGATCGTGGCGGACCGCGCTTTGGGTCTGAAGATGAAGGTGATCGCCTATGATCCCTTCCTCACGCCTGAACGCGCGCTCGAAATGGGCGTTGAAAAGGTCACGCTCGACGATCTGCTCGCGCGCGCCGATTTCATCACGCTCCACACGCCGCTGACCGACCAGACCCGCAACATCCTGTCCGCCGAAAATCTGGCGAAGACCAAGAAGGGCGTGCGCATCATCAATTGCGCGCGCGGCGGGCTGATCGACGAAGCAGCGCTCAAAGCCGGGCTCGATTCGGGGCATATTGCGGGCGCCGCGCTCGACGTATTCCAGACCGAACCGGCGAAGGAATCGCCTTTGTTCGGCACCCCGGGCTTTGTCTCGACGCCGCATCTGGGTGCGTCGACCACCGAAGCGCAGGTCAATGTCGCGCTCCAGGTCGCCGAGCAGATGGCTGATTTCCTCGTGACGGGCGGCATCACCAACGCGCTCAACGTGCCGTCGCTGTCGGCGGAGGAAGCGCCGAAGCTGAAGCCATATATGGCGCTCGCGGAAAAGCTCGGCTCGCTGGTGGGCCAGCTCGCCCACGGTGCACTGTCGGGCATTTCGGTCGAGGTTGAGGGTGCCGCAGCACAGCTCAACCAGAAGCCGATCACCAGCGCGGTGCTCGCGGGGATGATGCGCGTTCACTCCGATATCGTGAACATGGTCAACGCGCCGTTCCTCGCCAAGGAACGCGGGCTCGACGTGCGCGAAATCCGCCACGACCGTGAGGGTGATTACCACACCATGGTCCGCGTGACGGTGAAGACCGAAGGCGGTGACAAGTCGGTCGCGGGCACGCTGTTCGGCGACGCCGCGCCGCGTCTGGTCGAATTGTTCGGCATCAAGGTCGAGGCCGATCTGGTCGGGCACATGCTCTATGTCGTCAACGAAGACGCACCGGGCTTCATCGGGCGGCTTGGCACGTTGCTCGGCACGCAGGGGGTGAACATCGGCACTTTCCACCTCGGGCGCCGCTCGGCAGGGGGCGAAGCAATCGTGCTGCTGTCGGTCGACGAAGCCGTGACGCCTGCGCTGATCACCAATGTACGCACGCTGCCCGGTGTGAAGACGGTGATGGCGCTCGCGTTTTGAGGAAGCTAAGGGGCGCAGGATGACCTCCTCGCTCCTGCCCGAAGGCTTTCACGATCGTTTGCCACCCTTCGCGGATGCCGCCGCTTCGCTTGAAGCGCGGTTGCTCGGCGCGGCCTTTGCGCATGGTTATGAGCGCGTCGATCCGCCCCTGGTCGAGTTCTTCGAAGGGCTCGCCCAGCGGCTGAAGGCGTCGCGGACGATCGACGCGGTGCGCTATGTCGATCCGGTGTCGCAGCGCACGCTGGCGATCCGGCCTGACATCACCGCGCAAATCGGGCGGATCGCGGCGACGCGGATGGCGCACCACCCGCGCCCGGTGCGGCTGTCCTATGCAGGTCAAGTGCTCAAGCTGCGCGCCGCCGAACTCGATCCCGAACGCGAAATGCGGCAGGTCGGCTGCGAGCTGATCGGGCTCGACAATGTTGCCGCCGCGCAGGAGATCGTCGGCGTGGCGGTTGAGGCATTGCAGGCGGCAGATGTTGCTGGCCTGTCGATCGACTTCACCTTGCCCGATCTGGTCGACACGCTCGCGGCGGGGCCATTGTCGGTAGCACCCGAGCGGATCGAGCTGCTCAAGGACCGGCTCGACGCCAAGGATGCGGGCGCGGTCGCGGCAATCGACGCGCGCTATCTGCCGCTGATCGAAGCGGCGGGGCCGTTTGCGGCGGCGCATGACCGGCTTTGCGCGTTCGATGTCGGTGGTGCGCTGCGGTCACGCCTCGACGGGTTGTGGAAGATCGCCGAGGCGCTCGACGGCCGGATCGCGATGACGCTCGACCCGACCGAGCGGCACGGCTTTGAGTATCAAAGCTGGATCGGCTTTTCGATCTTTGCTGGGGGGGTGCGCGGCGAAATCGGGCGCGGCGGCAGCTACACCGTGCTGCACGACGAGGGCCGCGAGGAGCCGGCGATCGGCTTTTCGCTCTATCCCGACGTGATCGTCGACGGTGGCTTGAGCGTGCCCGAGCGGCGGCGGTTGTTCGTCCCGATCGGCACCGATCCGGCGCTGGCGGGGGCGATGCGGGCAGAGGGCTGGGTAACGGTGGCGCAATTGGATGCGGGGGATAGCCCTGAGGCGCAGCTTTGCACGCATGTCTTGACGATCGCAGGGCCAACCGGCGCTTAGTCTTTGGGCACGATCTGGAGATCATATTGAATGTAGAGCAGGACTTCGGTCGGGCCTGTCAGCACCCAACGCACCGGTTGGGCCAGGCTGCTGACTTGCGCGGCATAATCCTCACCGAACAGCTTTGCCGATGCGGTCGCGTCGGCGGCGATCGCTGCAATCACCTGCGCGCGATACTGCCCCGGATCGACGATCGAGACGCCCGCTTCGCCGTCGGGTTCAATCACGGCACGGCCGCTTAATGGCACAGCTTTGATGAAACTGCTCAGCCGGTCGAGCGCGGCAAAGGCATCGCCGTCCTTGAGCGGCGTCTTGATGATGAACGAAACCTGCTCCGCATCGTTGCGGCTATCATCCTCGGTAAATGAGAGCTTGGTGGCATAGTTGGCGAGCGTCAGCGGGCGAATAACCGAATCGCCATAGGCCAGCGTCACGCCACGCTTGGCCCCGGCATCGATCGCGTTCTTGACGGTCGCCAGAATTTCGGCGCGCCGCATCGCCTTGTCGCGGGTGTCGCCATAGATAGTCACGCGCTGCACGGCGAAATCGGCGCGCCGCTTGACGCCGACGCCGGCCACTTGCGACGCCATTTCCCCGCCACCGCGCTTGCTGCCGGTGACGACGACTTCGTCTTGGGCCAGTGCGGGGGCGGCGATTGCGCAGCCAAGGATGACGGCGAGCAATGGCTTCAGCATCTTCATCTCCCACAATTGTTTGCGCGAAAAGTTGGACCCCCGGCGCGCGCCTGTCTAGAGCGACTTTTTTCCAGGCAATGAGGAAGCAGGCCTTGGCCAACGTAGCAGTAATCGGCGCCCAATGGGGCGATGAGGGCAAGGGCAAGATCGTCGATTGGCTCGCCGAGCGCGCCGATGTCGTTGTGCGGTTTCAGGGCGGGCATAATGCCGGGCACACGCTCGTTGTCGGTGACAAGGTCTATAAGCTGTCGCTGCTGCCGTCGGGTATCGTGCGCGGGACGCCGAGCGTTATCGGCAATGGCGTGGTGCTCGATCCGTGGCATTTGCGCGATGAAGTCGCAAAGCTGCGTGGGCAGGGGGTGGAGATTACCCCCGACACGCTGATGATTGCTGACAACTGCGCGCTGATCCTGCCGTTCCACCGCGACCTTGATGCGCTGCGCGAGGATGCGAGCGGTGCGGGCAAGATCGGCACAACGCGGCGCGGCATTGGTCCGGCTTATGAAGACAAGGTGGGCAGGCGCGCGATCCGCGTGTGCGATCTGGCGCATCTCGATGATCTGGGGCCGCAGCTCGACCGGCTGACCGCGCATCACGATGCGTTGCGTGCCGGGTTCGGCGAGCCACCGATCGACCGCGCCGCGCTGATCGAGCAGTTGCGCGAGATTGCGGGCTTTGTGCTGCCGTTCGTGCGGCCCGTCTGGCGCGACCTCAACGCGGCGCGCGCGGCGGGCAAGCGCATTTTGTTTGAGGGCGCGCAAGGCGTGCTGCTCGATGTCGATCATGGGACCTATCCGTTCGTGACCTCGTCGAACACGATTGCGGGCACCGCGTCGGGCGGATCGGGGCTGGGGCCGAGCGCGGTGGGTTTCGTGCTCGGGATCGCCAAGGCCTATACGACGCGGGTCGGATCGGGACCGTTCCCGACCGAGCTCGAGGATGACATCGGCGAGCGGCTGGGCACGCGTGGCCATGAATTCGGAACCGTGACCGGGCGCAAGCGGCGCTGCGGCTGGTTCGACGCGGTGCTGGTGCGGCAATCGGCGGCGGTCAGCGGCATCACCGGCATCGCGCTGACCAAGCTCGACGTGCTCGACGGCTTCGACACCGTCAGCATTTGTACCGGCTATCGGCTGGGTGACCGCGTGCTCGATTATTTCCCGGCGCATGCGGCGGAGCAGGCGGCGGTCGAGCCGATCTATGAGACTTTGCCCGGCTGGCACGAAACCACGGCAGGCGCGCGGAGCTGGGCCGATCTGCCGGCGGCCGCGATCAAATATATCAAGCGCGTCGAGGAGCTGATCCGCTGCCCGGTCGCGCTGGTCTCGACCAGCCCCGAGCGCGAGGACACGATTTTGGTGCGCGATCCGTTCGCGGATTGATCAGCCGCACTGGCCCCGGTGGCGCAGCTTGTGGTCGGCCAGCACCAGCGCGACCATCGCCTCAACCACGGGCGTGCCGCGAATGCCGACGCAGGGGTCGTGGCGGCCCTTGGTCATGATCTCGGTCGCGTCACCGTCGCGGGTGATCGTTTCGACCGGGGTCAGGATTGAGCTGGTCGGCTTGAACGCGACGCGGACGCGGATCGGCTGGCCGGTCGAAATGCCGCCCGCGATGCCGCCTGCGTGATTGGCGAGGAATTCGGGGCCGTCGGCACCCGGCCGCATGGCATCCGCGTTGTCCTCACCACGGAGTGCCGCCGCGCCGAACCCGTCGCCGATCTCGACGCCTTTGACCGCGTTGATGCTCATGCACGCGCTCGCGAGATCGGCGTCGAGCTTGGCGTAGAGCGGCGCGCCCCAGCCGGGCGGCACGCCCACGGCTTCGCAGGCGATCACCGCACCGAGCGACGACCCGGCCTTGCGCGCGTCATCGACCAGCTTTTCCCAGCGGATCGCGGCCTTGGCGTCGGGGCAGAAGAAGGGATTGGCGTCGATTTCGTCGCCGTCGAAATTGGCCGGGTCGATCGCATCGCCGCCAATCGCTTCGACCCAGGCGCGGATGCTGACTTCGGGGATGACGAGCCGCGCGACCGCGCCCGCCGCGACGCGCATCGCGGTTTCGCGCGCGGAAGATCGCCCGCCGCCGCGATAGTCGCGAAAGCCGTATTTGGCGTCATAGGCATAATCGGCGTGGCCGGGACGATAGGCCTTGGCGACGTCCGAATAATCCTTCGATCGTTGGTCGACATTGTCGATGATGAGGCTGATCGGCGTGCCGGTGGTGCGCCCCTCGAACACGCCGGAGAGAATGCGGACCGCGTCGGGTTCCTGCCGCTGGGTCGTGAAGCGCGAGGTGCCGGGGCGGCGCTTGTCGAGGAACGGCTGGAGATCGGCTTCGGAGAGCGCCAAGCCGGGCGGGCAGCCATCGACTACCGCGCCAATCGCGGGGCCGTGGCTCTCACCCCAGGTGGTGAAGCGGAACAAGTGGCCGAAGCTGTTGTGGCTCACGCGGCTTGAGCGGGCGCGGGGTTCTCCAACCGGTTGGCTAGCAGGCTCGCAATCGAGATATCCTCGTCGAGTTCGTCCCAGTGCACACCGCTTGGTGAGATGAAGAAATCTCTGCGGGCATTCTCGCTACCTTTCAACAGTCGGGGAAACCAAGCCAGCGGCACCCCGATCGTTCGCCCGTCTTCGAGCACAACCCACATCGAATCTTCATCGAATTCCACGCTGATTGCTTCCGGTGAAAAAGGCGTTCCATGCATCTTCGATTTCCTGTCGCCGCTCAGTGACGATTTGTTCCACTTCCCGCAACTCGCGCGGATTGAGACGCCTATTATAAGCGACTCGAACCTCAGGATACAGCCAAAGCTTCGCATCGCCCCCGGGCCGTGCCACATGAATGTGAACAGGTTCCAAAGGTTTTCCCTCTTTGGAGAAGAAGTGAAAGCGAAATCCTCGTTCTCGGAACACGACGGGCATCAGCGCTTCCTCAACGTGTCGGCCGCCACCAATCGTCCATCCGCGCCACGGACAAACCAGAATAGCCAACCATTGATCGAGTGGTTTGTTATCGACGCACCGGCTGGAGAGAGGCCGGAATAAATGGCCCCATTCACCTCAATGCCGCGTGCCGTGACAGTTGCATGCACTATTCGCCCATCCCGGAATCGATGCTCAAGCCGGGTTCCCAGAGCGAATTTCACGCCTTCGCTCTCCCAGAATTCGCCACTAGGCACGGCAGCCTCCAATGGGACGCTGACCAAGCCAAGTGCCGCTTTCACAACGTCGCCCTCAGAGACATGCTCATTTGGACGTCGACGGGTAATTTCTTTAAAGGTTTCAAAATCGACGTCGATCATCGGCATTATGCGACTCCATCACATTAGAGAGCCGAATTACAAAGAGAAATAATCTTTGTCCAGAGGGCAATCGCCTTTGGAGTTCACCCCAGCGTGATATCCGGCGCGTCCTCCGCCTTCATGCCGACGACATGATAACCCGCGTCGACATGGTGCGTCTCCCCGGTCACGCCGCTCGACAAGTCGCTCAGCAGGTACAGCGCCGACCCGCCGACATCCTCGATCGTCACGTTGCGTTTGAGCGGCGAATTATACTCGTTCCACTTCAGGATCAGGCGGAAATCGCCGATGCCGCTAGCGGCCAGCGTCTTGATCGGCCCGGCCGAGATCGCGTTCACACGGATATTGTCGCGACCCAGATCGACCGCGAGATATTGCACGCTGGTTTCGAGCGCGGCCTTGGCGACGCCCATCACATTGTAATGCGGAATCACTTTCTCGGCGCCATAATAGCTGAGCGTCAGCAGCGCGCCGCCGTTTGGCATCATCGCGCTCGCGCGCTTGGCGACGGCGACGAACGAATAGACGCTGATGTTCATCGTCATCAGGAAATTGTCGAGGCTGGTGTCGACATAGCCACCGCGCAGTTCGTTCTTGTCCGAAAAGCCGATCGCGTGGACGACGAAATCGATCGTCGGCCACTCCACCGCCAACGCCTCGAAGGTCGCGTCGAGCGCCGCCATGTCCGACACGTCGCAGTCGAACAGCCGCGCGACGCCCAGTTGCTCGGCGAGCGGGCGCACGCGCTTTTCCATCGTCTCGCCCTGATAGCTGAAGGCGAGCTCGGCACCCGCCTCGCTCAGTTTCTTGGCGATCCCCCAGGCGAGCGAGCGATCATTGGCGAGCCCCATGATCAGCCCGCGTTTTCCCTGCATCAAATTCGTCACGCTTGTTGCGCCTCCGCATCGTTGTCGTCGCTCCCTACTCCCTGTTCATCGGCTTCCGCCAGTGCCGCGTTCAATTGCGCACCGACGACAAGCCCAAGCCCGACAAGGAAAAAGAAAATCAGCGCAATCATCACGCCCGCCAGACTGCCATAAGTCAGGTCGTAGCTGGCGAAGCTGGCGAGCAAGGTTGGCAGCAGCGCCGTGACGCTGAGCCACCAGACGGCGGTGAACACCGCGCCGGGCCATTTCGGCGCGCGGCTGTCGCGATATTGCGGCGGGGTGAGCGAGTAGAACAGCATGTAGAGCGCGCCGAACAGCGCCACAGCCGGGGCCAATCGCGAGACCGACACGATCATCGCGGCGTTTTTGGCAAAGGGCATCGCGCGGACGATGAATTGCTCGGCTGCGACCAGGCTCACCTGAAAGCTGAATGCAACGAGCGCGAGCAGCAGCGAGGCTAGCACGAGCACGATTGACCAAAAGCGGTAATGCCAAAAGGGGCGGACCGATTTGACGCCATAAGCGCGGCGCAGGATGTCGCGGATCGTCTCGACGAAGCTCGCCGTGGTCCACAGCCCGACGGCGGCGCCGAACCAGAGCAGCGATCCTGACCTTGCGGCGAGCACATCGGTGATCGGCGTTTGCAGCACCATCGCGACTTGCGGAGGCACGTTGCGCAGGAAGATGTCGACGGTGCGCAGGCCCTCGTCCGTGCGCCCGAACAGCCGCGCAACGGCAGCCGCCACGATGAAGAAGGGGAAGAGCGCGACCAGCGACAGATAGGCAAGGTTGCCCGCGTGGATGAAGCCGTCGCTGAACACGCCGACGAGCACGCGCCGAATGACTTCGCGGACATAGCTGCCCGGCGCCATGAACGCGACGCGGCTGTTGAGCGTCAGCCCTTCGCCCGGGTGGCGGCGGCGCGCCTCGGGCGAAGTGGGGGAAAAATCCTTCACTGGGGTTTGATCAGATGTCGAATTTGCCGCGCGGATTGCTCTTGTCGCGGCCCGGCCAGTTCTGGACGAATTCGACCAGCGCGTCATCGCCCACCGGCAGATCGACCATCAAGGTCACGAGCTGATCGCCGCGCACCCCGGTCTTGCCATGGAACCCGCGTCCTTTGAGCCGCAATACCTTGCCCGAGCTTGATCCGGCGGGGATCGTCAGCATCACCGCGCCCGACACCGTCGGCACGCGCACGCTCGCGCCGAGCACGGCTTCGCTGAGGCTAACGGGCAGGTCGAGCCGGACATCGTCGCCGTCGCGCGTGAAGAAGCGGTGCGGGTGGATGTCGATCGTGACAATGGCATCGCCGGGGCCACCGGGGCCGGGGTCGCCCTTGCCCGACAGCCGCATCTGCGTGCCACTCTCGACCCCGGCTGGCAGCTTCAGGTCGATCGTCTTGCCATCGGCGAGCGTAATGCGTTGCGGATTGAGGCAGGCGGCGTCGGCGAATGGCACCGCCAGACGGTAGGGGCGGTTGGCGCCCTTGGGCTGCGGCCCGCGCCGCCCGAAGCCGCCCGAAAAGCCGCCGCCAGCCTTGCGTCCCCCGAACAACCCTTCGAAAATGTCGCTGAAATCGCCGCCATCGGTCGCGTCGAAGCCTGCGCCCGGTCCGGGCGAAAAGCCGCCGTTGTTCGGCGTGGGCCCCTGACGGAAGCCGAAGCCCGCCGGATTGCCGTCGCCGTCGATCTCGCCGCGATCGAAGCGCGCGCGCTTGTCCTTGTCGGACAGCAGATCATATGCATTGGTGACGCGCGAAAACCGTTCCGTCGCCTTCGGATTATCCTTGTTGCGGTCGGGGTGCAGTTCCTTGGCGAGCTTGCGATATGCCTTTTTGATGTCGGCTTCGCTCGCGCCGCGCGCCACGCCCAGAATTTGATACGGATCGGCCATCATGCTCCCGTCGCTTGATTGGCGCCTATTTGGGCGATCACACGGCCAAGCGCAAATGCTGCGGGCAAATTCTTGGGGGTGCACCCTGACCCCGACCCTGGCCCTGCGCCGAGGGTGACGCACGCCTGCCAAGCCGCTAGAGCGCGCGGCATGACCGATCCCTTTGCCCTGTTCGATGCCTGGTACGCCGAAGCGCGCGCCAGCGAGATCAACGATTCGAATGCGATGGCGCTCGCGACCAGCGACGCGCACGGGCGGCTGGGGCTGCGCATGGTGCTGCTGAAGGGGCATGGGCCCGACGGCTTTGTGTTCTATACCAATCAGGAAGGCCGCAAGGCCGCCGATCTGGCCGCCAATCCGCAGGCTGCATTGCTGTTTCACTGGAAATCGCTGCGGCGCCAGATCCGCATCGAAGGGCCGGTGTCGACGGTGAGCGAGGCCGAGGCTGATGCCTATTTCGCGACGCGCAGCCGGGATTCGCGGCTCGGCGCCTGGGCGAGCGACCAGTCGCGGCCGCTCGATAGCCGCACGACTTTTGAGGCGCGTTTTGCCGACATGCAGGCGCGGTTCGAGGGCGGCGACGTGCCGCGCCCGCCGCATTGGTCGGGCTATCGCGTGACGCCCACGGCAATCGAATTCTGGCAGGATCGCGAGCACCGGCTGCATGAGCGGCGGCTGTTCACGCGCGACGGCGATAGCTGGACCGAGGGGCTGTTGTATCCGTGACCATCGGCAACCATCATGATGATCGCGCGACGCTCGCTGCCGAGATGGGGACGATCACCCAGCGCGCGGCGATCGCGAGCGTGGCCACTGCCACGCTGCTGTTGGGGGTGAAGGGGTTCGCCGCGTTCCATACCGGGTCGGTAGCGATGCTGGCGTCGCTCGCCGATAGTGGCCTTGATCTGGTCGCCTCGCTGATGACCTTGTTCGGCGTGCGGCTGGCGGCACAGCCCGCCGATCACGACCACCGCTTTGGCCACGGCAAGGCGGAGGCGCTGGTGGCGCTGGTGCAGGTCGCGCTGATCGCTGCGTCGGCCTTTGCGATTTGCTGGCGGGCGATCGGGCAATTGGCCGGCGCGCAGCCGATTGAGGACATCGGCTTTGGCATCGGCGCGTCGGTGGTAGCGATGGTCGCGACGGCGATGCTGATTGCCTATCAGCGCCACGTCATCGCGCGCACCGGATCGGTCGCGATCAGGACCGACCATATGCATTATCAGTCCGATCTGGTGATCAATGCCGCCGTCGTGGTTGCGCTGGTGATGGAACAGCAATTGGGGCTGAAGGGTGCCGATGCGCTGTTCGGCATCGGCATCGCGATCTGGTTGCTGTGGGGTGCGTGGCGCGGATCGAGCGAGGCGATCAACCAGCTGATGGACAAGGAATGGCCCGAGCCGAAGCGCCGCCGCTTTGTCGAAATCGCCAGCCGCCACCCCGAACTCAAAGGGCTGCACGATCTGCGCACGCGCACCAGCGGGGCGACCGATTTCGTGCAATTCCATATGTGGATGGACCCGAGCATGACAGTGGCCGAGGCGCATGATGTGGTCGAGGATATCGAGCGGCGGCTAGCGGCGGAATTTCCCGGCACCGAAATCCTCATCCACATTGATCCCGAGGGGCAAGTCGATCATCCCGGCAACCCGCTGGTTGAGGCGGACGAAATCGCCAAGCTGAAGGGAAGTCCCGCATGATACGTCTGCCATTTGTTCAGATCGATGCCTTTGCCGACCGGCCTTTCACCGGCAATCCGGCAGCAGTGATGCCGCTCGATGCTTGGCTCGACGACGCTGTGCTGCAAGCCATCGCGCTGGAGAATAACCTGAGCGAGACCGCGTTTCTGGTGAAGGATGCGACCGGCGCGGCGGATTATGAGCTGCGCTGGTTTACGCCTGCTGCCGAAGTGGTGCTGTGCGGCCATGCGACGCTGGCGAGCGGGCATTATCTGCTGGAGGGTGATCCGGCGCTGGAGCGGGTGACGTTCCGCACGCGCAAGGCGGGGATGCTGTCGGTGGCGCGGGCGGGCGCGGGGTACGAACTCGGCTTGCCGGCATGGGTGCCGGTGCCCAAGCCTTTGCCGGAGATTGTCGCGGCACTCGGGATCGAGGGGGAGTTTTCGACGCTCTGGCATGAGTCCGGTTATCCGCTGATCGTGGTCGATCGCGCGGCGGTGGTGCAGGGATTGAAGCCCGATCTCGGCGCGCTCGCAAAGCTTGGTCCGCTGGTCGCGATCGTCACCGCGCCGGGCGATGACAGCGACGTGATCAGCCGGGTTTTCACGCCCTTCTACGACATCCCCGAAGACCCGGTGACCGGGTCGGCGCACGCCGTGCTGACGCCCTATTGGGCCGACCGGTTGGGGCGCGACAGCTTCACCGCGTATCAGGCATCGAAGCGCGGCGGGCGACTGACGTGTCGGCTCGATGGCGACCGGGTGGTGTTGGGCGGGAGCTGCGTGACGGTGATCGAGGGCATTTTTTTGCTGTAGGGTGCGCCCCACCTTCCGCTACGCGTCACCCCGGCCTTGTGCCGGGGCCCACGGATCAACGGGCGAAACGATCCACAATCTGAGCCCGACAATTGCCGAACTGGCGCTTGCGGCACGTCCGCCCACGTCCCCCTGAAGCCGTCTCGCGCTCTGCGCGGTGGGCCCCGGCACAAGGCCGGGGTGACGAACGGAATTGGTATTCGCCCGCTTTCCGTCACTCGCCCGTCGCAAACGCCCCGCGCACCTTGCCCACCGCATCGCGATACGGCGCGCGGATCGCCTCGATATCGGCGGCATAATCGCCGGTCGGGTGGAAGACGCCCGCGATGCGGATCGTGCGGGTGCCATAGTCGAGCACGGTCAGGATGATCGGCACCTGCGCCTGACAGGCGATGTGGTAGAAGCCGGTCTTCCATTCGCGCGTCAGGCTGCGGGTGCCTTCGGGCGGGATGGCGAGGATCATGCGGTCGGCGGCGGCAAAGGCGTCGGCCATCACCCGCACGACATCGTTGCTCGCCGCGCGGTCGATCGGCACGCAGCCGAGCCACAGGATCACCCGCCCGAACGGCCCGGTGGTGAGGCTCTTCTTGCCCATCCAGCGCAGGCTCACCCGGAAATAGCCGGCGGCGGCGAGCATATTGAGCCCGTCCCAGTTCGAGGTGTGGGGTGCGGCGACCAGCACCGCCTTGGCCAGCGGCGGCCAATCACCACGTACCTTCCAGCCGCCGAGCCGCAGAAAAGCGATGCACAGCCAGCGCAGCATTTCGCCGCCGATCCCGCGATAGGGACCGGGCCGGCCGCTGCGCGCCGTGGTTACGTCATCCATGCATCCGATCCCCCTTATCGGCGCGAGCCTAGCATCAATCGGGGACGGCGCATCGACTCATTACAGTGGTGCGGCGGCGCCGCGTGCGCCAGACGCTTAATCAAGGGGGGGAGAGAGATGCGGCCGCAGCCGCCACGGCGCGCGCAAACGCCGCGCAATAAAATGGGGGCCGGCATTGCTGCCAGCCCCCTGTCGCCGGACTTCGGCACCGCGACTTCCATGGCTTTCGCCGCTTGCTCGCGCCACCTGGTTTCGGCGGCATGCACGGCCCCACCGCGGGGGGCGTTAGGCCGCACGTGACCGCTCCCGTTCGATCGGCCGGAGATGTCTTCCAAGGCTTGCGCCCTTTCCCTCATCCGCCGGTTGGTCAGCCGTGAACGATCGGCATGTTTTCCGCACCGAAGCGCTTCCCTCATGCCTTGGACGCCGGTTCTTCCTTTCCCGATTCGCCCCGTCGCAAGCGACGTTGCTCCTCCTTCAGTCCGATCGACTTCCCGCCTGGATCCTTGCGCGGTTTGCCAAAAGCCACCTGCGCCGGTTTTCCCGACCTAAGCTGCTGCTCTTTCAGTGGTTTCCCGCCTGTCCGACCCGCTGCCTACAAATGAATGGTGTCACCGAATCCGAGTCGCACCAAGCGCAATCACGCGCGGCGCGCCTGTGGATAATGTGGATATCGTGGAGCGAATCGGCACCCGCCTTGCGGCGATGCGTTGCTTCGGTGCGACCTAAATGGCGCCTTGTTGTTTCAGGTTCATGAAACTGCCCGCATAAATTGCGCGTTATGGCCCCGTTCTCAACCTGAAGCAGGAGCTTGCAATGCGTAATCTATTGATGGTGATCGCTGCCGCCGGGCTGATCGTGCCGCCCGCCGCGATGAGCTTTCCAACCAAGGCCGAAGCGAAGGAGAAGAAGCATCGCGCCTATACCTATCGCCGGGGTGGCCGCACCTATTGCCGCCATTCGGACGGCACCACCGGGCTGATCGTCGGTGGCGTCGGCGGTGCCGTGGTCGGCAATTCGGTCGACAATGGTGGGCTGCTCGGCACCGCGCTGGGTGCCGTGGGCGGCGCATTTGCGGGGCGCGCGGTCGACCGCACGCTGACCGCCAACAAGCGCTGCCGCTAACCTGCGGAGCGTCGCTTGCGAGAGGGCTCGGCAGCAATGCCGGGCCCGCGTCGCGTTCAGAGAATGCCGAAGCCCAGCCAGAGCCGCACGCAGCCGACGATAATCACGAAGATGTTGAAGTTGCGCCCCGATGGGTGGCGCGAAAACATGCCGACGACCGCGCCGACGATTGCGATCGGAATCGACAGCCAGTTGAGCGCGCCCAGCAGCGGGATGAAGCCGATCAGCGCGATCGGCAGCGCGATCAGGCCAATGAGGATCGAGACAATGTTGAGCATCGCCTCCCTCTAGCCGATACGCAAGTGTGTTGCAATGATAATGCACCAACGCCAATGCCACGCTTCTTTAACCGTCTTGCGGCATAAACGGCGTCTATGTCGATCCGTTCCCCTTTGCGCGCCGCGACTGTGGCGATGATCGCCCTGATGTTGCCGCTTGCCGCGTGCGGTGGCGCCACCGACAATAGTCTCGACGCGCTCGACGCCGAGCTGAATGACGGCAATGCGCAAGCCAACGCCCGCGACCCGGCGCTGACGAGCGCGCTGCACGACCAGATCATGGTCGATCCCAATCTCGCCAGCCAAAGCAACCGCGACGCGATCCGCCCGCCAAGCCAGCCCTATGCCGCGCCGGTGCCGACTGCGGAAGGCGCGCCGGTTGCGGGTGATGTGCGGGTGAGCGAAGCGACCAAGACCGCGCCTGCCGCCAAGACCGATTGCCCCAATTGCAAGGCGCAGCGCGAGTCGATGACGCTCGGCGGCCTTGCGTCGCGTCAGGCTGATCGGCGCACGGCGGCTTGTGCCGCCAATGTCAGCTATTCGACGCGCTGGTCGCTGCGGCTGCCCGCCGATATGCCGCTTTATCCTGACGCGCATGTGGTGGAAGCGGCGGGCAATGCCGATAATGGCTGTGCGCTTCGCATCGTCAGCTTCACCAGCCGCGCGCCGGTGCAAAGCGTGATCGATTTCTACTACACGCGCGCGACCAATGGCGGCTATTCGGCCGACCATCAGGCCGACGCCGAAGGGCATGTGCTGGCGGGATCGCGCGGCAATGATGCCTATGCGGTGTTCGTGACCAAGGTGTCGGGTGGGACGCAGGTCGATCTGGTCGCCAATAACGGGCGCTAGAGTTCCCATAGCGCGCGGTTCGCGCTAGGCGCGGGCATGGTCAATCTTTTCCTCGTGATGGCAGGCGGCGCGTTGGGCGCGGGGGCGCGCTACCTTGTCGGGCTGTCGTTCGCCGGTGCGCGTTACCCTTGGGGGACGCTGGCGGTGAATATCGTGGGCGCGCTGGCGATGGGATTGCTGGCCGGGGTTATCGCCAAGGGGTTGGCGGGTGAGCCTGCACGGCTGTTGCTCGGCGTCGGTGTGCTGGGCGGTTTCACGACTTTTTCCGCATTCTCGCTGGAGCTGGTGACAATGGCCGAGCGCGGCGCGATGCTCGCCGCGATCGGCTATGCGCTGGCGTCGGTGATCGGCTCGGTCGTCGCACTCTTCATCGGCCTAAGCGCCGTGAGGGCCATCGCATGAGCGACGTGCGGCAATTCACCGTTTCGGCCGAGGATGACGGCATCCGGCTCGATCGCTGGTTCAAGCGGCATCTGGAGGACACGAGCTTTACCACCGTCGCCAAATGGGCACGCACCGGGCAGCTGCGCATCGACGGCGCGCGCGCGACGCCGGGCGACCGGCTGGTGGCGGGGCAAGTGCTCCGCCTGCCCCCCGCCGAGCCGGTGCGCACCGATGCGCCGCAGAAGCGCGAACGCGCGCCGATCAGCGATGATCAGGCCGCCTTCATCCAGGAAATGGTGATCCACAAGGATGCGCAGGCAATCGTGCTCAACAAGCCGCCGGGCCTCGCGACGCAAGGGGGGACCAAGACCACCGAGCATGTCGATGCGCTGCTCGACGGGGTGCAGTTCGAAAGCGAAGGGCGCCCGAAGCTCGTCCACCGGCTCGACAAGGATACGTCGGGCGTGCTGCTGGTCGCGCGCAATGCCCGCGCGGCGGGGTTCTTCGCCAAGAGCTTCTCCAGCCGCACCGCGCGCAAAGTCTATTGGGCACTCGTCGTCGGCGTGCCGCACATCCACGACGGGATGATCGAACTCCCCATCGCCAAGCAACCCGGCACCGGCGGCGAGAAGATGCACGTCGACGAAGCCGAGGGCGCCGCCGCGCGCACCCGCTACCGCGTGATCGAGCGCGCGGGCAACCGCGCCGCCTGGGTCGAGCTGCAACCCTTCACCGGGCGCACGCATCAGCTGCGCGTGCACATGGCGGCGATCGGCCACCCGATCGTCGGCGACGGCAAATATGGCGGGCAAGCGGCATTCCTGACCGGGGGCGTCAGCCGCAAGATGCATTTGCACGCGCGGCGGCTGCGGATCGATCACCCCGATGGCGGGCAGATCGACGTCGGCGCCGAGCTGCCGCATCACTTCGTCGAAAGCCTCGCGCTGCTGGGGTTCGAGGAGCGACAGGGCGACCTGATGCCGCTCGACGAGCCCAAGTTCAGCGAGACGGCGGAAGGCAAGCGCCGCGTGACCGCCGCCATCGCCAAGTCGCGGCGGCAGGACCGCAAGGGCGAACGTCGCGGGCGGACACGGGCTGCGCCGCCGCCGAAGCGGTAGTTGCCGCCCGTTTAGTCTTCACGCCTACTTTCGTGAAAGCGAGAGCCGGGTTTCTTTGTTCGCCAAGGCTGGGAAGCGTGCCGTCAGTGCGCTGGTCAGCGGCACATCCTTGCCGACTACTTGGACGGTGATCCGCTTGATGGCGTAGCCCTTACCGAGGTGCTCCTGAAAGGATTTTGCCTGAAACTCAGTGTCCGAGTGCGGGTTCGTCACGTCTGCAAATGTCGCAAACACCGGAAAGTCGGTCGGCGCGACCTCCCCCAGCGGCTTGGTTCGATTGAGTTCACGAAAGACCGCTTCGTTGCTGTCTTCAGCCGTGGCGCGTCGTCGGGCGAACATTTTTAGGCCATCGGTGATGACGTATTCGGCCTCGGGCCGACTGTCTTTAGAGGAGTATTTCATGAACAGCACTTGGTTGCCAAGATTCACGAACGGCGCTTCGCCGAACAGTTGGAACCCACCACCACTTTCGCTCCCGTTTCCACCCGGCATAGGCACGATAAATGGTCGTTTGAGAACCAGTTCCATCACCGACGAACCAATCTTGAGGCCGCCGGGGGTGTCAACTTCGATGACGATCCGGCAACGAAGGGTCGCCGCAGGCGTTGTGCAGCGATAGACGAGCAAAGCCAATGCGAGCGCCAGCGCGACAAAAATGGTGGCTTTGGACATTGATCGCGCTCCCGGAGTCGCTGCGAGCTTAGCGGCTCCTCCTTTCCAGATCATGTTTCATCCTTCGGTCACAGGATCGAAGCGGCATGGACCTGAAGGATGGTTCCACCAATTGTGGTCGATCCTGATTCATACTTTCGAGCCGAAACCCGCAGACACGCCAAATCGACGCTGACGAAAGCTAGTCCGCTTCTGCGCGTCGGAATGGAAAGCGCTTTCCATAGGTCAGGCAACGCCAAAGCCATTCGAGCGGACCGTAGCGGAACCGGGCGAGCCACGGCTTCGACCATCCCAGCATCAGCGCCCAAACGCACAGCACGACGCCGAACAACTCGATCCGGTTGAGCTCTCCATACAGGCCCAGCCCCCAGCCATGAAATATGGGCATCATCAGCAGCGACGTGCCGAGATAGTTCGAGAATGCCATCCGCCCGGCGGCGGCGAACCGCTGGCCTAGCGGAGTCTGCGCCGCATTAGGTGCCCAGACCACCAGCAGGAACAGCAGGCCGAATGCGGTCAACAGATGCGGCAATTTGCCGAGGCTGCTGAAGACCAGAATGGTCTTGGTCAGGCCGAAGCCCGTCGCCCACGGCCAGTATCCGGCGACAGCCGCGAGCAACAACCCGGGTATCAGCAAGCTCCAGCCCCACCGTCTAAGGCGCGTGGCCTCGACGGCGCCAGAAAACAGGCCAAGGCGGTACAATGCCATTCCAATGAGGACCAGGCAGAACGTCTCGGCCCCCCCGGTCAGCAGGCCTGCCCTCAGGAATTTTCCCGCCTCCGAAAGCCGGTCGGCCAGGATAGCCGCGTAGGACCCCTGATAGACGACGGTTTCCTTTCGCGCCTCGGCGAGGGCTTCGGTTTCGACCTGCGCGATCTGCGCGCGGGCCGCCGCCGACGTGGTTTCTGCCGCCGCCGACACATTGGCAGCGGTGTAACTCATCGTCGCCAGCGCGGTCATCCCCAGCGACTTGATCACGATGATGGCGATCCCGACTCTCAGCTGCGTTTTCGCCTTCCACTTCATCGTGCTCAGCGCGACGAGCCCCCAGACCGCGTAAAGCGACAGGATGTCGCCGATCCAGATCAGAAAATAATGCATTAGCCCGAATAACAGCAGGATAAGGAGCCGCCGGGCCTGCAAGCCGCGCCCGTCGCCGCGCGCCCAGGCGCGTTCCGTGAAAAGGTAAAGACCCGCCCCGAACAACAGCACAAAGAGAACACGGAACTTTTCATCAATGAAGACGAACTGAAACAGCCAGAACGTCTCGTCGAGGCGCGTCGCGCCTGCGCCGAGCGCTGGTGGCCAGAGATAGGCGATTTCGGGCTGGCCGAAGGCGACGATATTGGCGAACAGAATGCCAAGAACTGCGATACCACGAATGAAGTCGAGGCTTACAATCCGCTCGGCCGACGCCGCAGGCGCGCGCTGCGGCTGATCGGGCGTCACGGGCACCGCAAACGTCGCGGCTGTGCTATCGGTCACGAGAATTCACCTCAAACTTGATCCCCGGGCGCAACATCCCTCACCGACTCATCCAAGACAAGGCAATTTCGTCCGGCACGCTTGCGCACGGCGTTGTTACTGCGGTGTTTTTCAATTTGCCGATTGCTGACTTTGTCCTGTCGCTGGCAGATGCCCTCGCGACGACCGAACTGAAACGGGCCCGTCGGATTACGAAAGTTCAAATTGCTTGAAGCGGCAGGCGTTGAGTTACCCATCGGGACTCCAGCATGAACCGGCAAGCAGACTTTCAAAAAACCACGCAAACTCCGCCATCCCGCATCCACCCACTCAGAGCCCAAGCCCGCAGACACGCCAAAGCGCGCGGGCGCGTGGATGCGCGCTCGCGGGAAACGAGGGAGGCGATCGACCGGCGCGTCCTGCCACGGGCATCCGGGGCTTGACGACTTTGGGTAGTCTCAATTTGCAAGCGTCAAGGCTTGGCAAGTCGACGATGAAGGGGCACGCTCCGGCTCCGACACCGGTTAAAGTGGCATCCACACCGGTGATGGGACGAATCCCGCCACCGCTGCTTCGCGTGCATTTAGCCTGGTCTCCCTCACCGCCCAGTTGCGGAAAATCCGTCTTCTTTCCACGGATGGCTCCGCGCCGGTCGATTGATCGGTCGGGGTTTAGCCCTGCCGATCGCAGCCATCATTCCACTTGCGCACCGGCCGGATACGGTTGGAATGACGGGCACACTTATAACCCAATTGGTTGTAAATGTCAAGCGAAAACGCGGCTGCGCCCGGTCGAAGCACTCGAAGCGAGCGGCAAGCGCGACAAGGCGGCGGTGGCCCATGAGCTGGCGCCGCTCAACCCGGCGGTGGTCGATGCCTATGGCTGGGTCGCCTATCAGGCGGGCGGGACCAAGGCGAACATCGCGGCGGCGCTGGCCTGGGGGGTGAGGCTGGAGCGCATAGCTCCCCCCAACCGTCACCCCGGCCTTGTGCCGGGGCCCACGTCCCCACCAGCGACACCGCCTGCGGCTCGGTGGGCCCCGGCACAAGGCCGGGGTGACGATGGGGTGTGATAGGGCCGATGGCTCGCTACGCGAATGGCACGAATTGGTGGAGAACGCTGATCCGGTTTCGAGTTTGCAGATCGAGGTAGCAGCCGCGAGGCTTGGCCCTCTGATACGACCAGCCCCCCGACAGTCCGTGCGTCTACAAACAGGAAGAAGAACGTCGATCCGGCAACCAAGGTATCACCTATGCGCTAAGCCGGATCGGCACTATACCCGTCCCGGCGAGCATCGGAATTTTGAGGAGTAGGTGATGCGTCATTGGACTTTGTCGGCGGCGATAGGCGCTGCGATCTTGAGCTCTAGCTCAGGTATCGCGAGTCCAGTTCAAGTTGTGGTTTCAGGCATCTATGTTCTGGACGATGAACGGAGCGACAACGCCTTTAAAGTGATCGACAGCGCTACCGCCGACCTTCCCGACGCCAAGCACCCTGGCCTTCGCCAGAGGCTCCGCAAGTCCGTCGCGGTAAGTAGACTTAGAATTTCGACTGCAGGAAGTCGAGTGGGGGTTGCGTACGATGCCAAAGCACCTATCGTCGTTTGGATAGGCGAAGCACCCATCAAGTGGAAGCTCGTGGAAGGGTTTGTTTTCGACGTGTCGGCCAAAGCGAATGACGACTCCGTCTCTCTAACTTTCCGTGATGAAAGCGCACGGACCGTAACATATGGAATCGAACGGACCGTAACATATCGCAGTGTTGGTCAGGACTTGGTGGCGGATACCACCATCATCAGTCCACTCTTCTCTAAACCGATCGTCTATAGGCAAGTCTATATGCCGACGAGATGACAGAATTACGAGGGAAACTTTCTGGTTAGAAGCCGTCGAACGGTCTTCGACTTGTGATGTGGATGCCGGTCAAGATGATCTCTCGCGCGTCTGCCATAGGGCGCGCTACGACCGTGAACGAACGGCAGCAACTGGGCGAAAGCCGCCGTTCGGTCTGTAAGTTCACGACCTAGCGGTGCTCAACCCCTCAAGCCCCCTACCCCTCCACCATCTCCGCCAGTTCCAGCCAGCGCAGTTCCGCCGCTTCCTTCTCCGCCCGCGCCGCATCGACCGCCTTCGTCAGCATCTGAAACCGCGCGAAGTCCTTCGTGTACAGCCCCGGGTCCGCTAGCGCCGCTTCGTCCCGCGCAATCGCCGCATCTAAAGCCTCGATCCGCTTGGGCAGTTGCTCGTAGTCGCGCTGGTCCTTGTAGGTCAGCCGCACCTTCGGCGGTGGCGGCGGTGCAGGAGCAGGGGCCGCCGCCTTGGCGATCTTCTTCGCGCCCGGCCGCTGGCGTTTGGCTTCCCAATCGGCATAGCCGCCCGCGACGACATCGACCGTCCCCGACCCGTCGAGCCCCAAAGTCACCGTCACCGTGCGGTCGAGGAAATCGCGGTCGTGGCTGACGATCAGCACAGTGCCGCCATAATCGCCGATCACTTCCTGGAGCAGATCGAGCGTTTCGAGATCGAGGTCATTGGTCGGCTCGTCGAGCACGAGCAGGTTCGACGGTCGCGCAAATTCGCGCGCGAGCAGCAGCCGCGACCGCTCGCCGCCCGAGAGCGTGCCGATCTTGGCGTCGACCATATTGCCGTCGAAGAGGAACTCTTTCAGGTAGCCGACGACGTGCTTCTTTTGCCCAAGCACTTCGATCCAGTCGCCGCCGTCCGCCAGCACGTCGCGGATCGTTTTCTCCGGCGCCATCAGCTTGCGCTGCTGGTCGATCACCACGCCGTCGAGCGTCTTCGCCAGCCGGATCGTGCCGCTGTCGGGCGCGAGTTCGCCGGTGAGCAGGCGGATCAGCGTCGTCTTGCCCGCGCCGTTCCGCCCGACGATCCCGATCCGGTCGCCGCGCGTCACCCGCAGCGACAAGTCGCGGATGATCGTGCGGTCGCCATACGCCTTGGAGATATGCTTGGCGTCGATCACGACCTTGGTCTTGGCGTCGTCGCTGGCGATCGCGAGGTTCGCCGCCCCCTGCGGCCCGAGCATCGACGCGCGTTCGGCGCGCATTTCCTTGAGCTTCGAGAGCCGCCCCTGGTTGCGCCGCCGCCGCCCGGTGACGCCGCGCAGCAGCCAATGTTCCTCGATCTTGAGCTTGGCGTCGAGCCGCTCGGCATTGCGTTCTTCCTCGGCATAGACTTGCTCCGTCCACGCCTCGAACCCGCCAAAGCCGACTTCGGCGCGGCGGATCGCGCCGCGATCGAGCCACAAGGTCTGCTTGGTCAGCCGCGTCAGGAACGTGCGGTCGTGGCTGATGACGATGAACGCGCCATTGTAGCGCGCGAGCCAGTTTTCGAGCCATTCGATCGCGGCGATGTCGAGATGGTTGGTCGGCTCGTCGAGCAGCAGCACATCCGGGCCCTGCGCCAGCGCGCGCACGATCGCCGCGCGCCGCCGCTCGCCGCCCGATGCGCTCGCGGCCTCGCGGTCGAGGTCGATGCCGAGCTGGTCGGCAATCGCATCGGCTTCATAGCCGAGCGGGGCATCGTCGCCCGCCATGACGAAATCGCGCAAGGTCTCGTGGCCCGCGACGCTGGGGTCCTGTTCGAGCAGGATCACCTTGGTCCCCGGCACGATCGTGCGCCGCCCCTCGTCGCAGTCGATCGCGCCGGCGATGAGCTTCAACAGCGTCGTCTTGCCCGCGCCATTGCGGCCAATGAGCGCGAGCCGGTCGCGTGGCCCCACATGAATGTCGAGTCCGCGAAACAGCCAGCCCGATCCCTGAACAAGGCCGAGATTTTCATATGCGAGAATTGGTGCTGCCATGAGGAGCGCGCTTAGGGGGCTGGCGGCGGTCCAGCAAGCGCGGTGCAGGGGCCGGGGGCAAGGATGAACTGCGGCACGCCGCCGTCAACCCGCATTGTCCCGCACGGCAGCAGATCGGCGGGCAGGGTGGCGAGGCCCTCGCGCGTCAGCATCGCCGCCACGCGGACGAGGCCACCGGGCAGCGCGCGCTCGATCGCAGCTTCGGCACGCGGTCGGTCGCCGAGACCGCCGCTGCGGTTGATCTCGGCGATGATCGGCAGCAGCCCCGGCTTGCCAGCGGCACGGAGCTGCGCGTCGAGGATCGTCGCGGTCAGTTGCCCTTCGTCATAGGGAAATTGCTGCGCCGCGTCGTCGGTCCAGAACCGCTCGAAGCGCTGCTGCGGCGTCAGCGCGAGCGCTGAGGAGGTCGCGTGGCGCTTGAGCACGGCGTTGAACTGCTGCGCCCAGCGCGCGGCGTCCCAATCGCCGGTGCGCAGCATCGCCTGCGCGCTGAACCAGTCGTTGAAGCCTTCGGTCAGCCAATAGCTGTTCGCCTCGTCGCTGCCGCTACTGTTGAACCAGCGATGCGCATATTCATGCCCCAGCAGCCGGGGCAGATTGCGAAATGGCATGTTGGGGGTGCCCGTCAGCGCGAAGCCGGCGGTGCGGCCAGTGCCGCCATAGGACAGCGAGGTCGGCTTCGACTGGATAAGCGGCGTGAGCGTTACCAGAAAGGGAATCGCGGGCGCGCCCAGCATCGCATTTTCGGTTTCGATCACTTTTCGGGTGTGATCGACGAGCTGATCGTCGGTGAAACCCCATTGCCCGAGCAAGGCGAAGCGCAGCGGCGTACTGCCCACCCGCCGCTCGACCAGTCGCAGTTCACGGCCGCCGGTGAAAATGCCTTGCGCCACCTGGTTCGCGGTGAGCGTGGGCGGCGGCGTGTCGAGATCGCTCGCCACCCGCCAGCCCTTGGGCGCGGCGCCCCAGCGAAAGCGCGCGGGGCGGTTCTCGCCGCCGGTGGGAATCACGATCACCCCCTCGCCGTGCAGCGTCACCCAGTCGCGCTCGATCCACGGCAGCGCCTTGTGAAAATCGGCGCCAGGCGGCAGCGGATCGGGATCGGTGACGCGGTACCGGATCGTCAGCAGCGCGCCGGGCTTGTGCCGCACACGCTTGACCTCGGGCTTGTCGGTATCGACGATCGTGCCGCCGGTGACGCGCCAGCCGCCGATGTTCCGCCACAGCGTATCGCTGCCTGCCCATGTGTTGGGCAGATCGAGGTCGGTAATTCCGTCGGCATCGCCGCGCATCGTCAGCGTCACGGTCACCGCCGGCTGCGGATCAGCGGCGGTGATCGACAGCCGATAGCCAATTGGCTCAGCCGCAGGGGCAGCTACCGGCGCGGCCAGCATGAGTACGGCGACGAGGAGCTTCATGATGCTTTTCCTGAGCCGATGCTGTCGATACCATTCATTGGCTATTCAATGGGCCGATCCTATGCAAGCTGCACCATGATGTTTCGCGTCGCCCTTTTTGCCCCCCTGTTCGTGCTCGCGGGCCTGCTGGCCGCCGCGCCTGCAGAGGCGCAGCGCCGGGGCGAGAGCCGTGATGTTTTCGAAGCGATGCGAACGGGCAAGCTGTTGTCGATCCGCGACATCGAGCATCGCGTCGTGCCGACGATGCGCGACGCGCAATATCTCGGCTTCGACTTCGATTCGGGGAGCGGGATTTACACGCTGAAGTTCCTGCGCAATGGGAATGTCATCTGGGTCGAGGTTGACGGGCATTCGGGGCAAGTCGTCGGCCGCAGCGGCAATTGAACGCCGCAAAAACGGGGATGACAGCATGCGCGTTCTGATCGTCGAGGACGAACCCAGCCTGGGCCAGCAGCTCAAGAACACGCTCGAAGGCGCGGGCTATGCGATCGATCTCGCCACCGATGGCGAGGAAGGGCATTTCCTGGGGAGCACCGAAGCCTATGACGCGGTCGTGCTCGACCTTGGCCTGCCCGAGATCGACGGGCTGACCGTGCTCGATCGCTGGCGGCGCGAGGGGCGGGTGATGCCCGTGCTCGTGCTCACCGCGCGCGATAGCTGGTCGGACAAGGTCGCCGGGCTCGACGCGGGTGCCGATGATTATGTCGCCAAGCCGTTCCAGTCGGAGGAACTGATCGCGCGGCTGCGGGCTTTGATCCGCCGCGCCTCGGGCAATGCCTCGTCCGAACTGACGGCGGGCGATGTCCGGCTCGACACCCGCAGCGGCAAGGTGACCAAGGCCGGCGAGCCGGTGAAGCTGACCGCGCAGGAATATAAGCTGCTGAGCTATCTGCTCCACCACAAGGGCAAGGTCGTCAGCCGTACCGAGCTGATCGAGCATATCTATGACCAGGATTTCGATCGCGATTCGAACACGATCGAAGTGTTCGTGACCCGCATCCGCAAGAAGCTGGGGCAGGATGTGATCACCACGATCCGCGGGCTTGGCTACAGCCTCGAAGAACCGAATGGCTGAGATGCTCCAATGACCACAAGCGTTCGCCCTGAGCTTGTCGGGCCGAAGGCGGGCGGAGCCCAACGGCTGTTCTTCTTTTTCCGGCGTTCCGAAAAGAAGGACGGTGCTTCGACAAGCTCAGCACGAACGGGGAGAGGGTAAAGGCATGTCATGGACGCGGTAACCGTTTCTGCGCCGCCCGCGACCGAGTCTGCCGCCCCCCCACGCCGCGCGACCGGATCGCTCAGCCGCCGGATGATCCTGATTGCGACATTGTGGATTTCGGTGCTGCTGGCGGGCGGTGCTTTCGCGCTCGACCGCGTGCTGACGGGTGCGATCACGCGCAATTTTGATGATCAGCTCGAATATGTGCTCAAGACGCTGATCCTGTCGGCGCAGATCGGCCCTGACGGCGAAGTCATTTTCAACCGCGAGCCCGCCGACCAGCGCTTTCTCGAACCCTATTCGGGGCTTTACTGGCAAGTCAGCGCCAAGGGGCGCGAGGATTTTCCGTCGCGGTCGCTATGGGACCGGCGGCTGGCGTACGGCCAGGATCATAATGATCGCGAGGTCCATCTCTATGACAGCCGTCAATTCGGCGAGGAGAAGCTGCGGATCGTCGAGCGCGACGTGAAGCTGCCCGGATCGCCGGTGCGGTGGCGGTTCAAGATCGCGGGCAATCGCGACACGCTCGACGCGCAGATTTCAGCGCTGCGCCAGATTCTCGCGATCAGCTTTGCACTGCTCGCGCTGGGCCTGATCATCATGGCGGGGTTGCAGACCTTCTACGGGCTGCGCCCTCTGCGCAAGGTGCGTGAGGAAATCGCCCGGATGCGCAGTGGCGCGGCGCGCCAGATCGAGGCGCCGATGCCGGTCGAAGTGATGCCGCTGGTCGACGAACTCAATGCATTGATCGCGCACAACGAGCGCCAGGCCGAGGAAGCGCGCCGCCATGCCGGCAATCTGGCGCATGCGCTCAAGACCCCGCTGACCGTCATCATGAACGCCGCGACCGCGCACGCCGATGATCTGGCGCCGACAGTGATCCGCGAAGCAACGACGATGCGGCGCCAGGTCGATCACCACCTTGCGCGGGCAAGGGCGGTCGGGCGGCGCGGCCATGCGCATAGCCGCGCGGCCGTGTGGCCGAGCCTCGAATCGGTCGAGCGCGCGGTCGGGCGGCTCTACCCGCATGTCCGCTTCGATGCCGATGGCCCGAAGGATTTGCAGGTCCATGTCGAGCGGCAGGACCTCGACGAAATGCTCGGCAACCTGATCGAGAATGCCGCCAAATATGGCGGCGGCAGCGTGTTTGTGACCGTCAAGCCGGTGGGGACCTTCGTTGAATTTCTGGTCGAGGACGACGGGCCGGGCATCGCCGAGGCCGACCGCCAGCGGCTGTTCGATCGCGGCGCGCGGCTCGATACGGGGAAGCCGGGGACCGGGCTGGGTCTGGCGATCGTGCGCGACGTGGCGGAGATTTACGAAGGCGGGGTCGAGCTCGACGAGAGCGAGGATCTGGGCGGGTTGCTGGTGCGACTGAAGCTGCCGGTGGCGGGGTGAGGGCGATGGCGATTGCGGTGGGCGAAGTCGAAGAGTGCCGGATGATCACGATCGATCGCCCGCCGGTGAACGCGCTCGATCTTGAGGCCATCCTGGCGCTGGAGGCGGCGTTCGTTGCCGCCGCGGCTGACCGACCGCGCGGGGTGGTGCTGACGGGGGCGGGGAATGCCTTTTGCGCGGGGGTCGATACGCGGGCGTTCGGCAGCTATGACCGCGCGACGCGGCACGAAATGGTCCGTGCGATCACGCGGATGGTCGCGGCACTGCTGGCGATTCCGGTGCCGGTGGTGGTGGCCGTCAATGGCCATGCGCTCGGCGGCGGCTTTGTGCTGATGCTGGGCGGCGATTACCGGCTGGTGGCGGATGCGGCGGGGGCGAAGCTCGGGCTGACTGAGGCCAAGGCGGGGGTGCCGTTTCCGGCGGGGCCGCGCGCGATGATTGCGGCCGAACTCGCGCCATCGCTGCTGCGGCGGCTGACGCTGACCAGCGCGACGCTGAGCCCCGCCGAAGCGGTTGCGGCCGACATCGCTGATACGCTGGTGGTGCCAGAGGATTTGATCACGCAGGCCTGCTCGGTGGCGGCGGCAATGGCCGCGCAGCCCGCCTTTGGCGCGGTCAAGCAGCAGGTGCGGGGGCCGCTTGCCGCGCGGGTGGCAGCGCTCGCCGCATCGGGTGAGGAGCCGTTTCTGGCCGCCTTTGGCTGAAGCCCCGGCTCACGCCGCCGCGCGCACCTCCTGCATCGCCGTCGCCGCATAGCTGAGGCTGGCTTTGCGCGCTTCGTGGTCGAAGATCGAGCTGGTCAGGATCAGCTCGTCGGCGCCAGTGCGCGCGACGAACGACGCGATCCCGCGCGCGAGCTTGGCCGGGCCGCCGGTCGCCGAGCATTGCAGCACGTGGCCGAGGATCGCGGCGGCACTGTCGGGCAGGCTCTCGCGGTAGCCCGCGACCGGCGGCGGCAGCTGGCGCGGCTGGCCGGTGCGCAGGGCGACAAAGGCCTGCGCCTGCGAGCTCGCGAGATACTCGGCCTCGGCATCGGTTGCGGCACCGAACACGTTGAACCCGGCGGCGACATAGGGCCGGGCAAGCGCCGCCGAGGGGCGGAACTGGCTGCGGTAGATTTGCAAAGCCGCATCGAGCGCATCGGGCGCGAAGTGCGAGGCGAAGGCATAGGGTAGCCCAAGCGCGGCGGCGAGTTGCGCGCCGAACGTGCTTGAGCCGAGAATCCACATCTCGACCTTCGCCCCCGCACCCGGCATCGCGCTTATGCCGGTCTGGCCGTCATCGGCGAAATAGCTCTGGATTTCGAGCACATCCTGCGGGAAGGCATTGGGATCGCTGTCGAGACCCCGGCGCAGCGCCCGCGCGACCCGCTGGTCCGATCCCGGCGCGCGGCCGAGCCCGAGATCGATCCGCCCCGGAAACAGCGCGTCGAGCGTGCCGAATTGTTCGGCGACCACGAGCGGCGCATGGTTGGGCAGCATGATCCCGCCCGCGCCGACGCGGATGCTGCGCGTGGCAGCAGCGACATGGCCGATCACGACGGCGGTGGCGCCGCCTGCGATCCCCGGCATGCCGTGATGCTCGGCAATCCAGTAGCGGGTGAAGCCGAGGTCCTCGGCATGGCGCGCGAGATCGGCGGTGTTGGCAAACGCCTGCGCCACGCTGCCGCCTTCGACGACGGGGACCAGATCGAGGAGCGAGTATTTCGTCATGGGCGGAAGATGGGGAAGATCGGGGCGGAGCGCCAGTGGCTGTCGCGCACTTAGTAGGGCGCTTACCTGACGAACGCCCACAGCCGCAAACGCGAACGACCGGAAGCCGCAGGAAGCGGACGTTAAAAAATTACCAGACGCCCACCGTTGGGAAAAGCACCCTTCCATCCGCAGGGGAAGTGACCTCCTGCATACCAGTAAGCTTGACTGGCGTAGAATCCGGGAGGGTAAACGTCAGCAAACTCTGCCTCCATGCAGAGGTGCAAAACGTCCCATTCTACCGTATTCACGAACACCGGAGGTAGCTGGTTCTCCGCTATGACCGCCGCCGTTTTTTCATCTACGAGACTTTCAACCGTTGGTTTGACGGCTGAGACCCTGGCGTTCCAGTCGCCGAGTATTCCGGGGCACCGCTCCTGTAATCTCTCTCTGAATTGATTAGCCGCTTCTAGGCACAGGTCCTCCCACTCGGGAGCGCTACACGAGGCTATAGCGCTCACCCAGTCCGGTAGAACATCGGCGGCATCTGTATCGACGCGACCTACATTTGCGAACCAAGC
Organism: Sphingomonas sp.; assembly: GCF_019749955.1. Taxonomy (GTDB): domain Bacteria; phylum Pseudomonadota; class Alphaproteobacteria; order Sphingomonadales; family Sphingomonadaceae; genus Sphingomonas. The sequence goes on from NZ_JAIEPC010000008.1 coordinate 142,987, forward strand.
CACCCCTTTAAGCTGATCCAGCGTTGCGCTTGTTCTCGGATGCATACTTATTGCCTCTCCTGCCATCAAGCTGGTAGCAGGCCGAGCATATCCAACTGGGGCGAAAGCTTATAGGCCAATTTGTTGGGCTACGCTCTGTAGTTGATAGCGTTATGGCGAGCGTTGCGAAGCAATGACGGACCGGGCTGCGTTGCCGACCCTCACCCCCCCCGCTTGCCCCCATCCCCCGTCCCCCTTAGGACCACGCCCATGCTCGCGCGCTTGGCCCCGATCCGGAACTGGATCTTCGATCTCGACAATACGCTCTACCCCGCGCGGACCAATATCGCCGGGCAGATGGACGCGCGGATCACGCAATATATCATCGATCTGCTGGGGCTCGAGTGGCCCGAAGCGCGCACGCTCCAGAAGAAATTCTTCCATGAGAAGGGCACGACGCTCGCCGGGCTGATCGCGCATCACGGCGTCGATCCGCACCATTATCTCGATTTCGTCCATGATCTCGAGATGGACGTGCTCGAACATGACGCGCCGCTCGTCGCCGCGATTGCGCAGCTGCCGGGGCGCAAGCTCATCTTCACCAATGCCGACGCGCCCTATGCGACGCGGGTGCTCGAACGGCTCGGCCTTTCCGATAGCTTCGAGGCGATCCACGACATTCACGCCACCAATTACGTCCCCAAGCCCGACCCGCAGGTCTATCGCGGGCTGTGCGAAGCCTATGATCTCGATCCGTGCGAAAGCCTGTTCGTCGAGGACATGGCGCGCAACCTTGCGCCCGCGAAGGCGATCGGCATGACGACGGTGTGGGTCAACAACGGCTCTGAACAGCCGCCGGGGCCAGCCAATGACTTTATCGATTTCACCACGCACGATCTCGCGGCATGGTTGCACGCGATAATGGAGGCAGCATGACCGAAGCCCTGCAAACGACGATCGACGCCGCGTGGGAAGCGCGCGACACGATCAATTTCGATACACGCGGCGCAGTGCGCGATGCCGTGGTCGACTCGATCCGCTTGCTCGACGCCGGCACCGCGCGCGTCGCCGAGCCTGACAGCCATGGCGGCTGGCGCGTCAATCAGTGGCTCAAAAAAGCCGTGCTGCTGTCGTTCCGGCTGAACGACAATATGCTGATCGCAGGCGGGCCGAGCGACGGGCCGTGGTTCGACAAGGTGCCGTCGAAATTTGCGGGCTGGGGCGACGCCGAGTTCCGCAGCGCGGGCTTTCGCGCCGTACCGGGCAGCATCGTGCGGCGCGGCGCCTATATCGCCAAGGGCGCGGTGCTGATGCCGAGCTTCGTCAACATCGGCGCGCATGTCGGCGAAGGGACGATGGTCGACACCTGGGCGACGGTAGGGAGCTGCGCGCAGATCGGCCGCAATGTCCATCTGTCGGGCGGCGCGGGGATCGGCGGCGTGCTTGAGCCGTTGCAGGCCGGGCCGGTGGTGATCGAGGACGGCGCCTTCATCGGCGCACGGGCCGAAGTCGCCGAAGGCGTGCGCGTCGGCGAAGGCGCGGTGCTGTCGATGGGCGTGTATCTCGGCGCCTCAACCAAGATCATCGACCGCGCGACCGGCGAAATCCACCGCGGCTTCGTGCCGCCCTATTCGGTGGTGGTGCCGGGGACGATCGGCGGCGGGAATGGCGTGCCCGCGCTGTACTGCGCGGTGATCGTGAAGCAGGTCGACGCGCAGACGCGGTCGAAGACGAGCATTAATGAGCTGCTGCGGGATTAGGGGGACTTGGTAAACCAGTTCGCTATCAACGTCCCAATGTGGCTGTTGGTTGCTCGACTCCGGCTACGGTCGAGAGGACCGTCTCCCCGTTAAAGCCAGAGGGCAGATTGACAGAACCTTCGACTTAATTGCACACTTTCTCAAATATTGTTGAGGGAGTCAGTATGTCGAAGAAAATAAGCGGTGCGGAATTTCCACTGTCAAAAATCTTCAGCTCGGATTTCGAATATGTAATACCTTCCTACCAGCGACCCTACGCATGGGGGGTAGAGCAAGCTTCCGAGCTATTCGACGATCTCGTGGCATTTTTTCGTGCCGAGGCCGAGGAAGGATACTTCCTCGGTAGCATCGTTCTGATCAAGGCAGAGGGCAGCGCCCTTTCTCAGGTTATAGACGGACAGCAGCGGCTCACTACACTGACAATATTGCTGTCCTCAATGGCATGCGCTCATGGCGGAGCCGACAAGGAAGAGTTGCGTCCTTATATTCTTGAGCCCGGTAAAAAAATGGAAGGCATTATGCCGAAGCCGCGCCTCTCGCTTCGAGAGCGGGATCGGGATTTTTTCTCAAAATACGTCCAAGATCTCCAGATCGATTCACTGATTGAAATCGACCCTTCGTCATTGAATAATGAATCGCAAATCAATATTCGCAAGAATGCAGAGTATTTCGTAGGCGCTGTACAAGAAACCTTTCCGAACTCGAAAGATTTGGAGGCGTTCAGTCATTTTCTTTTGACTCGTTGCTATCTGGTGGCAGTCTCGACACCGAGTCAGGAGTCGGCATTTCGTGTGTTTTCTGTGATGAATAGTCGCGGTCTCAATCTACAACATACCGATATCATTAAGGCCGATACCATAGGAAAACTTAAAAGCGAGGTAGATCAGGAAGCATACAACAAAAAATGGGAGTCAATGGAGGTCGATCTCACACGATCCGGATTTAACGATCTCTTCGCATATATCCGAATGATATACGCCAAAGAGAAAGCTAAGAGATCACTTTTAGAAGAGTTTCGTGCTTATGTTTTGCCGTATAATCCCGATGCAAAATGCTTTATCGACAACGTTCTAAAGCCTTACGCTGATGCGCTTGAAGACATTCGGACTGCCTCCTACGCTGCCACGTCGCATGCCGAAGAAATTAACTACTACATCACTTGGTTAAATCGTATCGACAATTCGGACTGGATTCCGCCAGCGATACTCTTTTTGAAGAAGAATCGCAGTAAGCCTAAACGAGTGGCGCGCTTCTTCGAAATGTTGGAACGGCTTGCGGCATATATGCACATTTGTCGTTTCAACGTGAACGATCGCATCGAAGTGTACGCGCACGTTATCTCGGATATCCAGAGCGACCTCCAGCCCGATGACATGGAAGCGCTCGACCTTGATGAGGAGGATTGTGAGGCGTTTCGTGAAGCGCTGGATGGCAATATTTATGAGCTAGCGCCACGTCGTCGAAATTATCTAATCCTGCGGCTGGACTCCTTCATCTCGGACGGTGCCGCCACTTACGATCCAAGAATTCTGACGATCGAACACGTTCTCCCTCAAACCGTACCAGTTGATAGCGAGTGGCGCGATTGGTGGCCCGACGCATCGATTCGAAAGGAATGGCTTCACCGTCTCGCGAACCTAGTGCCGCTTAACAAGAAGAAGAATTCGTCCGCCCAGAATTACGAGTTCGCCGACAAATGCAGAATCTACTTCGCGGGTACCAAGAGCGTTTCTTCGTATGCGCTCACCAGCCAAGTCATCTCTCAACAGGAATGGACGCCCGAGTCGGTTGAAAAACGGCAAGGCATGCTGCTCAAGGTGCTCTATGAGGGTTGGGCAATAGATAGTGGGAGCTAGTATCTATCGTTCCTGCGGGCTGTTTGCTGGCGAAGCCCCTCACCCCCATTCTCGACAACCCGCCGCCAACCGCCTATCGCGCACCCCAACAAATCAAAGGGGAGCCCGAAATGCCCAAAGCCTCCAAGACGCTCGACCGTGTGCTCGTGCTCGAAATGGTGCGCGTTACCGAAGCCGCGGCGGTTGCCGCCGCCAGCCTGATCGGGCGCGGGGATGAGAAGGCGGCCGATGCCGCCGCGGTCGAGGCGATGCGGGAGGCGCTCAACAAGCTCTACATGGACGGCACCGTGGTGATCGGTGAGGGCGAGCGCGACGAAGCGCCGATGCTCTATATCGGCGAAAAGGTCGGCTCGGCGATCGGCAAGGGACCGAAGATCGACATTGCGCTCGATCCGCTCGAAGGCACGACGATCACCGCGAAGGCCGGGCCGAATGCGCTCGCGGTGCTGGCGATTGCCGAGGAAGGCTGCCTGCTCAACGCGCCCGACGTCTATATGGACAAGATCGCGGTCGGGCCGGGTTACCCGAAGGACCTGATCGACCTCGACAAGACGCCGACCGAAAATGTGAAGGCGCTGGCCAAGGCCAAGGGTGTGAAGCCGCGCGAGATCATCGCCTGCGTGCTCGATCGCCCGCGCCACGAAAAGCTGATCGCCGAATTGCGCAAGATCGGCTGCGGGATCGTGCTGATCGATGACGGCGATGTCGCGGGCGTGATCGCGACGACCAACCCCGAGACCAACATCGACATCTACATCGGCCAGGGTGGCGCGCCCGAGGGTGTGCTGGCGGCCGCCGCGCTGCGCTGTGTCGGCGGGCAGTTCAAGGGGCGGCTGGTGTTCCGCAACGACGACGAGCGCGCGCGGGCGGCGAAATGGGGCGTCACCGATCTCGACAAGCAGTACGACCTGAAGGAGCTGGCGAAGGGCGATTGCATCTTTGCCGCGACCGGGGTGACCGACGGGTCGCTGCTCGGCGGCGTCAAGCGCGTCGGCGGCAAGCTGATCACCCACAGCGTCGTGATGCGCGCGTCGAGCGGCACGGTGCGCTGGGTAAAGGGCGAACGCCGGATCGATTGAGGGGGCGGGGACTGCGATTGGCGCTTGAAGCTGACGCGGTGAGGGTGACGCGCCATCCCGGCACGCCGCCGGAATGGCCGAACTACCGCGCGTTCAGCCGAGCTTCACCTTGCCCATCATCACGCCCTCACTGAACATCATCAGGTCGAAGGTTGCATATTTGCGGGCATGGTCACTGAGGTCGCTACGTGTGGCGAATTCGCGCAGCTTTTCAGCCTGCATCACGACCAGGCCATCATGATAGCCGTTCTCGGCATCGGGATTGTAGAGGTTCACCCCGAAGCGCGCGCTTTCCAGCGTGCTACGCAGCGGGCTGTCGGCCTTCATGGCCGCGAGCTTGGCGACCGACACCGGGCTTTTGAGCAGCGCGATGCGGTTACCGGCCATGTTGGGCTGAAGTCCGAGCCCGGTCAGCATCGCGCCGATCGCACGATCGTGCCAGAGGCTCGGCGCGAAGATGAAGGCGCTCCCAAAATCGAGGTCCAAGCCGAGTGCTTGCGAGAGCAGCGCGATCGCTTCATCGGCGCCGTCATTCGCGCCGGACTGCGACGGGCGGGGCTGCGGGGCGAAGCGCATCGGCTCCGGCTTAGGCTTCTTGCGACCGAACATGAGGCACTCCGGACTTGCGGTTCTTCCGCGACACTTACGCAGGTCAAGTTGAAAAGAAGTGAAAACTACCACGAGCGCTTCTCGCTCGACTGCCTCGTCTAGTTGAAGCTCGCGGTACCGCAGCGGGCCGATCCGTCTCCCTACTGGGAGAAGGCCATTCCAAACCGCCCTCGCCATGGCTTCCGCCGCGCGCGCCTTGGTGGGCGGCAACAGTCCCGTTGCGCCCACGCCCGCGCCCCGATAGCCTGCGCGGGTCGCTCCCCAAGCAGGAATCCCGCCCCATGCGCCTTTCCCATATCGCCGTCCTGCTCGCCGCCGTTGCCGCGCCTGCCGCTTTTGCGCGTCCGCAAGCGGCGCCCGCGCCTGCCGCCACCCCGCAACCCGCCTTCACCTTTGAAAAGGTGATGGTGCCAATGCGCGACGGGGCGAAGATGGAGACGGTGATCCTGCGCCCGACCGGCGCGACCGGGCCGCTGCCGATCCTGTTCCAGCGCACCCCTTATGGCGTGCCGCAAGCCGCGCTGCCGCGCGTGCCCGGCGGATGGAAGGCGCTCGCCGACGACGGCTATATCTTCGTGTTCCAGTCGATGCGCGGGCGCTTTGGCTCGGACGGGGTGTTCACCTTGTCGACGGCGGTCCACCCCAAGGACCCCAAAGCGACCGACGAAGCGACCGACGCTTATGATTCGATCGGCTGGCTGGTCAAGAATGTGAAGGGCAACAATGGCAAGGTCGGGATGTGGGGCATTTCCTATCCCGGCTTCACCGCCGCGATTGCGCTCGCCAAGCCGCATCCGGCGCTCAAAGCGGTCAGCCCGCAGGCGGCGTGGATCGATTATTGGCAGAATGACGATCTCCACCGCAATGGCGCGCTGCGGATGGCCTATCTGGTCGATTGGGTGGCCGCGCTCCAGCTCAAGAAGGATGGCTTTGCCGATTTCGATTACGGCACCGTCGATACCTATGATTATTTCCTGAAGCTCGGCAGCGCCGCCAATCTCGACAAGATTTGGCAGGGGCGCGCCGCGACTGCGACCGCGCTGTTCGACCACCCCAATCATGACGCGTTTTTCACCGATCAGCGCTGGTCCGATACGCTCGGCAAGACGACGGTGCCGACGCTCAACGTGGCGGGCTTTTGGGATCAGGAAGACCCATGGGGGTCGTGGCAAATCTACGCCAAGCAGAAGGCGAATGACCCCGATCATCTGAGCCAGATGGTCGCGGGGCCGTGGGCGCATGGCACCTGGTCGGCGCCGGGCAAGGATTTGGGGCGCATCCCGATCCCGGTCGACAGCCCGCAGCAATTCCGTGACGAGATTCAGGCGCCCTTCTTCCGCTATTGGCTGCACGGCAAGGGCGAACGGCCGAATTTCGACACGCGCATGTTCCAGTCGGGGTCGTGGGTGTGGAAGACTTACGAAAGCTGGCCGCCCAAGGGCACGGCGGCGACCGCGCTGTATCTCCACGCCGATGGGTCGCTTGATTTCGCCGCGCCCGCTGCCGGTGAAGCCTGTCGCAGCTATGTCTCGGACCCCGCGAACCCGGTGCCGTTCCGCCCGCGCCCGATCTCACCGACCTATCCGCGCCCCGAATGGCGCTGGTGGGAAGCCGAGGACCAGCGCTTTGTCGATCACCGCCCCGATGTGCTGAGCTACGTCTCGGCGCCACTGACCGAGGATTTGACGGTCACGGGCCAGATCGCCGCCGAGCTGATGGCATCGACCAGCGGCACCGACAGCGATTTCGTGGTCAAGCTGATCGACGTGCTGCCCGACGATTTTGAGAAGTTCAACGAGGGCGCGCCGCTCGGGGCCTATACCCGGCAGCTCAACGGCTATCAGTGGCCGATCGCGATGGAAATCCGGCGCGGGCGCTTCCTGAAGAGCGATGTGACGCCGCAGGCGTTGGTGCCGGGGCAAGTAACGCCGTGGGATGTGCCACTCCGCGACCACGACCATGTCTTCAAAAAGGGCCACCGGATCATGGTGCAAATCCAGTCGAGCTGGTTCCCGGTGATCGACCGCAACCCGCAGAGCTTCGTGGCAAATATCGCGAAGGCGAAGCCGGAGGATTATGTGAAGGCCGAGCAGAAGGTTTGTGCTGGGTCGCGGGTGGTGTTGCCGGTGATGCGGTGAGGGACGGAAAAAATGGTAAATCTTGAAATTCAGGAACTTAACACGGGCGAGAAGATCGGAACCTTCACCTTCTCGATCTTACCAAGGATCGGGGAAGAGATTGTCGTGCCTTGGGCTTCAGACAGTGAAGGTGTCAGGTTTTTCGAGATCCATGACATCTGCCACTCCGCCTTAGAACTCAGCGTTGGGGTTGACGCGATCGCACGGGCTACAAACGCAATGGTCGTGGAGATAACCTAGCTAACTCTTCAGCCGCCATCCGGTGCGGAAAATCCACGCCACCGCGCCCAGGCACAGCAGCAGGAACACGCCCGTCACGCCCAGGCTCCAGCCGATGCTCACGTCGCCGCGCCCGAAAAACGTCCAGCGGAAGCCGCTGATGAGGTAGACGATCGGATTGAGCAGCGCGATCTGCTGCCACGCGGGGGGCAGCATCGAGATTGAGTAGAAAGTGCCGCCCAGAAATGTCAGCGGGGTGATGACGAGCAGCGGGATCACCTGCAATTGCTCGAAGCTGTTCGCCCAGATGCCGAGCACGAAGCCGAACAGGCAGAAAGTCACCGCCGTCAGCGCCATGAAGCCGATCATGTAGAGCGGATGCGCGATCGGTAGCGCGACAAACAGATGCGCGGTCGCGAAAATTACCAGCCCCAGGATCATCGATTTGGTTGCCGCCGCGCCGACATAGGCGAGCACGGTTTCGAACGGCGACAGCGGCGCCGACAGCAGCTCGTAAATCGTCCCCGACCATTTGGGCAGGTATATCCCGAAGCTCGCATTGCCGATGCCTTCGGTCAGCATCGACAGCAGCATCAGCCCCGGCACGATGAACGCGCCATAGGGCACGCCGTCGACAGTGTTGATCCGGCCGCCGATGGCGGAGCCGAACACCACGAAATAGAGCGATGTGGTGATCACCGGGGTCGCCAGGCTGGTGAGGATCGTGCGGCGGAAGCGCGCGAGTTCGAAGCGGTAGATCGCGCTGACGCCCGCCCAGTTGAAGCCGTTCATGCCGCGACTTCCTCTGCCAGCGCATGCTCGCCTGCGTCGTGGAGCAGCCCGACGAAGATATCCTCGAGCGAGCTTTGCTGGGTGTTGATGTCCTTATAGGCGATCCCCGCATCGCCGATCGCGCGGAGCAGCCCGGCAATGCCGGTGCGTTCGCTCCCCGCCTCGAACACATATTCGAGTTCATGGCCGTCATTCTTCAGCGTCGGCGCCCAATCGGCGAGCGCGGGCGGCACGGCGCTCAGCGGCTCGGTGAGGGTCACGGTCAAGGTGCGCTTGCCGAGCTTTTGCATCAGCGTCGCTTTCTCCTCAACGAGGATCAGCTTGCCCTTCAGGATCACGCCGACGCGGTCGGCCATTTCCTCGGCCTCTTCGATATAATGCGTCGTCAGGATGATCGTGGTGCCGCCGTCGCGCAGCTTGCGCACCAGCGCCCACATGTCACGGCGCAGCTCGACATCGACTCCCGCGGTCGGCTCGTCGAGGAACAGCACTTCGGGTTCGTGCGCGAGCGCCTTGGCGATCAGCACGCGGCGCTTCATCCCGCCCGACAGCGCCATGATTTTCGAGTGGCGCTTGTCCCACAGCGACAGGTCGCGCAGGATCCGCTCGATATGCGCGGGGTCGGGCTTGCGGCCGAACAGGCCCCGGCTGAAGGTGACAGTGTCGATCACCGTTTCGAACGCATCGGTCGACAATTCCTGCGGCACCAGCCCGATCCGGTAGCGTGCCTGACGATAGTCGGCGGCAATGTCATAGCCCGCGACGCGCACGCTGCCGCCGCTCGCGGTCACAATGCCGCAGACGATCGAGATCAGCGTCGTTTTCCCTGCGCCATTGGGGCCGAGCAGCGCGAAGATTTCCCCCTTGGCGATCGACAGGTCGACATGGTCGAGCGCGGTCAGCCCCGAGGCATAGGTTTTGGTGAGGCCGGCAATGGCGAGGATCGGTTCCAAAGGCGTGGTGTCCCCGAATGGCGTGAGGGCTGGAGATAGGGGCGGGGGGCGGGAGGCGCAACGTGGCGACGGGGCTAGAGTTTTATACCCTGACCCGTTCGTTTCGAGCGTAGTCGAGAAACAGGCCAAGGGCGACGTCGCTTGTGGCCTGTTTCTCGACTGCGCTCGAAACAAACGGGGGGTGAAGGTGCCGGGAAAGCGAGGTGACCTATCCCCCCCTCAGCGCGCCGCCCGCGCCTCGGCCACCAGTCGCTGCAACTCCTCGATCGGGAGTGCCGAGGAAATCACCTGATCACCGATCACCCACGACGGAGTGCCGCTCATGCCGAGCCTCTTGGCGGTATCGAGATTGCGCGCGAGTTCGGCTTCGATGCGCGGCGTCTTGGCAGCGGCCTGTACCTTGGCCAGATCGAGCCCGGCGGTGGTGACGGCAGCAGCCAGCGTCGCGTCGCTCACCGGGCCACCGGCATAAAGCGCGCGGTGGAATTCGGCGAATTTGCCCATGTCGGCGGCGACGAGGCTGTAGCGCGCGGCGGTCGCGCTTTCGGGCGACAGGATCGGCCAGTCGCGATAAACGACGCGCAGCTTGGGGTCGCCCGCAATCAGCGCGTCGATGGCCGGCAGGGTGGACCGGCAATAGCCGCAGTTATAATCGAAATATTCGACGATCGTCAGATCGCCCTGCGGATTGCCTGCCCAGGCAGTGCCAAAGGGTTCGAGGATCGCAGCCTTGTCGGCGTCGATCGCTTGCCCGCTCTGGCGGCGGCGCAGCGCGCTCGATGCTTCGACCAGCACTTCGGGATGGCTGACGAGATAGTCGTGGACGATCTGCTCGGTACGCGCGCGGTCGCTGGCGATGGGTGCCCCCATGCGGCCCGCGAAATACATCCCGCCCGCACCCAGCAACGCGGCGCCAATCGCCACCGCCAACAGCAGCAACCGGTTCATCGCCGTCCTTTACGCTGATCATCGATCACATTTTGCGTCAGCAGCACCAGATCCTGCGCGCGGATCCAGTCGGGCGTGTTGGGCGGTAGGCCCGCCAGCGCGCCGCGGGCGCTGACCGATGCGGTGCGCAGATCGCCGTTGAGCGCGGCGCGCTCGGCGGTCGCGAGCAAGGCGCGCGGCTGATCGCCCTTGCGTTCATACACAACGCCGAGTTGGAACCAGGCAAAGGGGTTTTCCTCGTCGCGGCCCACGGCCTGACGCAGTACTTTTTCGGCTTCGGGGAAATTGGCGGGATTCTCGGTCGCGATCAGCGCGTGGCCAAACGTGGTCGCGATCAGCGGCTGGTAGCCGCTGCGCTCGGTCGCTTCGCGCAGCGGGGTGAGGGCTTCATCGGGCTTGCCCGATTCGAGCAGAATCTGGCCCTTGATTTCGAGAAAATAGGGATCGTGCGGCAGCGCCTTCACCAGCGCATCGGCCTCGGCATTGGCTTTTTCCGGGTAGCCACCTTTGTGATAGGCATAGGCGCGCGCATAATGCGCGTAGATGCTCTGGTCCTCGACCGGATAAGCGGTCAGCGTGCGCGGCGGATCGTTGACGAAGCCCGCAAGCTTGGCCTTCACCCGTTTGAACTTGTCTTCGAGCACGGGATCGGTCGGCTTGCCGAATGCGGGCGATTCGCGCACGGTTTCGGTCAGCGTCGCGACGCGCTCGCCGCTCAAAGGGTGGCTCTGCGAGAAGGGGTCGATGTTGTTGTAGCCCGCGCGATATTCGAGACTCTGGAGCTTTTTGAAGAATTCGAGCATCCCGCGCCCGCTGACGCCTGCCGTTTGCAGGAATTTGGCGCCGGTCGCGTCTGCCGTTGATTCCTGCACGCGACTGAACGCGAGATATTTGCCGATCGCTGCCTGCTGCCCCGCCGCGATGATGCCGGCGGCGGCGTCGCCTGAGCCAGCGGCGGCGGCGGCGACCCCGAGCACGAGGCTCAAAATCTGGATCGCGACCGCCGGCTTGATCCCGGCATCGCCGAGCGGGACATGGCCGTCGGCGACATGGCCGAGTTCATGCGCGATCACGCCCTGCACCTGATTGGCATTGTCGGCCGACGTGATCAGCCCTGAATGGACATAGACGATCTGGCCGCCCGCGACGAAGGCATTGATCGAGTCGTCCTTGATCATCACGACCTTGACGTTGCGCGGTGATAGCCCGGCCGCGATGATCAGGGGGCGCGACATGTCGTCGAACATCGCCTCGGTCTCGGCGTCGCGCAGGAGCGACTGAGCTTGCGCAGGCTGCACAGCGGCGAGGAGCGACAGCGCGAGCGCGGCAACGAATTTCTTCATGAGTCGGCTATCGGCCAATTCGCGTTTGCGTTCAACGCTTGGCATGTGCCCTGACAGCGCACGGTCGCGCGCAAAGAACTCAATCTCGTTCCGTTCGCCCTGAGCTTGTCGAAGGGCTGTCTTTCTTTTGCTGTGACGTCGCGAAAGAAGGGCAGTGCTTCGACAAGCTCAGCACGAACGGAACAAGGGTATCACGTGATTCCAAAAACGGACGGGCGCGGGATCGCCCGTGCCGCCAGATCAGACGGCACGGGCGCGTTGGGCGTTCAGGCGCCGAAGGTGCTGCTCCACCACCCCTTGCGGCGCGGGGCGGCGGGGCCGGTGTCCGGGGCCACCGCATCGTCGTTCGACGCGACCGGCTCGGGCGCTGCCTCGGCTGCTTCGGCGACCCGTTCGGCTTCGGCCACCGGTTCGGCTTCGGCGACTTCGGCCTTTTTGCGGCGCGCGCGCTTGGGCTTGGCGTCGGATTCCTCGACAGCTTCGGCTTCGACCGGGGCTTCCGCTGGGGCTTCGACCTCGACCTCGGCCTTTTTGGCGCGGCTGCGCGTCCGCTTCGGCGCTTCCTCGGCGGCGGGTTCAACCTCGACGGGCGTGCTCAGCTCAGGAGCCTCAGCGACGGCTTCGGCCGCCTTGCCGCGACGACGGCGTGCAGGCTTGGCTGCGGGCTCCTCGACCATAACCTCGGCAATTTCGGCAAGCGCGTCGGACTCAGGCGCCGCATCGGCGTCGACCGGTGCGCCAGCATCGCTCGGCTGACCCTCGCCACGCCGACCCCGGCGACCGCGACGGCCCCGGCGACGCGATGCCCCGCCTTCGCCGCGCTCGGCGGTTTCGGCGCCAGTCGCTTCAGTGGTGTCGTCGCCGGTGTCGTCACCGGCATCGGCCTCATCGGCTCCGGCATCGACCGGACGCTCATCGTCACGCTCAAAGCCTTCGCCCGGTGCATCGCTGCGCTCACCGCCCTCGGCACTGCGACCGCGACGGCCGCGCCGACGCCGCCGTTTGCGGCGCGTGCCATCGCCCTCGGCGGGGCGATCCTCGCGCGGCGGGCGGGCATCACGCGGACGCTCGGCGCGCTCCGCAGGCTCTTCCTCGGCTTCTTCTTCCTCGTCGATTTCTTCCTCGACGTCATCGATATCGTCGTCGAGATCGACCTTGGGCGGTTCGAAGCGCGGGGTGAAGGCAGGCGGCGGGCCTGACGCTTCGACCGCCATGCGTGCGCCTTCGCGTTCGCCGTCGGACATGACTTCGACCGTTACGCCGTAGCGTTCCTCGATCTCGGCGAGTTCGGCGCGCTTGCGGTTGAGCAGATAAAAGGCTGCTTCCTGGCTCGCGCGCAAAGTGATGATCGAACCGCGACCGCGTGCGGCCTCATCCTCAATCAGCCGCAGCGCGCTCAAGCCCGCCGACGAGGCGGTGCGCACGAAGCCCGAGCCTTCGCAATGCGGGCAGGGGCGGGTGGAAGCTTCGAGCACGCCGGTGCGCAAGCGCTGACGGCTCATTTCCATGAGGCCAAAGGACGAAATGCGACCGACCTGAATGCGGGCGCGGTCGTTCTTCATCGCCTCCTTCATCGCCTTTTCGACTTTGCGGACGTTGGAGTTGTTGTCCATGTCGATAAAGTCGATGACGACGAGGCCGGCCATGTCGCGTAAGCGCAACTGGCGCGCGATTTCCTGCGCGGCTTCGAGGTTGGTCGCGGTCGCGGTCTGCTCGATATTATGCTCGCGCGTCGACCGGCCCGAGTTGATGTCGATCGAGACCAAAGCCTCGGTCGGGTTGATCACGAGGTAACCGCCCGACTTGAGCTGGACGACGGGGTGATACATCGCCGCGAGCTGATCCTCGACCGCGCTGCGCTGGAACAGCGGCACCGGGTCGCTGTAATGCTTCACGCGGCGGGCATGGCTCGGCATCAGCAGTTTCATGAACTGCTTGGCCTGGGCATAGCCCTCGTCGCCCTCGACGATCACCTCGTCGATATCCTTGTTATATATGTCGCGGATCGCGCGTTTGATCAGGTCGCTGTCGCCATAGACGAGCGCAGGCGCCGCCGAGGCGAGCGTCTTCTCACGGATTTCGTCCCACAGCCGCGCGAGATAATCGAAGTCCCGCTTGATCTCGACCTTGGTGCGCTGGAGCCCGGCGGTGCGGACGATGCAGCCCATCGACGGCGGCAGCCGCAGATCGGCCATGATCGACTTCAGCCGCTTGCGATCGGCGGCGTTGGAGATTTTGCGGCTGATCCCGCCGCCATGCGACGTGTTGGGCATCAACACGCAGTATCGGCCCGCGAGGCTCAGATAGGTGGTGAGCGCCGCACCCTTGTTGCCGCGTTCTTCCTTGACGACCTGCACCAACAGCACCTGGCGGCGGCGGATGACGTCCTGGATCTTGTAGCGGCGGCGCAGATTCATCCGGCGTTCGCGCAACGCGTCGACATCGTCGCCGCCGCTCGATTTGGCGCGGCGGCGCGGGGCGTCCTCGCCTTCGCTCGCGGTTTCGGACTCGCCATCGCCGTCGTCGTCGCGGCGTTCGGCGGCGTCGCGATCGGCTTCCCCATTGCCGTCGTCGTCGCCGTCATCCTCATCGTCGTCATGCTCGGCGCGCAGCGCTGCCTCTTCGGCGGCGTGCTCGGCCTCTTCGCGGAGCAGTGCTTCGCGATCCTCCTTGGGGATCTGATAATAGTCGGGGTGGATTTCCGAAAAAGCGAGGAAGCCGTGGCGGTTGCCGCCGTAGTCGACGAAAGCGGCCTGGAGCGATGGCTCCACGCGCGTCACCTTGGCGAGATAGATATTGCCTTTGAGCTGCTTGCGCTCGGCGGATTCGAAATCAAACTCCTCGATTCGGTTCCCTTTGACGACGGCAACCCGGGTTTCCTCCCGGTGCCGCGCGTCGATCAGCATACGCATGGTCATTTATTGGTCTCCGTGCGCGCGCGGCGCCGGAAAATGGGGTTCGCGCGCGAAATGGCGTGCGCTGGGCGGCGGCGAAGCGGCCTGCCCCAGACGCGAGCGGGATGGTGTAAACTGCGTCTGCCCGCTGTGCATCCGACCCAAACGGGGCCGCCAAGCCCCATGCGACCACATACCCGCCGGCGTGGGCCGGTCGGTGTGCGGGGCAAGGGGAATGCAACATGCGGACGTCAACCTGGATGAACCGCGCGCGGGCGAGATCGCCCATCAGCGGTTGGTTTACCGGCGCGACGCCTGTGGCATCAGCCGATATATTTCATGCGTAGCACTGCTATCCGCAAGCAGCAACCGGCATGAATTTGCCGCCCGAACGGCAAGAAGATGCCGAATGCCTTGTTAACCGCCTCCTTTCACGACGATTTGACAAGGGGGCGGTTACGAGGGGGTCAATCGAGTAACCGAGCGGAGCCCCCCGCAATGCCTTTTCGCTGGACCGCCGGTGCCCCCGCGCGGCAATACCGCCCTGTGTCTTTTTTCCTGGCCATGCTGACATTGTGGTTCGGCGGTGTGCCGGCCTGGGCTGCGACCGTCGAGCGGGTCGAAGTCGCGGCTGATCATGTCGTGCTGCATTTTGATGCGCGCGTCGCGGGCGCCTCCGCCGTGCTGCTCGACGGGCCACAGCGGATCGCAATCGATGTCGCGGGGGCGACGCCGGGGGGCGTGTCGACCACCGACGGCCCGGTGCTGCGCGTGCGGCAGGGCGTTTATCGCGACGGCGCGCGCATCGTGCTCGATCTCGCGCAGCCCGCGATCGTTTCCGAAGGCCGGTTCGGCGCCGATGGCATGACCCTCACGCTCGCGCTGCGCACCGTCAGCGATGCGCGGTTCGCGCGCGCGGCGGCGGAAGGCAAGCTGCGCTATCTGCCGCCGTTCAGCTATGGCGGCCGCGCGATTCCGGCGAGCTATAGCGTGACCACGCCGATCCCCGCGCCGCGCGCGCAGCTCGCGCTGCCGCGCGTCTACGGTGACGACGATAGCCGCCCGCTCGTGGTGATCGACGCGGGGCATGGCGGCATTGATCCGGGCGCGATTTCGCCGACCACGGGCCTGAAGGAAAAGGACGTGACGCTGCGCATCGCCAGGGCGATCCGCGACGAACTGCTTGCC
The DNA here is from genome assembly GCF_019749955.1 of Sphingomonas sp. Classification (GTDB taxonomy): domain Bacteria; phylum Pseudomonadota; class Alphaproteobacteria; order Sphingomonadales; family Sphingomonadaceae; genus Sphingomonas. Next base: position 158,745 of record NZ_JAIEPC010000008.1, read on the forward strand.
TCGGGCCGGGTGCGCGTGGCGCTGACCCGCGACGACGATCGCTTTCTGGTGCTGCAGGAACGCTATGGCGTCGCGCGCAAACTCAAGGCCGATTTGTTCATTTCGGTCCACTGCGACAGCGTCGGCGGCGGCGATGCGTCGGGCGCCTCGGTCTATACCCTGTCCGAAGTCGCGTCGGACAAGGAAGCCGCGCGGCTGGCGGCGCGCGAGAACAAGGCCGACATTATTCAGGGCATTAATCTGGGCGAGGCGTCGCCCGACATTTCGTCGCTGCTGATCGATCTCACCCAGCGCGAGACGATGAACAATTCGGCGAGTTTCGCGCAATTGCTGGGCCGCGAAGCCCGGCCGCTGGTGCCGGTGAAGTCCAATTTCCACCGCATGGCGTCGCTCGTGGTACTCAAGGCGCCCGACATGCCGTCGATCCTGTTCGAAACGGGCTATATCTCCAACCCGCGCGACGCGGCCTTCATCGATTCGCGCGAAGGGCGGGCACGGATTGCCGAGAGCGTGCGGCGCGCGGTCGACATCCATTTCGCGCGGCGGCTGGCGTCGAATTAGCGGCCTCTTGCTTAATCTCTGCACCCGTTTGTTTCGAGCGAAGTCGAGAAACAGGCCACAAGCGGTGCGCTCGGCGCCGCTCGCTCCGCTCGCCTCGACTTCGCTCGACACGAACGGGGGGCAAGGGGATTCTTACCAAACCCTGTCCCCTTTGCGCTGGGTGACGATGGGGGCGGGGGGATGACGCATACGCCCACTGGCGCGCGGCGCCAGTTTTGCTACAGCCTGCGCCAATCATGCCAGCGTCTGACTCGTCCGTAAATTTTCGCCTGCACCGCGAGACCAACCGCTTGCGGGCCGGGGTGCGCTGGCTGTGGGCGCGCTGGTGGGGCAAGCTGTTGGCGGTGCTCGCAGCGCTGGCGGCGATTGGCTATGCGCTCGTCTGGGTGCTGGTCGCGCGCGATCTGCCCTCGGTCGACAAGCTGCGCACTTATGAACCGCCGCTGCCGACCAATGTCCGCTCGGTCGAGGGGATGCCGATCCACAGCTACGCGCGCGAACGCCGCGTCGAGCTGAGCTATGACGAATATCCGCCGCTGCTCGTGCGCGCGTTTCTGGCGGCTGAGGACAAGAGCTTTTTCGAGCACCACGGCGTCGATTATCCCGGCGTCGCGGGCGCGGTGATCGATTATGTCAGCAAGCTCGGCACGGGCAAGCGCGCCAAGGGCGGCTCGACGATCACCCAGCAGGTCGCGAAAAACCTGCTCGTCGGCAATGAATATTCGCCCGTGCGCAAGCTGCGCGAGGCGATTCTGGCGTACCGGATCGAGGATACGCTCACCAAGCAGCAGATTCTGGAACTTTACCTCAACCAGATTCCGCTGGGTCGCAATGCGTTTGGCGTCGCGGCGGCGAGCCATGCCTATTTCGACAAGGAGCTGACCGAACTGACGCTCGGCCAGTTCGCTTTCCTCGCGATTCTGCCCAAGGGGCCGTCGCTGTTCGACCCGTTCCGCAATACCGAGCGCGCGCTGGGGCGGCGCAATTATGTGCTGCGCGAAATGCTCAAGAACCGCTTCATCGAGCAGGCGCAATTTGATCAGGCCAATGCCGAGCCAATCGGGGCGGTGCTGCGCCAGACGCCGAAGTTCGAACGCGTCGGCGGCTATTTCGTCGAGGAAGTCCGCCGCCAGCTGATCGACAAATTCGGCGAAAGCGAGCGCGACGGGCCGTATAGCGTCTATTCGGGCGGGCTGTGGGTGCGCACTTCCTATGATCCGCAGCTCCAGCAATATGCGCAAAAGGCACTGCGCGAGGGGCTGCTCCGCTATGATCGCGGGCGCGGCTGGAACGGGCCGCTCGGCCATGTCGATCTGCCGGCCGGCGCCTCGGCGGAGAGCGGCGGGTGGCTGCAGCCGTTCCTCAACACCAATATCGGGCTCGATTATGAGGATTGGCGCGCGGCAATCGTGATCGCGCGTGGCGACAATCAGGCGGTGATCGGCTTTGCCGATGGCAAGACGGGCATGCTGCCGCGCTGGGCCGCGCAAATGCCGGTGCGCGGCAAGGGCGGCAATGTTTTTTCGGCGATTGTCCCCGGCGACATTATCTCGGTCGCGCCCGAAGGCGATGTGTTCGCGATGCGGGCGATTCCGCGCGTGGCGGGCGGGATGGTGGTCGAACAGCCATCGACCGGCCGCGTGCTGGCGATGCAGGGCGGGTTCGATGCCCGGCTCAATTCGTTCAACCGCGCGACACAGGCGATGCGCCAGCCGGGATCGACGATCAAACCGATCGTTTATTCGGCCGCGCTCGAAAACGGCCTGACGCCAGCCTCGATCATCGTCGATGCGCCTTATTGCGTCTATCAGGGCGCGCGGCTCGGGCAGAAATGCTTCCGCAATTTCGGCGGCGGGCAAGGGTCGGGGCCGCACACTTTGCGCTGGGGGATTGAGCAATCGCGCAACCTGATGACGGTGCGCGCCGCCAGCACCGTCGGGATGGACCATGTCGTCGACACGATCAGCCGGATGGGGATCGGCAAATACCCGCCCTATCTGTCGATCGCGCTCGGTGCGGGTGAGACGACGGTGCAGCGGATGGTCAACGCCTTTTCGATCATCGCCAATCAGGGGCGCGGCGCGCCGTCGACCTTGATCGACTATGTCCAGGATCGCCACGGCAAGGTCGTCTGGCCCGAAAACTGGCGCGCCTGCGCGCGGTGCAACGCGCCCGACTGGAATGGCCGCGCGATGCCGCGCCCGGTCGTGCGCCAACGCCAGGTGATCGATGCGGTGACCGCGTTCCAGATGGTGCACATCACCGAAGGCGTCATCCAGCGCGGCACCGCAACCGTGCTGCGCGACCTCAACCGGCCGATCATGGGCAAGACCGGCACCTCGACCGGGCCGACCGATGTGTGGTTCATCGGCGGGACGCCGCAGATCATCGCTGGCCTCTACATCGGCTATGACAGCCCCAAGAGTCTCGGTGGCTATGCGCAGGGCGGCACGCTCGCCGCGCCGATCTTCAAGGCGTTTGCCGAAAAAGCTTATGAAGGGCTCGATCCGCTCCCGTTTCGCGCCCCCGCCGGCGTGCGGTTCGTGCGGATCGACCGCGGATCGGGGCGTCCGGTCTATGGCGGCTGGCCGAGCGACGACCCCAAGGCGGCGGTGATCTGGGAAGCCTTCAAGCCCGACAGCGAGCCGCGCCGCGCGGTCGCGCGGTCGGTGGGTGCCGATCCTGCCGTCGCCGCGCGCCCGCGGGAAGTGGCCCCGCAGGCCAACCCCGCCAAACGCCAGAGCGACAGCGATTTCTTGCAAAGACAGGGCGGAATCTACTAGCGGCGGCAGCTGCGGCTCATCAGATAGGCAGAAAATCGTCGCCACCCGATCGTCACGTTCCGCCGACGTCGCAGCGACCAGTGTGGAAAAAGGTTGAAGTTCAATGCGCGCCGAAGCGCAGGCCCATATCGACAGCATTCACGAGTCGCTCGCGCTCGTCCGCCGGTTCCTCGACTGGGACCGTGCGTTGCGCCGCCTCGACGAACTCAACGCGCGCGTCGAGGACCCGAGTTTGTGGAACGATGCCAAGGCCGCGCAAGCGGTGATGCGCGAACGGCGTCGGCTCGACGAAGCGATTGCCGCGACGCGCGCGATCGAGCAGGAACTCAACGATACTGCCGAGCTGATCGAGATGGCCGAAGCCGAGGGCGACAGCGCGATGGCCGATGAAGGCGTCGCCGATCTCGCCAAGCTCGCCGCGCGCGCCAATGACGACAAGGTCAGGGCGCTGCTCGCGGGCGAAGCCGATGGCAATGACACCTATATCGAAGTCAACGCGGGCGCGGGCGGCACCGAAAGCCAGGACTGGGCGGGCATGTTGAGCCGCATGTATACGCGCTGGGGCGAGCGGCGCGGGCTGAAGGTCGAGCTGATCGACCAGCATTCGGGCGAGCAGGCGGGCATCAAATCGGCGACGCTGCTGCTGAAGGGCGAAAATGCTTACGGCTATGCCAAGACCGAAAGCGGGGTGCACCGGCTGGTGCGGATCAGCCCTTATGACAGCGCGGCGCGGCGGCACACCAGCTTTGCGAGCGTGTGGGTTTATCCGGTGATCGACGACAATATTGAGGTCGACATCAACGAAGGCGACCTGCGCATCGACACGTACCGTGCGTCGGGCGCGGGCGGGCAGCACATCAACACCACCGATTCGGCCGTGCGCATCACCCATTTGCCGACGGGCATCGTCGTCCAGTGCCAGAACCAGCGCAGCCAGCACAAGAACAAGGCCGAAGCCTATAACCAGCTCCGCGCGCGGCTGTACGAACGCGAACTCTCGATCCGCGAAGCAGCGGCCAATGCCGAAAATGCCGCCAAGACCGACATTGGCTGGGGGCACCAGATCCGCTCCTATGTCCTCCAGCCTTATCAGCTCGTGAAGGATTTGCGCACCGGCGTCACCTCGACCGCGCCGGGTGATGTGCTCGACGGCGCGCTCGAACCCTTTATGGCGGCAGCGCTGTCGCAGCGCGTGACCGGCGAAACGGTCGATGTGGAAGACGTCGATTAAGGCGCGCACCGCCCTTGCCGCCGTGCTGGCGCTGCTGGCTGCGTGCGGCCAGAGCGCGGCGCCGACGTTTCCGGCGGCCGACCGCCCCGTCGCGCGCATCGTGTCGCCACGCTGGTCGACCGAAGAAGCGCGTGATCGCAAGAATGAAGCCGGCGAGGTGATGGACAAGGCCCGGATCGCGCCGGGCATGACGGTGGCCGATATCGGCGCGGGCGAGGGTTACTACACCATCCGCCTCGCCCAGCGCGTCGGGCCGAGCGGGCGCGTGCTGGCGCAGGATATCGTGCCCGCGACGCGCGATGCGCTCGCCGAACGCGTCACGCGCGAGCGGTTGCAGAGCGTGTCGGTCCGGCTCGGCGAACCCGCCGATCCCAAGCTGCCCGACAACAGCTTCGACCGCGTTTTCATGATCCATATGTATCATGAGATTGCGCAGCCCTATGAATTCCTCTGGCGGCTGCGGCCCTCGCTCAAGCCCGACGGGCTGGTGATTGTGGTCGATGCCGATCGACCCACGCAGAATCACGGCACGCCGCCCGCGCTGCTCAAATGCGAATTCGCGGCCATCGGTTATCAGCTCGTGTCGACCGAAGACATGCCCTCGGCCGGCGGCTATCTGGCGGCGTTCAAGGCGGTCGGCCCGCGGCCCTATCCCGCCGCGATCAAGGGTTGTCGATTGAAATAGCGGGTGCTGTCACAGCGCGACCACGATCTCGACAGAGAAATCCTGCTTCACCGTTCGCCCTGAGCTTGTCGAAGGGCTGTTCTTCTTTTCCACCGGCGGGGCTGAAGAAGGACGGTGCTTCGACAAGCTCAGCACGAACGGGTTGAGAGTGAATTCCCTTCATCGCGACGCTGCGCTAACGTCCTGCGATGCACGCTTATCACGACCTTATGCAGCGCATCCTCGACGACGGCGTCGAGACCGCCGACCGCACCGGCGTCGGCACCCTCTCGGTGTTCGGCCACCAGATGCGGTTCCGGCTGAGCGACGGTTTCCCGCTCGTCACGACGAAGAAATTGCACTTGCGCTCGATCATCATCGAATTGCTCTGGTTCCTGCGCGGCGAGACCAATGTCGGCTGGCTGCGCGACCGCAAAGTCAGCATCTGGGACGAATGGGCTGATGAGGCGGGTGAGCTTGGCCCCGTATACGGCAAGCAGTGGCGCGACTGGGAAACCCCCGACGGCGGCCATGTCGACCAGATCGCCGAACTGATCCGCCAGATTCGCGAGACGCCATCGTCGCGGCGCCAGATCGTGTCGGCGTGGAATCCGGCGGACCTGCCGCGGATGGCGCTCGCGCCCTGCCACTGCCTGTTCCAGACGCATGTCGCGAACGGCAAGCTATCGCTTCAGTTGTACCAGCGCTCGGCCGACGTCTTCCTTGGCGTGCCGTTCAATATCGCCAGCTATGCGCTGCTGACGCATATCCTTGCCGATCAATGCGGGCTGGAAGCGGGCGACTTCATCTGGACCGGCGGCGATTGCCATTTGTACCTGAACCATCTCGAGCAAGCACGGCTGCAACTGACGCGCACGCCGGGGCCGCTGCCGCGCCTCGAAATCCTGCGGCGGCCCGACGCGATCGACGGGTATGAGTATGAGGATTTCGCGATCCACGATTATGTCGCCGATCCGCACATCAAGGCACCGGTGGCGGTGTGATCACTTTCTTCCTCGCCCGCGCCGATAATGGCGTGATCGGCGCCGACGGCAAAATCCCCTGGCGTTTGCCCGCCGACATGAAGCGGTTCAAGGCGATGACGATGGGCCTGCCGATGATCATGGGCCGCAAGACTTTCGAGAGCTTTCCGAAGCCGCTGCCGGGAAGGCGCCATATCGTCCTCACGCGCTGTCCGGATTGGCGCGCGGCAGGTGCGGAGCCAGCGCATGATCCGGACAGCGCGCTGGCGCTCTGCGGCGGCCCAGCGGCGGTGATCGGCGGCGCGGAGGTCTATGCGCTATTTCTGCCGCGCGCGACCCGGATCGAATTGACCGAAGTCCACATCACGCCACCGGGCGACGCGATCGTCCCGCCGTTCACCGGCTGGGGCGAGATCGCGCGCGAGGATTTTGCCGCTGAGGGGGAACGCCCGGCCTATAGCTTCGTGACGCTCGCCCCCCTATAGCCCGTGGCTATGGAGCGCCTTGACGGGGGTGCCGGGGTGCCCGAGGCTTTGCGCGGCGGCATCGTGGCGCTTGGCAATTTCGACGGCTTTCACCTGGGCCATCAGGCGGTCGTCGGGCGCGCGCGGGAGCGTGCGCAGGCCGAGCAGCGGCCGCTGCTGGTCGCGACCTTCGATCCGCACCCGGTGCGCTTCTTCAAGCCCGATGCAGCACCGTTTCGCCTGACGACACTCGACCAGCGCGCGCGGTTGTTCGCCGAAGCCGGGGCGGACGGCATGGTAGTGTTCGGCTTCGACGCCGCGCTCGCCGGGCTGACGGCGGAGGAATTCGTTGCGCAGCGGCTGGTGGCGGGGCTGGGCGTCGCGGGCGTGGTGACGGGCGACGACTTCACCTTTGGAAAAGGTCGCGGCGGCAATGTTTCCGTGTTGGCCGCGCTGGGGGAGCGCCACGGCTTCAGCGTCGACACGGTTTGCGCGGTCGGGGCAGGCGGCGAGGCGGTGTCGTCGAGCCGCATCCGCGATCTGCTCAAAAGCGGTGACCCGGCCGGGGCCGCCAAGCTGCTCACCCGCCCCTTCGCGATCGAGGGCGTGGTGCAGCACGGTGACAAGCTGGGCCGCACGATCGGCTATCCCACCGCCAATGTGGCGCTCGGCACTTATCTGCGGCCCGCTTATGGCATTTACGCGGTGCGGGTGCGGCTCGACGATGGGCGCATTGTCGATGGCGCCGCCAACCTTGGCATCCGTCCGACCTTCGATCCGCCCAAGGAACTGCTCGAAGCTTATCTCTTCGATTTCGCCGAGGATTTGTACGGGCGCACGATCGAGGTTGCCCTGATCGCGTATTTGCGGGCGGAAGCGAAGTTCGACGGGCTGGAGGCGCTGGTGGCGCAGATGGATGCCGATTGCGTGGCAGCGCGCGTGGTGCTGGCGGGGGGTTGAGTTCACGCGAAGGCGCGAAGTTTCGCGAAGGGCGAGCAGATTTTGGTTCACGCGAAGGGCGCGAAGTTTCGCGAAGAGCGCGAAGGCTTTGGTTCACGCGGAGGCGCGGCGGCGCGGAGAAGAAGATTTCTGCGCGCAGAGGGCGCAGGGCACTTGCTCAACCCGTCTCGCGCCAGCGAGACCTTCATTCATCGTCGAAGCGAGCGACTTGGTTTCGGCTACGCCGAAGGCCTGCCGCGACGCCCATTTCCTCCGCGTCTCCGCGTCTCCGCGCCTCCGCGTGGACTCACTTTTCTCTTCGCGCCCTTCGCGAAACTTCGCGCCCTTCGCGTGAACGGCTTCTTCTTCTGACCCCCGCGCGCCTCAGTTGAAGCGGAAGCGATAGCTCAGCGCAGCGCCGATCGACACCTGGTTGCGGCTGCCGAAGCGGCTGGTGGTGATTGGTGAACTCGCGGCCTGATCGATCAACCGGCTGTAGCTCGCAAAGACGGTGCCGTTCCATTTGCCGCCCAGCCGCCGCGACACGAAGCCCGATACGCCGACATCGTTCAGCCCCGCGCCCGGTTGATAGACCCGCAGTCCGCTGGTCAGCGCAGCGGCAGGCGTGACGCCATAATAATTGCGGAAATAGGTCGCGTCGGCGAAGCGGATGCGCCCGCCATAGCCGAGCGTCCATTTGCCCTTCAGCGCGATCTTGCGCAGCGACAGATCGGCGAGCGTGCCGTTGTGGCCGCTCACTGCCTTGCGCACTTCGAGCTGGAGCGTGGTGAAGAGCGACGGCTGGTAGGCCACGAAGCCGCCTGCTTCGACCGTGAAGTTGATCCGCCGCAGCCCCGGAAACACCGCGATGTCGCGCGTCGTGCGGCCGAATTCGGGGCGCAGGATCGGCCCTGCCCGCAGATGCCGCGTGTTGATCAGATTATAGCCGATGCCCTGCTGCACCGAGGCGAAGAATTGATTCTTGTAGCGGATGTCGAGCTGCGGAATCGGCAGGATGCGCAAGCCCTTGCTGCCCGGAAATTCGGGGACGGCAAGCAGGCCGGGGCCGAAATCAATCTGCCAGCCGGGCGGATAGGGGCCGAAGCTGAGCGGCGCGGGTTTGCGCGGCGGCTGGGGTGGCGGCGGCGCGGGCTGGTCCTGCGCCTCGATTGTCGCTTCGGCGATCACGGTTGCGGGCGGCGCCTCCTCGACCGGTGCCGGTGCGCCAAGGGCCAGTGCCGCCAAAATCAGTCCACCCGTCATATCGTCCCCGCTTGTTGGATCTTGCCACCCCCTACATTGCTTTTCCCCAATCTCAAGCCGGATGACGCACCGCAACGCGATAGGCGTGACGAACGCTTTGCGACGCGGTAAGGCCTGCCCCCCATGAGCGACACACAGACTACGCCGAAGGACTGGCGCGACACCGTCTTCCTGCCGAAGACCGATTTTCCGATGAAGGCGGGCCTCCCCCAGAAGGAGCCCGGCATTCTGGCGACGTGGCAGGAAGCCAAGCTCTACGATCGCCTGCGCGATGCCCGCCGCGGCCGCGAGAAGTTCATTTTCCACGACGGCCCGCCCTATGCCAATGGCGACATGCACATCGGCCATGCGCTCAACCATATCCTGAAGGACATGGTGGTCCGCACGCAGACCCTGCTCGGCAAGGATGCGCCCTATGTGCCCGGCTGGGATTGTCACGGCCTGCCGATCGAATGGAAGGTCGAGGAGGAATATCGCAAGCGCAAGCGCAACAAGGACGAAGTCGACCCCGACGAGTTCCGCGCCGAATGTCGGGCCTATGCGCAGAAATGGGTCGACATCCAGCGCGAGCAGCTAAAGCGGCTCGGCATCAATGCCGATTGGGATCACCCCTATCTGACGATGGATTTCCAGGCCGAAGCGACGATCGTATCGGAACTGATGAAATTCGCCGAGAGCGACCAGCTCTATCGCGGGGCCAAGCCGGTGATGTGGTCGCCGGTCGAAAAGACCGCGCTGGCGGAGGCCGAGATCGAATATGAGGATATCACGTCGACGCAGATCGACGTGGCGTTCGAGATTGTCGAGGCGCCCAACGCACCCGAACTGGTCGGCGCGCATGCGGTGATCTGGACGACGACGCCGTGGACGATCCCGGTGAACCAGGCTTTGGCTTACGGGCCGGAGATTTGGTATAATACCATCGTGTTGCAAAAAGCGACTTGGGACGGTCAACCTTATAGTCTTCCCCGAGCACAAGTCACCGATGGGCTGGGAATCAAAGTCGTCATTGCTGAGGACTTAGCGCTCGCCTTTCGGGATCGAATTGATCCCCGAAGGAATGGCGGTAGAGGGTATGTGGCTGGCCAATACGGAACTCGATTCCAAGGCTCCGACCTCGTTGGTGCCACCGCCCGGCACCCGATGCATGAACTCGGCGGGTTCTTCGCGAACCCCCGCCCCTTCCTGCCCGGCTATTTCGTCACCACCGACGCGGGCACCGGGCTCGTTCACATGGCGCCCGACCACGGCGAGGACGATTTCGCGCTGTGCAAGGTTTATGGCATCGACCCCGTGTTCGTCGTTGGTGCCGATGGCCGGTATCGCGAAAATTGGCCGTGGCTCGGTGGCGAGCCGCTGTCGGTCATCAACAACAAGCTCAACGCGCCCGACGGGCCGATCTGTAATGCACTTCGCGAGGCGAATGCTCTCCTTTCCGCGCGCAACGATGAGAGCACGAGGCACAGCTATCCGCATTCGTGGCGGTCGAAGGCCAAGGTGATCTATCGCTGCACGCCGCAGTGGTTTGTGTCGATGGATAAACTTCTGAGCGGTGGGGAGGAGGCCCGTGTCTCGACTTCGCTCGACACTAACGGTGTGGAAAACATTGCCACCCAACCCCCGTTCGTCCCGAGCAACGTCGAGGGACAGGCCCCAAGCGATACGCTGCGCCACCGCGCCATGACCGCCATCGCCAACACCAAATTCATCCCCGAAAAGGGCCGCAACCGGCTCGGGTCGATGGTCGAGGGGCGGCCCGATTGGGTGTTGTCGCGCCAGCGCGCCTGGGGCGTGCCGATCACCTTGTTCGTCGATCGCAAGACCGGCAAATATCTCTGCGACGCGTCCGTCAACGCGCGGATCATCGCGGCGGTGCGCGAAGGCGGCGTTGATGCGTGGTCGGAGCGCAATGCATTCTTCTTCTTGAATGGCTTTGAAGAGAACGACGATCCAAGCTTCATGAGGGCGCTTCATACAGACAATCTCAGGAAGATTGACGATTATGAGCGCGTCACCGACATTCTCGACGTGTGGTTCGACAGCGGCTGCACCCATGCCTTCGTGCTCGAATCCGGCCGCTGGCCCGACCTGCAATGGCCCGCCGACCTCTATCTCGAAGGCAGCGACCAGCATCGCGGCTGGTTCCAGTCATCGCTGCTCGAGTCGTGCGGCACGCGCGGGCGGGCGCCCTACAAGACCGTGCTGACGCACGGCTTCACGATGGACCAAAAGGGCATGAAAATGTCCAAGTCGCTCGGCAACACGATCAATCCGCTCGATCTGATGCGCGATTATGGCGCCGACATCCTGCGGCTGTGGGCGTTGTCGGTCGATTTCACCGAGGATCACCGCATCGGCGACGAAATCCTGAAAGGGGTCGCCGACCAGTATCGCAAGCTGCGCAACAGCTTCCGCTATCTGCTCGGCGCGCTGGAGGGTTTTGACGAGGCCGAGCGGGTGGCGGTGGCGGAAATGCCCGAGCTGGAGCGCTACATGCTCCATCTGCTGGCGGAGCTCGACGCCAAGCTGCGTACGGCGGTGAGCGACTTTGACTTCAACAGCTACACGCGGCTGCTGAGCGATTTCGCCAACAATGATCTGTCGGCCTTCTACTTCGATATCCGCAAGGATTCGCTTTATTGCGATGCGCCGGGGAGCCTCAAGCGCCGCGCGTGCCGCACCGTGTTCGACACGATGTTCCACGCGCTGGTGCGTTATGCGGCGCCGGTGCTGGTCTTTACGGCGGAAGAAGTATGGCAGACGCGCTATCCCGACAGCGAGAGCGTGCATCTGCTCGAGTGGCCGGTGCTTGAAGTGGCGCAAGCCGACGCGACGGTGTGGGCCGAAGTCCGCGCACTGCGCACGCAGGTGAACGAGGCGATCGAGCCGTTGCGCCGCGACAAATTGGTGCGCACCAGCATGGACGCCGAAGTCACCGTGCCCGCGCTGCCGCTGCCCGCCGATCTGCTCGCCGAGCTGTTCATCGTGGCGAGCGTCACGCAAGGGACCGCGGTCATTGTCACGCCGACCGCCTTCCACAAATGCGGCCGCTGCTGGCGGTTGCTGCCCGAAGTCGTTGAGGATGGCGATCTCTGCAACCGCTGCACTGAGGTGGTGGCATGAAGCTCCCCGGCATTGGCTTGGCGACGGCGGGTGCCGCGTTCGGCCTCGATCAGCTCCTCAAATGGATCATGACCGGGCCGATGCAGCTCAACACGCTGGCCGCGCCCGTCGTCGATTTGCTGCCGATTTTCCGCGTGCGCTTCGTCGCCAATGACGGCGTGTCGCTCGGGCTGCTGCGGGCAGGCTCTGACGAAACGCGCTGGGCGCTGGTGGCGATGACGGGCGCGATTGCGATTGGCGTGCTGGTGTGGCTGTGGCGCGAGCCCAAGCGTTGGGATCAGGCCGCGCTTGGTCTCGTGCTCGGCGGGGCGCTCGGCAATATCCTCGACCGGGTGCGACTGGGCTATGTCGTCGACTTCGCCGATCTGCACTTCGGCGACTGGAGCCCGTTTTTGGTCTTCAATCTGGGGGACGCGGCGATTACGGTGGGGGTACTCATCCTGCTGGCGCGCGCGCTGTTAATGCGCGACAAGGCGCCGGTGGGAGCACCGCAGGCGACTGCGGTGGAAAATGGATCGGTGGAGAATGACAATGCGTAAATTTGTGCCGGTCGCGGTGATGGTCGGCCTGTCGGTCGCGCTCGCCGGTTGCGGCGGTGGCAGCGGGCTGAAGCGCGCCAAGCCCGATGAATATGCCGTCGCGCGCCAGGCGCCGCTCGTCATTCCGCCCGATTATGCGCTGGTGCCACCGCGCCCCGGTGCCGCGCGCCCGCAGGAAAACAACCCGAGCACGCTCGCGCTTGAAGCGCTGTTCGGTGGCGCGGCCGCGCGGAGCGTGGGCGAGCAGGCCGTGCTTAACAATGCCGGCGGCGACACGATTGCGCCGGGTGTGCGCTCCGAAGTCGGCGATCCCGAAACCAATGTCGTCGACAAGGGCGCGACGACGCGCGACATCGTCGCCGCCCCCGAAGGCGACGGCCAGAACGCAACGACGAAGACGCCGAAGTAAGGTTATCCCGGAGGCGGGCCGCACCGGCTGGTGCAGCCCGCCTGCGCGATTAAAAGGCTGCGGTCAGTCCGACCACCACGGTGCCGTTCGCGATCGAGCCACGATTGGCCTGCCCGCGCGTGAACTGCGGAAACAGATAGGCCGAGCCGCGCGTGGTGATGTCGGTGTCGATGTACGACACGTTGAACGTCAGGTTCTTGTAAGTGACATCGCTGCCGAGCGACCAGTCGAGGTACGTTCCCGTCGGCGCCACGCTGGTGCCGTTCGGCCCCAGACCGGGATTGCCCCAGCTATGGCCGATATGCGCCTTCAGCGTGAACGGTGTCTTGGGAATGCCGACGGCGGCGTCGCCCGCGGCATAGATATTGTCCTCGCGATCACCAACGCGGCTCTGCGGCGTGTTGGTGACGTTGCCCAGCGCGAGCTGCGGCGGCGCGTAATAGGCGCTACCGGTGAGGGACACCGGGCCGATCTGACCGGTGTATTTGCCGTAGAATTCGACATAATCGGTCAGCGTCGCGCCGCCCGGATAATTATACCAGGTCAGCCCGACATCGGCCGTGCCCGGCCCGAGCTTTCGCTTGTAGCCGCCGATCACGTCGAGTTCGAGGTTGGGACCGCCGAAGGTGCCCCAGCCAGCGAGGTTCGACGCGAACAGGCCGACATAAAGCCCGCTCTTGTGGCTGACGGTGAGCGTGGCCTGCAACGTCGGCTTGGTATCGGATTGCGAGACACCGCGCAGACGATAATCGCTGGCGAGCGTGACGCTGCCGTTGATCGTGACCGGCGGTGGTGGATCGGTTTCGTCGGCAAGCGCCGGCGTGGCGGTAGCGGCGAGCACAAGCACGCCGAGAGTGGAGAGAGTGAAGCGCATCGGATCCCCCGAAATTGAGATGACGATGTCCCCGCCTGCTAGAGCCGCAGCCACATCTGTCAGGGACAAGTCCCTCGCGTAGCTTGACGACCTTAACGAGAGACTGCCAATCGATGCTGCAATGCACAAGAAAAATCGGTCGCGGTGCCCGATTTGGGTAAGATGCTATGGTGTCAGGGCAACAGTTTGGCCCGCCCGAAAGCGCGCCAGTCCCGCGTCGAGATCGGCGATCAAGTCGTCGGGGTCTTCCAATCCGATCGACAAGCGCACCAGCGGTCCGGCGAAATCAGGCGTGGTCGCAGTGCGATAGCGCGCCGGATCGACCGGGATTGCGAGGCTTTCGAAGCCGCCCCAGCTATAGCCGAGGCCGAACAGTTCGAGCCCGTCGAGCAGCGCCGCGCGCGCGGCATCGCTGCCGCCGTTCAGCACGAAACCGAACAGCCCCGAGCTGCCCTTGAAGTCGCGGACGAAATGGTCGTGGCCGGGGCACGAGGGGAGCGCCGGGTGGAGCACCTGCGCGACTTCGGGGCGGGTACTCAGCCACTGGGCGATCTTCAGCGCGCTCGCCTGATGCTGTGCGAGGCGGATCGCCATTGTCCGTAGGCCCCGCGATCCGAGCCAGCACTCATCGGCGCTGGCAACCTGGCCGAGCTGAAAGCTGGTGTCGCGCAGCTTGGCGAAATGGCCGGGACCGGCGGTAACGCTGCCCAGCATCACATCCGAATGGCCTGCGACATATTTGGTGCAGGCGAGGATCGACAGATCAATGCCCTTTTCGATCGCCGGAAACAGCAAAGGCGTCGCCCAGGTATTGTCGAGCAAGGTCACGAGTCCGTGCGCCTTGGCGACGCCGACGATCGCGGGCACGTCCATCACCTCGAACGTCAGGCTGCCGGGGCTTTCGAGCAGGATCGCGCGCGTCGCCGGGCCGATGAGGTCGGCAATGCCTGCCCCGATCAATGGATCGTAAAAGCGCGTCGCGATGCCGAAGCGATTGAGCAGCCCGGTCGCCATGCTGCGCGTCGGATCATAGCTGCTGTCGGTGATCAGCACTTCGTCGCCGGGGACCAGCACTGATAGCAGAGCCGCCGCGATTGCCGCGACGCCCGAGCAATAAAGGAATGTTCCTTCGGCGCCCGGCTCAAGCTCGGTCAGCGCATCGGCCAGACTCCACTGCGTCGGGGTGCCGCGCCGCCCGTAGAAGAGGCGGTGGTGCGTGTTGGCGCCGGCCGCGCGCATCTCGGCGACCGACTCGTACAGGATCGTCGAGGCGCGCCAGACGGGGACGTTGACGATGCCCCGCGTCCATTCCTCGCGTCGCCCGGCGGTGACGACGCGCGTCTTGTCGCGCCGTCCCCCGTGCCCGCCTTCGCTCACGCGGCGCCCATGGCCTTTGGCGTGGTGCGGTCGGCGCCCCATTCGGACCAGCTGCCGTCATAAAGCGCGGCGTCATTGCCGAGCAGGTGGGCGGCGAACACCAGCACGCCCGCCGTGATCCCTGAACCGCAGGTCGCGACGACGGGCTTCGACAGGTCGATGCCGGCGGCATCGAAAGCCGCCTTCAGGTCGTCGGGCGATTTCCACGTGCCATCGGCGTTGAAAAGCGTGGCGTAGTGGAGGTTCTTCGAGCCGGGGATGTGCCCGGCGTGCGTCGCGGGGCGCGGATCGGGCTCTTCGCCGGTGAAGCGCGCGGCGCTGCGGGCGTCGACGACTTGCTCGGCGGCCGAATCGAGATTGGCCTTCATCTGATCGAGCGTGCGCACGCCCTTGTCATCGGCCCAGACGGTGAAGTGGCGGTGGCGCAGCGATTCCTTGCCGGTCGCCAGCGCGCGCCCTTCGGCCTTCCACTTGGCGATGCCGCCGTCGAGAATCGCGACGTCATGCGCGCCAAAGGTCCGCAGCATCCACCACGCCCGCGCCGAGGTGTGCAGCGGCGAATCGTCGTACAGCACAATGCGGCTGCCATCGCCGAGGCCGAGCGACTGCATGCGACTCGCGAATTTTTCCGGGCTGGGGAGCATCGAGGGGAGCGGGTTCGACAGATCGGCAATCTCGCCCAAATCCATGAACACCGCGCCCGGGATGTGGCCGGCCTCATATTCCGCTGCGGCATCCCGGCTCGCATCGCTGAAATAGCTGGCATCGACCACACGCAGGTCGGTTGCGGTAAGTTCGTTCGCCAGCCATTCGGTCGTCACCAACGCGTCCATTGCCATCTCCTGATATCGTTACGCTTTCCCTAGCCGCGCCGCGCGGCGCCGTCGAGCATATCGCGCAAGCGTGCGCCATCGCCGCTTCACTTTGGCGCGCGAGCGATTAAGTCGGTGGCCATGACACCCAAATACCTAGGCCAGACCAGCGCGCTGCCAACGTCGCCTGACGATGCCGTGCTCGATTACGTCCCCAATCCGCGGCTGGGGCAGCGCTATATGGTGCGCTTCGTCTCGCCCGAATTCACCTCACTGTGCCCGGTGACCGCGCAGCCCGATTTCGCGCATCTGGTAATCGACTATGTCCCCGATGCGACGATCGTCGAATCGAAATCGCTCAAGCTGTTCCTCGGGTCGTTCCGCAACCATCAGGCGTTTCACGAGGATTGCACCGTCGGCATCGGCGTGCGGCTGTTTGACGAAATGAAGCCGCTCTGGCTGCGGATCGGCGGCTATTGGTATCCGCGCGGCGGCATCCCCATCGACGTCTTCTGGCAAAGCGGTCCGCCGCCCGAAGGGGTGTGGGTGCCTGCGCAGGACGTGCCGGGCTATCGCGGACGCGGTTGACCGCGCTTTCCGCGCGCATTGTAACAAAAGGCTTTGACTTGCACGCGTTGCAGTGCAGCATGGTCGCAACCATATTCCTGTCTATCGGTTAGGAGTCCATCGTTCATCAGGACCGGTGCCCGCGCGCCGTTCCGCGAAAGGATCATTCTATGACGCCAGCCCCCCGGAGCGAGATTGCTGTCACGCATATCGCCCTCATCGGCAACTTCCTGCCACGCAAGTGCGGGCTGGCGACGTTCACCACCGATACCTACAATGCGCTGAGCGAGTCCTTCCCCGACCTTCGGGTCGATGTCTATGCGATGGATGATCATCCGGGGCGCTATGCCTATCCGCCGCAGGTAACGGGCGCGATCCCGCAGGATGATCTGGCTGCCTATCTCGCGACCGCGCGCGCGATCGAGAATTCGGGCGCGCAAGCGCTGTGGCTCCAGCATGAATATGGCATTTTCGGCGGGGCAGCGGGCGAGCATATCCTGACGTTGCTCGACCGGATCACGCTGCCGGTGATCGTCACGCTCCACACCATTCTCGAAAAGCCCAACGCCGATGAGCGGCGGGTGATGGAGGGCTTGCTGCGCCGCGCCGCGCGCGTTGTCGTCATGGCCGATCGTGGGCGCGAGATTCTGACGCGCGTCTATGGCGCCGCCAATCGCCAGATTCTGACGATCCCGCACGGCGTGCCCGACCGCACCTTTGCCGATACCGCGCTCTTCAAGCCGCGCTTCGGGTGGCAGGGCAAGCAGGTGATCTTCACCTTCGGGCTGCTCGCGCCCAACAAGGGCATTGAGACGATGATCGAGGCGATGCTCGCGATCGTCGCCGCGCATCCCAAGGCGCATTATATGGTGCTCGGCGCCACCCATCCGAATCTCGTTGCGCATGAGGGCGAAGCCTATCGCGACCGGTTGAAAGCCCTCGCGGTCGATCGCGGCGTTGCCGATCACGTCACTTTCATCGATTTCTTCGTCGAGCATGAGGAATTGATCGACTTCCTGCAGGCCGCCGACATCTATGCGACGCCTTACGTCAATCCGGCGCAGATCACCTCGGGCACGCTCTCGTACGCGGTAGGCGTCGGCAAGGCGGTGGTGTCGACACCTTATGTCCATGCGACCGAAATCCTCGCCGACGGGCACGGCATTCTGGTCGATTTTGCCGACAGCGCGGCGTTTGCCCGCGCCATCATTGCGCTGCTCGATTCGGACAGCGAGCGCGAAGCCCTGTCGGCGCGGGCCTATGCGCGCGGGCGGACGATGCTGTGGCCGTGCCTTGCGACCAAGGCCGTCGCCGTAATCGCGTCGATGCTCGATCAGGCGCCGCGTCGGCTCGCCAAGCCACCCGCTGCGCTGCCACTGCTCAAGGCCGATTTTGCGGCGGTTGAGCGCATGAGCGATGCGACCGGCATGCTCCAGCACGCAATCTACTCGGTGCCCGATCGTCGCCACGGCTATTGCATCGACGACAATGCCCGCGCGCTGATGCTGATCGCCAAGATAGACGATCTGCCCGAGGTGACCGTCGACAAATGGATGACGATCTACGCCGCGTTTGTGCAGCATGCGTGGAATCCGCACGCGCGCCGCTTCCGCAACTTCATGCGTTTCGACCGCGAATGGTGTGAGGATGTAGGGTCGGAGGATTCGAACGGCCGCACTTTGTGGGCCATCGGCACAGTGGTGCGCCATGCCAAGCTCCACAAGCATCGCGACTGGGCGATGGCGATGTTCGATTATACCGCGTCGCTGGCGCTCGACCTCGGCAGCCCGCGCGCACAGGCCTTTGCGATGCTCGGTGCGTGCGAAATCCTGGCCTGCGTGCCGGGGCATGCGCTGGCGATGAAAATCCTCGAACGCTTTTCGGCCGAGCATCTCGCGCTGCTCGCCGAGGCGCGCCGCCCCGAATGGGAGTGGTTCGAAATCGTGCTGGCCTATGATAATGCCCGGCTGCCCGAAGCGATGATCCGCGCGGGCGTGGCGCTGGGGCGCGCCGATCTGGTCGATACCGGTATCGCGACGCTCGACTGGATCATGGCGCAGCAGACCTCGCCCGAGGGTCGTTTTCGCGCGGTCGGCACCGAAAGCTTTGGCCGCGCCTATGAAGCGCCACTCCAGTTCGACCAGCAGCCGCTCGAAGCGCAGGCGACGGTCGAGGCTTGCGCGGCGGCGTTCGAGGCGACGGGCGACGCGCGCTGGATCGACGAAGCGATGCGTGCCTATCGCTGGTTCCTCGGCGCCAATGATCTCGATCTGGCGCTCACGTCGAGCAATGACGGCGGCTGTTTCGATGGGCTGACGCCCAATGGACTCAATCGCAATCAGGGTGCTGAGTCGATTCTGGCACTGCAATTGGCATCCTGCGCGATTTCGACGCTTTCAAAGCGGCGCGAATCCGTGGCAGGGGACAGCCGGGCAGTGGCTTGATCGAGATTAGGCGCCGCCCCAGAGTGACCTAAAGCGGGGCGGTAGTTGCCAGTGCTCGACATTTTCAATCATCCGTTGCGTCTTTATGCCGATCCGTCGCGGGTCGTGGTGCGGCCCTTCCACCTCGCCTGGCAATCGAACGGCGGCGCGCCGAGCCGGACCGAGCGGCTCGTGCGCGAAGTGCTTGAGATGAATCCCCATCAGGCGCACGCGCAGCTCGAGTTGGTGCTGAAGGATTTCGAGGCGCGCCACTGGATGACGCGGCGCGTTTTCATGACGCGCTATGATGACATTGCGGCTCAGCTCGGGCTCGATGGCGCCGCCATCGGCGACGAGAAGCGTCAGCTGATCGGCGCCTATTTCTGCCACGAATATAGCTATGCCGCCGCCGCGCTGATGAACCCCAGCGTCGTCCCGCATTTCGACCAGACCGGCATGCCCGAAGGATCGATGCGCATCCTGATGTCGATGCGCGCGGTGGGTGAGGGGCACATCAGCTCGGTTGCCTTTCGCGAAGGCATCATCACCGATCGCAACGAGCTGAAGCTCGCGCCCGAACCGCCCTTTGCGACGGCCACCGATGCGGCCGGCGCCGATGGCCGTGCGCTGCCGTCGGGCGCCGTGACGGTGTTCCGCCACCGCGATTCGACGCTGTCGGGCACCGTGATCTTCCCGATCACCACGGCGCAGTCGAAGGGGCTGGAGGATTTGCGGCTGGTCCACTTCACCCATGACGATGGCCGCGTCGAATGGGTGGGTACCTACACCGCCTATAATGGCTCGGCGATCCAGTCGGAGATGCTGCGCACCACCGATTTCCGCGCCTTCGATCTGGTGCCGATGACCGGATCGGCCGCGCGCAACAAGGGCATGGCGCTGTTCCCGCGCAAGGTCGGCGGCGAATATCTGATGATCGGGCGGCAGGACGGCGAAAATCTGTTCCTGATCCGCTCAGACAACATGACGCATTGGGATGAAGGCGCGATGCTGCTGACGCCCGAATATCCGTGGGAGCTGGTGCAGATCGGCAATTGCGGTGCGCCGATCGAGCTCGACGAAGGCTGGCTGTTGCTGACCCACGGCGTCGGCGCGATGCGCAAATATTCGATCGGTGCGGTGTTGCTCGACAAGGATGATCCGTCGAAAGTGCTCGGCCGCACGCGCGAACCGATCCTGGCGGCGGCCGATCAGGACCGCGAAGGCTATGTCCCCAATGTCGTTTATAGCTGCGGCGGCATCCGCCACGGCGACTGCATCTTCCTGCCCTATGGCGTGGCCGACAGTTCGATCGCCTTCGCGTTCGTGCCGATTTCGGCGTTGCTCGGTGCAATGTAGCACCGCAGCGGGTCGTTCAGGCAACGTTTAGGCGCCATCGGGTGTTGTGTCGCTATCGAAACAGGAGACCAATCGATGAAACGCATGACTTCGATGCTCGCGCTCGCCGCCGCCACGCTGGCGTTCGCGACCCCCGCGATGGCGCAGACCAGCCCGGAAGAGGCGCGCTATGCGCAGGCCCAGGCGCGTTTCCAGCAGGAACTGCGCGTGTTCCAGCAGGAATTTGATCGCTATCAGGCATGGCAATCGAGCCGCCCGCGCTTTGATGACCGGCGCTACGATGATCGCCGCGATCCCCGCTATGACCCGCGTGTCGATGACCGCGACGAGGGTGGCTATGATCCCTCACGCTATTATCGCAACGGGCCGAACTATAACGAGCGCGTGCTCTCGGCTGACGACCGCGTCTATCGCGGCAACGATGGCCGCTATTATTGCAAGCGCAACGACGGCACCACTGGCCTGATCATCGGCGCGGTCGGTGGCGGTATCTTGGGCAATGTGATCGACGGCGGCCGCTCGCGCGCGGTGGGCACACTGCTCGGCGGCGGGCTCGGCGCGATCCTGGGCAAGTCGATCGACCAGAACAGCCAGCAAATTCGCTGCCGGTGAGGAAGTAGATCCCCGACCGTTCGTGTCGAGCGCAGTCGAGACACCACGCGCATGGCTCGTGGCCTGTCCCTCGACGTTGCTCGGGACGAACGGGGTGGGAGGTGAAACCTACCCCTTGAACAGCCCCCCCAACACACCGCGTACGAGCTGACCAACCAGACCGCCGCTTGATGATCCGCGCCGTGACCCGGTGCCGAATACCGATTTGGCGACTTCATTGGCGACGGTGCGGGTGATCGTGGTCGTCGCGGTGCGCGTGGCGGCGGTCGCGATCTTGTTCCACGGTGAGGCAGCGGCGGCCTTGGCCTCTGCCTTTTCGGCGGCGATGCGCGCGCGTTCGGCTTCCTTGGCGGCGCGGGCGTCTTCCTTCGCCTGAAGCGCCGCCGTCTTGTCGGCCTCGCTCGCGGCCTTGGCTTCAGCAGCGGCAGCGGCGGCTTCCTGCGCCTTGGCGCCGAGCAATTCCTCGGCCGATTCCTTGTCGATCAGCGTGTCATATTTGTCACCGATCGCGTCGGTTGAAATCATCGTCGCGCGCTCGACCGGCGTCACCGGGCCGACGCGCGTCGCGGGCGGCTTGATCAGCGCGCGCTCGACCGGGGCGGGCGCGCCATCGGGCTGGAGCAGCGAGACGAGCGCTTCGCCGATCTTGAGCTCGGTGATCACGGTCGCGACATCGACATCGGCATTGGCGCGGAAGGTCGTCGCGGCGGCGCGCACGGCGGCCTGATCGCGCGGGGTGAAGGCGTTCAACTTGTGCTGGATGCGGTTGTTGAGCTGCCCCGCGACGGTATCGGGAATGTCGATCGGGTTCTGGGTGATGAAATAGACGCCGACGCCTTTTGAGCGGATCAGCCGCACGACCTGTTCGATCTTTTCGAGCAGCGCCTTGGGCACATCGTTGAACAGCAGATGCGCTTCGTCGAAGAAGAAGCAGAGCTTGGGCTGATCGGGATCGCCGACTTCGGGGAGATTTTCGAACAGCTCGCTCAGCAACCAGAGCAGGAAGGTGGAGTAAAGCTTGGGGCTCGCCATCAGCTTGTCGGCGGCGAGGATGTTGACGATGCCGCGGCCCTTGTCGTCGACGCCCATGAAATCCTTCAGATCGAGCGCGGGCTCGCCGAAGAAATGCTCGCCGCCCTGGCTCCGCAGCTGGAGCAGCGCGCGCTGGATCGTGCCGACCGATTGCTTGCTGACATTGCCGTAAGTGGTCGTCAGCTCGGCAGCCTGTTCGCCGCAATAGCTGAGCATCGCTTGCAGATCGTCGAGGTCGAGCAGCAGCAGCCCTTCCTTGTCGGCGACGTGGAATGCGATCGTCAGCACGCCTTCCTGGACTTCATTGAGGTCCATCAGCCGCGCGAGCAGCAACGGCCCCATTTCGGAAATGGTGGTGCGGATCGGGTGGCCCTGATCGCCGAACAAGTCCCAGAATTGCACCGGCGTGTCCTGATAGGCCCAGCCTTCGAAGCCGATTTCCTTGGCGCGCGCGTCGAAAATGCCGTGCAGCTTGGCGTTGGTCGGCGATCCCGCCATTGCGAGGCCCGACAAATCGCCCTTCACATCGGCGACGAAGCACGACACGCCAACGGCGGAGAAACCCTCGATCAGGCCCTGCACCGTGACCGTTTTGCCGGTGCCGGTCGCGCCCGCGATCAGCCCGTGGCGGTTGGCGCGCTTGAGTTCGAGCGCCTGTGGCTTGGCCCCGCCTTCGCCCGCGCCAATGAAGATCGTCCCCGCCATATTGCCTCCCGCTGACCGCCCCGATCGAGCGTCCGATTGAAATTAGACCCCGGCCCTCACCCCGTTTGCCCTGAGCTTGTCGAAGGGCTGCCCTTCTTCTGCCGGAACATCGCGAAAGAAGAACGGTGCTTCGACAAGCTCAGCACGAACGGGGTTAGGTTGTTCGACTATCTTGTCGGTCATCGCTATCGCGCGTTTTTGCCCCAAGCAGCAAGACACGAAAACGCCGCCCGGTCGCAGGACCGGACGGCGTTTCGAATCGATTGGCGCGGATTATTTGTTGAAGCGGATCGAGATGAACTGCCCCGGCTGGCGCGCACGCTGGACATAGAGCAGCACGGCCTCGCGCCCGGCTGCCTTCGCCTGACTGATGACGCGTGCCATGTCGGCGGTATTGGCCACCGGCGTACGGTTGACCGATACGATCAGGTCGCCGCGCTGGAGACCCTTTTGCGCGGCATCGCTCGACGGATCGGCCGAGACGATGACGACGCCGGTCGCGGTCGCGTCGAGCTGGAGCGCGCGGCGGATGTCGGCATTGAGTTCGGTGACGCTCAGGCCGAGCGTCGAACTCATCATCGCGTCATTCTGGCCCTTGCCGCCGCTTTCGGGCACGGCATTGTCGTCGCCACCGCCGTTGACCGAAGCGGCCAGCGCGTCCTCCGACGGGCGCGTGCCTGCGACGGCGTTGAGCGTTATGTTCTTGCCGTCGCGATTGACGTCAAGCTTGATCGCGCCGCCCGGCTTCACATTGGCGACGAGATAGCTGAGCGTCTGATCGACCGTCACGTCCTGGCCATTGACCCTCAAAACAATGTCGCCGGTCTTGACGCCGCCCTTGTCGGCGGGGCCGTCGGGTTCGACCCGGTTGATAATCTCGCCGCGCCCCTTGGGCAGGCCGAGCGCGGCGCCGTCATCCTCGCGCAGCGGCTGGATGCCGACGCCGAGATAGCCGCGCTGGACGCTGGCGCCCTTCATGAGGGTTTCGATGATCGGCTTGGCTTCTTCGGCAGGGATCGCGAAGCCGATGCCAATATTGCCGCCGCTCTGCGAGAAGATCTGCGAATTGATGCCGATCACATTGCCAGAAAGGTCGAACATCGGCCCGCCCGAATTGCCCTGGTTGATCGCGGCATCGGTCTGAATGAAGCGATCATAGGCGCCGCCAGCGCCGGTGGAGCGGTGCAGCGCCGAAATAATCCCCGCCGTCACGGTCGAGCCAATCCCGAACGGATTGCCGATCGCGATGATCCAGTCGCCGACGCGCGCCTTGGTCGAATCGCCGAACTTAACGAAGGGCAGGTTGGTCGCATCGATCTTGAGCAGTGCGAGATCGGACGCCGGGTCGCGGCCGATCAGCTTGGCCTTATATTCCTTGCGATCGGGCAAGATGACGGTGATCGAATCGACTGTCGCGCCCTTGGCGCCCGGCGCCACGACGTGGTTGTTGGTGACGACATAGCCGTCGGGCGAGATCAGGAACCCCGAGCCGAGCGACTGCGCCTGACGGGTCACCGGCGGGGCATTGGGTTCCTGCCCGCCGCCGCCGCCAAAGAAATCCTGGAACGGCGTACCCTGAAACGGATTGGCCTGCGGCTGAACCTTGATGCTCTGCTTGGTCGAGATGTTGACGACGGCGGGCTGGAGCCGCGCGACAAGGTCGGCAAAGCTCGCGGGTGCCCCGGCGCGCGGCGCGAGCGCGGCCATCGCTGTCGGTTCATTCTGCGCGGTCTGCGCACCGGCCGGCGGCTGCAGCGCCAGCGTCGCGGCGGCACCGCCGACTAGGAGAGCACCCGAAATGGCATAGGCGTAGCGCACGTTATGGTATTCCTCTCTGGTCGAACGACGGACTGTCGGGCGGCGTTATGCCCGGTCAGCCTGAACGGTAATTGAATATGAACCGATTGTCAGCGGGGCCGCCCCCGACCGGTGAACTGGCGCAGATAATCGTCATTGGGCGACAGGATGATCTGCGTCTCGCCCTGGTTCGGCCCGTCCTGCGCAAAGGTATATTTGTACGACTGCATCGCGCGGTAAAAATCGTAGAATTCCGGGTCCTTGTTGCCGGCATCGGCATAGATTTTGGACGCATTGGCGTCGGCCGTCGCGCGGATGATCTGCGCGGTCTTTTCGCCCTGCGCGCGAATCGTCGCGGCTTCCTGCTGGCGCGCGGTCTTCATCCGGTTGAGCGCGCTTTCGAGCGGGCTGCCTTCGGGCAAGTCGGCGTGGCGGATGCGGACATCGACGATTTGCGCACCATATTGGCGGGCGAGCTGCTGCAAGCCGGCCTGGATATTGTCCATCACCTTGCCGCGTTCAGGGCTGAGCAACGCAGCAAACTGGCGGCGGCCGAGTTCGTTGCGGACTGCGGTGCCGAGCAGCGGGCGGAGCTGATCGGCGACGCGTTCCTCGGTCGACGAGGTGCTGCCGGTCGAGACCACGGCCTTCAGCGGATCGACGATCCGGAAGCGCGCGAACGCATCGACTTCGAGCCGGAGCTGATCGGTCGACAGCACTTGCTGGTTGTTGAGATCGACATCGAGCACGCGCTTGTCGATCCACACGATCTTGTCGAAGAACGGGATTTTCACTGCCAGCCCCGAATCGGTCTGACCGAACGGCTGGTTGGGCTTCCACCGGTTGATCGTGCCGACCGGCTTTTCGAAGCGCAGGATCACGCCTTGTTCGGTTTCAGGCACAATGAACACGCTCGACGCGAGCAGGATCAGCGCGAGTAACGCCGCAATGCCAAAACCGATGGGGTTCCGCCAGACGCTGCCCATCACTGGCCTCCCGTCGACGGCGCGGGCGAGGCACTCGCTTGCGGTGCGGCCTCGGCGATGCGCGGCGGCGCGCCCTTCAGCGGCAGATAGGGGACCACGCCCCCGCTTTCGACGATCGTCTTGTTGTTCTTGGCGAGCACGGTTTCCATCGTTTCATAATACATGCGCCGACGCGTCACTTCGGGCGCGAGCTTATACTGGGCATAGGCGAGGTCGAACTGCTGGGCCTCGGCCTGCGCGCGCGCCATCACCTGCTGTTCATAGGTGCGCGCGACATTCTGGTCCGACTGCGCCTTTTGCTGGGCAGCGCTGACGAGCTTGAAGTCGTCGATTACGCTCGCGGGCGGATCGGCCTTGTTGATCGCGACCGACTGGATGCGCACGCCCGAGCGATATTCGTCGAGGATCTGCTGCATCAGCGCCTGCGCGCGCTGTTCGATGTCGACGCGCCCGCCGGTGATCGCCTGGTTCATGTTGACCGTCGCGATCACTGACCGCATCGCGCTTTCGGCGGTGGCGCGTACGGTGCCGCGCGCATCCTTGATCTGGTAGAGATAATCCTGCGGATCAACGATGTCCCAGCGCACCGCATAAGCGAGATCGACGATATTCTGGTCGCCGGTCAGCATCAGATTCTGCGCACTGCCGCCTTCGGGGAAATCCTCGGTCCGGATTTCCTGCACGTCGATTTTGGTCACGGTCGCGATCGGCGCGGGGAAGGTCGTGTTGAAGCCGGGTTCGAGTGTGCGCGAATAGCTGCCGAAGAAGGTCACCACGCCGCGCTGTTGCGGCGCGATGACGTGAAAGCTGGTGAAGACGATCCACAGCAGGACGATCAGCCCGGCGCCGATCAGCCACAGCGATCGCCCGCTCGCGCCGCCGGGCAGGCCGGGAAAGCCGCCACCACCCCCGCCGCCGGGGCCACCGGGGCCGCGCGCACGGCGCAGAAACTCGTCGAGCGCAGTTGGCCGCGCATTACGGGGCTTGCCGCCGGGGGGCGTGGCCCAGGGATTGCGCGGGCCATCGTCGTCATTGCCGCCGCTGCCCCAAGGGCTCTTGGGCTTGTCGTTCATCAGGAGCGGGAATTGGGGCCACCAGGCGGGACGGATCGTCATAACCCCCTTTATAAGAGGGCGCGGGCGGAAAAACAGTGGCAAGTGTATCAGGGATGCGTATCAGCCACGCGAATGAGTGCTGAACCTGGTCTGGATGCTGTAGTCGATGCCATTGCGCCCGGGCGCGCGAGCGTCCGTGTTGTCGCGGGGCAGGCGCGGATCATCCTCGATGTGAGCGGAATCGACTCCGCCGACCATGCCGAGCTTGAGGCGCGGGTGCACGCTGCCGCACTGGGCATTGAGGGAATCGAGTCGGTGCAGATCGCGCTGACCGCTTCGCGACCCAAGCGCATGCTGATCGCGGTGGCGAGCGGCAAGGGCGGGGTCGGCAAGTCGACCGTCTCGGCCAATCTGGCGATTGCGCTTCAGCGGCGCGGGCGGCGGGTTGGGGTGGTCGACGCCGATATCTATGGACCGTCGCAGCCGAAGTTACTGGGCGTCGAAGGCATCAAGCCGCAGGCGCGCGACAAGGTGCTGCAACCGGTACCGACGCCGCACGGTGTATCGCTGTTGTCGATGGGGCAGTTCGTCGCCCCCGATCAGGCGATTGCGTGGCGCGGGCTGAAGGCGGCCGGCGCGCTTGGCCAGCTTGTTGATGCGAATTGGGGCAATGCCGACACGCTCGTGCTCGATCTGCCGCCGGGAACGGGCGATATCCAGCTGACGATGATCCGTAGCCACCGTCCGGCGGGCGCGGTGATTGTGTCGACGCCGCAGGACCTCGCGCTGATCGACGCGCGGCGCGCGATCGATTTGTTTGTGCAAGCCAAGGTGCCGGTGATCGGCCTGATTGAGAATATGGCGGGCTATGTCTGCCCGTCGTGCGGCGCGGTGTCCGATCCGTTCGGGCGCGGCGGGGCGGAGGCAGCGGCGGCCGAGCTTGGCATTGCGTTTCTGGGGCGGATTCCGCTCGACATCGCGATCCGCACGGCGTCGGATGGCGGGATGCCGCCTGCCGCCGGGAACGGGCCCGAGGCGCTGGCGTTTCAGCAGATTGCGGGCAAAGTCGCCGACTGGATCGACGCCCGCTGACAGGAGCCTGCCATGCCGCTCACCACTGACGACGATATCCGCGCCTTGCTCGAGGGCGCGCGCACGATTGCGATGATCGGCGCGTCGGACCGGCCCGAGCGGCCGTCCTACGAAGTGATGGCAACGCTGCAGGCGCACGGCTACCGCGTGATCCCGGTCAATCCGCAGATCGCGGGCGAGCATATCCACGGCGAATATATCTTCCACGATCTCGCGCAGATCGGCGTGCCGATCGACATCGTCGACATTTTCCGCAATTCGGCGGCGGCAGGCGAGGCGGTCGATGCGGCAATCGCGGCGGGCGCGAAAGCGGTGTGGATGCAGCTTGGCGTCGTCAATGAGGCAGCGGCGGCCCGTGCCGAGGCGGTGGGGCTGAACGTGGTGATGGACCGTTGCCCGGTGATGGAGCTCAAGCGGCTGGGGATCGCGCCGATTGCCTGAATGCCCTTGATTCGCCGCGATTGTGCGCCACAAGCGCATTATGTCGATGTTGCTGATTGCGCTGCTGCAGGCAGCCCCCGCGCCGCCCGCCGATGCCGCGCCGCCGACGCGCTTCTCGATCCTGGTGCCGGTCGCCGATGAACCCTGCCGCCCGCGTGACAAGCAGGATGCGGACGTTGTCGTCTGCGGTAATGCGCTGCCGAGCCAGCGGCTGCCCTTTCCCAACGAGCCCGATCCGAGCCGAGGGCGCCCCTCCAACCCGGACCTGACCGGCGCGCGCGCGCTCGAATTGCAGAACACACCCTGCGCGGCGCGATCGGACGGGTGCGGCGGCGCGGGGATCCCGATTTTGGGGATGGCGCTCTTTGCGGGCAAGAAGCTCGTCGAGGCCATTGGCGACGCAACCAGGGCCAAGCCCGACAAGTCAAAGCGGGTCGCGATCCCGCTTGATGATCCGGTGGTACCGGCCAAGGCGCCGTAGCGTCATGCGCGAAGCCTGGGCTTCGCTTTCATTCCGTTCGTGCTGAGCTTGTCGAAGCACCGTCCTTCGACAAGCTCAGGGCAAGCGGAATTGGTGCGGGATGCGCAATGCCCCATCAATCGTCAGGCACCAATGCCGCGATGATCGCGTTGAGCACCAGCATCCCTGCTTCGGTCGCGCGCAGCCGGGGGCCGTCGCGCACGATCAGCCCCTCGGCAACCAGCGTTGCCGCCGCGCGCGCGTCGACCACAGTCTCCACCGCTTCCCCCGACAGTGCCGCGATCCGCGCCAGATCGACGCCTTCGCGCAAGCGCAGCCCCATCAGCAGCGCCTCCGCGCGGCGCGACGACGGCGACAGCGCCTCCTCAATCTCGATCCCGTGCCCGTTGCGTGCCACCGCGTTCAGCCAATTCTCGGGCTTTTTGTGGCGCATCGTCGCGATCCCGCCGCGCCGTCCATGTGCGCCGGGGCCGATGCCGGCATAATCGCGGTAGCGCCAATAGGTCAGGTTATGGCGGCTCTCGGCACCCGGTCGCGCGTGGTTCGACACTTCATAAGCGGGCAGCCCCGCCGCCGCCGCCATCGCGCGGGTCGCTTCGAACAGGCTCGCCGCTTCCTCGTCCCCCGGAATCGTCAGCCGCCCCGCCGCTGCTTCGGTCGCAAAGCGCGTGCCGGGTTCGATCGTGAGCTGGTAGAGCGAGAGATGCTCGGTGCCGAAGCCGATCGCGCGGGCGAGTTCGGCTTCCCACGCCGTGGGCGACTGGCCGGGACGGGCATAGATCAGGTCGAAGCTTACCCGCCCGAAATGCGCTTGCGCGGTGTCGAGCGCCGCCAGCCCCTCGGCAACATCATGCGCGCGGCCGAGGAATTGGAGCGCCGAATCGTCGAGCGCTTGCAGCCCCAGCGACACGCGGTTGACCCCCGCCGCCGCAAGATCGGCGAACCGTGCTGCCTCGACCGATGACGGGTTTGCCTCGAGCGTGATCTCGATGTCGCCATCAAAGCCCCACGCATCCGCCGCCGCCGCGATCAGCGCCGCCACGGTCGCGGGCGGCATCAGGCTGGGTGTGCCGCCGCCGAAGAAGATCGACCCTAGCCGCCGCCCCGGCAACAGCGCCGCTTCATGTGCGAGATCGGCGAGCAACGCGTCACGCCAAGCCGCCTGATCGACTGACGCCCGGACGTGGCTGTTGAAGTCGCAGTACGGACATTTGGAGACACAGAAGGGCCAGTGGATATAAAGGGCAAGCGGGGCGTCCATTGCGGGCGGCTATGGAGAAAGATGGTGGCGGTGAAAAGGATCGCGTGCGCAGCCGCACTGGCGCTGATCGGCTGCACCCAGCCCGGCCCTGCGCGCGTGACCGAGCCGGTCGCGACGCCGGTCGTGCAGTCGCGCGGGCCAGCGCTGCTGCGGGCGGCGATGCTGGCGGGGCACAATGCGGCGCGCGCCGATGTCGGGGTGCCGCCGCTGGTGTGGGACGACGCGCTTGCCGCCGATGCGCTGGCGTACGCACAGACGCTCGCACGCACGCGCCAGTTCCGCCATGCCGATCAGCCGCCGGGAGCGGTGCGGCAAGGCGAGAATCTCTTCACCGGCACGCGCGGCGCGTATAGCTACGGCGAGATGGTCGATCTTTGGGTGGCGGAGAAGAAGGATTTCGTGAACCGCCCGACTCCCAATTTCAGCCGCACGGGGCGCTTTGGCGATGTCGGTCATTATACCCAGATCGTCTGGCGCACGACGACGGCCTTTGGCTGCGCGCTCGCGAGCAACGGTAGCGACGATTATCTCGTGTGCCGCTACCGTCCTGCCGGGAATGTCTGGGGCCAGACGGCGTTCTGAGGTGCCGCCCTATCGCACCCCGTGGATCGTGCCCGTCACCGTATAGCCCGGCATTGCCCCGGCATCGGCGACCGTCGCGCCAAAGCTTGCGCCGACTTCGAGCGCTTGCGGCCCGAAGAAGCGGCCACTGATCGACCCGGTTGCGGTGCGGGTGCTGTTGAGGGTCGCGACGAAATTGTCGGTGGCGGCGTCAATCGGCGCTGAAGCCGAAAAGCTCCCCAGGTCAATCGTCCCGCCGCCGCCCGATATGGGCGTGCCGGTCAGCTGGAAGGTGATCGTCACGCGCCGCGCGGCGATGTCGACACTGACGGTGGCGGTGCTGGTGCGCAGCGCAAAGGCGCGTGATGTCGCCCCTTCACGCACATAGGCCGTTCCCGAGACGGTGGTGCGCGGGAAGCTGCCCGATGGCGATGCCGCCAGATCGGCCGCTAGCGTCGTAATGCCGATCGCGCATTGATAGTCGCGGATCGCGCCGCCAGCAGGCACTGACACCGACGCGAGCCGCGCATAATCGAGCCCGGTGCCGCCCGCGACGGGTTGCGTGATCGTGAAGCGTACCGGATCGCTGCCGATCGTCGTCGCATGCGCGACTTCAGCGGTGACATTGCTGAAATCGGCGGTGCGGCCGTCGAAGCTGAGCGTGATGCCGTCGCCGGTAACTCCCCAGACCTGCGGTGTCAGCACGAAGCGAAAGGCGAGACCCTGGCCATAGGGCGTGACCGCGCGGAGCGTCGGCGGCTGGCTGGTGAAGGCAAGGCTGGCGCAAGCGCTCGGCAGCGTGATGCCGGAGCCCAGTCGCGTCGAATAGATTTCCGTGAACCGCAAATAGCTCGCCGACGGTGTTGGCGTCGGCGTCGGCGTTGGGGTGGGCGTTGGGGTCGGAGTCGGCGTTGGAGTGGGAGTGGGAGTCGGCGTGGGCGTCGGCGTCGGACTCGGGGTCGGCGATGGTGTGGGCGCGGGAGCCGACACCACCGTCGTCGGTGGTGCGGATGTGGTGCTGCTCTGCGGCGAACAGCCACCGACAATCAGCGCCGACGCAAGCAATCTGGCCCGATACCGCATATTTTCCCCCTGCCCCGATGCTTCGATCATGTTGGGAATAGACGCCGCCATGCGCGCGACTCGACTTCCCAAAATTGCGAAACCCCAATCCACTTAGGCAGGATTTTTGTTGCGTCCGTGTGAAACAGCGCTGGGTAGCGGTTAGAAAGCCGCCTTCACCAGCGCCGCAAAGGCGCGCGCGCGGTGGTTGTTCGCCTGTTTTTCCTCAAACGGCATTTCGGCGAAAGTGCGCGTCTCGCCCAAAGGCACGAACATCGGATCATAGCCAAAGCCTGCGGCGCCACGCGGCGGCCAGATCAATGTGCCGTCGATGCGCCCTTCGAACCATTCGAGATGCCCATCAGGCCAGCCGAGCGCGAGCGTCGACACGAAGGTCGCCGCGCGGCTGACATCGGGGCCAAGCGCTTCGAGCTTTGTCTGTACCTTGGTCATCGCCAGCGTCCAGTCGCGGGTGCCGTCGGCGGTTTCGGCCCAATTGGCGGTGTAGACGCCGGGATCGCCGCCGAGTGCCTCGACGCACAACCCGCTATCGTCGGCGAGCGCGGGCAGGCCCGAGAGATCGGCGGCGTAGCGCGCTTTCAGCTCGGCATTGGCGACGAAGGTCGTGCCGGTTTCCTCGGGCTCGGGCAGGTCGAGTTCAGCCGCCGAGATCGTCTGCATGCCATAGGTGCTGAGCAGCGCGGTGATCTCGCGCACTTTCCCGGCATTGTGCGTCGCGATCACCAGCTTGCCGGGGGTGAGCTTGCGGATCGCCTGGGGCGGCAGTTCGGTCATGCGACGGCGCGGGCTTGCGCGGCGAAAATGTCGGTGCAGCCGATGCGCGCGAGGCGGAGCAGGCGGAGCAGGCCCTCCTCGTCATAGGTCGCGCCCTCGGCAGTTGCCTGCGCCTCGGCGATGTTGCCATTTTCGAGCAGCACGAAATTGGCGTCGGCGTCGGCGGTCGAATCCTCGTCATAGTCGAGGTCGAGCACCGGCGTGCCCTGCCAGATGCCGCAGCTGATCGCCGCGACTTTCTGCGTGAGCGGATCGGCGGTGAGCTTGCCGTCCTTGAGCAGGCCGTCGATCGCGAGCCGCAGCGCCACCCACGCGCCCGAGATCGAGGCGGTGCGGGTGCCACCATCGGCCTGGATCACATCGCAATCGAGCGTGATCTGGCGCTCGCCAAGCAATTTCAGGTCAGTGACCGCGCGCAAGGACCGTCCGATGAGGCGCTGGATTTCCTGGGTGCGGCCCGATTGCTTGCCCTTGGCCGCCTCGCGGTTGCCGCGGGTGTGGGTGGCGCGCGGGAGCATGCCATATTCGGCCGTCACCCAGCCTTCGCCCTTGCCGCGCAGGAACGGCGGCACCCGCTCTTCGACCGAAGCCGTAACCAGCACCTTGGTGTCGCCAAAGCCGATCAGCACCGATCCTTCGGCATGTTTGGTGAAGCGCGGTTCGATGCTGATCATCCGCATTTGATCGGGGGCGCGGCCGGAAGGGCGCATATCGGTGACTCCTGTGATGGGTTGGCGCTGCCTTAAAGGATCGGGTGCGGGGCGCAACGCTTGTCGCTCGCCAGCGCAGGCCCTAACTCTGCCCAATGAGCCCGCCGATCCTTGAGCTGAACGACCGCGCGCGCGATGTGTTTCGGATCGTCGTCGAAAGCTATCTCGACTCGGGTGCGCCGATCGGGTCGCGTACCATCTCGAAGCTCTCCGGCCTCAACCTGTCGCCCGCGTCGATCCGCAATGTGATGCAGGATTTGGAGGAACTCGGGCTGCTCGCCGCCCCGCATACCAGCGCCGGACGGATGCCGACCGATACCGGTTTGCGGTTGTTCGTCGACGGCATGATGCATGCGCTCGAACCCTCGGTCGAGGAGCGCACGGCCATCGAAGCGCGCCTCGCGCAGGCCGGGCCGGTCGAGGAAGCGATTGCCGCGACCACCGCAACGCTCTCAGGCCTGTCGGCGTGCGCGGGCCTCGTCTTCGTGCCCAAGCGCGAAGTCGTGGTGCGCCAGCTCGCCTTTGTGCCGCTATCGGCCCAGCAGGCGCTGGCGGTGCTGGTTGCGGAAGACGGATCGGTCGAGAACCGCGTGGTCGATCTGCCGCCCGGCACCAGTGCGTCGGCGCTGACCGAAGCCGCCAATTATGTCAGTGCGATGCTGAGCGGGCTGACGCTCGCCGAGGCGCGCGCGCGGCTCGACCGCGAGATTGCCGCCGAAAGGGCCGCGCTCGACGGGGCGGCGCGCGCGCTGATCGAAGCGGGGCTGGCTGTGTGGAGCGAGGACAGCGATCGCCGCCCGGTGCTGATCGTGCGCGGACAGGGTCGCTTGATCGACGCCGCGGCCGCCGCCGATCTCGACCGCGTGCGCGACTTGCTCGATGATCTTGAAGGCAAGCAGGAGATCGCCCATTTGCTCGATCGCGCGCGCGACGGCGATGCGACCCGGATCTTCATCGGCGCGGAGAATAATCTCTTCGCGCTGTCGGGATCTTCGGTGATCGCACGACCGTTTCACGGGCTCGACGGGCGTGTTGTGGGGGTGGTCGGCGTGATCGGGCCGACTCGGTTGAACTATGCGCGCATTGTGCCAATGGTGGATTTTACCGCTGCCACGCTCGCGCGCCTGATGCAGTAACACAGGACTGAAGACGATGATTGACGACGATAATCTGGCCACCGCCGAAACGGCTGGCAGCCCGTTCGCCGACCAGGACGGTGACGGGTCGAGCGCCGACGTTGCGCGTATCGCTGCGCTGGAGGCCGAATTGGCCGAAGCCAAGGCGTCGGTGCTCTATGCCGCTGCCGAAGCGCAGAATGTCCGCCGCCGCGCCGAAAAGGAAGCGGTCGACGCGCGCGCCTATGCCGTGACCAGCTTCGCGCGCGATCTGCTGTCGGTGGCCGATAATCTCGAACGCGGGCTGACGGCGATCCCTGCCGAGCTGCGCGCCGATGACAAGATGAAGGGCCTCGTCGCGGGCCTCGAAGCAACGGGGCGCGAGCTCGAAGCGGTGTTCCAGCGCCACGGCATCGCCAAGGTGAAGGCAATGGGCGAAAAGCTCGACCCCAATTGGCACCAGGCGATGATGGAACTGCCCAGCGATGCCGAACCCGGCACGATCGTGCAGGAAATGCAGGCGGGCTATGCGCTGAAGGACCGGCTGCTGCGCCCGGCACTGGTCGGCGTGGCGAAGGCGGGGTGAGGACAATGCCGCATCATGACGCACCGCGCAAAAGTGACGCAGCACGATTCGGTACTCATCTGCCGTGGGCCACGGCAACGATCACGCAAGAGGTTTTCTTGCGGCGACTTGCCCCGGGTATGCGCGTGATCCTCTCCGTCGCCGCCGGCAAGTTCCCGGGCAAGCGCGGCGCGGGTCAGGCTGAAGGCGAACCCAGCCCGGTCGAACCAAATCGTCCGCTCAATCTTTCCGGCGGTGCGGCGGCGGCACTGGAATTCGACGCTTAGTCGCGGCTAATGGCCGGTATGAACCCCAACCTCACCGAACCGCGCGTCTCCTATGTGACGCATCTCGAATGCTCGATGACGGGCGAGCGTTATGAGGCCGACCAGCTGCATGGCCTCAGCCGCGTCGGGCGGCCGCTGCTCGTGCGCTACGATCTCGCCGCGATCCGTGCGCAACTGCCGCGCGGGCTCGTTGAGGCGCGGCCGAGTGATTTGTGGCGCTGGCGCGAATTGCTGCCGGTCCGCGACGCCGCCAATATCGTCAGCCTGGGCGAGATCGAGACGCCACTGGTGCCGATCCCCGGCTCGGGCGGCGTGCGCGTCGTGGTGAAGGATGAGGGGCGGCTGCCGACCGGATCGTTCAAGGCGCGCGGGCTGGTGATGGCGGTGAGCATGGCCAAGGCACTCGGCGTCAAGAAAATCGCGATGCCGACCAATGGCAATGCCGGGGCGGCGCTCGCGGCCTATGCGACGCGGTGCGGCATTGAGACGGTGGTGCTCTGTCCCGACGACACGCCCGAGATCAATGTCCGCGAAATCGCGCTGCAGGGCGCGCGCGTCTACCGCGTCAACGGGCTGATCGACGATTGCGGCGCGATCGTGGGGAAGGGCGCGGCGGCAGGGCTGTGGTTCGACTGCTCGACGCTGAAAGAGCCGTACCGGATCGAGGGCAAGAAGACGATGGGGCTCGAACTGGCCGCGCAGTTCGGCTGGCAGTTGCCCGATGCGATCTTCTACCCCACCGGCGGCGGCACCGGGCTGATCGGCATGTGGAAAGCATTCGACGAGCTCGAAGCGCTCGGCTGGATCGGCCCCAAGCGCCCCAAGATGTTCGCGGTGCAGGCAAGCGGCTGTGCGCCGATCGTCAAGGCTTTCGACGACGGCGTCGAGCATGCCGAGCGCTGGGAAGGCGCACACACGATCGCGAGCGGCATCCGCGTGCCCCGCGCAGTCGGCGATTTCCTGATTTTGCGCGCGGTGCGCGAGTCGGGCGGGATTGCGATGGCGGTCGATGACGACGCGATCGAAGCGGCGGTGGTGCGCTGTGCGGCCGAGGATGGGTTGCTGTTGTGTCCCGAGGGTGGCGCGACGCTCGCGGCCTATCACGCGGCGCGCGATCGGGGGTTGGTGGGTGGCGACGACAAGGTGGTGCTGTTCAACTGCGCGACCGGGCTGAAATACCCGATGCACGATCAGTCTAAGACGCTCGACCGGCACAGCGAGATCGATCTGGCGGGGCTGTAGCCGATTTGCGTGAGATTATCGAACCCCTCCCCTTCAGGGGATTGGCAGGGGTGGGGGCTCAGTCGCCTGAGGCGCGGCCCCACCCCAACCCCTCCCCTGAAGGGGAGGGGCTTTGCGACGGTTCTACCCCAACACCTCCGCCACCAGATCCTTGCGGCTCAGCTTGCCGATCATCGTCTTGGGCATCGTCAGCCGCACCACCACGTCGTCGACTTGCTCATGCTTGCCGAGTTGGGGGTTGAGCCACGCGGTCAGCGCTTCGCCGGTCTCGGTCGCGCCGTCGTTGAGCGTCACATAAGCGCGGGGATGTTCGCCGCGATAGGTGTCGGGGATGCCGATCACCAGCGCCTCCTTCACCGCCGGGTGGCTGTAGAGCACGGCCTCGATCTGGCTCGGGAAGACCTTGAAGCCGCCGACCGCGATCATGTCTTTCAGCCGGTCGACGATCTTGACGAAGCCGTCGGCGTCTATTGTGCCAACATCGCCCGTGCGCAGCCAGCGTGTGCCCGCGGCATCGGTGACGAACACTTCCGCATCGGCTTCGGGCCGCTGCCAATAGCCCTTCATGATCTGCGGGCCAGCGACGATGATCTCGCCGGGTTCGCCCTCGGGCGCGGGCTTTGACGGGTCTTCCTTGTCCACCAGCGCGATCCGCGTGCCCGGGATCGGCTGGCCGATCGTGCCGGGTTTGCCTTCGGCCTCGTAAGGGTTGGCGGAGACGACGCCTGAACTTTCGGACAGGCCATAGCCCTCGATCAGGGTCGAGCCGGTGACCCGCTCGAAGCGGGTCTTGAGTTCGGGCGGTAAGGGGGCGCCGCCCGAAATGCAGACGCGCAAATGGCTGAAATCGGTCTTGGCGAGCGCGGGGTTGTCGAGCAGCGCCTGATACATGGTCGGCACGCCGGGCACCGCCGTCACTTTCGACCGGCCAATCGCGCCGAGCGCTTGCGCCGCATTGAAGCGCGGCAGCATGACGATGCAGCCGCCGCTCAACACCGTGCGGTTGAGCACGCAGGTATTGGCGAAGACGTGGAACAGCGGCAGCGCGCCGAGGATGCGGTCGGGCAGCCCCGGCTGCGGGTCGATCGCATTGACCTGGCGCGCATTGGCCGACAGATTCTGGTGCGTCAGCATCGCGCCCTTGGGCGTGCCGGTGGTGCCGCCGGTGTACTGGATCAGCGCCACGTCCTGCTCGGGGTCGATCGTCGCGGCGGTATGGCGACCGTCATTGGCGATCAGCTTCGAAAAAGCGATGATCCGCGCGTCATCGGGCTTGGGGGCAATGTCTTTGCGGCTGAACCAGCGGTAGAGCACCGACTTGGCCGAGGGCAGGGCACCCGCGACCGATCCGACCACCAGCCGTTCGAGCGCGCTGTCGTTCAGCACCTTGATCGCGGTCGGCAGCAGGGCGGTTGCCGAAATGGTAAACAGCAGCCGTGTCCCCGAATCCGCCACCTGATGCGCGAGCTCTGCGGGCGTGTAGAGCGGTGAGAAATTCACCACCGTCGCGCCGAGTTTCATGATGCCGTAATAAGCGGCGAGGTAATGCGGGACATTGGGCAGGAACAGCCCGATCCGGTCACCCGGCCGATAGCCGAGCGCCGCCAGTCCCGCCGCAACGCGGTTGGCGCCGTCGAGCGTTTCGGCATAGCTATACTGACGGCCGAGGAAATCGATCAGCGGGGCGGTGCCGTGCGTGGTTGCGGCACGATCGAAAAACTCGACCATCGACAGCGGCGGCAGTGCCACGTCCCAGCTACCGGGGTGGCGATAGGCGGCGCGCCAAGCGGCTTCGTGATCACTCATTCACAATCGTGTAAGCAAGCCCGCTAAGGCGTGCAAGACGGCTTAGCTGAAGCGCTTGCCGGTCCAGGTGATCAGCAGCGAGAATGCCATCACGCCCAGATCGATGGCGGCCGTGACCTGACGCGGCGCCGGATCGCCGACCTGATGCGTGATCACGCGGATATCGGCCGACGGATGGCGCACGGCGGTGACCGCCAGCAGCAGCAGCGCGATTACAGCAATGGCAGTCCGGCGCATGCGCATCCCACCCTCCCGAGCGGTTTAACCATAGCCGAACGGGGGGTGCGCCACAAGCCGAAGCCGACAGGCTCAGGCCGCCCGGGGTACGCCACCGCGCACGCGGTCGCGGCCATCGGCTTTGGCGGCGTAAAGCGCGCGGTCGGCGCCGCGGTACAGCGTTTTCCAGTCGCTTTCGGTGGCGAGCGGGCCGGTGAACGTGCCGATGCTCGCGGTGATGGCCATGTCAAACGGCATCCGCTCGACCCGCAGCCGCGCGAGCAGATCGTCAGGGTCGACCGCGCGCTTGGCGTCCATCACGACCGCAAATTCTTCACCGCCAATCCGCGCCACCAGCGCGCCATCGGGTGCAGCGGCACGCAGCCCGCGCGCGAACACGCGGAGCACTTCGTCGCCGCCGTCGTGGCCGATGGTCTCGTTGACCGCCTTGAAGTGATCGAGATCGATGACGAACAGGGTCTGGTCGCCCTCGCGCCCGATCGCCCCGTGCAGGAACGCGCGCCGATTGAGCAGCCCCGTCAGCGGATCGGCATCGGCGAGCGCGCGCGCGGCGAGTTCCTGAATCCGCGCCTCGTCGCGCTCGCGGCTCAGCAAGCGGATGCGATAGGTGATGCCGACCGACGACAGCAATGCCTCGGCAGCCATCGACAGCATCGTCGACTGGTCGACCCAGAAACTCCAGCCGATCAGCCCGAAGTTATTGGCGACGCGCAGCGCGGCAAAGGCAACCGGCGCGCCCCAGGCAAGCGCGAACACCCACAGATAATTGCTGCGCAACCGCCACGCGCGCCACAGGATGACGCCGACAAAGCCGATCAACGCCAGAAAGGCGATCGCGAACGCCTTGTCGAGCAGCAGCATCTGCCAGGGCGCCAGTGCCGCATAGCCAAAGGACGCGGCCAACACCGCCAACGACACAAGCGTCGCCGACCGGCCAACCGCGCCGGCAAACACCCGTTCTTCGAAAAAGCTGCGCGCGAAGCTGAGCGCGGCGGCGGCGGACAAGCCCAGCCCGATATAGTTGAGCCTTAGCCGGTCATTATTGTCGATGCCGGGAAAGGCCCACGCAATCGCCCCCGACGAGGTGAAGGTGAAGCCGAGCAGGATCACCACCATCAGCACATATTTCAGCTGAAAAAGATGCCGCATCGCCGTCCAGAGCGCGAGGTGGTGGATGATCAGCGCGAGGCACATGCCGGCAAAGGCGGCGTAGATCGCCGCAAGGTAGAGGTTCGACCAGCCGCTTTCGCGGATTGTCGCCAGCCTTGGACCGTTGACGATGCCCCGCAAATTCGCGGAGCCTTCAATCTTCCAGGCAACGCGCACCAGCGGCGCGGTGCGCGCGGGCAGGCGGTCCAGAAAGATTGCGCCGAGTTGCAGGTCGCGGCTCGCCGCGCGCCCGTCGCTGGTCCGCGCGACAATCTCGCCGTCAGCGTAGAGAGCATAAACGGTGCGGCGCGCTTGCCAGACGCTGCCTGAACGCAGCGCGACATCGCCTGTGCGGTTGACCCGCGAAGACAGCACCCAGAAATCCCCGCTGCCGAAATCGCGCTGCGGCGCGGTGCAATCGACTGGGACGCGCCCGGCGAACAAATCGTCCGCGCGCTGCCCCGGCTGGGCGCGGGCAATACAGATCGACACGGGATCGCCAATCATCCCGATATCGGCGCGCGCGGTTGCGGGTGCGCCGATCAGCATTACGCCCATGAGCAGCAGCGCAAGGCGCGGAAAGAGGCTGAACCATGGCATTGCCAACAAATAGCGGCAAGGACACCAAAATCCGGTAAACGATGTTTCAGCTCTTTTAGGTCCGTTCTGGAGCGGTTTGGTTGACTTGGCCGAAGGTTAGCAGTCTGTTTTCGTTACGCTCGCGATCGAGTCGGAATCGTCCATACGGTGACCTGATGAGGTGGTGATGCGGGGGCGACCGGGTGTTTTTCCGATAGCTGCGCTTGTATCGCTGGCCGGGTGTACGTCGATACCCACCAGCGGCGCGCGGGGTACCCATTATTATTTGGGGCTTGTCCGGGTTGTATTTCCGGATTCGACCGGGCCGCTGATCGCGGCTGACGTCAAGACACTGGGTCTGGGCGTCGATGGTAGCGTGTTTCTGGGCTGGCGCGACAGCAAGTTCGTGTTCGCCCGACCCGAAGACTGCCGCGTGGTGATCATCGTTCGCGACCATGCCGAAATGAAGAATGTCGAAACACTCGTAAAATCAATGGAGGGGGCATGCATTACCGGAACCGGCGCAAGATCATCCTTGGCGCCACAACCATCGCCGCCGCCGCGCTAAGCGGCTGCGCGACGCCGAAGCATACCAATTTGCTGATGTTCGGGACCAACACCGTCATTGGCTTGAAGGTCGGGGCAGACGCGACGCAGACACCGGCGATCCAACTCGCTTATTCGCGACAGGAACTGGTGCTGATGCCGCTGCTGGCGAATACCTCGGGGAAGGGGGCTGACCTTACTCCCTGCCCAGCTACGGAATCTGCGGCAGTGCCTGCGCCCGGCTGCAAGTTTGTCGGGGAGGATGGTGCTACAATCAAGGACTCCTATTCGGTCTTCGCGAGCTTCGGTGCGAAGGGCAATGCATCCAAAATGGGCGGCGATGCCAAGGCCGGTGGAGCGATCGCGCAGTATTTTGCTACCGGTCTCGCGGCACGCGAGCTTGCGAAACATGGATCGGCGCTGGTCGCAGCGAGCGAGAGCGCGACAGCGGAGGCAAATTCGTCATACTCTGCGGCGTTCGCAGCAGAAGTTGTCGAAAGCGCCGACAAGGGACGTGCGGCCTTTGCGTCCGCTGTGGAAAAGTTGGACGATCAAACATACAAGACAAAGCTTCAAAAGGCTGATGACGCTATCACTGCTGGTGGGAAATTTGTGCGCGCTTGCAGTGCCACAAATACCGCAGCTGCTTGCGCCGCAGTACTAAAGTCAGACGGTAATCTTAGAAATATTACCGGCGACCGATGGGACACCGCGGTCAAGGCTCTAAGTTAATAAGTTTTATTGTGGGAGATCGATATGGATTTTCGATTTTATGTCTTTATCAATGAAAATGATGCGAAAAAGCAAATGGTATTACTAGCCCGAGACAACTTTCACCCCGTTATGTCAATTACTACAGTAATGCCTGATATAATGTTTCCAAATGGCGCAAATCAAGGCAGTATTGCCAATGCTAATATCTCAACTGCGGCGAACTATTGGATAGTAAGAGCGAATAAATAGGCATGTGATCTGATTGGTTGTTAGTGATCTTCATCAAATCTAGGATTCAATCTTCTCCACCTTGCCCTTCTTCTTGGGCTTTTTCGGCGCGGCGGGGGTGATTTCGAACGCCAGCGCGTCGTCCTTCAGCTTCACCGTCACTTCGCCGCCATGGACGAGCTTGCCGAACAGCAGTTCTTCGGCGAGCGGCTGTTTGACCTTTTCCTGGATCAGCCGCCCCATCGGCCGTGCGCCATAGAGCTTGTCATAACCCTTGGTGGTCAGCCACGCCTTGGCATCCTCGTCGAGCTTGATGTGCACGCCGCGATCGGCGAGCTGGAGTTCGAGCTGGAGAATGAACTTCTCCACCACCCGCGCGACGACGTCGGTCGGCAGATAGCCGAACGGTACGATCGCATCCAATCGGTTGCGGAATTCGGGCGTGAACATCTTCTGCACCGCCTGCTCGTCCTCGCCCTCACGCGTCAGGTTGCCGAAGCCGACGGTCTCGCGCGCCATGTCGCTCGCGCCCGCATTGGTCGTCATGATCAGGATGACGTTGCGGAAGTCGACGCTCTTGCCGTGCTGGTCGGTCAGGCGGCCGTTATCCATCACCTGCAGCAAGATGTTGAACAGATCGGGGTGTGCCTTTTCGATCTCGTCGAGCAGCAGCACCGAATGCGGTTGCTGGTCGACGGCATCGGTGAGCAGCCCG
This sequence comes from Sphingomonas sp., assembly GCF_019749955.1. GTDB lineage: Bacteria > Pseudomonadota > Alphaproteobacteria > Sphingomonadales > Sphingomonadaceae > Sphingomonas. The sequence continues at coordinate 200,886 of NZ_JAIEPC010000008.1, forward strand.
CCCTGGTCGAAGCCGACATAGCCGGGAGGGGCACCGATCAAGCGGCTGACTGAATGCCGCTCCATATATTCGCTCATGTCGAAGCGCTGGAGCGGAATCCCCATGATCGACGCGAGCTGGCGCGCGACTTCGGTCTTGCCGACGCCGGTCGGGCCGGTGAACAGATAATTGCCGATCGGCTTGTCGGGATCGCGCAGGCCCGCACGACTGAGCTTGATCGCCGAGGCGAGCTTTTCGATCGCCGAATTCTGGCCGAACACCACGCGCTTGAGGTCGTTTTCGAGCGTGGCGAGCGCCTTGGTGTCGTCCTTCGACACCGATTTGGGCGGGATGCGCGCCATCGTCGCGATCACCGCTTCGATTTCCTTGGCGGTGATTGTCCGCTTGCGGCGGCTGGGCGGCACCAGCATCTGCATCGCGCCGACTTCGTCGATCACATCGATTGCCTTGTCGGGCAGCTTGCGATCGTTGATGTAGCGCGCGCTGAGTTCGACCGCCGACTTGATCGCGTCGGGGGTGTATTTGACATTATGATGGTCTTCGAACGCGGTGCGCAGTCCGGCGAGAATCTTGATCGTATCCTCGATCGTCGGTTCGTTGACGTCGATTTTCTGGAACCGCCGCAGCAGCGCGCGATCCTTTTCGAAATGGTTGCGGAATTCCTTGTAGGTGGTCGAGCCGATGCAGCGGATCGTGCCGCCCGACAGCGCGGGCTTCAAGAGGTTCGACGCGTCCATCGCGCCGCCGCTGGTCGCGCCTGCACCAATCACGGTGTGGATTTCGTCGATGAACAGGATCGCGTCGGGCAGCTTTTCGAGCTCGTTGACGACCGCCTTCAGCCGCTCTTCGAAATCGCCGCGATAGCGCGTGCCCGCGAGCAACGCGCCCATGTCGAGCGAGTAAATCACCGCGGGCTTGAGCACGTCGGGCACATCGCCTTCGATGATCTTGCGCGCGAGGCCTTCGGCAATCGCGGTTTTGCCGACGCCGGGATCGCCGACATAGAGCGGGTTGTTCTTGCTGCGACGGCACAGGATCTGCACCGTGCGGTCGACTTCGGCCGTGCGGCCGATCAGCGGATCGACCTTGCCGCGCTTGGCCTTTTCGTTGAGGTCGACGGTGAATTGCTTGAGCGCGCTTTCGCTCTTGCCCTTTTCCGCCTGTTTGGCGGGCTTTTCCTCTTCGGCGCCCTTGGGGGTCGAGGCTTCGGGCGGGGTGCCGCCCTTGCCGACGCCGTGGCTGATGAAGCTCACCGCGTCGAGGCGGCTCATATCCTGCTGCTGGAGGAAATAAACGGCATAGCTTTCGCGTTCGCTGAACAGCGCGACGAGCACATTGGCGCCGGTCACTTCATCACGGCCCGAGGACTGGACGTGGAGGATCGCGCGCTGGACAACGCGCTGGAACCCGCTCGTCGGCGACGGATCGGTCGCCTGCGCGACTTTCAGCGCTTCGAGCTCGGTGTCGAGATAATGGGCGACGGTGCGCTTCAGTTCGCCGAGGTCGACGCCGCACGCGGTCATCACTTTCGAGGCATGCTCGTCGTCGATCAGCGCAAGCAGCAGATGCTCGAGCGTCGCATATTCATGGCGCCGGGTGGACGCGGCTTCGAGGGCCTTGTGCAGCGTGGTCTCGAGAGCGGAGGCGAAGGACGGCATCAGATTACTCCTTGGGACCACGACCGATGCGTGGGCCAGTCATTCCTATGTCGGAAGGCTGTGGCCCGGCATCAAGCACTTGAAATCGAGTTTCCGCCGCGCGGACTCCAGACGGCCCGGCGCTCACCGCTTGAAAAGCTGATCGGCGACGGCGCGGTGGCTGACCGCGCGCGCCATATGGGTGCGCGTTCGGGCGATCTCCGCCTCCAGCGCGGCAATGCGGCCTTCGAGTTCGCGCACCGACAAGGGATCGAGGTCCTGCTTGCCCAGCAGCCCCACCGGATCGCCAGCCCGAGGCGGCGGTGCGATGTCGTCGGTATCCATTAACGCACATGGTCACGCGCGGGCAGAGTCGTGTCAATGGGGCGCGGCGCGATTTAGGCGTGAATTGAGCACCGACGTGCGCGACTTGCCGCACGGGTCACCGCAGAATTTCTGCTGACTTATGCGCACGCACCCGGCTAAGAAGCGGGTTGGGGGACCAGATGACGGCAATACCCGAAATGATGACCGCAATCGATCCGGTGACGCCGTGCGCGGCCGAGGCGCTGGTGCTGGTCGAGCGCCAGGTGCCGGTGCCCGGTGCAGGCGAAGTCCTGATCAAGGTTGCCGCTGCCGGGGTCAATCGCCCCGATGTGCTTCAGCGCAAGGGGCAATATCCGATGCCGCCGGGCGCGCCGTCGATCCTGGGGCTGGAGGTTGCGGGCACGATCGTGGCGCTGGGTGAGGGCGTCGAGGCCGATCTGCTCGGCCAGCCGGTGTGTGCGCTGCTCGGCGGCGGCGGCTATGCCGAGTTTGTCGCAGCACCCATCGGCCAGTGCCTGCCGGTGCCCGAGGCACTGACGATGATCGAAGCCGCCGCGATTCCCGAAACGCTGTTCACCGTGTGGACCAATTTGTTCGAGCGCGCCTATGCGGTCGAGGGCGATACCGTGCTCGTGCATGGCGGCACCAGCGGCATCGGCACGATGGCGATTGCGCTGGGGGCGCTGTTTGGTCTGACCGTCATTGTCACGGCAGGGTCGGACGATAAATGCGCCGCCGCGCTCAAGCTCGGCGCAGCGCATGCGATCAACTACCGGACCGAGGATTTTGTCGCGCGGGTGCGCGAGATCACCGGCGGGCAGGGGTGCCAGGCGGTGCTCGACATGGTCGGCGGCGATTATGTGCCGCGCAACCTCCAGTGCCTCGCCGATGACGGGCGCCATGTGTCGATCGCGGTGCAGGCCGGGCTGATGGCGACGATCCCGATCTTTGAGGTGATGCGTCGGCGGCTGACCTTGACCGGATCGACGCTGCGCCCGCGCGACGTGTCGTTCAAGACGATGGTCGCCGACGAACTCGCGCGTATGGTGTGGCCGCTCGTCGCCGAGGGCAGGCTGAAGCCGGTGATCGACATGACCTTCCCGCTCGCCGAAGCGGGCGCGGCGCATGCACGGATGGAAGGCGGCGATCATATCGGCAAGATCGTACTGACGCTGGACTAAACCCCGCGCGCGCCGCCGAAAATCGGCAGCGGCCATCCGATTTCGCTAGATGCGGGTCGCAACGCCCTGTAATAATCTCTGTGTCAGGAGAACTACCGTGTTTGCCTTGCTGGGCGCGCCGCAGAGCGTTGCCTTTGTCTCCGCACTCGTTCTGATGGTGTTGATCGGACTGGTGCAGTTGGTTGGCCTGGGTGGCGACTTTGGCGCCGATGCCCATGTCGATTCCGACGTCCATATCGATGGCGGTACTGATCTTCTGGGGTGGTTGGGCTTCGGCCGGGTGCCGCTGATGGCGCTGCTGGTGTTGTTCCTTGGGATCTTTGGCAGCACGGGGCTGATCGTCGAGCAACTTAGTCATGACATTTTCGGGGCGCTGTTGTCGCCGCTGTTCGCGGTACCGGGCGCATTGGCAACGAGTCTGCCGCTCACGGGGCTTGGCGCGCGGCTGCTCGCGCGCGTGCTGCCGCGCGACGAGACGACCGCCGTGTCGCTCGATTCGCTCGTCGGTGAATATGCCCGGATCGTCACCGGGCGCGCCGCAGCAGGATCGCCAGCGCGCGCACGGGTGGAAGATATCCACGGCCAAGCGCATTTTGTGATGGTCGAGCCCAATATGCCCGACCAGATTTTCGAGGAGGGCGAAGCGATCCTTCTCGTGCGACGCGAGGACAATCTGTTCCGCGCCATTTCCCGCGGTGATCATCGCTTGCCGCATATCGGAGTGTAAAATTCGATGAACGACCTCGTTCCGCAGGGCGGCTGGGTGCTGCCATATGTCGTTTTTCCAGGGATCGGCCTGGTTGCCCTGCTGATCATCGGCCTGATGCTCGCGCGGCTGTACAAGCGCGCGTCAAAGGAAGTCGGCTTTGTGCGCACCGGATTCGGCGGCGAAAAGGTCGTCATCAACGGCGGCGCGCTGGTGTTGCCGGTGTTTCATGAAACGATGCCGGTCAACCTCAACACCGTGCGGCTCGCCGTCGAGCGCAAGAACACCGATGCGCTGATCACCTTCGACCGGTTGCGGATCGACGTGAAGGCCGAATTCTACGTCCGGGTGAAGCCCGACGCGCAGTCGATCGCGACCGCTGCCCAGACGCTCGGCATGCGGACGATGCACCCCGATGCGCTGAAGGAGCTGGTCGAGGGCAAGTTCGTCGATGCGCTGCGTTCGGTCGCCGCCGGCATGACGATGGCGCAACTGCACGAACAGCGCAGCGAATTCGTGCAGAAGGTGCAGCAGGCCTCCTCGGTCGATCTGGCGATGAACGGGCTGGAACTGGAGAGCGTGTCGCTCACGGGGCTCGACCAGACCTCGATCGAGCATTTCAATGCCAACAACGCCTTTGACGCCGAAGGTCTGACGAAGCTGACCGAGCAGATCGAACTGCGCAAGAAAGCGCGCAACGATATTGAGCAGGACACGCGCGTGCAAATTGAGACCAAGAATCTGGAAGCCTCGCGCCAGAGCTTCCTGATCGGTCGCGACACCGAATTTGCGCGGCTCGAGCAGGAGCGTGAGATTGAGATGAAGCGCGCGGCGCAGGCGTCCGAAGTCGCGCGCGAGCAATCGCTGCGCCAGCAGGAGTCCGAGCAGGCAAGGATCGAAGCCAAGAAGCAGATCGACAGCCAGCAGATCGAGGCCGATCGCGCCGTGAAGGAAGCGCAGATCGCGCAGGCTCAGGCGCTCGAACTCGCGCGGCAGGAACAGCAGATCGCGGTCCAGAACAAGAGCCGCGAGGAAAGTCAGGCGCGGGCCGAAGCCGATGGCGCCCGCGCCAAGGCAGTGGCGGCCGAGGAGCAAGTCGGCACCGCGCGCGAAACCGAGATCGCCGAACGTCAGAAGCGGATCGAACTGATCGATGCCGCGCGCGAAGCCGAACGTGCCGCAATCGGGATCAAGGTCCAGGCAGAGGCGGAAATGCAGGCTGCTGCCAACCGGGCGGAGGCGATGCGGCTGGCCGCCGAGGGCGATGCTGAAGCCGTCAAGCTGAAGGCGGAGGCCGACCGCGTTCGCTTCGAGGTCGAAGCGGCGGGACAACGCGCGGTCAACGAAGCGGCGAATATCCTGTCGTCGGAAACCATGTCGCTCCAGGCCAAGCTCGCGCTGCTCAAAATCCTGCCTGAGGTGATCCGCGAGGCGGCCAAACCGATGGAAGCGATCGACAGCATCAAGATTGTCCAGGTCGAGGGGCTCAACGGGCAGGGCAATGGTGGCGGCCACGATGGCGGGGATCATAATCTCGCCAATTCAGCGGTGTCGGCGGCGCTACGCTACCGCGCGCAAGCGCCGCTGATCGACGGGCTGATGAAGGAATTGGGGCTCGACGGCGCGTCGCTCGATTCGCTGACCAAGGCGGTGTCGATGCCGCAGGCTGTCCTTCCGGCCGCGCCGCCCAAAGAAGGGGACGGCGAATGACCGCGACCGACATCCTTCACGAACATGCCGCGTCGGGAAACTGCTAAGCGATCTGCCTGACCGCCGCGCATGCGCGGATGGAAGGCGGCGATCATATCGGCAAGATCGTGCTGACGCTGGGCGGCTAGCGGAACAGCCTTTTGTCCCACGGCCATAGGCTTTTGGCGATGATGCTGATGCGGGCAGCATCGGGGTGTGCGGGGTTAATCAGCAGGTTGCGCCCATGCGGTGCGACGGCTGAAGGGACGCTGGCAAGGGCGGTCTGACCCCGGCTTAGCCAGTTCATCCCCCAACTGCGGCTTTCGCCCAGCGCCGGCGCAACATCGCCGCGCCAATGCGCGACCGCAATGTCATCGGGCGCTTCGATCCGCAGGAGTTGATAGGGTTGCGGCAAGGTGATCCGTCCGATGCGCACGAGCGATTCGAGGATCGCCAGCGCGCTGGCGTCGGCGGCATAGACGATTGGCTGGCCCATTTCGTGCCACCGCCCGTTCGCGAAAAGACCCCCTTGGCCGTCGAGCGAGGCGAAGTCAGAGATGCGCCACAGCAGCAAGCTGATCAGGCGAAGAAGCCGTGCCGCATCTGCAGCACATAGTCCTCGACCGCGCGCGCACCGACATCGGTCTTCATCAGATCGAGCGGTGCCTGATCGTCGAGTTGCGCCTTCGGTTCGCCAAGCCAGCGCATCGCCTCCGCCCGGTCGCCAAATATCTCGGTCGCCAGCCCGAGCACCGTTACCAGCCGCGCGAGGCGGTCGCTCTCGCGGGGGGAAAGCGGTGTCCCCTCCTTCAATCGCCGATCAAGTGTACGACGCGCGCCGACTGCGCGGGCGACATCGGCCAGCGTCATCGACCGATCGGCGACGAGATCGCGCAGTGCCGATACCGGCAGTCCCCTGGCGACCGCGCGCGCTCGATCGAGTGGCGAGGCCGATGCGAACTTGTCGAGCGAGAATGACGTTGCCATATGGCCAATATAGCCTAGCCAAATGGCCATCGCAAGGAGTGCCCCTGTGTCCCTGCCAATCCTCCACGAATATGCCCCATCCGGCAATTGCTACAAGATCCGGCTCACCGCCGCGCATCTCGGCACTCCGATCGAGCGGCGGGCCTATGACATTATTGCCGGCGAGACCCGCACGCCGGCATTCCTGCGCGATGTGAACGCCAATGGCCGCATCCCGGTGCTTCAGATCGGCGACCAATTTCTGCCCGAAAGCAATGCCGCGTGCGTCTATCTCGCGCATGGATCGACGTTGATCCCGACCGATCGGTTCGATCACGCCGACATGCTGCGCTGGATGTTCTGGGAGCAATACAACCACGAGCCCAATGTCGCGACCTTGCGCTTCTGGTTCGCGTTCGTCGGCGCGGACAATCTGACCGAGGCGCAAAAGGGTCAGGTGATGGCCAAGCAGGTCGCCGGCATGGCCGCACTCAAGCTGATGGACGACCAGCTTGCCCGCACGCCGTTCCTGGTCGGCGAGGCGCTGACGCTCGCCGATATTGCGCTCTATGCTTACACCCATGTTGCCGAGGAAGGCGGCGCCTTCTCGCTCGCGCCCTATCCCAATGTGCTGGCGTGGCTGGCGCGCGTCGCGGCGCTGCCGGGGCATGTCGCGATTACCGATTGAGGCGTTTTGGCGTTCAACCCACGATTCAAACTGTAACATAAACCCGCCATAGCGGTCCGATCAACTTGGTTCGGCGTGCAGGGAATGGGCATGAAGATCGCACAAGTCGTTGATGCAGGTCTGGGAGAATTGGCGGACTTCGCGCAGTCCAATCCGTCGATCCCCGAACGTCAGCACACCGAACGGCGCAAGTATCGCACGATCTGGATTTCGGACATCCACCTCGGCACGCGCGGCTGCAATGCCGACATGCTGATCGACTTCCTTGATCATGTCGACAGCGAGACGATGTATCTGGTCGGCGACATCATCGATGGCTGGCGGCTGAAGAAGAAATTCTACTGGCCCGCCGCGCATAACGACATCGTCTGGCGGCTGCTCAAGCGCGCCAAGCGCGGCACGCGGATGATCTACATCCCCGGCAATCACGACGAGATTTTCCGCCAGTTTTCCGGCCTTGATTTCGGCGGGGTCGCGATCCGGCGCAAGGCGATCCATGAAACCGCTGACGGGCGCCGGTTGCTGGTGCTGCACGGCGACGAATTTGACGCGATCACGCTCGCGCATAAGTGGCTCGCACATGTCGGCGATTTCGCTTATAACACGCTCATGGCCGCCAATGTCTGGGTCAACGGCGTTCGCCGCGCGTTCAACATGCCGTATTGGTCGCTGTCGAAGCATGCCAAGGCGCGCGTGAAGAACGCCGTGGAATTCATCTCCAATTATGAGGAGGTGGTGGCGCAGGCAGCGGGTGCGCGCGGGGTCGATGGGGTCGTGTGCGGCCATATCCACACCGCCGAGTTCCGCACGATCGGCGGCATTGAATATTATAACGACGGCGATTGGGTGGAAGGCTGCACCGCGCTCGTTGAACATTTTGACGGCCGGATGGAGATTTTGCACTGGGCCGACGAAATGGCGGTACGCGCGCTCGCCGAGCGCGAGCACGCCGCGCCCCTCTCCGATATGCCCGCACTGGCGGCATAGTGCGGATCGCGATCGTCACCGACGCTTGGAGCCCCCAAGTGAACGGCGTCGTCCGCACGCTGCAATCGGTGCGCGCCGAGCTTGAGCGGCAGGGGCATGAAGTGCTCGTGATTTCGCCTGAGCGCTTCTATTCGATGCCGTGCCCGACCTACCCCGAAATCCGGCTGGCTTTCGCGCGCACGGCGGCTGTCGGCAAGATGCTCGCCGATTTCCGCCCGAACGCGATCCACCTCGCGACCGAAGGGCCGGTGTGTCTGGCCGCGCGGCGTTGGTGCCTGGCGCGCGGTTTTCCGTTCACCACCGCCTATCACACGCAATTCCCCGATTATGTGTCGGCGCGCATCGGCATCGATCCGGGCTGGATCTGGCGCTACATCACCTGGTTCCACTGGCCCGCGCAGGCAGTGCTCGCCTCCACCCCGTCGATCGCGGACGCTTTGCGCCAGCATGGCCTAACCAAGATCAAGCATTGGGGGCGCGGCGTCGACCTGGCGACCTTCGGCCCCGATGTGACACCCGATCCGGCGATCCGCGCGCTGGCTGACAGCTGTGGCGGGCCGATCCAGCTGTACGTCGGCCGCGTCGCGATCGAGAAGAATATCGAGGCATTTCTCGAAAGCGCGCATCCCGGCGCCAAGGTGATCGTCGGCGATGGGCCCGCGCGCACCTCGCTTGAGGCGAAGTATCCTGAGGTCCATTTCCTCGGCCCCAAATTCGGGCATGATCTCGCCGCGGCCTATGCCGCCGCCGATGTCTTCGTCTTCCCCAGCAAGACCGACACCTTCGGGCTGGTGATGATCGAGGCGCTCGCATCGGGCGTGCCGGTGGCCGCCTTCCCGGTCACGGGGCCGATCGACGTGTTGAAGGACGGCGTCGGTGTGATGGACGCCGATCTGACCACCGCGATCGGCGCCGCGCTGAAGCTCGATCGCAAGGCCTGCGCCGATTACGGCAAGGGCTTCACCTGGGAAGCGAGCGCGCGGCAATTCCTCGAAGCGCTCGCACCCGTCGGGCTGGAGAGCGAGCGCCAGGCGGCGTGAGGATTTTCCTGCGGGTATGCGCCTGGCTGATGCTGGCGGCGGGATTGCTGACGGCATTCATGTACCGCGAGGCAACCGCCGATCCGATCGTGCGGCGGCTGAACCTCGCCGTTCCCCTCTGGCCGAGCGATGCGGCACCGCTGCGGATCGTGCTGATGAGCGATCTGCACGTCGCAGGCCCCGAGACTCCGCCGGAGCGGCTGGCGAGGGTGGTCGCGCAAGTCAACGCGCTTCGGCCCGATCTGGTGCTGATCGCCGGGGACTTCGTGACCGAGAAGCGCACGGCGACCACGCTCTATGGCGCCGATGCCGCGATTGCGCCGCTGGCCGGTTTGCGCCCGCGGCTCGGCACGGTGGCGGTGATGGGCAATCACGACCATTGGCTCGACAGCCGCGCGGTGCATGCCGCGCTGGCCAAGGCGCGCATTAGCGTGCTCGACAATCGCGCGATCCGGGTTGGGCCGCTGGCGATCGGCGGCGTCGATGATGCGTACACCCACCACGCGGATGTTCCACGCACTGTCGCCGCGCTGAAGCGACTGGGCGGCGTGCCGATCATGCTGAGCCACGGTCCCGACATCATGCCCGAAGTGCCAGCGTCAGTGCCGCTGGTGCTCGCCGGGCACACGCATTGCGGGCAGATCATGCTGCCGCTGTGGGGGCCGATCACGACCGCGTCGCGCTTTGGCTTGCGCTATCGCTGCGGGCTGGTGCGCGAGGATGGCAAGCTGCTGGTGGTGACGGCGGGGATCGGCGAGAGCATCCTGCCGTTTCGCCTCGGCGCGCCGCCCGATTTATGGGTGATCGAAATGCGGGGGCGCTGACCGGGGGCTTGCCCGTCAGTGACGTCATCCAGCGCTGAAATTGCACGCCAATCTCAGATGATCTTGCACTTCTTGAAACCGAAAGCGCGCGCCAAACCGGCGCCCTTCAACCCCTGAGCCAGACGATCGCTGACGAAGAAGGTGTCGTAGATCTGCGGATCAACCCAGATATCCGGGCCGACCAGCGCATCGGCATTCACCATCAGCATATTGTCTTGGATCAGATGGGTGCTTGGCATGGCGTGCCGCATGAAGCCCTTTGTGATGTGCGGCGTGGGGTCTCTTCCGCCACCCAGGTATGCCTTTTTCACATTGCCGAAGTTCAGGCAGAACCATTCGCCGTTGAAGGGGGTTCGGCGGTCCTTCTTCAGGACGCGCACCGGGTAAAAGCCGCCCTGTCCCATGTCGAATTGCCGCATCACATCGGCGACCGCCGTCGAGACAATCCAGGGACCATAGCCCATGAAGATGTGCGGCAACGGCCTGCTCTGATCCAGTCCAGTGATTCCCCAAATCTCGGTTGGAAAATTTTTCGCAGATAGCACTTCCCCGGCTTGATTGCGTCGACCGGTGTCTAGGCGGCGTGGACAAATTGGTTGACGCGAGACTCGGTGGTTGATTCAAGGCTTCCTTTTGGAGGCAAGCTTGAGC